>NZ_CP028811.1:2078524-2771365 GCF_003055625.1 Flavobacterium magnum | reverse complement strand
CAGGAAAGCATTGTATTCGGCTGATTTGTGGCGCTCCCTGCTGCTTATCCTGGTCGCTGGCGGTGTGTTATGGATGCATATGAAGGGTAAACTGTCGAACGTGCTTGCCGTCATTCTTGTGGGCGTACTGATGGTTGGCGACTTGGTCCTGGTGGATAAAAGGTACGTCGCGAGTGACAAGTTTGTCGACAAGTATCAGGTGGAACATCCGTTTGAGCCGACACAGGCCGATCAGGAAATCCTCAAAGACAAAAGCAATTACCGCGTGTATGACATTCAGGGCAGGATGCAGGCGAAAGCCTCTTATTTCCATAAATCCATTGGCGGATACAGCGCGGTACGGCCAAGGAGACTCGATGAAGTCATCGATTACCAGATTGATACAAAGCTGGGCAAACTCGCTGAAATCATTGACCCGGAGACATTAAGCCTGAAAACGAGTATTCCGGCGTTAGACCTCCTCAATGTAAAATACCTGATCGTTGCCACGCGTGACGGCGAACTTCCGGTGACCAATCCGTTTGCAAATGGCAATGCGTGGTTTGTCTCTTCAGTGAAAACCGTCGCTTCCGCAGATGATGAAATGAAGTCGCTTGCCAAAGATGACCTTAAGAATGAAGCAGTAGTCAACACCGCCGCTTTCCCCGAACTGAAAGCCGGGAATTTCGCCAAAGACAGCACTGCAACCATCAGGCTTGAGGTGTCCAAACCGAATTACCTTAAATATGCTACGAACAACACCGGAAACGGACTTGCGGTATTTTCTGAGATTTATTACCCTAAAGGCTGGAATGCCTACATTGATGGGAAAGCTTCGCCGCATTTCCGTGCTGATTATGTATTGCGTGCCATGGAGATTCCTGCCGGAAAACACACGGTGGAATTCAGGTTTGAACCGCAGGTGGTAAAGACGGGCAGTATGATCTCACTCGTCAGTGCGGGCTTGATGCTGCTGCTGTTGGTTGGCGGAATATATATCGAAAACAAAAGGAAAACCCAATCCGCCTAAATTAAGACTATTGGATACCGGGCCGCAAAAAGTACTGATCATCACTTATTATTGGCCGCCAGCCGGTGGTCCCGGAGTGCAGCGTTGGCTTAAATTCGTAAAATATCTTCCCGATTTTGGCATTACGCCGATCGTATACGTCCCTGAAAACCCTACGTATCCGATTGTCGATGAAGGGTTGCTGGCTGACGTGACCGACAGGGCCATCATCCTGAAGCATAAAATCACCGAACCATACGGACTCGCAACAGCTTTTTCAGGAAAGAAAAGCCGCAAACTGAGTTCAGGAATTATTCCACACCAAAAGAAACAATCCGTGTTGGAACGGCTGATGCTTTGGGTGCGCGGCAATCTTTTTATCCCTGACGCGCGTGTCCTCTGGGTGAAGCCGTCCGTGAAATACCTGTCGCGATACATCAGGGACAACAATATTGACACCATCATCACTTCCGGGCCACCGCACAGCCTGCATTTAATCGGACTTGGATTAAAAAAGGAATTTACGGTGAACTGGGTTGCCGATTTTCGAGATCCCTGGACAACGATCGGATATCATAAAGCGTTGAAGTTATCTTCCTACGCATCAGGAAAACACAAGAAGCTTGAGCGTGAAGTGTTAACCGCCGCCGATACCGTCTTAGTGACCAGCAACACTACAAAAACCGAGTTCCGTTCGCTGACTTCCAGGCCCATCGAAGTCATCACAAATGGTTATGATGCCGAAATTATCGGTAAAATTGAGCGGGATGCAAAATTTTCACTTGCACACATTGGCTCTTTTTTATCAGAAAGGAACCCGCGGATTTTATGGGAATCATTAAGCGAACTGGTTTTGGAACATTCCGCTTTCGCAAATGATTTCGAATTAAAACTAATTGGTGCTGTGAGCCGGGAAGTCCTGGATTCCATTTCCGAACACCGTTTGGATTCCTATTTAAATAATTTAGGATATGTGCCACATTCCGAAGCTGTTAAGCAACAAAGAAGTGCTCAGGTTTTACTGTTGATCGAAATCAATTCTGACGATACCAAAAGCATCATTCCCGGAAAGCTATTCGAATACATGGTTTCCGAAAGGCCGATAATCGGTATTGGCCCGGAAGGTTCCGATTTTGCTTCGATATTAAAAGAGACCAATACAGGGAAGTTTTTTACGTATGATCAGAAAGCATCGCTAAAAGGTTCTATTTTAGCGTACTACGAACTTTACAGGGAAAATAACCTGAAGGTGTACCCGGTAGGCTTGCAACAATATTCGCGTAAGCAACTGACAGCAAAATTGGCGTCATTATTAAAAAAGGCAAATGGATAAGTTTCTTTTTTTTCTTGTTTTCCTTTTTCAGGCCAATCTTTTTGCACAGGACACAGAGGCTACACTCATTGTGAATGGCAGTACGCAATTTGAGGATTACGGACAGATTGTACAACAGGGTATCATCAAGGATCATGATGTCATAAAGTTTAGAATTTCTTCTAAGGGAAAAGCGGATATCTGGAATGAAACTAAATGCAAAGGAATATTTTTAATGCTTGACGATATTCAGCACG
Organism: Flavobacterium magnum; assembly: GCF_003055625.1. Classification (NCBI taxonomy): domain Bacteria; kingdom Pseudomonadati; phylum Bacteroidota; class Flavobacteriia; order Flavobacteriales; family Flavobacteriaceae; genus Flavobacterium; species Flavobacterium magnum. Next base: position 2,768,808 of record NZ_CP028811.1, on the reverse strand, counting down.
AGTATCGGTATGTCACCATCAGAAGCAATGACTTCCATCCGGTTTTACTGAAGGTTTTCAGTGAAGGCACAGTGACACTTTACGGAAGGGTTGCTAAAAAAGTGCATTCCCAACCTAATGACTATGGGCTTGATCGTAAGTACGTCGACCCTGATATCGAAAATGTCACATTTTACCTGAAACGGGAAAATGACGAATATGCGGGAAAACTCTGGGGGCTTTTCAATTGGAAAAAAATGACAAAGGATTATTTCAAAGATTGTCCCGAATTAATAGAAAAAATCGAAAGCAAGGAATTCACGTCAAAGAACATCCCCGAAATGGTCGATTTTTACAATAACATCTGCGGCGAATAATGGGAATCGTACTCCGTCAATCGGCAAGCAACGTGGTCATCACTTATTTCGGTTTCGGGATTGGTGCGATCAATGCAATGTTCCTGTACACGACATTCCTGTCGAAAACGAACTATGGGATCGTGAGTTTCCTGCTTTCCGCGGCCAATATCCTGATGCCTATCATGGCCCTGGGTGCACACAATTCCCTGATCCGGTTTTTTGCCTACTGCAAATCCGAGGAGCAGCGCGAACGCTTCATGAGTTTTATGCTGTGGCTTCCGCTGTTGCTTATCATCCCGATTTGCTGCGTGGGCTATGTATTTTACGATGAGATTGCCTCCCTGCTGGCCAAAAAGCCCGAAGCGAGGCACTACATGTGGCTCATTGCCGTAATCGGCTTTTGTATGGCTTACTTTGAGATATTTTACGCCTGGGTGAAAGTGCACATGAAATCTGTTTTCGGGAATTTAATCAGTGAGGTTCTTGTCAGGATATTGGTCACGCTGATGCTTATCGCCGTGCATCTGGGTGTCATGCGGCAGGAAATGTTCATTTATTGCCTTGCTGCCGCTTATGCGCTCCAACTGCTCGCGATGATGGCCTATGCCTTTAAGATCCGTATGCCGAAGCTCACGTTGCTGTTGCCCGACAATGCGAAAGAGGTGCTCACGTACTCCATGTTTATCATCGTCTCAGGCAGCGTAGCGACCTTATTGCTGGATTTCGATAAGGTGATGATCCCGTTTTACACCAAATGGGACGACAACGCCGTATACTCGCTTGCGATTTTCATTGCGACCGTCATAGCGGTGCCCAGTCGCGCCATGTTGCAGATCATTTACCCGATTACCGCCCGACTGATGAGCGAGCAGAAGATGGATGAAGTCGATGATTTGTATAAGAAAAGTGCCATTACGCTCCAGGTATTCGGCGGATTGATCATGCTTGGGATTTTCCTGAACATCCACCAGATGTACCTTATCATTCCGGGCAATTACGCCGGAGGTACAATGGCGGTGTTCCTGATCGGGCTGTCAAAATTTTATGATGTGATTCTTGGCAACAACAACGCCATCATACTGAATACCAAATACTACCGTTGGGCATTGTTTTTAGGGGTACTGACCGTTTTTGTGATGATCGGACTGAATATGCTGCTGATACCTTTATATTACATTAACGGGTCGGCATTGGCGACGCTGATTACGGTTTTTATGTACAATTCGGTCAAACTGTATTTTGTGGTGAGAAAACTCGGACTGTATCCGTTTACAATCAATACGCTGAAGTCTTTTGGCATCATTTCCGTGACATTCCTTGCGTTTTATTTCTGGGAATTCCCGTTCCATCCCATATTGAACATTGCGCTAAAGTCAATATTGATTACGGTAGTCTATGTCTTCGCCAATTACAAGTTCTCCATTTCGTCGGAAATCAACGCGGTCATTGACCAGTCACTGTCAAAGCTCAAATTGAGATAAGATTTCATTGCAATTGGAATGACGTCATAATTTGAAATTGGTTGGCATTAGCGCGTCCTGCACTGATCCATGACTCCGAATTTTTGTACTTTAGGCAAAACTTGAAAACCTCCTTTTAAAAGCAATCCCCATGAAAAAAAAAGAAAATAAAAAGTTGTCCGTTTTTGAAAAATTTGCCTCCAAAGTCACTAAAGCCACCGGAAGCACACCCGCTTTCCTGGGCGCCTTTGCCATCGTATTGATCTGGGCAGTATTGGGACCTTTTTTTAATTATTCGGAAACCTGGCAATTGGTCATCAATACCGGGACCACAATCATAACGTTCCTGATGGTGTTCCTGATCCAGAAGGCGCAGAATAAGGATTCCATGGCGATACAATTAAAGCTTAACGAATTGGTCGCTTCACACGAGTTCGCCAGCAACCGACTTGTCGATGTGGAAGACCTGTCTGAAGCCGAAATGAAAGTGCTGCAGCGGTATTACGTGCTGCTCGCTGAATTGTCAAAGAAAGAGGACAGCCTGCAACATTCGCACTCTATCGATGAAGCAAAGGAAACACATCAAATCAAGACCGCCATCAAAAAGAAAAAACGGAAGTCGCAGGGTTAGAGTTTTTCTTTAAGGTATTTCCCGGTTATGGAATTTTTGTTTTTTACGATGTCTTCCGGCGTACCTTCGGCAAGTAAATGACCGCCGTTCTCACCGCCTTCAGGTCCGAGGTCGATTACCCAGTCGGCACATTTGATCAGGTCGAGGTTGTGCTCAATTACGATAATTGAATGCCCCTTGTCAATCAGTGCATCAAACGATGCCATGAGTTTGTTGATGTCATGAAAATGCAGTCCGGTAGTGGGCTCATCGAATACGAATAATGCTTTTTCCTTTGTGGCGCCTTTTACCAGGAAGGAGGCCAGCTTTATGCGCTGCGCCTCACCACCGGAAAGGGTAGAGGAGGACTGCCCCAATTGAACATAGCCCAATCCCACATCCTGCAATGGTTGCAGTTTCTGGATGATTTTCGTTTGTTTTGCGCTGGTGAAAAAGTCAATGGAATCGTCAATGGTCATCGTCAGGATGTCGTCGATGTTCTTTCCTTCAAAATTAACCTCTAGTATTTCTTTCTTGAAACGCTTGCCGCCACAGGTGTCACATGGCAGTTGCACATCGGCCATGAATACCATTTCCACATTGATCGAACCTTCGCCTTTGCAGGTTTCACAACGACCGCCGTCTACGTTAAACGAGAAGTGCTTGGCTTGGTAGCCGCGGATTTTGGACAGCTTTTCTTTGGCATACAGATCGCGGATGTCGTCATACGCCTTAATGTAGGTCACTGGATTCGAACGTGAACTCCTTCCAATGGGATTTTGGTCGACATATTCGATATGCTGTATCTTATGGTAATAGCCGCGCATTTCGGTAAATTGGCCGGCTTTTTCACCGACGCCTTCCAGTTTTTTCTGCATGGCCGGGAATAAGATCTTTTTGACGAGTGTACTTTTACCGCTCCCGGAAACTCCTGTAATGACGGTAAGCATTTCCAACGGAAATTTGACATCTACGTCTTTAAGGTTGTTTTCCCTGGCACCCAGAATCTCGATATACGTCCCGGATTTGCGGCGTGTGCGCGGCACCTTGATTTCCAGGTCACCATTCAGGTATTTTGCAGTCAGGGACTGTGATTTTAAGATCGTATCGTAATCGCCCTGCGCAACGAGCTGACCGCCGTGGGTTCCTGCCTCGGGGCCGATATCAATAATGACATCTGCTGCGCGCATAATGTCTTCATCATGCTCCACAACGATGACGGTATTCCCCAGATCCCTGAGCGAAAGCAGGACTTTAATCAATCTTTCGGTATCTTTAGGATGCAGTCCGATGCTGGGTTCGTCAAGGATATACATCGATCCCACAAGACTTGAGCCCAGCGAAGTCGCGAGGTTGATCCGCTGTGATTCCCCGCCTGACAGTGATGCGGAATTCCGGTTCAGTGTAAGGTAATCAAGACCCACTTCACTCAGGAAACCAAGCCGGTTGTTGATTTCGGTCAGTAACCGACGGGCTACCTTCTGGTCAAATTCAGAAATCTGCAAACCTTTAAAGTATGCCGTTAGATTCTTGATGGGCATATCTACCAAGTCAGAAATCGTCTTGCCATCAATCTTGATGTTCGATGCTTCCGGCCGTAAGCGTTTGCCCTTACAGGCATAGCATTTGGTTTTTCCGCGGTAGCGTGAGAGCATCACACGGTTTTGTATCTTATAATTTTTTTCCTCCAGTTCCTTAAAGAAATCGTGTAATCCGGTGAAATGTTTGTTGCCGTTCCAAAGCAGTTCCTTCTGTGTTTCTGACAATTGGTAATACGGCTTGTGGATGGGGAAGTCAAACAGATAGGCGCTGTTTACCAATACGTCCCGGTACCAACCCATGCTTTCACCGCGCCAGGCGTACACCGCATTTTCATAAATCGATAAGGCCGTGTTCGGAATCACAAGATCTTCGTCTATCCCGATGATATTTCCATAGCCTTCGCAAACCGGGCAGGCACCGTAAGGATTGTTAAAGCTGAACAGGTGTACATTCGGCTCAGGAAATGAGATTCCGTCGAGCTCAAAATTATTGCTGTAATCGATCCGCTTTCCCGAATCGGCGTCTTGGAGCGCACATTTGCCTTTTCCTTCATAAAAAGCGGTTTGTACGGCATCAGAAAGTCGGTTAAAAAATTCCTCGTCTTCCTTGACGACAATCCGATCTACGACAAGCATGATCTCTTTCCCCGCGAGCGACACGCCTTTAAGATCATCAAGACGCAACTGCTCCCGATCCACCGAAATCCTTGCGAAACCTTGTTGCAGCAACACGCCAAGCTTTTCTTCAATCGTCCGGTCTTTCTCCGGGAACACCGGAGCCAGTAGCAACCAACGGCTGTCTACCGGGAACGATTTCACTTCATTGATGACGTCGGTTACGGTATCCTTCCTGACTTCGCGTCCCGATACGGGAGAAAACGTTTTACCAACGCGCGCAAAAAGCAATTTGAGGTAATCGTATATTTCAGTGGATGTGCCGACGGTGGAACGCGCATTGGTCGTATTGACCTTCTGTTCGATGGCGATGGCCGGAGCGATGCCTTTGATGTATTCCACTTTGGGTTTGTCAAGCCTTCCAAGGAACTGGCGCGCGTAGGAAGAGAGGCTTTCCACATAACGGCGTTGTCCCTCGGCGTATAGCGTATCGAATGCGAGACTGGATTTTCCTGATCCGGACAATCCGGTAATTACCACGAGTTTATTCCGCGGAATGGCGACATCGAGGTTCTTGAGATTGTGCACCTGGGCACCTTTTATGATGATATTTTTCTTGGGTTCTGCGGAAGCGATATCAGATTTCATGGGGTAAAAAGCAATTTTTACAAAGGTAATCATAATGGCACGAACTACTGCAAAACCTTGATTTCAAATTATAACCGCCGCACGGCTTTATGATGTTTAAGATTACAATTTTCCGATTAAACTGACATTTCTTAAGCAATATGAAAGCACTTTTTATTATTTGGCAGGAAAAGTGTTAAATTTTGATGTAGTGTTTGGAATTTAATTTTTTTTTACGCAACATTTGGATTGTAATCAAATCTCTTAAACAAAAAGGCCTATACAGAAAATTACTTTTTAGAACACCACTTTCAATTTTCAATCAAAAACTAAAAAGTTAATTTTATGGCTAATGTTCAAACCCCGGACGCTTTATTATTAAAGAGCTATGTAGCAGGTGACGAAAATGCTTTGGCTACATTAATTAAGAGACACCAATCAAAAATCTACGGATTTATCTATTCCAAAGTTTCTGACAGGGATATCGCCGATGATATTTTCCAGGACACTTTTATTAAGGTTATCAAGACTTTAAAATCCAATGCATATAACGAAGAAGGTAAATTCCTGCCCTGGGTGATGCGTATCGCGCACAACCTCATTGTGGACCATTTCAGGAGGAATAAAAAAATGCCGATGTCGAGGGACACTGAGGAATATTCTGTCTTCTCTTACATGTCAGACAACGAGCCGAATATCGAGGCCAGGATGATTACAAACCAGATTGAAAAAGATTTGCAGAAACTCATCATGGAATTGCCTGACGACCAGCGCGAAGTGTTGCTGATGCGGATTTATCAGGATATGAGCTTTAAGGAAATAGCGGACCTGACCGGCGTGAGCATCAACACGGCCTTGGGTCGCATGAGGTATGCGCTGATGAACCTTCGTAAGATTATTGACAAAAATAAAATAATTTTAACGAACTAATACTAAGGGTAAAATTGCTGCGTTGTTATGGAAACAAAACAATTCCATTATGGCGAAAATTTACTCTAAGAAAACACTAGCAACTCCTAAAATGCAACCTAAAAAAGAAACAGTTTCCTTTTTATTGAATTATTCGAAAGCGTTAAGCTATATCAAAGTAGGTAAATTAAAGATCGAGAATATTGCTAATTGATCAGGAATCCCGCCCCGTCTCTGACCGGGCGGGATTTTTACATTAACCAAATTCAGGGCTGTCAGAAAATCATTCTTCCTATTTTTTGCATGTTTGTTTTTGTCATGGTCTCCGCAGGCTGCGGCCGACCTTGAAGGGAATTATCCCCGGAAAGTAAATAAGTTATATTACGATATTAACCAGGGTGTCATAGGTTTCGACGACATCGATGGTAAAGAGTGGCGGACTTAAACTAAATCTTTTTTGGTTTTTCAGTCAGCATTTTCAGCATTTTCCTGCTTCCGATCGTGTTTGTGATCACATCTTTTTCAAGATGCCATCCACGCGCAGGCGAATATTCCCTCCCATACCATATCATCTGCAGGTGAAGCCTGTTCCAGGCGCTTTCCGGAAATAGTTTCTTCGCATCTTTTTCTGTCTGTACCACATTTTTTCCGTCCGACAGACCCCACCGGTACATCAATCGGTGGATGTGCGTGTCAACCGGAAAAGCCGGAACGTCAAAGGCCTGAGACATCACGACGCTGGCGGTTTTATGACCTACTGCGGGCAACGATTCCAGGGCCTCAAAGCTTTGCGGCACCTGCCCGTCATATTTTTCAATCAGGATTTCCGATAGGCCGTGAATGCCTTTGGATTTCATGGGTGACAATCCGCAGGGACGGATAATTTCCTTAATCTCATCCACCGACATTTTCACCATATCATAGGGATTGTCTGCTTTCGCAAACAATATCGGTGTGATCTGGTTGACACGGACATCGGTACATTGCGCTGAAAGCAATACTGCAATCAACAACGTATAGGCGTCTTTATGATCAAGCGGAATCGGAATGTTCGGATAAAGCTCATCGAGTTTCTCCATAACGAACCGGGCTTTTTGGGCTTGTGTCATTGCAGGATTAAAGTTTAGGGTTTAAAGTTACGGGTTTCCAGTAAAGTGTCACTAACTTTAGGGCGTCAAACTTAACCAAAGTGCCGCAAAATGAAAAAGACGACGCGGAGTAAAACAAAAAATAAACATGACAACTTTACAAAAAGGCCAGAAGGCGCCGGATTTTTCAGGAATCGACCAGGATGGCAACACGCGTTCCCTGTCAGATTATAAGGGAAAGAAGCTTGTAATTTTCTTTTATCCTGCAGCGGACACGCCGACGTGTACCAAAGAAGCGTGTAATCTTCGCGACAACTACCAGATGTTTTTGGCGAAAGGCTACGAGGTAATCGGTGTGAGTCCCGACTCGGTGAAAAAGCAATCGAAATTCAGGACCAAATACGACCTGCCTTACGCATTGATTGCCGATGAAGACAAATCGATGATTAACGCGTTCGGCGTTTGGGGACCAAAGAAATTTATGGGGCGCCTGTTCGACGGGCTGCATCGCACGACATTTGTTATTGATGAAAACGGGATGATTGACGAAGTGATCACCGATGTGAAAAGTAAGGAGCATGCCGGGCAGATTTTGAAATAGCCGACGGCAAATCCGTTAGCGGTGTATAGTAAATATAAAAGCCGGAGTGTGATTCTCCGGCTTTGTTTTCTGGCGATACCCCATAACGGGTTTATTTCGCATTATTTACTTTCTTCAAGCACTTTGTTTGGGTCATACCCGAAAAGCTGGTGCTGCTTGATCAACTCGGCAATACCGCTCGGGAGCATACCTTCCCAGCCTCTTTTCCCGTTCACAATCATTTTAAGCACTTCGCGTGAAAACACTTCAAGGGTATGGGGATCGAAGTCGTCGATGTCAACCACTTTTCCGTTGAATTTAAAGAATTTATACAATTCCTTCATCCTTGGGTGTACTTTGAGGTTTTCCGAATTGATGATTTCTCCGCCATCACCAAGCATCGGGTATAAGAACACCTTGAGGTCACGATAGAATAATTTCCCGAATGCTTCGAGAATACCGCCACTGAGGTGTCGGTAGTATTTCTCATCAAAGATATCGACCAGGTTGTTCACGCCCATTGCCAGTCCCATACGGGCTTTGGTATAATTTGAGAAATATTCGACCACTTTATAATACTCCTGAAAATTGGATATCATCACAGTCTGGCCCAATGAACACAACAGTTCAGCACGATCCATGAAATCCCTTTCGTCGATTTCCCCGTCAGATCGCAGGTTCGAAAGCGTGATTTCAAACACCACCAACGTATTTTCTTTCTCCACCTTATTCTCCTCAAGAAACATTTTATATGATTTCTCATACATGTCCATGTTTACTTTGGTGACGGGCCTGAAACTGCCACGCAGCGCAAGGATATTTTTCTTGTATAGGATGGCCGCGGGAAGGATGTTGTTTCCATCGGGATCGAACATCACAGCGTCGGTCATACCGTTCTTGACGAGTTGGAGGCTCATCAGGCGGTTGTCGATATTGGCAAAACGCGGTCCGGAAAAATTGATTGTGTCGATTTCCAATTGGTCCTTGTCAAGGTGGTCGTACAAATACCGCAGTAATCTCTTCGGGTCGTTGTATTTGTAAAACGCCCCATAAATCAGGTTCACACCGAGGATTCCCAGCGTCTCCTGCTGCAGTCGGGCGTCGGTTTCCTTAAAACGGATGTGGATGATGATTTCATTGTAGTCTTCATCAGGTTCGATCTGGTAGCGGATCCCAACCCAGCCGTGCCCCTTGAATTGCTTGGCAAAGTCAATAGTCGCGACAGTATTGGCATAACTAAAAAACAATTTGTTTGGATGTTTTTCCCGGCTCAGGCGCTTTTCAATCAGGCTTACCTCATGGGAAAGCATCTTCTTCAGCCTGCTTTCGGTTACGTAACGCCCATCGTCCTCTACGCCGTAAATGGCATCGCTGAAATCCTTGTCGTAAGCTGACATGGCTTTGGCAATCGTTCCTGAAGAACCGCCGGATCTGAAAAAGTGACGCACCGTTTCCTGTCCGGCACCGATTTCCGCAAATGTCCCGTAAATGTTTTCATTCAGGTTGATGCGCAGTGCTTTGTCTTTTGTAGAAGGAATTTGTTCGATGACACGGTCACCCTTCAATTTTATTTCAATATCCATTTTTCAATCACTATAATACTTTACAAAGTTAACAAAACGGGGCTTTTACAAAAGATAATTGTTTTATTTTTGTGAAAATTTAACTCGGTTGAAAGTATATTTTTTAGGCACAGGCACCTCGCAGGGCATCCCCGTGATCGGGAGCAGCCACCCTGTATGCCATAGTGTTGATCCTAAGGACAAACGCCTTCGTGTGTCGGTTTGGATTTCCTGGGAAGATACTTCGCTCGTAATCGACTGCGGCCCGGATTTTCGTCAGCAGATGCTGCATTCAGGCTGCTCACGCGTGGATGCCATTTTCTTTACGCATGAACATGCTGACCATACTGCGGGACTCGACGACATCCGGCCTTTTAACTTCAGGCAGGGCCCCATTCCGCTGTACGCGCACGTCCGGGTGCTCGAGAACCTGAAGAAAAGGTATGATTATATTTTTGAGACGGAGAACAAATATCCGGGCGCGCCGTCAGTTGACGTGCATGAGGTGACCGATGCGCCGTTTATTTTCGGAAAAAAGCAGATTGTCCCGATTAACGCGCACCATGGCACGCTGCAGGTTTTTGGCTACCGCATCGATGATTTTGCCTACCTGACCGACGTCAAGACCATTGCGCCCGAAGAACTTGCGAAACTTTCCGGGCTGCGCGTTTTAGTTATCAATGCGCTGCGGATTGAACCACACGATACACATTTTAATTTGCAGGAGGCGCTTGACTTTATCCGGGCGATTAATCCGGGTAAAACCTACCTGACGCACATCAGCCACGTTTTTGGTTTTCATGAAGCGGTGCAGCAGACTTTGCCTAAGAACGTTTTTCTAGCATACGACAATTTAGAAATCAATATTTAACATGAAAAAATCCTTGTTCCTTTACCTTTTTATCCTGGCACTTTTAGTCAATATTTTCACTTACATGTACTACAGCAAGGAAAATAGCTTTCAAAGGGAAGAATTGGCCAAAACAACGAAAGTACTTTCTGACAGCGTATCAATGCTCAAAAATAAATTGTCGGAAGCCGAGTACTTTTCATACGAAACCAACCAGCAGGCACAGGACTACTTTGAGAAAACGGCGGGCGGGGAGTTTGTGGATTACCAGAAACTGATTCCATACGTAAAAGAGAAGCTGGTGGGGTACAACGACGACCCGAAAGGCAATAAGTACGTGGGTTTTGATATGATTGATGGCAAGAAATTCATCATCAACCATGTCAAGGTGATCAACCACCGCTGGATCATAGCCGATTTCAACAATACCGATATCTGGGGTGAGGTGATCCTAAAATACTTTATCAATGATGACAGGTCGGTTGATTTTGAGACGGCGGAGACTTTGATTTATCCGAAACAATAAGCTTACGAATCAAACGGAGACGCTACTCAGGTCGACGTCAGCCAATCCCGTAAATCGTAAAAATTCTTAGGCGACACGCCGTGGCCAATCGGGTATTCATGGTATACGTTTCTCACGCCGAGTTCAGTCAGGATGACGGGTGCCTTCCTGGCCCATTCGACCGGTATCACCTGGTCGGCGGTGCCGTGTGAGATAAACATGCTGAGTCCGGTGAAATCATTTCGACTGTAATCATCAGCCAGCATTTCCGTACTCAGGTAACCGCTTAATGCCCCCACGCGTTTGATTTTTTCGGGATAGGACAACGCCACGGCATAGCTCAAAATGGAGCCCTGGCTAAAGCCGATCAGCGTAACTTCGTTTTCATCTATCGGGTATTCCGATTTTACTTTGTCAATAAATGCGACCAGTAAATCCCTGGACTGCCTTGCCTGCGCATAATCAGAAAATTTGTTCTGGTCCGCATCAAAGTTAATCGCATACCAAGCGTAACTGCCATACATCAAATCATAAGGCGCGCGCACCGAAATGACATAATAGGATTCGGGAAGCTCCGCCGCAAATGAAAACAAATCTTCTTCGTTGCTCCCGTAACCGTGGATCAGCAGCAGCAGCGGATTTTTTTCTTTTACCGTTTTGGGTTCGCGTACGACGTAGTGCAATGAATTCATGAAATGGTTTTGAATGCGTTTTGGAAAAATTGCCCGAGTAGCGGCACGGGCCTCATATCACCCCGGATGGCGCTGAAAATGGAGTACACCCAGAGGATGGAAATGAAAACCCACATCGACATGGCAATCATCATATTGTCGAAGTTGCTGATGATGAGTCCGAGCGAAATGAATGTCAGCGACAATCCCAAAGCCTGGCGGATGTGGAACGACGCAAACCTGTTTTTATCCTCCGCGTTCATTGACATCGCGATCACGACGCCGATAATCATGATATAACTGGTGATGGCGGCTGTTTTGCCCTTATCGATGGTTTCCTGATCAATCATATTACTAATTTTCCGTTGTTGATGGCTCCGTATACCCTGCCTTTCATGGGCATCCCCAGAAAGGCGCTGTTCCTTGATTTGGACAAGATATATTCTTTGCTGAACGTCCAATTGCCTTCGGGATTGAACAGCGTGATATTGGGCGCAATGCCTTCCGTGATGGGTTCGGCCGCTTTCCCGAAGAATTGCCGTCCTGAAGTGAGTTTTCTTACCACCGCTTCCATGGGCAGCACCGTCATCAATGCCCCGAAAATACTTTCCAACCCGATGGTGCCGTTTTTGGCAAGGTCAAATTCCATTTTTTTATGCTCGATATCGATTGGATTATGATCTGAAGTTATCATGTCGATTGTGTTATCCAAAACACCTTCAATCAATGCTTTAAGGTGCTCTTCATTTCTGAGAGGCGGGGATACTTTAAATCGTGTATCGAACCCGTCCAGCTTTTCATCGGTCATCGTCAGATGGTGTGCCGCCACGCTGCAACTCACCTGTAGCCCTTTCGCTTTCGCTTCGCGGATCAATGCCACAGACCCTGCTGTGGAAATCGTCGGGAAGTGCACTTTTCCGCCTGTATATTCTAGTACATAAAGGTTTCGTGCGACATGCAGTTCCTCGGCTAATGCAGGAATCCCTTTCAGTCCCAATCTTGTCGATACGATGCCTTCGTGTGCGACACCGTTCCCTTTGAGGCTGCTGTCCTGATTGAATACTATCGGAAGGGCATTAAAATCCTGCGCATACTGTAGCGCGATCTTGAGCAGGTTAGGGTTGTCAAGGCTTTTACCATAATCCCCGAATGCGGTTGCTCCTGCATTCGTCATGTCAAAAAGCTCTGCAAGGTCTTTGCCTTCGCTGTTCTTGGTCAGTGCGCCAATCGGGAAAATATCGGTGGCGGCGCCGGTTGCTTTCGACAGAACAAAACTGATTTGCGCCTGGTTGTCAACCACCGGACTGGTGTTGGGTTGCAGCGCTATGCCGGTGAATCCGCTTTTGCCGGCGACGTGCAGGCCGTTTGCGATGGTTTCCCGCTCCTCGAACCCCGGTTCGCCAAAACACACGCTGCTGTCAAACCAGCCGCGGGAAATGTGCAGGTTTTCCAGGATCAGCTCTTCGGCGTCGATGGCGTCGATTTCGTGCGCGATGGCGCTGATCATACCTTGTTTGATCTGAATGTCCACCGTTTGTTTATGAAAAGGACTTTCAGGATCGATAATCGTGGCTTTTCGGATGATCAGGTTCATTTTACGAATTTTTGAATGAAAAGTTCAACAGTCAGGAAGAGCAGCGTCAGTACTGCAAACCATTTCCAGATTTCATTGTCGGTCCGGTCAGTCTGCAAGGTGTCGAAAACCGTTTCCACGTCTGAAATAACCTTAAAGCCGGATAGCATTTCTTCATCTGCGGCAGCGAGATTGCCTTCAGTACGGTCGTAATTGAAACTGATGTCCTGCAGCAGTTCGTCCTGCCTGAAAATACCGTAATTGCCTGCTGACTGAGGATAATCGTTGAACGTAAGTTTTACCTTATCGTTGAGTGCCTGTTGTATCGGAATGAATTTTTCACCGTTTTGTTGTATATTCCTAAGTTCGACAATATCGTCCTTATCCAATTTCGCGTCGACGAGGTACGGTTGATTTTTTCCGATTGTCAGGGCAACGGCGCCCGTTTTGCGTATGCTTTGCGCCATATTGTAGAACGTGGGCACGATCAAAGGCGAGTTCTGGAAGTTGGAGTTGACCTTGTTGATTGGCGCGCTGAAAATGTACACAGAGGAAAGCGGATTCTGCAGCGAGGTCAGGAAGGTGCTCTTATCCTGGTAGTTCAAAATGCCGGGACTGGCTGTGGTGACTGAAAAGGAGGCTTTTGTCTGCGGAAACTGAAAATTGTCCGCTTTTTTCTCAAAAACACCGCTGTACAGTGGATGTCCGAAAGAAATCTGGGTGATGAGTTTTTCGGTGTTTTGCAGCGCGCCAAATTTAATCGAACCGAAATTGGCCAGAAACGCATTGAGATTCGCGGCCGTACTTTCCGCGGCAGGGATCAGCACGATGTTGCCGCCTTTTTCCGAAAATGACCTGAGCGTAGCCTGTAAAGCCTGTGGTATGTCCTTAAGTTCGTTCAGCACGATAGCATCCTGCTTCTGCAACAGGTTGTAATCGAGCGCCGCTATAGGGAAATTGGCGTAATTGAACTCGGTTTCGGTAAAAATCTTCCCCAGAAACGCCGACTTGTCTGCTTCGCCTATGCTGATGACGTTTACTTTCTTCGGGTCCGATATCGTGAAATACAAGGTGTTGTCGTAGCTGATCCCGCTGTCTTCGATCGAAACATACCCGTTAAATTGGGCTTTCGGGATGGAGAAATTCATCGTCTTTTGTGCCCCGTCCATGCGGATAAGCGTTTTGGCAATAAGCTTACCATTGTTGTAAATTGCGATCGGCGTTTCTTTTTCCTGCTCACCATAGGCTGATAGTTTCACCCCAATCTCGTAAAACTTATCCAAAGTCTGGTTGATGAAAACACTGTCGACGGCCATGTTGTTTTTCTGCTCGGCTTTCGGGACAATAAAATAGGTATTGAAATCCTTATCGACGCTTTTCAGGTCTTTTTCCCTGATGCCCGCGGCGTCACTGATAATGACGATGTCTTTGTTGAAATTGGATTTCCGGGATTTGACCTTGGCCATCAGCTGGTCCAGTTGAAACGGTGCTGCGCTGTATTTGAGATTCTGTAAATCTTTCTGAATTGATTTGATGTCGGTATTCCAGAAAGTTTCCGAGTTTGTCAGTAACGAAAAGGTTTGGTTTTCGGGCACATGCTCCAATAAATCCTCAACGGCGCGTTTCAGCAGTTCGCCCTTTTGCCCTTTTACCTGCATGCTGAAGGAATTGTCCAGCAGGACATACATTTCGTTTGTCACCTGGTTGCTGTCTTTCGCTTTGAAAAAAGGCTGTGCGAATGCTATTATGATGGCAGCAAGGATCAGTAACCGCGTGGCCAGCAACAGCCATTTTTTTAATTTGGAACTTTTGCGTGTCTGGATCGAGAGTTCCTTAAGGAAGCGGACATTGGTGAAGTATTCTTTCTTAAACCGCCTGAGCTGGAATAAATGTACCAGGATTGGAACAATCAGTAAGAAAAGGAAATAAAGAATTTCAGGGTGTTTGAACTGCATTCCGTTACACGGGATTTAATTTGCCCAAAAGTAATGTTTTTTGGTTGAGTTGCAAGTGACCTGCCGGCAAACTTTTAAAGGGGTACAGTGATTTTGCCAGGATATTATAGTGGAACCGTAAAGCCAAAAGCGTTACTTTTGATCTGCTAAACCAGTTGATGATGAAAAGTATTTTCCTGTCCTTATTATTGGCCTTCACTTTTGCCAAGGCCCAGAATTTTAAACTGATTGTAGGGACTTACACGAACTCCTGTGAAAGCAATGGGATTTATGTTTTCGACTTCGACTCACGCGATGCCCAGCTAAAATTACTATCGAGTTCAGATAAAACAATCAATCCAAGTTACGTGTCGTTATCTGATGACAATCAGTTTCTCTACAGCGTCAATGAAAATGGAAAAGACAGCAAAGTCAGTGCTTTCTATTTTAATAAAGGAAACGGCGGCATAGATTTCATGGGTACGCAGGATGCCGGCGGAGCAGACCCCTGCTACATTATCAATGACGACCGTCATGTGATCGTCGCCAATTATTCAGGCGGCAGTATTTCGGTATTCAGGAAAAATAAATTCGGTGCGCTCAACGAGGCGATACAGGTCATAAAAATCGACGGCAAAGGGCCTGACGCACAACGACAGGAAAGTGCCCACTTGCATATGGTGCAGTTTTCACCCGATAGGAAATATGTACTGGCCAGCGACCTCGGCAGCGATAAAGTGTATGTCTATCGCTACAACCCGGATTCGGACGACGGCATCCTGGTCCTGAAAAATACTGTGTCAGTGAAAGCGGGAAGCGGACCAAGGCACCTTACATTCAGCAATGACGGAAGATTCGTGTATTTGCTGCAGGAGCTCGATGGCACGCTTACAGTTTTCGCTTATGCTGATGGAAACCTGCAACCAATCGAAGAAACGTCGGTCGTAGCCGATGGCTTTAGGGGAAAAACCGGCGCTGCCGACATCCACATATCTCCAGACGGGAGGTTCGTCTATGCAACCAACCGGGGCGATGCAAATGACATTTCCGTTTTCGCAGTACAAGCAGATGCCAGGCTCCGGTTTACGCAGCGGTTGAAGACGATGGGGCAGGGGCCGCGGAATTTTGCCATTGATCCTACGGGAAAATATCTGCTTGTTGCGCATCAGTATACAAACAATATCGTCATTTTTGACATCGACAAGACCAACGGGAAATTGACGTTTTCCGGAAAAATGATCCCGCTGTGTGCTCCGGTTTGTCTGGTTTTTGCCTCGCAAAATTAAAGAAATGCTTATATTAGCATAAAACTGTTACCATGAAGACACGAATCTTAGCCGTATTATCAGGCGTAGTGGCCGGGGCCGTATTATTTTCCCTCTCACATACTTTGACTGGGTATTTTTATCCGTTTCCTGATAATGTAAGCGCAGACGATCCCGAAGCAATGCGTATTTATATGGAGTCTATCCCCGCAATGGCCGCGGTGCTTTTGCTGGCGGGTTATGCCGTCGGCGCTTTTTTTGGGGGATTGGTGGCATCGGCGATTTCAAAACGCGCAAGGCAGGCTGTGATCGTGGGCATCGTGCTGACCGTTGCAAATATTGCCAATGTTGTAACGATCCCGCATCCGCTTTGGCTTTCGGTTGTTTCAACGATTGTATTCCTGCCGTTTGCGTGGCTGGGTGGGAAAGCCGCGAAGCGCAACACGGCAACCATTTATTAGATCACTTTTATCATTTGATATCATTAAAAACGCCCGGTATTGCCGGGCGTTTCATCTAATGTATTCAATTGTCGTCTTCTTTCTGCCCCATCATCATGAGGTAGGCTTTGAGGAATTCATCAATCTCACCGTTGAGTACGCCTTCCGTGTCGCTCGTTTCGTAAGCGGTGCGTACATCTTTCACCAGTTTGTACGGGTGCAATACGTAGTTTCGGATTTGCGAACCCCATTCAATCTTCATTTTCTTGGCTTCTATTTCGTCGCGCAGCGCCTGCTTTTTCTTCAGTTCGATTTCATACAACTGCGATTTCAGGAGCTGCATGGCCTTGGTCTTGTTGTCGAGTTGTGAACGCGTTTCAGAATTCTCGATAATAATGCCGGTCGGGTGGTGGCGCAGGCGCACCGCAGTTTCCACCTTGTTTACATTCTGACCACCGGCACCGCTGGAACGCATCGTTTCCCAGGAAATGTCCGAAGGATTAATTTCAATCTCAATCGTATCATCGGCCAGAGGATAAACGTACACCGATACAAACGAAGTGTGTCGCTTGGCGTTGCTATCGAAAGGGGAAATACGCACCAGCCTGTGCACGCCATTTTCGCCTTTCAAATACCCGAAAGAATAATCGCCTTCAAACTCGAGCGTAACGGTCTTGATCCCGGCCACATCCCCGCCCTGAAAGTTAAGTTCCTTGATTTTGTATCCATTGCGTTCGCCCCACATCATGTACATCCGCATGAGCATTTCGGCCCAATCGCAACTTTCTGTCCCGCCGGCACCGGCAGTGATCTGCAATACGGCACTCAGTGCATCGCCTTCATCAGAGAGCATGTTTCGGAACTCGATATTCTCAATATGGGAATTGGCATGGTGATACGCGTCATCGAGTTCTTCCTCGGACAGTTCACCTTCCTTAAAGAATTCATAGGCCAGTTGTACTTCGTCAGCCAATTGTTCGGCCTTTTCGTAGTCCTCGACCCATTTCTTTTTGGCTCTCAGCACTTTAATATACGCTTCTGCTTCCTTGGCGTTGTTCCAAAAATCGGGGGCGAGGGTTTTTTCCTCTTCATTGGCAATTTCTATAAGCTTGGCATCAACGTCAAAGGTACCTCCTCAACGCACCAAGGCGCTCCACAATACCTTTTATTTGTTCGGTATTTGTCATAAATAGTTTAATTTTGTTTCCGCAAAAATAAGACACCTTTCGGGAATATGGAAATAAATTTGGTCAGCGATACCGTTACGAAGCCTACTCCGGATATGCTCCGGTCGATGTTCCAGGCAGCAGTAGGGGATGACGTATACAAACAGGATCCGACCGTCAACGCGCTTGAAGCTAAGGTAGCGGCCCTGTTCGGGATGGAAGCTGCAATGTTTTTCCCGTCGGGGACAATGGCCAACCAGACTGCGATCAAACTGCATACCCAACCCGGCGAGCAGCTTATTGCCGACAAGTGGGCGCATGTATTTCATTATGAAGGCGGCGGCGTATCGTTCAACAGTGGGGTGTCCTGCTGCCTGCTAGATGGCGATCGTGGCATGATTACCGCAGAACAGGTGGCCGCAGCGATCAATCCGCCGGACTTTTACCACAATCCGCTGACAAGCCTCGTTTGCGTTGAAAATACGACCAACAAGGGCGGCGGTGCCTGCTATGACATCAATGAACTGGCGAAGATCAGGAAAGTGTGTACTGAAAACAACCTCAAATTCCACCTTGATGGCGCGCGTCTGTGGAACGCCTTGGTAGTGACCCGCGAAAACCCTAAAATCTACGGGCAAATGTTTGATACGATATCAGTTTGTCTGTCAAAAGGTCTGGGCGCCCCGATCGGTTCATTGTTGGTTTCCGATCAAAAGACAATCCAGCGTGCGTTGCGGATCCGCAAAATCCTTGGTGGCGGAATGCGGCAGGTAGGTTACCTTGCAGCTGCAGGGATTTATGCGTTAGACCACCATGTAGCGCGGCTTGCCGATGACCACCGCAGGGCAAAAGAACTTGGAACATTATTGGAATCACTGCCATGGGTGGAGAAAGTCGAACCCGTCGAAACCAACATCCTGATTTTTAACCTCAGAAAAGGCCTTGATGAAAACCAGCTGATTCAGGCGCTAAAAGAAAGGAATATCCTGATCAGCTCGATGGGGCACGGGAAGCTGCGTATCGTCACACATCTGGACTACAAAGAAGTGATGCATGATTATGTAAGGGAAACGCTGCAAAGAATCGGTATCAGGTAACCTGGATTTATGGCCCATGTCACATCGTTATTTTCTAAACCGCTCCGATTGTATTAGAACAACCCGGGGATGTCAGGCATGCCATCTTTTGCGGCAGCGGCCAATTCAGCTTCGCTTATTTTTGTGGCTTTACCGATGGCATTGTTGAGCACCATCACGAGGTAGTCTTCCAATTGTTCTTTGTCTTTTAACAATTCATCGTCTATGGTGACCGAACGTATCTTATTGTTTGCACTCACGCTGACCCTGAGCAAACCGTCGTAGCTTTGCTCCTCTATCGAAACGGTCTCGAGGCGTTTTTTGGTTTCCTCCACTTTTTTCTGGGCTTCCTGCAGTTTGCCCATCATTCCCATCAGGTCTCCGAACATGTTGATTATTTTAAGAAGTTATACCTGCAAATTTATTAAATTGCGGGTTACAACTATTGATTTTTTATGAAAAAACCAGTCGCGACGGCTTTGCGTTACCTTACTTTTGCAGCTTCGTGTACTAATAAATGCAATTCACAAATGGCCCAGAATGTACCCGCCCCGGTAGCGAAGAAAATTCCAAAAAAGCTAGAGAAGTTCGGAGATGTACGCATCGACAATTATTACTGGCTCAATGATCGCGACAACCCCGATGTCATCAGTTACCTAGAAGAGGAAAATGCATACTACGAGCAAATGACGGCGCATACCAAGCCGCTGCAGCAGGAATTATTTGATGAAATGAAAGCCCGTATCAAGGAAGATGACAGTTCGGTGCCGTACTTCTACAACGGTTATTATTATATTACCCGTTATGAAACCGGCAAGGATTATCCGATTTATGCGCGCCATAACGGAAGTCTTTCCGCAGCAGAGGAAATTTTGTTCGACTGTAATGAATTGGCGGCGGGACATCCGTATTTTCATATGGGAGGCCTGAGCATCAGTCCTGACAATATGCAGGTGGCATTCGGGGTGGATGTTGTAGGGCGGCGTATTTATACCATCCGAATGAAGAATCTTGTCACAGGCGCGGTTTTGCCCGACGAGATTGAGAATACGACAGGAAACTCAGTCTGGGCAAACGACAACCGGACCATTTTCTACACACGCCAGGATAAAGTCACCCTGCGCTCGGATAAGGTGTACAGGCACAAATCGGGATCGGATCCGATAAACGATGTATTGGTTTACCATGAAAAGGATGACACTTTCGCTGTGGAAGTCAGTAAGACCAAATCCCGCAAATACATCATGATTGAGTCAGGAAGCACACTGACGACCGAATACCGGTTTCTGGAAGCCGACCATCCGGAAGCGGATTTCAATGTGTTTCAGGAACGGATCCGGGGACTCGAATATACGGTGTCTCATTACGGGAACCATTTTTACATCCGTACCAATGCCGACAAAGCTGAAAATTTTAAGTTGATGCAAACTCCTGAAAACAAGACGGGAAAAGCCCATTGGACTGAACTGATTCCGCATCGTGAAAACGTTTTGCTTGAAGATATTGAGATTTTCAGGGATTATCTCGTTGTTGAGGAGCGATCTGACGGACTTACAAAAATCCAGATCCGCCCGTGGAATGGGGAAGGGGTATACTACCTGCCTTTTGAAAGTGAGACCTATACGGCCTACACGACAACAAACGTTGATTTCAATACGGATGTGCTGCGTTACAGCTACCAGTCGATGGCCACGCCCTCCTCGGTGATTGATTTTAATATGAAAACCAGGCACAAGGAAATCCTGAAAGAGCAACAGGTTTTGGGCGGAAACTTCGATAAGCAAAATTATTGCGAAGAACGGCTTTGGGCAACCGCTGCAGATGGGACAAAAATCCCGATTTCCGTTGTTTATAAAAAGGGATTGGAGAAAAACGGGCAAAACCCTACGCTGCTCTACGCCTATGGGTCGTATGGCGCTTCGATGGACCCGTATTTTTCCTCAACGCGGCTGTCGCTGCTCGACAGGGGTTTTGTCTATGCGATTGCGCATATTCGCGGCGGTGAGGAGCTGGGACGCCATTGGTACGAAAATGGAAAGCTGCTTCAAAAAAAGAACACTTTCACCGATTTCATCGACTGCTCAAAGTTCCTGATCAATGAAAAATACACGTCAGCAGCCCATTTGTATGCCGAAGGCGGTTCGGCCGGCGGCCTGCTCATGGGGGCTGTAGTTAACATGGCGCCCGAATTATACCACGGCGTTATCGCACAGGTGCCGTTCGTGGATGTTGTCACCACCATGCTGGACGATTCGATCCCACTGACCACCGGGGAATATGATGAATGGGGCAACCCGAATGAAAAAGCGTATTATGATTATATGAAGTCGTATTCGCCCTACGACAACGTTGCGGCGAAGAACTATCCGAATATGTATGTTTCCACGGGTTTACACGATTCACAGGTGCAATACTGGGAGCCTGCAAAGTGGGTGGCCAAGCTCAGGGCGTTTAAAACCGACAAGAATTTATTGTTCCTGGACACGAATATGGATGCCGGACATGGTGGTGCTTCAGGCCGGTTTGAAGCCCTGAAGGAGTTGGCCAGGGAATTCAGTTTTTTGTTAGATTTAGAGGGAATAGAAAGATAGTTTAAAATATTTTATTAAATTTGCAATGTTTTGAAGTCTGCGAAAGACCGCCAAACTGCCTTGACTAATTTATTTTATGAAAGAAGATATAAAAGCTTACGATAATGTTTTAGGTTTAATAGGGAATACACCTCTTATAAAGCTGAACAAAATCACTGAATCTTTACCGGGAAATTTTTACGCAAAAGTAGAAGCCTTCAACCCGGGACACTCTACCAAAGACAGGATTGCCCTTTACATTATCGAAGAAGCTGAAAAACAAGGTATTCTTTCTCCAGGTGATACCATCATCGAAACAACATCAGGAAATACGGGATTCAGCCTGGCTATGGTCAGCATCATCAAAGGATACAACTGCATCCTTGCCGTAAGTTCCAAATCATCAAAAGACAAAATTGACATGTTGCGCAGCCTTGGGGCTAAAGTCTACGTTTGCCCTGCGCATGTTTCCGCGGATGACGACCGTTCCTACTACAGTGTAGCCAAGCGTTTGCACGAGGAAACCAAAGGTTCCGTATACATCAACCAGTATTTCAACCAATTGAATATCGACGCCCACTATAAGTCTACCGGACCGGAAATCTGGGAACAGACCAATGGCAAAATCACGCACCTTATTGCGTGCAGCGGTACAGGCGGTACCATTTCAGGGGCGGCGAAATACCTGAAGGAAATGAATCCCGAGATCCGGATCCTCGGTGTTGATGCTTTTGGATCGGTGCTTAAAAAATACCATGAGACCAAGGAGTTCGATGCCGATGAGATTTACCCTTACCGTATTGAAGGATTGGGGAAAAACCTGATCCCGACGGCTACTGATTTTGATGTCATCGACCATTTCATGAAAGTCACAGATGAGGAAAGCGCACATACCACAAGGGAAATCGCTAAAAAAGAAGGTCTGTTTGTGGGTTATACTTCGGGTGCGGTGATGCAGGCCAT
The DNA here is from genome assembly GCF_003055625.1 of Flavobacterium magnum. Taxonomy (NCBI): domain Bacteria; kingdom Pseudomonadati; phylum Bacteroidota; class Flavobacteriia; order Flavobacteriales; family Flavobacteriaceae; genus Flavobacterium; species Flavobacterium magnum. The sequence goes on along the minus strand of NZ_CP028811.1, from coordinate 2,746,465 downwards.
CAAGCAATATGCCGAAGAGGGCGAATTCAATGAAGACAGCAACGTCATCGCTATTTTCCCTGACCATGGTTCGCGGTACATGAGCAAGGTGTTCAGTGACGACTGGATGAACGAGCAGGGTTTCTTCGACAGCGTCAATGCTGAAGAAGCACAGAAAATAGAGTTCATTAAGTAACTAGTAAATATATTAACTCCGGTCTGTTGGCCGGAGTTTTTTTTAGCGAACCACTTCAAAGTTTTTGATAAAAAACCCCGGACTCTCATCCAGGGCTTTCCGTTCTGTGTCAAACTACTAACTTTAACCGTATCAATACATTATTTTTTGTCGATACTTCCAGAACCTGAAACTTTCGTGTCTTCCGTAGCCGGATTTCCGTAATAGGAAATGTCTCCTGAGCCTTCTACACGGGCCCTGATTGCTTCCGATGCAAATACGGTGCAATCACCCGAACCTACAACGGCAGCCTGGACATTCCCGGATTTCAGCCTACCTGCCAGCAGGTTGCCGGAACCGGTTACTCCCGCACTGAGATTGGTCGCTTTGCCTTGCAGCGTGATGTCGCCTGATCCGTCAAGGCTGGCTTTTACATTCCTGGCTTCGACGGTGAGCGCAATGTCACCTGACCCGATAAGCTGTACTTTAAGGTCTTCTGTGTTGATGGTTCCTTCTGTGGTGATGTCACCCGACCCATTTAAAATAATCTGTGCTAATGTTTCATACGAAACCTCGATTTTGACGTTGCCCTTAATGCGGTGCGTGCCTTCCACAAATAAGGCCAATACGCCGTTACTCACTTCGGTTTTGATGTGTTCCAGTGCTGACTTATCCGCATAAATCGCAACGCCTTCCTTGCCTTTGCTCAGCACAACATTGAAGGAACCCCTTACATCAATTCCCGTGAAGTGCCCCGGATTCCTTTTTTCCTGGGCATGGGCAAGCATGGAGCACATTGCAATACATAAGACCCTGACTGCATTTTTCATTTTTGATTAATTTTTTTGATTAGTATGATGATTAAAACCCTTAGATTCTGGTTAGTTTGAGATCGCCGTATTCAAGAGAGATGCTCAGTTTGTTTTTTCCGGCGGTTTTATAAAATCCCTTGTACGCGGCAGAGGAAACGGATTCTTTCCTGCTTTGGAAGGTAAGGCCACTTGATTTCAATTCTGTGTATTTCAGTACAATATCAAAATCAAAATTGTAATCGGTGTCGTATTTTATTTCGAAATTCGAATAAGAGCCGTTTATCGCAATATTGTTCGCTTTCGCTGCGACACCGATGCTCATGTTACTGTAATCGGTATTGGAAACGAGATTTTTATTCAGTTTCCCGATCTTAATGCCGATATAGTCTCCCTTAATAGTAATATCATCCACCTCGCCGAGCAGCAATTCGCCGTAATCTGACTTGTAGATGACGTTTCCGGCATCCTGGCAGTTCAGGTTGGAATAGTCGCCATTGAAAATGATGTTTCCCACTTTTTTAAGAATGGTGTTGGAGTACTGGCTGTCGAGCATCATCGTTTTGGCGTAGCCTATGGTCACCTTATCACAGTATTTCAAACGGATGTTGTTGTTGTCGTCCTGCAGCTCACCCACAGTCAGGTTGCCGTAATGGCAGTCGATATCGCTTGCTCCGGCAATTCTATCCACGATGATGTTTCCATACCGATTGTCGAGGTCGATACGGCCATTTTTAGGGATTCTTACGGTGTAATTGACTTCCATGTTGGTGTTGTTTACGCCGTCACTCCCGAAAATGGTTTTCGCCGAAATTTTTGCCTTCAATGCTTCAAACGACACGTCGATGGCGTTAAGCCGCTTGTCGACTTTTTTTTCATCCCTGCCTTCCACTGTAATCACCACATCAATCTGGATCTTGTTTTCGTCCCAGGTTGCTACGTACACATTGCCGTATTTATTCTGTATGTCCGCAATCGCATCGGCATTGACATTATAAGCCTTGCTGATTTTCTTGTCTTTCTTTATCAGCGCGTCGCCGGCACTTGCAAAGCATCCGCTCAGCATGAATACTGTTACGGCGATAGATCTGAAACTTTTTGTTCTCATGATGATTTACTTTTAAATTGTTTGATTCTGTCAATTTGCGTCTCCACCCGTTCCAGGAATGAAATCCGCGTCTGCAGGTTGGTGATCATCGCATGGATGATTTGTTTGCTTTCGCCTTTTTCTGAAAGTTCTTTCATTAATTTGTTGTAGTCGTGATCCAGTGATTCAAGCTGCCTGAACGCATCGTCTAGGATCGGTTTTGCTTCCGGGCTGCTTTCCTTCCTGAGCGACGCCAGTTCCATCCGGATTACATTGGAGAAATACTCCTGGGTTTCCCTGTTTTCGGCTGACAGTTTTGCCATCGGCTTTTCGTTTGAGACGGGCTGGAAATTCATCCACAGTCCTAAAAAGATGACTATCGATGCGGCAACCGCCATCACCATGCGGTAAGGAAATCGCTTTTTGCTTTTCAGATTACCGTCCAATCGGTCCAGGAACCGCTGGTGGTGACCCATAGGTGGTTCTTCGATATCAAAATCGGGCATGTTGAATCCGTTCTTGTTGTGGTATTCCATATTCATAAATTGTCTAATTTCTGGCGCAGGCTTTCTTTGGCCCTGCTGATGAGCGTCCTGCAATTTCCCGCATTGATATTCATAATCTCGCTGATTTCTTCCTGGTCGTAGCCTTCTACGAAAAGCAGGGTAAGCGCCAGCCTGTAATTGTCTTTGAGTGATTTGATGGTGTCCAGGATTTGCTGCGCCTTCATTCCTGTAAAATCAAATCCTTCGGGTTCCTGCCCATGGTCACCAACTTTGTAAAGCACGTCTTCAATCGGGGACAACGCCTGTTTGTTCAGTTTTTTATAGTTGTCGATGCTGTGATTAATTACAATCCGTTTGAGCCACGACCCGAAAGTCACTTCGCCTTTAAACGAATCGAGCTTCGTGAAGGCTTTGAGGAACGACTCCTGCATGACATCTTCGGCCCAATGTATGTCCTTCACGATACGCAGCGCCGTATTGTACATCGCCTTGTAATAGAGATTGTACAGTTCGAACTGCGCGGAACGGCTGTTGTCTCTGCACAACCGTATCAGGTTATCGATATGCGACTGGTTTTGGTCCAATGATGCTGTCAGTAGTTTAGTTGAATGACTGTTGCTATTTTTTGTTGTTACAGTTTCGGTAAATTTTTTTACAAAAGTAGGAAGTTATAAAGTCGGGTGGGCGTTGCCTGCCAACGATGCCCCGGCAAGACTACGGATTTCGCTACTGAAAAAACAAAAACTCCGAAGTTTCCCCCGGAGTTTACATTTTATTTAAACGATGGCTTTTCGATGGAAAGCTGTCATATTATTCCTGCATCGTATGGTATACGTTCATGACGTCATCATCTTCTTCTATTTTTTCGATGAGCTTCTCCACGTCGGCAACCTGGGCTTCGGTAAGCTCTTTGGTGATTTGCGGAATCCTCTCAAAACCTGAAGACAGGATTTCGATGCCGCGGCTCTCGAGTTCTTTCTGTATTGCGCCGAAGCTCTCAAATGGTGCGTAAATCAGGATGCCGTCTTCATCGGCGAAAATTTCCTCTGCGCCAAAATCAATGAATTCCAGTTCGAGTTCCTCTACATCAATTCCATCGGACGGGATCCGGAAGTTACAGGTATGGTCAAACATAAATTCCACCGAGCCCTGCGTGCCTAACGTGCCGTTGCACTTATTGAAATAGCTTCGGATATTGGCTACAGTGCGGTTGTTATTGTCTGTGGCGGTCTCGATCAGCAAGGCGATACCATGCGGCGCATAGCCTTCAAACAACACTTCCTTATAGTTTGCCGTATCTTTGTCGGTGGCTTTCTTGATCGCACGCTCGACATTTTCTTTTGGCATATTGGCTGCTTTGGCATTCTGCATTACCGCACGCAGCCTGGAATTGGCTTCCGGATTCGGGCCGCCCTCTTTGACTGCCATCACGATGTCTTTCCCGATTCGTGTAAACGCTTTGGCCATCGCCGACCAACGCTTCATTTTCCTGCCTTTCCTGAACTCAAACGCTCTTCCCATAATAATGTGTGTTTCTTAACGCAGGCAAAAATAATGTTTCTGCTTGTTTTTACAAATGATTTTATCCCGCAGGCACATGTTTTGCTACAAAATTGTCTGCAGTAATCTCCCAATTCTGTATGTTGGTGCTTCGGTCGGTGTTGTACTTGCTGTTCACCTTGTTATATTCATTGATTCCTTTGTTGAATTCATCGACGAGTTTGTTGAATTGCGCGATGTCTTCCTTCGTACGCTGGCTGTCGCTTTTTGCGTCGAATAGTTTTTTGCTGTCCTCGAACTTTTGGTTCAACATCATGAAAGCAGCCACCTTCGGGACATACTCCGAGGATTCTTTTTGCGCAAACTCAAAATATTTCTTACTCGCGTTAACCAGCATCGGGTCGTTTTTATAGGGCTTGAATATTTTGAGACTTTCCAGTCCTTCCGCAGCGTACTGCGCCATCGCATTCGCATTTTGTTGTACGGCGGTCAAATCCTTCGCCTCGAGCGCTTTCATCATTGATGATTCGGTAAAGTTTACCTTGAAAAACAGCAGGTAGAGTTTACTCCTGTTGTCGAAAACTTCGTTGGAAAGCTTGATTTTCTTGCCAAGTTCACTGGTTTCACCCGACATTTGTATTTGGTATTTCAATCCGAATGCATCCTGCGCCGCATTGATTTTTCCAATTTCGACGCTGAATTTCTCGTTGATCTTTTCCTGTAAAAGGATGTACGCTTCCATATAATCATAGGATTGTTCGGCCACTTCCTGCATATCAATCACCCTGCCATATTCCTCCTGAATCATATTTTCGGAGAAGGACAGGTAGGCAAGCACCTGGTCACGGTATTCGACATCGCCTTTGTAGCCGTCTTTCAAACCCCGAATTTTTGTGGCGGCCGCCTGAATGGTTTTGACTAACGCCTCCCGCGTATTATTGATTTTTCGTGCTCTTTTGCTGTGCGCGACGGCATCCATGTATTTCCAGGTTGATTTCGAAATGTTCGCCGATTCCTTACCGATGTAATTCAAGTATTCGACAGGGGTATTGAACGTCTGGCTGTGAGCGGATAACGAGGCTGCCAACAGTAGCAGCAGGATGCATTTTGCTTTCATTTGTTTTGGTTCTTGTTTAGTTCATTTTCAGGAAGTCCTTGTAATCCCGGATGATATTGATGGCCTCCTCAAGGTACGGGCTGGTTTTGACGTCCTTAATTTTATACGCATTGATTTCTTTTTCGAACGCATCTGAACCCATTTTCGTCGTTTCGTAAGTGGTGTTGATTACGGCCATTCCGGCAGGCCTTTCCGTGATTTCCCTGACCTTGTCCCAAAGCGGATCAATTTCATGTACATCTTTGAAGACATCGGTCAGCGTAAGCCTGATCGGGCCCCGCTGCTTTTCATACATCCGGTCGATCTCCTCGTTGTAATGGCGAAGTTCAGTCAATCTGGGGTCATGCTGGACGCGCGCTTTGCTGAGGCTCAAAACACGCTCTTTATTTGGAATAAGCAATCGCCGAAAACGCGCATTTGTCGTAATCGAATCGTGTACCAAAGCGGTTTTAAAGCCATCTTCCCGTTTGATCACGCCATCAAAGAGCATCGGCAACTCGATGTCAGGGATGACACCCCTGATTTGCCCGCTTTCCCCTGTAATGCGGTAAAACTTTTCAACCGTAAGCTTGACAAAGTCCTCATTTTTATTGTCCAACGGCATGATGGTCTGCATTGTCGCCTTGCCTAGAGTAGGCGCGCCAATCACAAAAGCGCGGTTGTAATCCTGCATAGCCGCTGAGAAGAATTCACTCGCCGACGCTGAAAACCCATTCACCAGGATCACGACGGGCCCAGTGTACGCCATGCCGCGGTTGGTGTCTTTAAGGATTTCCTGCCTCCCCTTATTATTCGTGAGTATGGAAACCGGGCCGACATCAATAAACATCCCGACAAGCCTGATTGCTTCCTCCATAGATCCGCCGCCGTTATCAAGTAGGTCGATTACGATACCGTCGACCTTGTCATCCTGCAGCTTGATGATTTCTTTAACCACATCATCGGCGCAACCGTATGGACTGTTGTTTTCAAAATCAGAGTAGAAATTGGGAATGTTGATGTAGCCCACGCGCGTGCCATTTTTTTCAGCAATGTAGCTGTACACGCTGTTTTCACGAGCCTTCATAATTTCTTTCTGCAATCGGACCTCTGCGGTATTGCCGTTTTTTTTGCGCAGCGTGATGGTCAGCTCACGGCTCGTATCGGCAAATATCATTTCGCCTATGGTTTCCAGTGAGGTGCATGAAACCCAATACGCTTCGCCTTTTGCGTTGGCAACTTTGATGATGTTGTCTCCTTTTTCAAATTTTTCACTACGCGCTGCGGGTCCGCCGGGGATGACGTCGCCTACAATAATTTCCTCTTTTTCGTTTAAGGCGATGTCAAGGCCGAGCGAGAGGTTGCTCGTCGAGAGCCCCGAAAGGAAACTCGATCTGGCGTCGAGTGAAAAATAATTCGAATGCGGATCGAAGTAATTACAGAAGGCGTCCAGGAAAAATCCCTGCAACTGGTACTCAAGGCCTTTTTTGTTTTCGAGGATGCTGCTGACTTTACACAGGTTGGTATCAAAAACTTTCGCCTTGGATGCCTTCTCCAGTGCAGTAAAATGCTGCTTCAGCGAATCGAGATCTTTACTGGTTTTTGAAATATCATCGAGGATTTCAAATCGCAGCCTTTTTTGCCAGACCCGTCCAAAATCATTTTCAGCAAGGTCAAAATCGAAATTCTTTTTGCTGAACTTGACGCTGTCTTTTGACTGATAATCGAAAGCCACGCTGCGCAGTGCTTCAATGGTCTGCTGCTTTCGCATAAGGGCCGATTTCCATGTTTCAGCAAACTCATCCAGGAATCCGCAACGGCCGTCTGTAAGGTAATCGTCAATCTTATACCGGTGAACCGCTAGTTTGTCGTAGTCCTTTTTGCTGAAAATATTGCGACCGATATCCAGGCGGTCCATCATGTCATCAAAAACATAAGCCGAAAGACTGTCGTCGATCGGCTTTGGCTTATAATGCTCCCGCTGTACCAGCGTATTTATTTTTGAAACCAACTCACAGGCCCTGCTGCTGTCCTGCGCATACAGCGATAATTGGCAAAGCAGTAACACGGGTAGTAGTCTCTTCATGCATTTATTTTTTGTAAAACGGCAGTTTCACCACTTTGGCAGGTACGTCATTTTTCCGGATCCGGATAAAAATTTCGCTGTCAGGGGCACTGTGCGCTGTCGTCACATACCCAAGTCCGATGCCTTTATTCAATGATGGCGCCATTGTACCGGAAGTTACAATCCCGATGGCATTCCCGTCTTTGTCTACGATGTCATAGTCATGTCTCGGCACGCCCCGTTCCGATAACTCAAAACCAACGAGCTTGCGTTTCACACCTTCTTCCTTTTGTTTCTTCAGGTGTTCAGAATTCGTAAAATCCTTGCTGAACTTGGTAATCCAGCCCAAACCGGCCTCAAGCGGCGATGTGGTATCGTTGATGTCATTTCCGTAAAGGCAGAATCCCATCTCTAGCCTTAGCGTATCGCGCGCAGCCAAACCGATCGGCTTGATGCCATAAGCGGCACCGGCTTCAAAAACCTTGTTCCACACAGTTTCGGCCTGGTCATTCTTGCAATAAATCTCGAATCCGCCCGAGCCGGTATACCCTGTTGCCGAAATAATGACGTCATCAAAACCCGCAAAATCGCCAACGGCAAAATGGTAGTACGGAATCTGCGACAGGTCCAGTGACGACAAAGCCTGCATGGCTTCCACCGCCTTAGGGCCCTGAACAGCGAGCAGCGAATAATCGTCAGAACGGTTTTCCATTGTTACGCCCAAATCGTTGTGCGCTGAAATCCACTCCCAGTCCTTTTCAATGTTCGAGGCGTTAACGACCAGCAGGTATTCCTCATCTGCCATCCGGTATACGATCAGGTCATCCACGATGCCACCCTGATCATTTGGCAAACAGGAATATTGCGCCTTCCCGATAGTCAAAACGGAAGCATCGTTTGAAGTCACTTTCTGTATCAGCGCCAGCGCATTCGGTCCGGACAGGAAAAATTCGCCCATGTGCGATACATCGAAAACACCAACTCCGGTGCGCACAGTTTCGTGTTCGGCATTTACGCCCTCATAAGTAATCGGCATATTGTACCCTGCAAACGGCAGCATTTTCGCCCCAAGGCTTTCGTGGACGTGTGTCAACGCGGTATTTTTCATTCTTGTATTGATAAAAGTTTGTCCCGCTAAAATATCATTTTTTATTAATTTATTGATTATTTTCCGGGCAGCTTTTCCCGCTGTCCGCTAAATCTTTTCCCCGCTACAGAAGCGGGAAAAAGGATACCGCTGCCATCGGGGCTGCAGACCGACACAAAATGACGATTATTCGTATATTTAGGATATGAAAACCATCACCGTCACCTCCGAAATTATAAGGAAGATATACCGTCCCGCAGGCTCCACCGATCATAAAGGGACGCGCGGCGATGCATTGATTATCGGTGGAAGCTACGGTAAGATCGGGGCTGTTTCGCTTTCGGCAAAAGCAGCGCTAAAGTCAGGCTGCGGACTCGTCACTGCGTATGTTCCGAAATGCGGCTACGATAGCCTGCAGGCTTCAATCCCGGAGGTCATGGTAGTCACCGACATAAACCGGCTTACCATCACCAATATACAGCTACCCATTAAACCGCAGGCCATCGGTATCGGACCCGGAATGGGGCAGGAAGCCAAAACAAAAACCGCATTTTATAAATTTCTGAAAACAAACGAAATACCCTTGGTAATTGATGCTGATGGTTTAAATATGTTATCGTCACTTCCAAAATCCCGGGCTTTTTTAACGCCCGGCACCATACTTACGCCGCACCCTAAGGAACTGGAACGCCTGCTCGGCAAGCGCGACACCCGGGAACTACTAGTGGAGGAGGCAATAGCATTTTCAAAACGCTATGAGGTTGTTATGGTGTTGAAGGGTGCACCGACACGAATCGTTGACGGCGATACGGTTTACGAAAATACCACAGGGAACGCAGCGCTGGCTACGGCTGGAAGCGGCGATGTCCTTACGGGCATCATCACCTCACTGCGGGCGCAGGGATATCTGCCTGTTGATGCGGCCGTATTGGGCGTCTACCTCCACGGGCTTACCGCCGACATCGCACTGCCCGAAACCGGCACAGAATCCTTTATCGCTTCAGATATCATTTCCACGCTTGGCAAAGCGTTCCTAAGTATCGCGACCTGAGTACATTAAATGTTAAAAAAAGAATAAATTAAGGCGGCGGTCCTTCCCGGCAGTTATTTTTTTGTATTTTTATCTCGTAGCGAACTGATGATAAGGACATTACAGGTAACGGATATCTCCACTCCCGTAATGTGCTGAAGGCAAAGTACTGTCAACGTTAACAGCCGATTGCATTGAAAGCTACGATAGAGAGGCCTTTTCCGCAAAGTGCCTCTCTTTTATTTTGGGAAAAAATGTACTTTTGGGAAAAACCAAAGACATGAAAAAAGCGTTGCCATTCCTTGCCATTCTCATTGTATTTGCCTGCACTGAATCAAAATATGCCAAACAGGAACAGGCAGTCCGGGAACAGATGAAAAAGCTCGATGGGGCTGCGGCGTATGCCGACAAAGCACAGATTGCCATTACAGAGACCAATCCGCAACAGGTTTATGGTATATTGTACCGCAAAGCCGATCGCATGATCAGCAACATTACGCCCTGCGTATCTGCAGACTGTCAGTATGAACTGCACCGTTACACCGAGAAAAAGAAAACGTACCAGGCGTTGATGGCAGCCGGCACGAAGAAGGTTTTTTATCAGGCGCACGTATTTGTTCTTGAAGGGAAAGATACGCTGGTCAGCAGTTACATGTTTTTTGACGATGCGGATAATTTCATTGATTTTACGCCAAAACTGAATCCCTAGGACATCCGGGTAAGGCTTTTTCGGTTTTTCCTGCGTTTATAATGCGTCTGGCTCAGCTTGCTGTCGCCCGAAATGATGCTGATATTGCCATCCATTTCCAGGATGGCCCATTTTACGTCTTTGAGATTTTCAATGCCATGTTCGTGTATGGCTTCCATCAATTCGTCATGCGAAATGTTTTCGTGGGAAAGCATCCTGTAATCGGGTTTGCCATTGTGGACAAGGATTTGAGGCTTTTCCTGTAAAAGGGCGCTAACCGACTTATACCGGAAAATCAGTTTCTTAAGCAGGAAATTCAGGAAGAACAGGATGAATGCGGCACAGAGTCCGCCCCACAGTGTACTGTCGGTACCCACCATCGCATTTTGCACAGAGTTGCTGATCAGTAAAATAAGGACCACATCGGCGGTGTTGAGCTGAGACAATTCCTTCTTTCCGAAAATACGCAGGGCCACCACCATAAAAACATATACGGTCGCGCTGCGCAATGCAATGTCAAGATAAGGGTTCATGGACGGTTTTCTTTTTCAAAGGTTTGTTCTTGAAATGGGCTTCGATTGCCAGGATCATTTCGCCGGCGATGTCCTTATTGGTAGCCCCTTCTATGCCTTCGAGACCGGGCGACGAGTTTACCTCTAACAGCAACGGTCCTTTGGAGGAGCGTATGATGTCGACACCGGCCACCTTGAGATCCATGGCTTTGGCGGCCTTGATGGCGATGCGTTTCTCCTCAGCGGTAATTTTGATTACTGAGGCGGTGCCGCCCAAATGGATGTTGGCGCGGAATTCCCCCGGCAGTGCTTCGCGCTGGATTGCCGCAACGACTTTGCCATCGATAACGAAACAACGGATGTCCTTTCCATTGGCTTCCTTGATGAATTCCTGTACGAGGATATTGGCATTGAGGCTTTTGAAGGCATTGATGACACTTTCTGCAGCTTTTTTTGTTTCTGCCAAAACGACACCTTTTCCCTGCGTGCCTTCCAGCAGCTTCACAATAATTGGCGGCCCGCCCACCATCTTAATCAGGTCGGTCGTATCCAATGGCGAATTCGCAAATCCCGTTGTGGGGATGTCAACGCCATGATTTAAGAGCAATTGCAACGAAAACAGTTTGTCCCTTGATTGGGTGATTGCTGCGGCAGAATTCAGGCAATAGACTTTCAGCGCTTCAAATTGTCGTGTGAGCGCACAACCGTAGAAAGTGATGCTGGGCCTGATTCTTGGGATGATGGCATCGAAATCGTCGAGCACCCTTCCGCCGCGATAATGGATTTCGGGAGTGGTGGCGTCGAGCCTCATGTAGCATTCCTTGATATTCAGGAAATGCATTTCGTGCCCGCGCATTTCGCCGGCCTCCATAATCCGTTTGTTGCTGTATAGTTCGGGGTTGCTGGCAAGAACACCGATACGGAGTCCGCCCTGCCGTGTCACTGCCGCCTTGTAAATTTCCCTCAGGCTGTCTGATGTGGGTTCGCCCAAAAGATATTTTTCCTCAGGATCGACCAAAATCCTGCCGCTCATGGCCTCCCGACCGAGAAGCATTCGGAAACCCATGGAATCCCGGTTGGTTAATGTGATTTCAATTTGCCAGCGTTTGCCGCCGATTTCAAGTTCCGATCCGATGACATACCGCTGTTCACGGAATCCGCTCGAGCTTTTCACCACCCGCTTGTCGATGAGCTTTGACTCACAATGGATGACGGTTTTGACATTATTCTGTATCGGATTGATATCAAATCGTACCCAGTTTTCACCTTCTTTCAGGAATGGCGCGATGTTGATCGCGTGCAGCGCCGACGTTTTTGCGCCCGAGTCAACACGGGCCTTGATGGTTGGAATTCCTAGGGCAGGGAAGGAGCACCATTCCTCGCTTCCGACAATGACTTTTTCTGGTTGCATTTGCGGGCAATTATTTTATTCAAATGTATGCTGAATCGATAATTATAAAAAGAAAAACCCCTGAAATTTATCCAGGGGTTTGAAAATTATAACACATTATTTTAGTTTGTAGGCTCTTCGGCTTTCTGAACCTTAACAGTGAGTTCCTGAGCGGTATCGTCTTCAAGATCCATGTAAATCTCGTCACCGTTTCCAATTTTTGACGTAATGATCTCTTCCGCCAAAGCGTCTTCGACATACTTCTGAATGGCTCTTTTCAAAGGCCTCGCACCGAATTGCTTGTCAAAACCTTTATCTGCAATGAATGCTTTGGCCCTGTCCGACAGGTTCAGTTTGTAACCCAGATCGGCAATCCTGGCATACAGTTTCCTGAGCTCGATTTCAATAATCTGGTCGATATCGTGTTTTTCAAGCGGGTTGAAGACAATCACATCATCAATCCGGTTAAGGAACTCGGGCGCAAATGATTTTTTCAAAGCGTTTTCAATTACGCTTTTCGAATGTTCATCAGCCTGCGAAATCTTCGCTGAAGTGCCAAAACCAACGCCCTGACCGAAGTCTTTCAATTGTCTGGCTCCGATGTTCGAAGTCATTATGATAATCGTATTCTTGAAATCAATTTTGCGACCAAGGCTGTCCGTTAAATAACCGTCATCCAGAACCTGGAGCATCATATTGAACACATCGGGGTGTGCCTTTTCAATCTCGTCCAAGAGCACAACGCAATACGGTTTACGTCTCACCTTTTCAGTAAGCTGACCGCCTTCTTCGTATCCAACATACCCCGGAGGCGCACCAACCAACCTGGAGATGGCGAATTTCTCCATGTATTCACTCATGTCGATGCGAACCAACGCATCTTCTGAATCGAATAATTCTTTAGCCAGGACTTTCGCCAACTGCGTCTTACCAACACCGGTTTGCCCCAGGAAAATGAATGACCCGATAGGACGATTAGGATCCTTCAATCCGGCGCGGTTTCTTTGGATCGATCGCGCGATTTTAAGCACCGCGTCATTCTGTCCAATCACTTTATTTGTAATGAGTTCCGGAAGCTTGGCTAATTTATTACTTTCAGTCTGTGCGATCCGGTTCACGGGGATTCCGGTCATCATCGAAACCACGTCGGCAACGTTGTCCTCAGTCACCTGGATGCGGTTGCTTTTGGACTCCTCTTCCCATTGCTCCTGTGCGATGGCAAGGTCTTTTTCGATTCGCTTCTCATCATCGCGCAGCTTGGCGGCCTCTTCATATTTCTGTTTTTTGACGACGTTGTTCTTCAGCTCACGCACTTCCTCCAATTGGCGCTCGAGGTCCAGAATTTGTTTAGGGACATCGATATTGGTGATGTGCACGCGCGAACCGGCTTCATCCATTGCGTCGATGGCTTTGTCCGGAAGGAAACGCTCAGACATGTACCTGTTGGTCAATTTTACGCATGCTTCAATAGCTTCCGGCGTATAAGTGACATTATGGTGGTCCTCATACTTGTTCTTGACGTTGTTCAGGATCGTAATAGTCTCCTCAACAGAGGTCGGTTCTACGATGACCTTCTGGAATCGCCTTTCGAGCGCACCATCTTTTTCAATGTATTGACGGTACTCGTCAAGCGTCGTGGCACCGATACATTGAATTTCGCCTCTCGCCAGCGCAGGCTTGAACATGTTCGAAGCATCCAGTGAACCTGTTGCGCCGCCGGCGCCCACGATGGTGTGGATCTCATCAATGAATAAGATAATGTCGTCATTCTTTTCGAGTTCGTTCATCACGGCTTTCATCCGTTCCTCAAACTGCCCGCGGTATTTTGTACCCGCAACCAGGCTGGCCAAATCAAGCGTCACCACACGCTTGTTGAAAAGGATGCGGGACACTTTTTTCTGGATAATGCGCAAAGCGAGCCCTTCAGCGATGGCCGATTTACCCACGCCGGGTTCGCCGATCAGCAGCGGGTTGTTTTTCTTGCGACGGCTCAGGATTTGGGAAACCCTTTCGATTTCCTTCTCGCGTCCTACAACAGGATCTAGCTTGCCTTCTTCGGCCATTTCCGTTAAATCCCTTCCGAAATTGTCCAACACGGGCGTTTTCGATTTCTTGTTGGACTTATTGGCGGGATTGTTGAAACTGCCTTCTTTTAGGCTGTCATCTTGTCCTGAATCGTCATTGTAGGATTCGTTCTTTGGCAAATTGTCTAAAAATTCTTCTTCGTTTGGCGTCATATTTAAATATTGTTCTTTGGCTGTATCATAATCGATTTTCATCTTGTTCAACAGCTTGGTTGTAGGGTCATTTTCGTTTCGCAGTATGCATAATAAAAGATGTGCGGTACTGATGGAAGAACTCTGGAAAACTTTTGCCTCAAGGAACGTCGTCTTTAAAGCGCGCTCCGCCTGACGCGTCAGGTGCAGGTTTTTCTTTTCGTTACTGACTTCAACTGCCGGACTCGCAGGGCTCAGGATTTCGACTTTGCGTCGCAAATGCTCAAGATCGACAGACAGGTTGTTGAGTATATTGATCGCTTTTCCGTTTCCGTCACGCAGGATGCCAAGCATCAGGTGCTCGGTCCCGATAAAATCGTGACCCAGGCGCAGTGCTTCCTCCTTACTGTAAGTAATGACATCTTTTACTCTTGGTGAAAAATTATCATCCATAATAAATAAGATTGTTATTGTAAATTTAATGAATATCTGCTGCAATTACAAAAACCATACCGCAACGGACGCTGTCAGCTAAGTGACAAAAAAATATCGGAAAATAAAAGTTAAACCCCAATCAACTTATCAACCGATACCGTTGCGCTGTTTGTTAATAAATCAGCCAAATTTCTGTATTGATATATACGGGGAATAACCCGAAAAGGTTATATTAGCGGGATTTTTTAATTATATAATTTTAAACCAAAATAATAGTATGTCTGACGGAGAAAGGTTAATTCCGATTAACATTGAAGACGAAATGAAGTCAGCTTACATCGATTATTCGATGTCGGTTATTGTATCAAGGGCGCTGCCTGATGTAAGGGATGGTTTGAAGCCCGTACACCGCCGCGTGCTTTTCGGAATGTACGAACTGGGTGTTTTATCAAACCGTGCCCACAAAAAATCCGCGAGGATCGTGGGAGAAGTTCTGGGTAAGTACCACCCGCACGGTGATACCTCTGTGTACGATGCAATGGTGCGTATGGCCCAGGAATGGAGCCTGCGTTACCTGCTCGTCGACGGACAGGGTAACTTCGGTTCAGTCGATGGAGACAGCCCTGCAGCGATGCGTTACACCGAGGCCAGGATGAAAAAGATTTCGGAGGAAATCATGGCCGATATCGACAAGGAAACGGTCGATTTCCAGCTAAACTTTGACGATACGCTTTATGAGCCAAAAGTAATGCCGACCAAAGTGCCGAACCTTCTGGTAAATGGTGCTTCCGGAATTGCGGTTGGAATGGCCACAAATATGCCGCCCCACAACCTGACGGAGGTGATTGACGGTACGTTGGCTTATATTGACAACAATGACATTGAAGTTGACGAGTTGATGCATCACATCAAGGCGCCTGACTTCCCGACTGGCGGTGTGATTTATGGTTATGAAGGCGTACGGGAGGCGTTCAAGACCGGACGTGGCAGGATTGTGATGCGCGCCAAAGTGAATTTTGAGGAAGTCGAAGGCCGTGAATCGATTATCGTTACGGAAATTCCTTACCAGGTCAACAAGGCCGAAATGATCAAGAAAACAGCCGATCTGGTCAACGAGAAAAAAATTGACGGCATTGCCAACATCCGTGACGAATCAGACCGGAACGGGATGCGCATCGTGTACATCCTGAAGCGTGACGCGGTACCGAATGTCGTCCTGAATACTTTATATAAATACACGCAGCTTCAATCTTCTTTCAGCGTAAACAATATCGCGCTGGTCAGCGGAAGACCTCAGATGCTGAATTTGAAAGACCTGATCCACTATTTCGTAGAGCACCGCCATGATGTGGTGGTCCGCCGTACGCAGTTTGACTTGCGCAAAGCGGAAGAACGGGCACACATCCTCGAAGGGCTGATCATCGCTTCGGACAATATAGACGAAGTGATTGCGATTATACGAGGCTCCGCCAATACCGATCAGGCACGGGAAAGGTTGATGGAACGTTTCAGCCTGTCTGACATACAGTCGAAAGCGATAGTCGAAATGCGTCTGCGCCAGCTGACCGGACTCGAGCAGGACAAATTGCGTGCAGAGTACGAGGAAATCATGAAGCTGATCGAACGCTTGAAAGCATTATTGGCCAGCAAAGAGCTTCGTATGGAGCTCATCAAGGAAGAACTGGCCGAAATCCGCGATAAATATGGTGATGAGCGCCGCTCCCAAATCGAATATTCCGGTGGTGACGTAAGTATCGAAGACCTGATTGCCGATGAAAATGTCGTGATTACGATTTCGCATGCGGGCTACATCAAACGTACGCCGCTTTCCGAATACAAAACACAGAACCGCGGTGGTGTAGGGCAGAAGAGTGCCGGCACACGCGACCAGGATTTTCTCGAACACATGTATGTGGCGACCAACCACCAGTACATGCTGTTCTTCACGCAAAAAGGGAAATGCTTCTGGATGCGTGTATACGAAATTCCGGAAGGCAGCAAAACCAGTAAAGGGCGTGCAATACAGAATCTGATCAATATTGAGAATGACGACAAAGTCAAGGCTTTTATCTGTACGCAGGACCTCAAAGACCAGAATTACATCAACAACCATTACCTGATTATGGTCACTAAGCAGGGTCAGGTGAAAAAAACGTCGCTCGAGCAATATTCGAGGCCAAGGGTAAACGGTGTCGCGGCGATCACCATTCGTGAGGACGACGAATTGCTCGAAGCCAAACTGACCAATGGCGAAAGCCAGGTACTGGTAGCTGTCAAGTCCGGGAAACTCGTGAGGTTTGAGGAAAGCAAGACCCGTCCGATGGGAAGGACTGCGTCGGGTGTACGTGGTATTACACTGCAGGATGAAAACGATGAAGTGATCGGTATGGTAACCGTAAACGATATGAACAGCGAAATCCTTGTGGTGGCTGAAAACGGTTACGGAAAACGCTCCAGCCTTGAAGAGTACCGCGTGACAAACCGCGGCGGAAAAGGGGTAAAAACCCTGAACATTACAGAAAAAACCGGCAAATTGGTATCCATCAACAGCGTTACCGATGCCGATGACCTGATGATCATCAACAAATCCGGCCTGACCATCAGGATGGCCGTTGAGGACCTGAGGGTGATGGGACGTGCCACTCAGGGTGTGAGGCTGATTAACATCAAAGGAAACGATTCCATCGCCGCAGTTACCAAAGTCATGAAAGAAGATGAGGAAGAAGCCCTTGAAGGTGCTGTGGAAGAGGCGGCAGCAGAAGGCAGGCCATTGGAAACCACGGACTCCACTTCTGAAATCAGTGACGAGGATAATGCCGGTCCGGTTTCGGATGTAGAAATCGATACTGAAGAATAATAATTAAAATGAATTTATATGAAAACTAAATTTGTAATAATGGCGTCCGCGTTGCTGTTTTCAGCCGGATCTTTTGCACAGAAGGACCAGTTGAAGGCTGCAGAAAAGGCAGTCAAGAGTGGTGACATGGCAGGCGCCCAGAACAACCTGGCTCAGGCAGAAGCCTTACTGGCCAATGATGATGACCGCGCGCAGTTTTTCTATATTAAAGGAAACGTTTACGCCGAATTGGCCAAGAGGGGCGTTGAATCATCAAAAAATTACGCAGAAGCGCTTAAAAGCTACCAATCACTCAACGAGGTGGAGAAAAAAAGCGGGAAATCAAAGTACAGCAAGCAGGCAGAAGCCGCGCAACTTGTGATTACCAATGCGATGAAAAATGACGCGTATAAAGATTACGCCGCGGGAAAATACAAGGAATCTTCCCAAAAGTATTACCAACTTTACCAATTGGACAAGACCCAGACAGACTATCTGTTTAACGCGTCGAGCGCGGCCCTGAATTCCAACGACAATGATCTCGCACTGCCGTTGCTGATGGAACTCAGACAAATTAATTATACAGGTGAAGGAACCAGTTACATTGCGGTGTCAAAGCTTACCGGGAAGGAAGAAGGATTCATCAACAAAGAATCCCGTGACAATGCCGTAAAAGGGGGTACGTATGAAAAACCGACCGATGAGAAAAACCTGTCCAAAAGGCCGGGCATCCTCAGGAGCATCGCCATCATCCAGATGAAGAAAGGCGTGCTGAATGACGAGGTCAAGGCCATTATCGCTGAAGCGGAAGCGGCAAACCCGACGGACACTTCGATTATGTTAGATGAGGCGGCGCTATACTACACCAACAAGGATGAGGAAACCTATAAAAAAATCATTTCTAAAATCCTTGAGAAAGACCCGAGCAATGCACAATTGATTTTCAACATGGGTGTTGTAAGCTACAAAAACAAGGATTTTGTAAGTGCTGAGAAATTCTATAACAGGGTTATGGAACTCAAGCCGGATTTTCCCTCAGTTAACTTCAATATGGCAGCACTTAAGTTGGATGTGTCTGACAAGTTGCTTAATCAAATGAACCAATTAGGGAATTCTGCGGCTGACAATAAAAAGTATGATGAGCTGAAGAAGCAACGCGACGCAGTCTTGGCCGAATCAGTTGCTTACCTTGAAAAACACCTGAAGCAAGACCCTAACGACAACGAGGCCAAAAGATCCCTTGTCAGCGTCTACAATGCGCTTGACATGCTCGATAAGGCAAAGGCACTTAAAGCCACGATAAAAGAATAACGGCGTGCAAACGCAATAAAAAAGCCTGCTATCAAAGCAGGCTTTTTTTATATCACTTTCTTGATGACCCGGAGCTTATGCGTGTGCCTGTTGGTTTCTGCATTGTAAATCCCGAGATGGTCAAGCCGGTCAATACGGACTTTTCCGCTGGCATGTATGATGTAGTTGTCTTTCATGATGATGCCCACATGGATGATGTTGCCCTCCTCATTGTCAAAAAAGGCGAGGTCACCCGGTTCGCTTTCCTCGATGAAACTCAGCGCATCACCCTGCGTCGCCTGTTGCGAGGCATCCCGCAGCAACTTGTAGCCATTGAGCTTGTATACCATTTGGGTGAATCCTGAGCAATCAATGCCAAAAGGCGTCTTGCCGCCCCACAGGTACGGCGCATGCAGGTAAAGGAAAGCGGTGTTCACCAGTTCAGATTTGGGCTTCAGGCCGCTGGTCCGCAAGCCCTCAAAAACAAATTCCGGCGTATTGATTCCGGTATGGTTCAGGAATGACAATGACGCACCCAACGGCACCGGCATCAGCAGGTTATCCCCTGAGGTGACATATTCGATCAGGTCAGCGTTCATCACCAGCGCATCTTCACAAAGCTGGGCATAATCCCCGGCCAGTACGGGTTGGTACTGTTTTACATCAATCCATCCTTCGTAACCGTCAAAATGGAGCCTGACTTTCGCCCATTGCTTTTGAACTTCCAGCACTTCGAAATGCTCGCCAAACAATACCTGCGACACAATTTCGCTGCGGTCGCTCGCCTCAGCACGTAATGGAATGATGGCCAGATTGCAGATTCCGTACATTAAGTAATCAATTTTGGTGTTGGCTTCCAAATGTCCGAAAATCATTCGGCATTTTAAAACTTCCGTTCAATATTTGGATATTTTTCTGGAGCTTTATCCCGCTGTCCGCTGTATCTTTTGTTTTTTTTCAAAAAACAAAAGGATGCCGCTTCCATCGGGGCTAAACACAGCGTCCCGAGAATTTCGGGACGCCTGTAGCAGATCATTCGCGTTGCTTAATTTCTTTCAATCACAATCGCCGATGCGCCGCCGCCGCCGTTACAAATGGCTGCCGCCCCAAGGCGTGCATTGTGCTGTTCCAGGACATTGATCAGTGTGATTATGATGCGCACGCCCGAGGCACCCAGCGGATGCCCAAGCGATACCGCGCCACCATTGACATTGACCTTATCGTTATCCAAACCAAGGATTTTGGCGTTTGCAAGTCCCACCACTGAAAACGCTTCGTTGAATTCAAAGAAATCGACGTCAGCGAGCGCGATGCCAGCCTTGTCCAACGCTTTCGGCAACGCTTTAGCAGGAGCCGTGGTAAACCATTTGGGTTCCTGGGCCGCGTCGGCATAGCCTTTGATATACGCCAAGGGCTTTAGTCCTAACGACATGGCTTTTTCCTCACTCATCAGAATCACGGCACCTGCACCGTCGTTGATGGTTGACGCGTTTGCAGCCGTCACCGTACCCTCTTTGGTAAATGCAGGGTTCAACGATGGGATCTTATCGAGTTTAACATTGGTATACTCTTCGTCTTTTGTGACCATGACCGGTTCACCGCGGCGTTGCGGCACGGCAACAGGAATAACCTCATTATCAAATTTACCCGCGTCCCAGGCTTTCGCCGAGCGCTCGTAAGATTGGATGGCGAACGCATCCTGGTCCTCCCTTGAAAAGCCGTACTCCGTCGCGCACAAATCAGCGCAGACGCCCATCGCGTTATTGTCATATGCATCCGTCAGGCCGTCTTTCTGCATGCCGTCGATCATGGTTGCAGGGCCGAACTTCACGCCGCTCCGCAAATGCATATAGTGCGGAATCATACTCATGTTTTCCATACCGCCGGCGACCACAACCTCGGCATCGCCAGCCATAATGGCCTGTGCGCCCTGCATCACGGCTTTCATACCCGAAGCGCAAACCTTATTGACCGTCGTGGCGATGACACTGTTCGGCAACCCTGCGTACAGTGCCGCCTGGCGCGCCGGAGCCTGCCCTGTGCCGGCTTGCACGACATGACCCATGATCACCTCGTCAACGAGGGTCGGATCCAGTTTGATCTTATCCAAAGCGCCCCTGATCGCCGCGGCGCCCAAATGTGGTGCGGATACAGTCGATAAGGCGCCCATAAAACTTCCGATTGGGGTCCTTGCAGCAGCAACAATTACAACTTTTTTATTCATGATATGGAATTTTTTTATTTACGTTGCGAATTTAATAAATTATCATAAACAAAACCTCCCTGTTTTAAGGATATTGAATCCGGGAGCCTGATATTGTGACGAGGCTGCCGGATCTAAAGTGCAAGCCAAGATGGTCGGTTTGGCGGTAAATGCCGCTGTATTAAACGCTGCAAAAATGAATTGGAAATCTTTATATGTTTGATTACTAAATGCTTCAATACCGGAGCGAAAAAAAATGCAAAAAAACTCCGCATTTCCTTGTAAAATAAATAACGAAGGCTTAGATTTGCAACCGCTTTGAACAAAAAGCGCGTTCTTAAAAAACAGGAGAGGTGCCGGAGTGGTAACGGAGCAGATTGCTAATCTGTCGACGTGCAAACGTCGCCAGGGTTCGAGTCCCTGTCTCTCCGCTTGTTTTTTTCGGGGTGTAGCGTAGCCCGGTTATCGCGCCTGCTTTGGGAGCAGGAGGCCGCAGGTTCGAATCCTGCCACCCCGACCATCAAAAAGCTGAACCCGCAAGGTTCAGCTTTTTTTATTCCCACTATCGGACGTGACCGTAAATTCAGCGTCGGGATGCGTGAGGGACAGCAGCGGCAGCCCGCAGCCTGCAAGGCGAGGACTATAGCGGATAGCCCGACCCAGGAGGGGCACGCCCATGCATAAAAAGAAATAAAATTACGGCTTGTACTTTCAATTTATAATCTTATATTTGCACGCTTTTAAGCAGGGTCGCATAGCTCAGCTGGATAGAGCACCTGCCTTCTAAGCAGGCGGTCGAAGGTTCGAATCCTTCTGCGATCACGAAAAACCACTGGAGACAGTGGTTTTTTTGTTATATTTCAGGCATGAAAAAATTGTTTGCCTTACTGCTGTTTTGCTGCCTGAAACTGACCGCACAGGAGAGCCCGTCGGACACCACCTTTGTCAATATCAGGGACTACAGCAGTGATTTTGTACTGGATATGAAATATGCAACTGAGGACAACTTCCTGAAGTCGGCAGTGTACGACTGTCCCGAATGCTACCTGCGCCTCAAGACCGTGAGGTCGTTGCTCAAAGCCAACAGGAAATTCCTGAAAATGGGCTATAAGATCAAACTTTTCGATTGTTACAGGCCGTTGTCGGTGCAAAGGAAAATGTGGAAAATCGTGAGCAATCCTGAGTACGTTGCGGATCCCGCCAAAGGCTCTATACACAATCGCGGCGGCGCCGTAGACATTACCCTGGTCGATCAAAACGGGATTGAGCTCGATATGGGAACGCCTTTCGACTTTTTCGGGAGGGAGGCAGCGCACGACTATCAGGATCTTTCAGACGCTGTGCTCAAAAACCGCAAAAAGCTTAAGAAAGTCATGCTCAAATGCGGTTTCAAGGCGTTTGCATCAGAGTGGTGGCATTACAATCTGGGGGGTTCGTCCGGGGACCCTTTGTCCGATTTTACATGGGATTGTCCTTAATCCTCGATGCATTTGAGGAAATTCATAAAATAGGCGGAGGGTTGGTAGGTTTTGCCCGTCAGTTCAGAGACGAGCTCTTTCCTGATGACAAAATCGCTCATTTCAGTCGCTGATTTTACGCGGAGCAGCGAAATGGGTGCGCTCTTGAGGTCTTCCATGCTGCCCTTCACAAAAAGAAAATTTCCGGAGAGGAAACGCGAATACTTATTTTCCTCCTCAATACGTACCATCGTGCCGCAGCTCTCATCGGTATCGTGGATGAGTGTAACGATTTTTCCATTTTCCAGTTGGAGGTACAGTTTTGAGTTGCTGTCAAAACAGGTCGCCTTGATGAAGTCGGCACTTTTTTGTATCGCCTGAAAGTTCAGGATCGGTGTGCCACTGCTGTTGATGAGCTTGAAAAAGATATAACTGGATTTGCCGGCAAAGTTTTTCTCGCTGATTACGTAATCTTTCGTCGTTTTATAGGTACCAAGGCTGTCGGTGAATTTTTCGGCGTAATCACAATCCTGTGCAGAAAGTTTGATGCTCAGCGCACAAAGTACGAGCAGAAGGGCGTATTTCATGGTGGGGTAATTTTGGCGCAAATTAAAACTATTTTGCGATTATCCGCGTTCGTTGTAAAAACACAATAGGTTTCACCGCCGTCTTTTATTTTCCATTTTTTGCGGATGACTTCGGCAGTTTCAGGAAAATTACGCACTGAAATATTGCATTGTCGGTTTTCAATCAGTTTTCGCATCGCCTGCTTCTCGTAAGGAATCACTCCGGTGACTTCAAACACGCGGCCGGGAAATGGCAGGATTTCATCCGCCGTGTACAGATGGGAATGCAGATGCAGTTTTGTCAGTTTAAATTTTTCGGCAATGGCATTAAATCCGCCCGATTTCATTATCGCGCTATTGGGCTCGTAGAGGTATCGTTTTGGCAATCCGATGACTGCATGGTATGCTGCGTCGGGTTTGAAACTGAAATACTGCTCGTCTGATTTGGTGAGGTTCACGGTATCTATTTCAATCTCGCCGCTATAACCCGCGGAAAGTTCCCAAAGCAGTTCGCGGACCTCATTATTGAGCGCGACAATATGGATTTTACGGACATGCCGCAATTCTGCCATCCCGGCAGACAGATCGAGCAACGGCGCGGTCTTAATCAGGATGTGGTCCGATTTTGTGAAATACAGGTCCAATAGTCGGGGTACGTCCGGACTGCAGTCCTTGAGCATAAAGACTTTGCCCTTTGTCTCATTCCGCCTCGAAGGATCAATGTAAATCCAGTCGTATTTTTGATCCGATGCCGCTAGAACACCCGCGCTGTCACCCTGCAGGCAGACAATGTTCTGCACTTGCAGCGTGGAAAGATTGTGCTTTACGATTTCGGACAGTTCGGCGTCGATCTCACAATGTACAACCGTGCCAACCTTTTTCGAGAAATAAAAATCATCAACGCCGAAACCGCCGGTAAGATCAATGAGGCTGTGGCCCGAAACCAGTCGTGCCTTGTATTCCGCGGTTCTTTCGGAGGAGGTTTGCTCAACTGAAAGCTTCGAAGGATAGATAATATTGCTCGTTTTAAACCATGTGGGAAGTTTCGCCTGCGCTTTTGTTTTTGCCGAAATCTGGTCGAGGATGTCAATCCATCGCACGTCGGGGAATGGGTTTTTAAGCAGCGCCAAAGCTTTGACATCTGAACCGACTTTTGCGTCGATGAACTCCTGGATCTCCGGGCGTAATATCGGGTGGTCCAACACTAAATATTTTTAGTCAATAGCCTGATAATTTGGTTTTCAGGCATAAATTCCTTGCCAATCACTTTAAGCATGGTATAAACCGGAACCGCTACTATCATGCCCAGTACCCCAAACAGGAAGCCGCCGATCAGGATCGCCAGAAAAATCTCGAGCGGATGCGAATTGGTACTTTTGGAAAAAATAATCGGCTGGGAGAAATTGTTATCGATGAACTGTACGACGGCAAAACCGATAACCACGTAAATGGTTTTTGGCAGGATCTCCGTCTGAAAATCCAGTCCTAAATTACTGATCATCGTCAGGATGGCCGCCAGTACCGATCCGATCAGTGGCCCGATATACGGGATGATATTGAGTACTGCGCAAAGGAACGCAATCACAAATCCGTTTTCTATGCCAAAAATCAGCAGTACAATCCAGTACATTACAAACACAATGAACAACTGCAGCAGCAGCCCGATAAAATAACGGCTCAGCAAATCGTTGATTTTGTTGAGAGAATTCAGGATTTTCTCCTCATGATTGTCAGGCAGTATTTTTTTTATTCCGATAATGAAGCTGATTTTGTCTTTCAGGAAAAAGAACGTGATGAACAGGACGGACGCGAGACCCATCCCGAAACTGCTCAACGTGCCCAAAACCGAATTCAGGAACGCAGGAATGAAGTTAAAATCCAGTTTCGACGTGATTTTTGAAATGTTGATGGTGTTTTTGCTGTCGATGCCATGAGAAATCAGGAAATGGTTGATTTTGGAAAGCAACGCGCTCACATTGGCCTCGATTTCCCTGGTGTCCAGTACCGAGAGGTTTTCGCTTTGTGAGAGCACAAGCGGGACAAACATCATAATCAACCCAACGATTATCAGCAGGAAGATAAACAGTGTCGCGGCGGTGGCCATAGTCACCGAAAATTTGAGTTTCCGCCGAAAAAAAAGCTGTATAGGATTGCCGATCAGTGTCAGGATCAGCGCTGCAATCAGGTAATAAATGACCGTCTGTATCTGCCAGATAAAGTATATGGCCGCAACGACCAACGCCAGTGTAGCAATGGCCTTGAGGATGCCGTTTGAGATTGTCCCTGACGTAATCATATTAATTGTTGAAAACGTAATTGAGGATGTTGGCGCCCATCTTCAATGCTTTCTCGCGCACTTCCTTCGGGTCGTTGTGTACTTCAGGATCCTCCCAGCCGTCGCCGAGGTCGCATTCAAAAGTATACAGGAACACGAGACGGTTTTCAATAAAAATGCCGAATGCCTGAGGACGTTTCCCATCATGTTCATGGATTTTAGGCAGGCCGGAAGGAAATGGGAAGGGTTTCTGGAAAATGGGATGGGACGCCGGTATTTCGACCAACTCCTGGTCAGGGAAGACCTTCCTTATTTCCTTACGCAGGTACTGGTCCATGCCGTAATTGTCGTCAAAATGCACAAATCCGCCCGAAAGCATGTATTTACGCAGGTTGATCACTTCCGCATCACTGAAAACGACATTACCGTGGCCGGTAGCATGTACGAAAGGATAGGAAAACAGATCCGGGCTGGACAGCTCTACTGTTGCGGGTTTGGCCTTGATCCTGGTTCGGATGTTTTGGTTGCAGAATTTAATCAGGTTCGGCAATGAGGTTGGGTTCGCATACCAATCACCGCCGCCATTGTATTTGATCAGCGCAATTTCCTGTGCAGGAACGAACAGCGGTAGCAGGAATAGAAGGCAGAAGAGTTTTTTCATAATGTTATTTTTCATTGAAGAACACGATGCTGTGGCAGGCAACGATAGCAGCAGTTTCCGTACGCAGCCTGGTCTCGCCTAACGTTACAGGCATGAAGTTTTGTTCAACCGCTAAGGTAATCTCTTTTTCCGAAAAATCACCTTCTGGTCCGATCAATAGTGTACAGTCCGTGTCAGGCTGGAGCTGGCTCTTAAGGCTTTTTCTATCGGTTTCTGCACAATGCGCAATAAATTTAAGTCCGTCATATTGTTTCGATACAAACGCCCTGAACGCTATCGGTTCATTGAGTCTGGGCAAGAAATATTGGTTTGACTGCTTCATCGCTGACAGCAGGATTTTCTCCATGCGCTCGGTCTTAATGATTTTGCGTTCAGAATGGTCGCAAAGGATCGGGGTGATTTCCGCGATGCCGATCTCAGTGGCTTTCTCAAGAAACCACTCGTAACGCTCGTTCATCTTTGTTGGTGCCACGGCAAGATGCAGGTGTGGTTTAGGGCGTTCGAACCTTTCAAATGAAACAATCCTTACCTGGCATTTGTTTTCAGACGCCAGCGCAATTTCTGTCTTGAATAAAAACCCCAACCCGTTGGTAACATGTAAAATATCACCGTTATTCTTGCGCAACACTTTAACAATATGCCTGCTTTCTTCCCTGTCGAATGCGAAGGTAGCTGCGTTTTGATCGATGTCGGGATTGTAAAAAAGCTGCATGGTTAAAATGCAATCCGCGCTTTAGAGACCACCGCGTGATCATTGAACTTTTCGTGAAGGAACTTCTGGTAGCCGACTATCCCGATCATGGCGGCGTTGTCCGTCGTGTATTCAAATTTCGGGATAAAAGTTTTCCAGCCATATTTTGATTCAGCCTCTTTCAGGGTACTCCGTATTCCTGAGTTTGCGGATACGCCGCCGCCGATGGCCACCTGGTTTATCCCGGTTTCAAGAACGGCCAGTTTTAGCTTATCCATCAGGATGTTGATGATCGTATGCTGGATAGAGGCGCAGATATCGGCAGTATTTTCGGTAATGAAATCCGGATTCTGTGCGACATTTTTCTGAATGAAATACAGGATTTGCGTTTTCAGTCCCGAGAAGCTGAAATCAAGTCCGGGCACTTTAGGCTTT
This sequence comes from Flavobacterium magnum, assembly GCF_003055625.1. Taxonomy (NCBI): domain Bacteria; kingdom Pseudomonadati; phylum Bacteroidota; class Flavobacteriia; order Flavobacteriales; family Flavobacteriaceae; genus Flavobacterium; species Flavobacterium magnum. Next base: position 2,719,476 of record NZ_CP028811.1, on the reverse strand, counting down.
GTAAATTCAAATGCTTTCGGGTTGCCGCTTTGCGCGTATTTATCAACCAAAGGCCCACCGGGGTACGGCAGTCCGAGTATCTTCGCGGTTTTGTCGAATGCTTCTCCGACCGCATCATCAGTAGTCTCACCGATAATTTCGAGGTCAAAAAAACCATTGACTTTCACGATTTGAGTGTGGCCGCCCGAAATCGTCAATGCCAGGAAAGGGAATTCCGGTTTGTCGAATCCATCTTCGTCAATGAAATGCGCCAGGATGTGCGCGTGCATGTGGTTTACGGCAATCAGCGGGATGCCAAGCGCCAGTGACAATGATTTGGCAAACGACGTCCCGACAAGCAGTGAACCCATCAATCCCGGGCCCTGCGTAAAAGCAATCGCGCTCAGCTGTTCTTTGGTGACGCCTGCTTTCTGTAGTGCCGCATCGACCACGGGAACGATGTTCTGCTGGTGTGCCCTCGAGGCCAGTTCAGGAACGACCCCGCCATATTGCTGGTGTATCAGCTGGTTTGCTACAACATTCGACAGTACTTTGTCGTTATGCATTACGGCTGCCGCAGTATCATCGCAGGAACTTTCAATGGACAGTATAAAAACTGCTTCAGGTTGCATAAACAGAGGATTTTTGAATTATATTTGACAAGCCAAAAGTAACTATTTTTTGCCAAAGGCCGTTGCTGCTTTTTTAAAATAAAATTCAGGAAAATTAGACATTCAGGTTTCAGTAAAGATAGTATTTCAGTTTCGTCGCTCCGCTCAGGACGCGCACTGACGTTGGTATTCCATTCAGCGTCTCTTACTGATGTTGGCATTGCCGGAAGCATTAAACTGATGATTTCATGGCAGTAGACCCTCAAAACATACCCACCCGCAATGCCTCAGCACAAAAGCCGGCATTCTCTTCCGCAGGCATTTTACTGACACTGCTTCATCTCGCGATTACCGCCGTGTTCTCCTGGCCGATGGGAGGGATTACCTTCGTCGCCCCGATGGCATTACCCGCGCTGATGGCATTGCTTGCCGCCACGCTGGCCGTGTCGGTGAGTATGGGCGCCTGGCGGGTGCGTGTGCGCGCAACCGAATCGGGTGATGATTCGACCTTAGCCGCGCTTTATGGCAGCCAGGCCGTGGCACTGTTGCTGGCTGTGGCTTCGGTGGTTGTGGCTGGAATGCTGGCCCTGAGCGGTGGTGCCGGCAATGATTTTTTCTTCCCTATACTGTTTTCACTGCCTTTCCTGGCATGGTTCATCGGCGGAAACCACGTGCTCCAGGCGGCCGGCAAGGCAAAGTCCGCGTTCGTCGTCATGTCTGCCATATCGTTATTCCATGTTGCGATAGCAGTGGCCATTCCTCAAAAAACCATAAGCCTGGCTTGGGCTTTCCTGAGTTGTTGGGTCATTGGATGTCTGGTCTTATGGATTTATTTCAATTCCTTAAACCGGTCAGCGCCGGGATTGTACCGGCTGCAATCGAAGGCTGCCGTAATCCGGGCTATTGTAAGGGAGGCGCTTTTTGTGTTCAAGAGGCAATTTCTCCGGACACTGCTGGGTGTCGTGCTGCTTTTCCTGGGCATCGCGATCGTGTTGTCGCTTCCGGTCGTACAAACTGCAATCGGGCAATATGTAACCGAAAGGATCAACGCCGACTACAAGACGAACATCCGTGTGGAGCAGGTCGCCGTTTCGGTTTTTGGGGGCGTGAAGTTAAAAAAGGTGATGATCCGCGACCACCATAACGACACGCTGATTTATGCCAACCGCATCAAGACAAACATACTGAGTTTCAGCGAAGCCTATAACGGTGACCTGTTCTTTGGCGACATCAGGCTTGATAAAATGGTGTTTAAGCTCAAAACCTACAAAGGCGAAACGCAATCCAACATCAATACATTCATTTCGCTTTTTGATGATGGCAAAAAACCTTCTGGGCGCAAATTCCTGCTTAAGGCACAAAACGTTTATTTTACCGACAGCCGTTTCCTGGTTTTCGACGAGAACAGGGCAAATCCGAAGGACGCTGATTTCAGTAAGCTTGATGCTTCGATCAGCAACTTCAAGATTTACGGCCCGGAGGTATCGGCCAAAATAAACAAAATGGCTTTCCGGGACTACCGTGGCGTACGCGTGAAAAATCTGACTGCGAAGTTCCTGTATGACAAAACGCACATCAGCCTGGACCAACTCGACCTCGAAACCAGATATTCGCATTTCAAGGGCGATGTCAGCCTGAAATACCGACAGGGCGGCATGGCCGATTTCAACAACCAGGTCTGGATTACGGCGAAAAAAATGGAAGCGTCCGTTTCGAGCAACGACATCAGGTATTTTTATAAAGGCATTAGCGGCGACAAGATTTTTGACATGAAATCAGACGTTTCCGGGACGCTGAATAACCTGTTTTTCCGTAACCTGCATTTGGTCGACAACCGCAATTCGCGGATCAACGGCGATGTGGTGTTCAAGAATCTTTTCGGGAAAGAAGGAGATGCATTCTATATGCAGGCAGCGTTCAGCAAGCTCAACTCCACCTACGACGACCTTGCTGCCATCATGCCCGATGTGTTGGGTAAAAAGTTGCCGACCTCATTGCAGAAACTCGGACGATTTAACCTCAATGGCAACGTGGAGCTCACTCCGGAAACGCTGGTGACCGATTTTTACCTTTCGACGCAAATCGGGAATATCAAGGCCGATCTTAACATGTCAAACATCGATGATATCGACGATGCGGTGTATCAGGGCCATATTATCGCTGACCGGTTTAACATCGGGAAATTTATCGAGCGCAGCGACCTGGGCATTGTCAGCTTCGATATTGATGCTGACGGAAGCGGTTTTACAACCAAAAACCTCGCGACTAAAGTCAGCGGCAAAGTCTCCAAATTGTATTACAACCGTTATATTTACACCAACATCGAGATTGACGGCAATCTCAAAAGCCCATTTTACAAAGGACGGGCCATCATCAACGATCCGAACCTGTTTATGGACTTTGACGGACTGCTGGATCTGAGCGGAAAGGAGAAACGCTATGATTTCCATACGCAGATCGATTATGCTGACCTGCACAAACTGCATTTCATTAAAGATACGATTTCGATTTTTAAAGGTGATATCCGAATGGACATCTCCGGGACGACGGTCGACAACATGCGCGGAAAGGTCAATATCGCACAGGCATCGTACCAAAACAGGAAAGACAACTACATTTTTGATGATTTTACGCTGGAATCCTCTTTTGACAACCAGGGTGTGAGGACGATTTCGATCAACTCACCCGACGTTGTGGATGGCAAGGTGACCGGTAAGTTCCGGTTTGCGGAATTGGGGAAAATCCTGCAGAACTCTGCCGGCAGTCTTTACACCAATTACAAGCCAAACAGGGTTACGAAAGGGCAATTCCTAAAATTCAACCTCAGTATATACAACAAGATTGTCGAGATTTTTTATCCAGGGATAGAAGTTGGGTCGAACACCTTTGTGCGCGGCAGCATCAATTCCGATGAAAGCGACTTTAAGATGAATTTCAGTTCGCCCGACATCAAGGCGTTCGACAACGAGTTCCAAAAGGTAAGTCTCAATATTGACAACAAGAACCCGCTGTTCAATGCGTTCATCGAAATGGACAGCATCAAGACCAAATATTACAAAGTGTCCGATTTCAGTGCAATCAACGTGACGATGAAGGACACCATGTTTGTGCGATCGGAATTCAAGGGCGGTACAAAAGGCAGCGATTTCTTCAACCTCAATTTGTACCATACCATCGATAAGAATAAGAATAACGTGGTGGGCATTAAGAAATCGGAACTTAAATTCAAAGACTACCTTTGGTTTCTGAATGAAAATTCCGACGACGGCAATAAGATTGTTTTCGACAAGAAACTGCAGCATTTCGCCATCGATACCATCATGATGTCACATGAAAACCAAAAGATGGAACTCATGGGCCAGCTCAGGGATTCTACATACAAAGACCTGAGCCTCAATTTTGAAAAAGTGGATTTGTCCAAAGTACTGCCCACGGTCGACAGCCTCAGGGTGACGGGCAGGCTCGATGGTAAAATCAATTTTAAACAGGACAAGAAGGTGTTTCAGCCCACCTCGTCGTTGCGTATTGACGGGTTGAATGTCAATGATATCGGGTTGGGGAACATGCGCCTGAACATTGAAGGCGATGAATCGTTCCGGAAATTCACGGTCAATTCGGTGCTTGAGAATGACAATGTGGAATCGTTTGTGGCCGAAGGTACCTTCGAGATTGCCAATAAGGAAACGCAGATGGACGTGGACATGCGCTTCAACCGCTTTAACATTGCGGCTTTGAGTCCGCTGGGGGGCTCGGTAATTTCGAACATACGGGGCTTTATTTCGGGGACATCCAACATTTCGGGAACGTTTAAGAAACCCGATATCAACGGCCGCCTGTTCCTGGAAGAGGCCGGATTGAAGATCCCATACCTCAATACGGATTATGCTTTCCGCGACAATTCGATCATTGACCTTTCTGAAAACCAGTTCATATTCCAGAACGCCACGCTGGTCGACACGAAGTACAACACTGAAGGCCGGGTGAACGGTACGATCAAGCATAAAAATTTCTCGGACTGGAACCTGGATCTTGCCATCAGCAGCGACCGGTTTTTGGCACTTGACACGAAGGACTCCGAGGATGCAGCTTATTATGGCACGGCCTTCATCGATGGTACAGCGACCATTTCAGGCCCTACCGGAGACCTGTTTATCGGCGTAGATGCCAAATCGGCTCCGGGCACGGCCATCAAGATCCCGATTAATGACACTGAAGCAACGAGCACCAGGAACTACATCCACTTCTACAGTCCAAAGGAAAAAGAGAACATCCGGAACGGCATCCTGTCCACAAACCCCGACAGCAACTACAAAGGCCTTTCGATGAAGTTCAACCTCGACGTAAACCAGAACGCCGATATCGAAGTGATCCTTGACCGCGAATCGGGTCATGGTATGAATGCGCGTGGTGTGGGGAACCTGCTTCTGGAAATCGACACGCGCGGAAAATTCCAGATGACGGGTGACTATGCCGTCTGGGAAGGTTCGTACAACTTCAGGTACCGTGGGCTGATCAACAAGACGCTGGCGGTTAAGAAAAACAGTTACATCACCTGGGACGGCGATCCGCTGCGCGCCAGGCTTAACCTGGAAGCCGTCTACAAAACCGATGCCAATCCCGCGATATTGCTTGACAACGCCTCGGTAAACCGCAAAGTGCCGGTAAATGTGGGGATTTTGGTTACCGGTATACTCAGCAACCCCGAGATCAATTTCGATATTAATTTCCCAACCATAAATGCCGTCCTGAAATCGGAAATCCAGACCAAACTTGACGATAAGGATATCCGCCAGACACAGGCGCTGACATTGCTGGCGACGGGCGGTTTCCTGAGCAACGAGGGGGTGACGCAAAGCGCTTTCACGAACAACCTGCTCGAAACCGGTATAGGGATTTTTGACAATATTTTCCAGAATGCCGATGATAAGGTCAACGTTGACCTGCTCGTGGTGTCTCCGGACCGGACGCCAACTATGGAAACGACGGGCCAGGTAGGCTTTAAGGTTTCGACCAAAGTAAATGACCGGGTTTCCGTAAATGGACAGGTGGGTGTGCCCGTCGGGGGTGTCAATGAATCGACCATTATCGGGAACGTCGAGGTGCAATACCGCATCAATGAGGACGGCACAGCCAACCTGCGGTTTTTCAATCGTGAAAATGACATCAATTACATAGGGGAGGGGATTGGCTATACACAGGGCGTGGGTATTACTTATGAAGTGGACTTTGACACGTTTCAGCAACTTGTCAATAAAATATTCAAGGCGAAAAAGGTGGAAACGCCGAGGAAAGATTCGGACGATTTGCCGCCAGACTCTGAGGTGCTGCCATCCTATATGCACATCAACGATAAAAAGAAACACGACGATCCTGCGCCAAAACCCAACACCGAAGGCGCTCCGCCAAAAGAAGATTAAGCAACGCCGGCTTTTCCCAAAATTCCCACTTTTTATCGGCATTTTGCCTTTACAGCCAGCTAAAATTAAAAACTTATTAACGAAAACGTTTGAAATCCACAGTTTTGTTAAATTAGTAAAAACTCGGGGTTTGAAGTGGCGTATCTTTGCTACATTAGCATTTCAAAAGTCGAAAAAATGTCAAAAGAGATAAAAAAGATCGGCGTGCTTACTTCCGGTGGTGACGCTCCCGGGATGAACGCAGCGATCCGCTCAGTCGTCAGGACGTGCGCTTATCATCATATAGAATGCATCGGAATTTACCGTGGATACCAGGGAATGATTGAGGGCGATTTTAAGGAAATGGGTCCGAGGAGTGTCAACAACATCGTCAACAAAGGAGGCACCATCCTGAAATCTGCCCGTTCCAAGGAATTTATGACGCCGGAAGGCCGGAAAAAAGCGTACGACAACCTGGTGAATGCCGGTGTAAACGCTTTGGTAGTGATTGGTGGTGACGGCAGTTTTACAGGCGCGGAAGTCTTCAACCACGAGTACGGTTTCCCGGTAATGGGCATCCCCGGCACGATTGACAATGATATTTTTGGCACAAGCCACACGCTGGGTTACGACACAGCGCTGAACACCGTGGTCGAAGTCATCGATAAGATACGCGACACCGCGAGTTCGCACAACCGGTTATTCTTTGTCGAGGTTATGGGCCGTGACGCCGGGCACATCGCCCTCAATGCCGGTATAGGAGCGGGAGCGGAAGAAATCCTGATTCCGGAAGAGGATCTGGGGCTCGACCGGTTGCTGGAATCACTCAAGAAAAGCAAAGCCTCAGGCAAATCATCGAGTATTGTGGTCATTGCCGAAGGGGATAAAATCGGGAAAAATGTGTTCGAGCTCAAGGATTATGTGGAAGAAAATCTCCCAGAATACGACGTGCGTGTCTCCGTGCTGGGGCACATGCAGCGCGGTGGGGCGCCTACCTGTTATGACCGTGTACTGGCCAGCCGGCTTGGAGTAAAAGCAGTTGAGTCGCTGCTGGACGGCAAATCCAATTTTATGGTCGGTGTGCTCGAAGACAAAATTGCGCTGACGCCGCTTGAACAGGCCATCAAAGGAAAAAGTGAAATCGATATGGAGCTGCTTCGCGTTTCCGATATCATGTCAACATAAAGAATTTTGTAGTGCAGGGGTTAAAAGTTATGTGAGCGACCTAAAGCCCCGGCAGTCAGATTTCATCATCAACTAAATAATAAAACAATGTCAAAAGTAAAATTAGGAATTAACGGTTTTGGTCGCATCGGAAGAATTGTTTTCCGGGAAACTTTCAACCGTGATAACGTGGAAGTGGTCGCTATCAATGACCTGCTCGATGTGGATCATCTGGCATATTTGCTTAAATATGATTCGGTTCACGGACGTTTCAATGGTAAAGTCGAAGTCAAAGAAGGCAAATTATATGTAAACGACCGTTACATCCGCGTCACTGCGGAGAAAGATCCCGCCACGCTGAAGTGGGATGAAGTCGGTGTGGACGTCGTTGCAGAATCCACCGGGATTTTCACGACCATCGAAACGGCGCAGGCCCACATCCGCGGCGGCGCTAAAAAAGTGGTTATCTCAGCCCCATCCGCTGATGCGCCTATGTTTGTAATGGGCGTGAACCACACGGAAGCCAAAGCAACGGACACGGTGGTATCGAATGCCTCATGCACTACGAACTGCCTCGCGCCGCTCGCAAAGGTGCTCCACGATCATTTCGGGATTGTGGAAGGCCTGATGACCACAGTACATGCCACGACATCAACCCAGATGGTGGCCGATGGTCCTTCCAAAAAAGACTGGAGGGGCGGACGTGCGGCCAGCGTAAACATCATCCCGTCATCGACGGGTGCTGCCAAAGCGGTGGGAAAAGTCATCCCGGCGTTGAACGGAAAACTTACCGGAATGTCGTTTCGGGTGCCAACCATTGATGTATCGGTAGTTGATTTAACCGTGAAACTCGAGAAAGAAACAACATACGAAGACATCATGGCAGTGCTCAGGAACGCATCGGAAACGGATTACAAAGGCATTATCGGCTTTACCGAAGACGATGTCGTTTCGCAGGATTTTGTCTCTGATACGCGTACTTCAATCATCGATGCGAAAGCCGGGATTGGCCTGAATACCACATTCTTCAAGATTGTTTCCTGGTATGATAACGAATACGGCTACTCCAGCAAACTGATTGATTTGTCAGTGCATGTTGCCGGCTTGAAATAATTGATATATTTACAGCTCCCTTCGATTTCACATCAGGGGAGTTGTTTTTTTATGAGCCATTCCCGCGGCCTGCAAAAGCGCAACGCGAACCGGCGAAGCAATCTTTGAGCTTTTAACGAAAAGTGAAGAAGTTGCTTTTGTCCTACGGGCAGGCGACGCACGGACGGAGAATGACCCGCTCAGTTCGTTTTAACAACAAAACTAACCACACCAAACTATGAAATTATTAGTAGACAGCGGATCCACCAAGGCAGACTGGATTTCAATTGATGAATCCGGAAAAGTATTGTTCACCACACAATCGCTGGGGCTGAATCCGGAAGTATTGTCTAAAGAAGAAGTCATTACCCGGCTGGAGGACAAATTCGACATCTCGCACAACCGAAACAATGTATCGCACCTGTATTTTTACGGCGCGGGCTGTGGCACCGACCGGATGAAAAATTTCCTTGCCGATGTGTTTAAGGAATATTTTCCCAATGCGGTGGTATCGGTGCATGAAGATACCTATGCGGCAGTCTACGCGACGACACCCAAAAACGAAAAAGCCGTCGTATGCATCCTGGGCACCGGATCCAATTGCAGTTATTTCGACGGTGTCGTGCTGCACCAGAAAGTACAGTCGTTGGGCTACATCGCTATGGATGATTGTTCGGGAAATCGTTTCGGCAGGCACTTGCTGCGCGGGTATTATTTCAATAAGATGCCGAAAGCGCTCGCGGCCGAGTTCGCCTCAGAATATGATGTGGCCCCCGACACGGTGAAGCATCATTTGTACAAAGAACCAAACCCAAATGCCTACCTGGCGACATTTGCCAAATTCCTGATCCGCCACAAGGATTCGGAGTTTTGCCGCAAATTTATCTTCGAGGAAATGGAAAAGTTTGTCGAGAATTATATCCTGCAGTATGATGAGGCACGGAAGTATCCGGTGCATTTTATCGGGTCAATCGCCTTTTACCTGAAAGAAGAACTCGAGGAAGTCCTCCAAAAACACGGACTTAAAATTGGTAATGTCCTGCGTCGCCCGATTGACGGCCTGATTCAATACCATGCTTTGAACAAATAATAAAACAGCGTCAGCAGTCATCCTGAATGATCCTGACGCTGCTGTTTACCGGGATGCAATCATCGAGATCTCTACGTTAACGCCTTTCGGCAACCCGGCGACCTGTACGGTTTCGCGTGCCGGCGCAGTGTCTTCATTAAAATAACTTCCGTATACTGTATTGATTTTTGCAAAATCCGCCATATCCATGATGAAAATGGTGGTTTTTACAACATGATCGAACGTCATGTTGTTCGCGGCAAGCACCGCCCTGAGGTTCTCCATGACTTGTTTTGTTTCCGTTTCTATATCGTCCAGAACGAGTTCCATAGTGCCCGGATCCAGCGCAATCTGGCCCGATGTAAACAGCAAGTCGCCAATCGCAATCGCCTGATTGTAGGGGCCGATCGGTGCAGGGGCCTGGTCTGTGATAATGATGTTTTTCATATTTAATTTTATATGGTTGGTTGAGTGAATTCGTTTGCCGCCGGTGCGGTTTTCCGATAGTAAGACCGACGAGAGCGGACCGTTTAGGACGGTATTGCTAAAATGCTGTTGCGGGAAGTACTTTCAGACTTATCTGATGATACGATCCGGAGCTTTCCTTTTCTCCCATTTAAGGTCACTGAGTAATCCTGATTTCACCCCGATGAAGAATCCCCAGGACGTATTGATTCCGATCGGTACCCAGCTGAAATCCATCCGCCAGCTTAATAAATCCCTTTCAAAGCGCAGTTGGGTAAAGGTAATTCCTTTTTGGACGAAGTCGTAACCGGTTGAAACGCCGACCTTCCATTTGGGCGCCAGATCAATATTCCCTGAAACCATCAGCGAATTACCCACAATGTCATTCTGCCTCGAGGTGTTATTGTAAGTCAGTGAATAAGCAAAATTCAGGTCCCACGGCAATTCGGTATGGTAAAACGTCGCGGGCGTGTCTTTATCCTGTGTCTCATCCTCATCGAACTGGCTTTGGCGCCTGTCACTAAGGTCGGTACTTCGCCCGAAAAGATCGTCGTCGCGGCCTCCGTTTCGTTGTCCCTGGTCGTTTGAATTTCCGGTAGTTTGTTCGCCGCCTTTGCTGTCAATACGGTATCCTATGGACATAAAGGCGTTGGTCAGCCTGAAAATGCTGCCGCCGTTGTCAATATTGAATTTATTGATCACCTTTCCCGCATTGTCAACTGCGTACGGATTCAGCGTCGCGCCGAAGTTGATATTCATCTTTTCCTTGAACAGGTTCGTTCCGCCACTGACACGCAATGGAGACCATTTGAGTGAGTCCGCAGAAATGTCGTAGGATGTCTGGAAATTCAGGCTGTTCAGCAGCACGATTTTCTTAAGTTCGGTTTTGGTGGTGTCGCGGTCAACGACTTTGGCTTCGAGCGTGTTGTTGAGTGAGAAGTTCAGGAGGTTGGAATAGTTCAGTCCGGGTGCACCGTAAATTCCCTTCTCAAAACGCGTGTATTGTTTCCGGATGGTTCCCGCAGGATCGGTGTCATAATAATCGTAATACCGCTCGAAACTTGGCGTGTACGAATAACTGACCGTAGGTTTCACGACATGCCTGATGGCACGGATCTTCGACTTTTCGCTGAATTGGAACGTGCCGTAAACCGTAGTTCCGATACCGGTCGAGAAGTTGTAAGTCCGGAACGCGTCAAAACCATTTTCATCGCGCGTTTCGACGCGATTGAGTTCCCTGTCGAAATACCTGTTTACGGTTTTAAGGTACCACACTTCGTTGTAATTGACTGAAATCGGCACACTGAAATACTTCGCGACCTTGAAATTCGTGCTGATCGGGATGCTGTGCTTCATCCCGTTCATTGCGTTTTTGAACATTTCGGGCTTGAAAAACAGGGAGTCTACGGTATTGAAACGGTTCTCTGCAATCACGCTATATTGCAGGTTGATGTTCTTGATCAGGCCCTTTTTCACGCCATCTTTAGGCGCAAATGGGAAAATCCGGTCCACACTTCCCGTAAAAGTTGGTAGCGTCATACTGATTTGTTTGGAACCCGTATTCTGCGTGTGGGTGGCGGCGAGCGCAATGTTGACGAGCGGCAGCGTATTGAAAGTCTTCGAATAGGATACCGTCGAACTCAGCGTGTTGTTGAGTCGGGCCCCGATGTTACTTTGGTTCAGCGAATTGGTAAAATAAGTACTCGAACCTAAATTGACTGAGGCAGCAAATTTTGAATTCGGATTGGACTTCGCATCCTGCCTGTGACTCCACTGGATGTTGTACTCGCGCCGGTTGGCGTAGTTGGGCAGCCCGCGCTCGCCGGTGATGATCCGTTCAAAACGAAGGTTTACGTTCCCGCTGTACCGGTAGCGTTTGGCATAAGACGACTCAAACCGCAGCGCGTAACTCGCGTTGGTGTAATAATCGCCAAGGAACGTCAGGTCGTAGTTGTCACTGAGTGCAAAATAATACCCGCCATTCTGCAGCGAATATCCCTGCTGGCTTGTATCAGTGAATGTCGGGATAATGACGCCCGACTGCGCTTTTTCGGACATTGGGAAAAATGCAAAAGGCAGCGCAATAGGGGTGGGGACATCCGCAATCCAGAGATTCGACAGTCCCACGACAATTTTCTTTTTCGGCACAAACTTCGCGCGTTGTGTGAGGATGAAATATTCCGGATTCTCGATATCTTCCGCGGTGGTGAATTTGGTTTTGTACAGGAAATAAACCGAATCGTTCTCCTTTTTGGCAATCTGCGATTTGATGTTGAAATCCATCTGCTTGGACCGAGAATTCCAGATCAGCGCTTTTTTGGTGTCGGTATTGATGCGGATCGAATCCGGTTCTATGACGTTGCTGCCCTGTTTGAAAACCGGGCGTTGTACTAAGGCGCCGGTTGAATCCTTGATGCGGCCCGCATAAATTTCATTTTTTTCGTAGTTGAACTGTATAATCCCGGATTTGAGTTCGATGTCCTCGTAGTACAATTCGGCCTCATTATATAAGGTACCGATCTTAGTCTTCATGTTCATCCGTTCATAGTCCTTCGCTTTGCGCTTTACGATGTTCTGAAGAAATGGCTTTTTTACCGAATCCTGACCTTGGACCGGCAATTTTACAGTTTCCGGCGCGTTACGGTTTAGAGAATCAGGAGTTTGCTGTAAAACCGCGTCAGTTTTGGACTTCGGCTGTTCCTGGGCATACGTTTTGGCAGTCGCCAATGTTAAGAAAGTTGCTGATAAAACGATATGAAATAAGTTTGTCCGCAAATGTTTAAATACTATTTTTGTAAAAATCAGGCTTCCTTTTTCCGGTGTCAAACTTACAGTAATTTTTTGCAAAAATAGTCAGTTTTAAAAATTATAAGCTAACGTTTCACTAAAATTAACTTTTAACCAAAATATGAATTTTTCCCATAAAATCAAACCTTTTTTACTGATATTGATGTGTATTTCGGCCTTGGCCGCATCGGCGCAAAAAGGCCAGAAATTTAAGGTCACGCTCGATGCCGGACACGGAGGAAAGGATTTCGGGGCGGTCTATAACGGACATGTGGAAAAAAACATTGCGTTGGCCGTGGTGCTCAAAGTAGGTAAGATCCTTGAAGGCATGTCTTCGATTGAGGTGAACTATACGAGGAAGACAGACGTTTTCATTGAGCTCGTGGAACGCGCCAATATCGCCAACCGGGCAGATGCTAACGTTTTTGTGTCCATCCACTGCAACGCCAATGCCAACAAGGAGGCCTATGGAACCGAAACGCACGTGATGGGTATGTCTAAAAACGCCTCGGCGCTTGCCGTAGCTAAACGCGAGAACGAAGTTATCGTGATGGAGAAAGACTATAAGGAAACGTACAAGGGCTTCGACCCGAATTCCCCCGAATCCATTTTCGGGACGACGTTGCTGGTAGAGGAAAATCAGGACAACAGTATTGCATTGGCGAGTAAGGTCCAACACCGGTTTACCGACGACCTTAAAAAAAGAAACCGCGGCGTGAAGCAGGCACCGTATATGGTACTTCACAAAGCATACATGCCCAGGGTGCTGATCGAGATGGGTTTTATCTCCAACCCGAAAGAAGGTGCTGAACTGGATTCTGAGGAAGGACAGATGGAGATCGCTCAGGCCATTGCCAATGCGATTGTGAGCTATAAGAAAGATTATTTCGGAAGCGGCGAAAATGAAAATGAAATCAAGCCGTCGCAACGCATAAGTGACGCCGAGAAGGTGCCGCCGCAAGAGGAAAAGCAGCCTTCGGTCACTCCGACGCCCACACCTGCCGCCAGGGAAGATGTGAAGCCTGCTGCAAACGGCGAAGTGGTGTTTAAGGTGCAAATTTCCGCCAGCGGCAAGAAACTTGACCTTACCCCTTCGAACTTTAAGGGACTGAAGAACATTTCAGTTACTTCGGATAATGGGACGCTGTACAAATATATGTACGGGGAAACAGGCAGTTATGACACCGCTAAGGAAAATCTCGCCGAAGCCAAGGCGAAAGGATTTGATTCGGCGTACATAGTTGCATTCCGCGACGGTAAAAAAATTAGCATTCAGGACGCCTTAAATAAACGGTGATTCCAATAATTTGTCCTATTTTTGTTAAAAAAATAAGCTTTGAGAATTTCAAGAGAGATCAAAACCGCCGTATTAGTTATTGCTTCAATATTATTGTTCATCTGGGGCTATTATTTTCTGAAAGGACGCGATTTATTTACCGATTACAAACTGGTGTACGTGCAGTACGAAAACATCGAAGGCCTGACGCTTTCGGCGCCTGTGACCATAAACGGCTTTGTAGTAGGCAAGGTAAACGCCTTCGATATTGATAAGAAAACGGGTAAACTTACCGTAGAGTTGCAGCTTAAATCGGACTTCCCGATTGCGAAGTCGAGCGTTGCCGAGTTGTATTCGCCCAGTCCGTTTCTCGGCGGGAAGCAAATCGCCATCATCCCCAACCTTCAGGATAACGCGCTCATAGACGAAGGCGACTATTTGCGTGCCGGTACTAAGGCCGGGCTTACGGATCAGCTTGCAGACCAGATCAAACCGATTAAGGAAAAAGTGGAAAAACTGCTTGACAGTACCGACAAGCTGATGCAAAACCTGAATCAGGTGCTGGATGAGAAAACCAAAGCAAACCTGAAAAGCAGCATTGCCAATTTGAATGAAACATTAGCGGAATTCAAGGGGGCTTCGGCAAAGGTAAACGATATGCTTGCCGAGAACAAACAGAAGCTGGGCAGTACCATTACCAATTTCGAGAAAACGTCGGCGAACTTTTCAAAAATTTCCGATACGATTGCGAAAGCCGACATCGGCAAAACCATCAGGAAGATGGAGGCCGCGATGGCATCGGTTGATAAGATCATGACCGACCTTAATTCGGGTAAGGGCTCGATGGGCAAATTGCTGAAGGATGAAACGCTGTACAATAATTTCACCAAAACTTCCAAAGAACTCGAACTGCTGCTACAGGACCTGAGGCTCAATCCTACGCGTTACATCAATGTGTCGCTTTTCGGAAAAAAGAACAAACCTTATAAAGCACCTACAGAAGATCCTGCTGTTAAACCTTAACGCCTATGCAATATCTTGACAATATATTATTTGCCATTATACTGGGCCTCGGAATCGGTTATTTCACACTGAATGTCAGAAAACTGATCCGGAACATCAAACTGGGACGTGATATCGATCGCTCAGACCGTCCGCAACTGCGCTGGAAAAACATGGCCATGATCGCACTCGGCCAATCCAAGATGGTGCGCCGCCCCATTGCGGGAGTCCTTCACATCATTGTGTATGCCGGATTCGTCATCATTAACATCGAGGTGCTGGAGATTGTAATCGATGGATTGTTCGGTACCCATAGGGTCTTTTCGTTTCTGGGCGCATTTTACAATGTCCTGATCGGGTCGTTTGAAGTGCTGGCTTTACTTGTACTGGTAGCGGTCATTGTGTTTTTGGCCAGGAGAAACATTTTGAAGTTGAAACGCTTCATTCACTCGGACCTGAAAGGCTGGCCCAAAAGTGATGCCAATTACATACTGTATTTTGAGGTCGTGCTGATGAGCCTGTTTCTGATCATGAATGCGGCAGACTATCACCTGCAACACATCAATGGCGGTTTTATGGATTTTCACGAGGCCGGGGCTTTTCCGGTGAGCCAATACCTGGCAACGATGTTTGACGGTGTGTCGAACCATTTCGTTTACCTGATTGAAAGGGGTGCCTGGTGGCTGCACATCACCGGAATACTGATTTTCCTGAATTACCTTTATTTTTCAAAGCACCTGCATATTTTGCTGGCGTTCCCGAATACGTATTACGCCGATCTGAATCCGAAAGGAAAATTCGACAACCTCGAATCGGTTACCAATGAGGTCAAACTGATGCTTGATCCCAATGCAGACCCTTTTGCAGCGCCGGCAGCTGATGCCAGTACCGTTCCGGCGAAATTTGGCGCCAGTGATGTCCAAGACCTGAATTGGGTGCAACTGTTGAATGCCTATACCTGCACCGAATGCGGAAGATGTACCTCGTCCTGCCCGGCCAACATCACCGGAAAAAAATTGTCTCCTCGGAAAATTATGATGGATACGCGAGACAGGCTTGAGGAAGTCGGAAGAAACATCGATGCAAACAAAGGTACTTTTGCAGATGACGGTAAAATGTTGCTGAACGACTACATCACGCCCGAGGAATTGTGGGCCTGTACTTCATGCAATGCCTGCGTTGAGGAATGTCCGGTCAATATCAGTCCGCTTTCCATTATTATGGACATGAGGAGATACCTTGTCATGGAGCAGAGCGCCGCGCCGATGTCGCTGAACGCGATGATGACCAATGTCGAGAACAATGGCGCTCCCTGGCAGTACAGTCAGCAGGACAGGCTCAACTGGAAAAACGAAAATTAAATTTACAGCCAAAATAAAAATTCTCTTATAGGTGAGGTTAAGGGTGTTTTTAATCAAATTTTTTAAAATTACATTAGAAACAAGACGAAAATGAAAGCAGAAGAAATTGAACAGAATCTCCAGGAGACTACAGAGAATGGGCAGAAAATAAGTCCGATATTACCCGAGGGCATCAAAAACTACCTGATTGATATCGACGGTACGGTATGTGATGACATCCCGAATGAAGAGCCTGAAAGAATGCTGACAGCAGCGGTATACCCTGATGCATTGATTACACTGAATAAGTGGTATGATGAAGGACACATCATTTTCTTCTTTACCTCGAGGACGGAAGCACACCGTGAATATACCGAAATCTGGCTCAGGAAACACGGCTTTAAATACCACGGCATCGTGTTTGGGAAACCACGTGGCGGCAATTACCACTGGATTGACAACCACCTCGTAAAGGCAACGCGTTACCGTGGCAAATTCACTGACCTGATTGAGAAGGAAGTGACCATCCAGGTGTTCGATGATGGAAAACATTGATAAAACTGTGCAGCTTAGGTTCGCTGAACCGTTGCAATTTTAAAAAATAAATTATGTCAGAAAGTTTAAGCGTACCGACAATGGCAGAGATGCTGGCCCGCGGAGAGCAGCCCGAAGTGCTGTTCTGGGTAGGCTGTGCCGGCAGTTTTGATGACAGGGCCAAGAAAATCACCAAAGCCTTTGTAAAGCTTCTCAACAAATCCGGCGTGTCGTTTGCCGTGCTTGGTACTGAAGAAAGTTGCACCGGAGATCCGGCAAAAAGGGCAGGGAATGAGTTCCTGTTCCAGATGCAGGCGATGATGAACATAGAGGTGCTCAACGCCTACGAAGCCAAAAAAATCGTGACGGCGTGTCCGCACTGTTTCAATACACTGAAAAATGAGTATCCTGAGTTGGGCGGACATTACGAAGTGATTCACCACACAGAATTCCTGAAATCGCTGCTCGATGCCGGAAGGCTGACCATTGAAGGCGGCCAGTTTAAAGGCAAGCGCATTACCTTTCACGATCCGTGTTACCTGGGGCGCGCCAACAACATTTATGAGGCGCCGCGCGATCTGATCTCCAGGCTTGATGCCGAATTGGTGGAAATGAAACGCTCCCGTTCCAACGGCTTATGCTGCGGTGCAGGTGGTGCGCAAATGTTTAAGGATGCCGAGCCCGGAAACAAGGAAGTCAACGTGGAGCGCACGGAGGACGCATTGGAGACCGCGCCGCAGATTATCGCTGCAGGCTGTCCGTTCTGCAATACGATGCTTACCGACGGCGTGAAAAATAAAGAGAAGGAAAGCGAAGTCCGGGTCATGGATGTCGCTGAACTGATTGCCAATGCGCAGGATTTGTAGGCTGTGCAAATTTCAAATTTATAACCAAAATTCCAATGTACGTTCCTTTTGAAAATTTACCTGATGAATCAAGGATCTGGATTTACCAGTCCAATAGAAAATTCACCGACGAAGAAGTGGCAGCAATGCAGGCTTCACTCAAAGACTTCATAGAAAACTGGAGCGCGCACGGTCACGGCCTAGAAGCCTCATATGAAATCAGGTATAATCGGTTTATCGTCATCGCGGTAAATCAGGAGCAGCAGGGCGCAACAGGATGCTCCATCGATGCGTCGGTTCAATTTATACAGTCGCTTGAGCAACAATATGCTGTGGATTTGCTGGATAAGATGAATGTAACCTTCAGGCTCGGACAGCATTTTGCGCACAAATCATTGGTAGATTTTAAGAAAATGGCGAAAGACAAGGCCGTTTCCGGAAATACGATCGTCTTTAACAACCTCGTTAATAATATTGCAGAATATAAGGATTCGTGGGAAGTTCCCGCTGACGAAAGCTGGCACAGCCGCTTTTTCTAAAACAATACCCATGCACCACTCTTTTTTACGGCTTATTACCCTTTCCCTATTGGCAGTCGGCGTGTGCAACTGCGCTTCCAGGAAAAGCCTGCAGGCCAAGCCCGTCGCCCATAAAGGCGATACGATCCACGAGTTCAGGCAGGATGAAATCGGGAAGTCGAACGCCGGCCGAAACGAGAAATTTCCATTTCTCAGGGATTCCGATGCGCAGAACAAATGGGTAGACAGCATTTACGGCAAAATGACATTTGAGGAAAAGTTGGGGCAGCTGTTCATGATTTCAGCCTATTCCAACAAGGATTCCGTCCATTACAATATGATTGACCGCATGATCCGAAATTACAAGATCGGCGGATTGATTTTCTTTCAGGGTGGTCCGGGCAGACAGGCCAGGCTCACCAACCGCTTCCAATCAAAATCCAAAATCCCGTTGTTTATCGCCATCGATGCGGAATGGGGTGTAAGCATGCGCCTCGATTCCACCTATCGCTTCCCGTGGAATATGACCCTTGGCGCCATCAGGGACAAGGAACTGATCCGGAAAGTCGGAACCCAGATGGGAAAAGAGAGTAAGCGGCTGGGCATCAATTTTAATTTTGCGCCGGTATTGGACATCAACACCAATCCGAAAAACCCGATCATTGGCTTCCGTTCTTTTGGAGAGGATAAAACGAACGTTACGGCTTCCGCTATTGCGCTGATGAAAGGTGTTCAGGGAGAAAATGTGTTCTCCACCGGAAAACATTTCCCTGGGCATGGCGACACGGAAACCGATTCGCATTACGCGCTCCCGCTGGTGAATTTTACGAAAGAACGGCTGGAGCAGGTAGAACTTTATCCTTACAGGCAAATGTTTGATGAAGGATTGGTTTCGGTGATGGTTGCGCACCTCAATGTTCCAAGCCTTGAGCCCCGTGCAAGTTATCCATCCTCCATTTCCTATAATGTGGTGACCGATTTGCTGCAGAAGGAAATGGGCTTTGACGGTTTGGTTTTCACCGATGCATTGAATATGAAAGCCGCATCGAACTATCGCAAGCCTGGGGAAATAGACCTGGAGGCATTTCTGGCAGGAAACGACATGCTCCTTTGTGCTGAAGACGTGCCCACCGCGATGGAAAAATTGTGCGTTGCCTACCAGGATTCGCTTTTTTCGGAAGAGAGGCTGGCCTACTCGGTGAAGAAAATCCTGAAATTCAAATACAAAGCGGGATTGAACCACTACAAGCCGATCAATACGGCTAACCTTTCCGCTGATATTAATCCGTCCGAAAATACGGCGCTGCAATACCAGTTGTATGAAAATGCCATCACCGTACTCAAGAATGCGGCCGACGTACTTCCGATAAAAAGCGTAGAAAAGACGCGCATCGCTTATGTAAAGCTTGGCGATGACAACAATACGGCGTTTGTTACGACGTTGAAAAAATACGCTGACGTAACCGAACTCGCTGACCCGAACATCGATTCACTGAACGTAAAGCTCAAAGATTTTGACCTGGTCGTTGTCGGTTTCCACAAATCGGACAAGGCCTGGAAAAATCATGCGTTCACGGATACTGAAATCCAGTGGGTAAGCCAGCTCGCCAAACAAAATAAAGTAATCCTTGACGTTTTCACCAAACCGTATTCGCTTTCTGCAATTCCTGATTTCGCCGAAATCGAAGGATTGATCGTTTCGTATCAAAATTCCGATGTGGCCCAGGAAGTTTCGGCTGAGCTGATTTTCGGTGCCATTGATGCCAAGGGAAAACTGCCGGTAACCATCAACAACGAATTTCGGGTAAATCATGGGCTGGCAACACAAAAACTGGACCGACTTGGTTTCACGGCGCCCGAAAACGTGGACATGAATCCGCAGGTCCTTGCAAAAATTGACGCCATAGCGCAAAAAGCCATTGATGCGAAAATGACTCCGGGTGCCCAAGTGCTCGTCGCGCGTAAGGGGAAAGTGATTTACCAGAAATCTTTCGGCTACCATACGTACGACAATACAAGGAAAGTACGCAATTCAGACGTGTATGACGTGGCATCGCTCACGA
Organism: Flavobacterium magnum; assembly: GCF_003055625.1. Lineage (NCBI taxonomy): Bacteria > Pseudomonadati > Bacteroidota > Flavobacteriia > Flavobacteriales > Flavobacteriaceae > Flavobacterium > Flavobacterium magnum. The sequence goes on along the minus strand of NZ_CP028811.1, from coordinate 2,699,335 downwards.
AAATCCTGGCCACATTGCCTAATGTCATGCAGGCTTACGACAAAGGAAAAGTGACGCTTGATTCCAAACTTGGCAGCATGCTACCTGTATTTGCCAATACAGACAAGAAAGACATCACCTTCAAGGAACTGCTTTCACATTACGCAAGGTTTGAGGCGTGGATCCCTTTCTATAAATCTACTTTGGACTCCAATAAAATACCGTTGCCAAAATACTACAGTAAAGTACCCGACGCCATGTTTTCGAGGCAGGTCGCAGACAGTCTTTATATCCTGAAGGACTATAATGACACCATCATGAAAGCAATCGCAAACAGCAGGCTCATACCGAAGAAGGAATACAAGTATAGCGATTTTACGTTCCTGATCCTGAAAGAGTATCTGGAGAAAATCAACCATAAGACACTGGACGCTCAGGCTTACGAAAACTTTTATCGTTTTTTAGGTGCAAACAACACGTTGTTCAATCCATTGCAAAAATTCCTCAAAGCGGACATTCCGCCAACAGAAATTGACAATTATTTCCGCCATCAGGTTTTGCAGGGTTACGTCCACGATATGGCTGCAGCAATGGAGGGTGGCGTTGCAGGCCATGCGGGATTGTTTTCCAATGCCATGGACGTCGCAAAAATAATGCAGATGTATCTTCAGAAAGGGCATTACGGCGGGCACACCTTCTTCGGCGAGAAAACCTTCGATGATTTCAACACCTGCTATTTTTGTGCAGACGGCAACCGCAGGGCTTTGGGATTTGATAAGCAGCAGTTGCCGGGAACGCAGGGGCCGACATGCGGATGTGTATCATCGTTGAGCTTTGGGCACACCGGATTTACCGGAACTTACGCCTGGGCCGACCCTGAGACCGACATTGTTTATGTGTTCCTTTCAAATCGCACGTACCCTGACGCTTCGGCACCTAACGCGCTATCTAAGAACAACATACGCGAAGACATACAGAAAGTCATACAGCAGGCCATTATAAAATAATCAGGGACACGTCGCTGTAATCATATCGGCACCACATTTTCCACTCATACAACGGCTGTGATACCCGTTTTTTAACGCAAAAGTTCCAAACCCAAGCCGCTTTTTTCTTACATTCGTTACACTAAAACCAAAAAATGAAAATTGCAATTGTCTGTTATCCGACATTCGGCGGGAGTGGTGTCGTTGCTACGGAATTGGGGCTTGAACTCGCAAGGCGCGGACATGAAATTCACTTCATTACGTACCGGCAGCCCGTGAGGCTGGCGCTTTTAAATTCCAACATCCACTACCACGAAGTCAATGTCCCTGAATACCCATTGTTTCACTACCAGCCTTACGAGCTCGCGCTTTCGAGCAAGCTGGTCGATATGGTGAAACTGTATAAAATTGAATTGCTGCACGTACACTATGCCATTCCGCACGCGTACGCCGGCTACATGGCAAAACAGATGCTTAAAAGCGAAGGCATCAGGATTCCTATGGTCACGACTTTACATGGAACAGACATTACCCTTGTGGGCAGCCATCCGTTTTACAAGCCTGCGGTGACTTTCAGCATCAACAAGTCGGATATCGTAACCTCTGTCTCACAGAGCCTTAAGGAAGACACTTACAACCTTTTTGACGTCAGGAAGGAAATCCATGTCATCCCTAACTTCATTGAGCTCGACAAAAATCTCGACGACTCCAGTATTCCCTGCCACAGGTCGGTCATGGCAAAGCCAGGCGAGCGAATTGTCACACACATCAGTAATTTCCGGAAAGTGAAAAGGATTCCGGATGTGGTGGATATTTTTTATAAAATCCAACAACAGATCCCGGCCAAATTGATGATGGTGGGCGATGGTCCGGAAAAAATAAAAGCGGAGCAGCACTGCGCCAGGCTTGGCATCAGCGACAAAGTGATTTTTTTCGGAAACAGCAACGAAATCGACCGCATCCTGAGCTACACGGATTTATTCCTGCTTCCTTCAGAAACTGAAAGTTTCGGACTTGCCGCCCTGGAAGCGATGGCCTGGAGCGTGCCGGTGATTTCCAGCAATTCGGGCGGGTTGCCTGAAGTCAATTTCGATGGTATTTCCGGTTTCCTGAGCGATGTGGGAGACACCGATGCCATGGCAGCCAACGCGGTTAAAATATTATCTGATGATGCAGCGTTATCATCATTCAAGAAAAATGCGCTTGACGTGGCAAAACAGTTCGACATCCAGAACATCCTGCCGTTGTACGAAGCGCTTTACCAACAGGCCTTATCAAAGATTGCCTTATGAAAAAGATTGTATTAGTATTGATCGCAGCCTCGGCTTTTTCCTGTAAAACGGTGAAAACTGCTGCTGAAACCCCCTTATACGAAGTGTTGGCCGAAAGAAGTACCGGCGGGGCACAAATCAGGTTTTATGAAATTATATCGGAACCGAACGAATTCAAGATGATCAAAAATGATCCGGCACTGAAAAAGAAGATCAAGCCGACAGACATTGATACTTCCAATTTTGTCATCCTGAGTGCGGGTGAAAAAAGTACCGGTGGTTACAGCATCGGCGTAGAAAAAGTCACCGAAACGAGCACCAATATTGTGATTACTGTCAAGGAGACCGCACCGAAACCCGGCGCGATGGTCACCGAGTCGCTGACGACGCCGTTTACGATCGTCAAGATCAATTCCAAAAAAGAAATCCTGTTTGAGGAATAAAAAAATCCCGCTCGTTGAAGCGGGATTTCTATTATATGCTAGAACCTGAACCTGATGCCGAGTGCGATATCCGGTCCGAAATCGTCGTCCCTGAATTCATCGCCGAAATACAATTCCGGACGGATGTCAAGAGAGATCTGCAACGGGATATCAAAGTTATACTCGATTCCCAGATCTCCCGCAGCGACCAGGAAAGTGCCGTTATCATCGTCAAATCCCGGAGGTGGGTTGTCAATGCTGTAGCTTCCGAGTCCGCCACCCACGCCGGCAAACCAGTAGAAGCCGCCATCGATATTCCAGAACCATTGGTAAACACCCACAAGTTTGTAGGCATCATAGTTCTTGTTGTCACGCCATCCCAGGTCCAATTCCAAACGGTTGTTTCCTGAGAAACGACGCTGGTAGGAAATCTCCCCACCGAATCCGTCATTGTCGCCCAAACGCAAACCGAGTGCGTTTTTTGAAACATCCTGTGCTTCAGCGCTGAATGCCAATCCGAGCAGCATTACAGCAGACAAAATCAGTCTCTTCATAATAATTGTTTTTTAAGGTTAGTTTTAAATTGCAGGCACTTTAAAGGCACCGATGTAATTCAAGTCAAAAGTAGCCCTTACCCCATATACATTTGTTATGAAATTTCTGCTTAAATTTTATAAATAAAGAAGGCTGCCAAAATTGACAGCCTTCGTTGTAAAGTGGTATGTGTCTTAATTTGTCGTTAATTGGGCTATGAAATAGGTGTCCAGCACTTCCTTGATGTTCTGGCTGCCTGACTGCGGGATCGGCAGTTCGATTTGCAACAGCGATAAATCGGCGAGCTGATAATTCACGTCGGTATTGGCATAGACCATGCCGATGCCCTCAGCATAGTATTGTGTTGATGTCACGACGTCCTGAGTAGGCATGATGTTGAAAGGAAATCCGCCGAATGAGGCAGAGATGGTCAGATTCAATATCGTTTTGACTTTCTTGACGTCGGTATATACTGTGGTGTCGGGCGCAGTAAAAGTTGCCATATCCCCGTCAGCTACCGATTTTAACGTGTAGTTTATCGTCACGGGAAATCCCTGTACATCCTGCTGCAACGTTCCGGAAACCATGCCGAGCTGTTGGTTTGCAGCCGCATTTTTATCAAAAATCACGAGATCACTGACAGCAACCTCTACCGGCAGGGCGTCTCCGAAATTTAAACCTGCATTACCGGTCAGGTAGAGCTTCCCGTTGGCTTCGCGGACGGCATTGTTCCTTAAGGAGTTCGAAAAGAAACCGGTCGGCAGCGCAAGTGTCCGTAATTTTTTATACGTGTTGGCGCTGATGACGGTATCATTACCCACATAAAGTGAGTCCCTTCCGCTAATGTTATTTGTTCCGCTTACATCGTAAACCCAGTAATTATTGGCCGTTATGGGCATATAATCGGTTTCTGTGACCGGGCCGGAGGAATCGTCACTATTCGAGCAGGAGGCCAGCAATCCGAATGCCGCGGCCAGTAATAACATCTTGTTTTTCATGAATTTGAGTTTTGTTTGCCGCTAAAGTAAACAAAACAGACTAATTTTTCAAAAAAATCGAATATTGCGCCAGTTCGCGCCCGAGTTGGTCTTCGAGTTCAAAGTAGTCGACTTCCTTTAACAGCGGGTCGTCACTATACTGGTACAGCTTCCATCGTTTCCTGTTGTATTCCAGTGCGGTGAGATTTTCAATCCAGTCCCCCGAATTCAGGTACATGGTTTCGCCGCGTTTGTCCGATTTCCGTACGATATTGGGTTCGTGTATGTGCCCACAGATCACGTAATCATATCCTTTCTCGAGGGCGATATCGGCAGCGGTCTGCTCAAAATCGGAAATGAACCGGACCGCCTTTTTCACGCTGGCCTTAATTTTTTTGGAAAAAGAATACGGGTCGCGACCCATCCTGGCAAGGCACCAGTTCACCAGGCGGTTCATCAGGATCAGGTAATCATATCCGATGCCGCCCAATTTGGCAATCCACTTGGCATGGTGTACCGACGCGTCGAACACATCCCCATGAAAAATCCATGCTTTTTTTCCATCGAGGTCGAGGAGCAGTTTATCCGCAATCGAAAAGTTTCCGAAATGGGCCTCACTGAACTTTCTCAGCATTTCGTCATGGTTCCCCGTGAGATAGTACACTTTCGTGCCTTTGGTTGCCAGATCGAGGATTTTCTTCACTACCTTCAGATGCGATTTCGGGAAGTACGATTTCCGGAATTGCCAGATGTCTACGATGTCACCGTTCAGGACCAGCGTTTTGGGTTTGATTGTTGAAAGATAGCGGTGCAATTCCTTGGCGTGGCACCCATAAGTTCCAAGATGCACATCGGAAATCACTACCAGTTCAACGGCTCTTTTTTTCATAAATTGAAGTTTTACAAATAAAGCATGCCAGTGTAAACCGAACATCAGCGCTTTGTTAAGAATTAAACAAATAGTCGGTAGCAAAGCCTCACAAACGGATCACGAACCGACGCTTTGATTGTTGGATTTTATAATTATCACATTTTCTAATTCCCTACATTTGTAAAAAACCAAAACCAATGGCCGGCAATTCTTTCGGTACGATTTTCAGGATTACAACTTTTGGCGAATCACATGGCGAGGCGCTCGGCGGGATCATCGACGGCTGTCCGCCGGGCATCACGTTGGATTTTGAGGCAATCCGGCACGAGATGCAACGCCGCAGGCCCGGGCAATCGGCCATCGTTACCCAGCGTCGGGAAGCAGACGAAGTGCAGTTCCTTTCCGGAATTTTCGAAGGTAAAACCACCGGGACGCCCATAGGGTTTACTATCGCAAACAGCAACCAGAAATCCGATGACTACGCACACATCAAAGACCTGTATCGCCCCAGCCACGCGGACTTCGTTTATGAAAAAAAGTACGGCATCCGCGATTATCGCGGCGGCGGACGCAGTTCAGCGCGGGAAACTGCCAGCAGGGTAGTGGCCGGAGCGATCGCAAAACAGGTCATCCCGCAGGTAAAAATCAACGCCTTCGTGTCGTCTGTGGGCGACATCTTCATTGACAAACCTTACCAGCAGCTCGACTTCTCGAAAACTGAATCGAATGCCGTGCGGTGTCCTGATGAAGCCACAGCGGCCAAAATGGAGGACTACATCCGAGAGATCCGCAAACAGGGCGATACGGTTGGCGGCACAGTGACCTGTATTTTGCAGCACGTTCCCGTGGGCCTTGGCGAGCCGGTATTCGACAAGCTCCACGCCGAGTTGGGTAAGGCGATGCTCTCCATCAATGCCGTACACGGTTTTGAATACGGCAGCGGTTTTTGCGGCGCCAGGATGAAAGGCAGCGAACACAACGACGTGTTCAATCCTGACGGTACCACGAAAACAAATTTGTCGGGTGGCATACAGGGTGGTATCTCGAACGGCATGGACATTTACTTCCGGGTGGCATTCAAGCCGGTAGCCACGATCATGCAGCCCCAGCAGACGATTGACAACAAGGGCAACATAGCCGAAATGCAGGGTAAAGGACGCCACGATCCCTGTGTTGTGCCGCGTGCGGTCCCCATTGTGGAGGCCATGGCAGCGATGGTGCTGGCCGATTTTTACCTGATTAATAAAATGTATTAGGAGCTGTTCCGGCTGTACGCTGTATCTTTTATTTTTTAAAGAAAAAAATAAAAGGATGCCGCTTCCATCCGGGCTAATCCGTGACAAAATAACCAAACCAGAATTATGGAACTTCCCGAAAACAAGAAATCAAACCTGACGCGCAATATCTTCATTGCGCTCGTCCTGGGCATCGCACTCGGATTTATACTGAACAAGTTTTACGTAGCCGACGAGAACGGCAAAATCGAATTTTATTCGCAAAAAACCGAAGACATCAACAACGAAATCAAGACGTACCTTCCTGATACCACTACGGCGGCCTACAAGCAGGCAGCGAAAAACATGGCGCGCTACGCTGCCGTGAAAACCCGGTTGTTACAGGATATCGACAAAAATGGCGACTTATTCGGGACGACCTACCAAATGATCGCGACCACCGACGACTACATTGCGAAATTTGAAAACCAACTGAAGGTCCCGCGAAAGGATACACTGACCGCAGCTTACACCCAACTAAAAAAGCAGAAAGATTTTGCGGCGGAAAAACTCAGCAGCCTGACGAAGGACCGCGATAAAAAACTGGAATGGTTTGCGCTTATCGCGGACATTTTCCTGCGACTGATTAAGATGATCGTAGCGCCGCTCGTATTTACGACCCTGGTGGTGGGCATCGCGAAGCTGGGCGACATCAAAACCGTCGGACGGGTAGGGGGCAAGACCATGCTTTGGTTTGTCTCGGCCTCGCTGATGAGCCTCGTGCTCGGAATGATCCTGGTCAACCTGTTTAAGCCGGGTGAGGCCATGCACCTTGCTTTGCCACTCGACAACCAGGCCACCGGCATCGATAAGGCCGCGTTGTCCGTAAAAGATTTTGTGACACACGTGTTCCCGAAAAGCTTCATCGAATCGATGGCCAATAACGAAATCCTGCAAATTGTGGTCTTTTCGATTTTCTTCGGGGTGGCGGCAGCGGCGCTCGGTGAAAAAAGCGAACGCATTATCAAGGCGTTGGATTCGCTGTCCCATATCATATTAAAGATTACGGGCTTTATCATGAACTTTGCGCCGTACGCTGTTTTTGGCGCAATGACGGTAGTGATTGGCAAACAGGGCATCGGGATATTGACAACTTACGCGATTTTTATCAGCGAATTTTATTTTGGCTTGCTCGTGCTTTGGGGAATCCTGATTTTGGCGGGCTCTGCCTTTATACGGAAACGGGTATTGGTTTTGCTCAGGCGCATCAAGGACCCGATCTTACTGGCGTTTAGCACGAGCAGTTCGGAAGCGGCCTTCCCGAAAACCATGCTCGAACTGGAGCGTTTCGGGTGCAGCCCGAAAATTACAAGTTTTGTCTTGCCGTTGGGCTATTCGTTCAATCTGGACGGCAGCATGATGTACATGACTTTTGCCTCGATTTTTATTGCGCAGTCTTATGGCATCCACCTGCCACTAGAAACACAGATTTCGATGTTACTGGTGCTGATGCTCACAAGCAAGGGCATCGCGGGCGTCCCAAGGGCTTCGCTCGTGGTCATTGCAGGGACTTTGGCCAGTTTCAATATCCCGGAAGTAGGCATAGCGTTACTGTTGGGTATCGATCCGATATTGGATATGGGCCGGAGCGCGACCAATGTGGTCGGGAACAGCATTGCCACGGCCGTAGTCAGTAAAATGGAAGGGGAGCTTTCAGACAGCCGGTAACCGCGACAGGGATGGCAGCGGCATCCTTTTCCTAATCCCAAAGGGTTAGGGAAAGATAGAACGTACAGCCCGGCCGTTCGCCCAATAAACTTAAAGGAATTTTGCCCGGAGTTCAGGAGTTGGAACCATGCAGCGATCCTGTTTGCCGTACCTTTTGTAGCGGTTTTTAGCGATGTAATCGTACAGGCTGTTGCGCAATGGGGCCGGAATGAGTTTGAAGATGGCGCTCAGGTGGAACAGTCCGCCGAATTCCTTTGCAATTTCGATAGCCGCCGCAGATTTGCGAAAGTAGGCCTTTCCGGGCTCATACAATACGACGCTGTCAAAGTGGCTGCCATCGATGCCAATGTGCGTCAGGATTTCGCGGCCCAGGTCAGATTGCAGCGGCACAAACCGAAAGACATCGCGCTTGTCATGCGCAATGACATACCGGACCATGCGGTTGCAGAGGTTGCAGACGCCGTCGAAAAGGATGATTTTTTTTCCTGTTGGCAGGTTCATATTGCTGTTCAGTTGGTGACTATGGCTTGATGCCGGGCGTGCATTGTCCTATTATTTTTTTGCCTCTACAAATTCCAATGAATCCAGCCCTACCGTAGAGGTAAACAGCCCGTAATTGACGACGGCCTTGTTTTTTTCTATTTTGTCTATCGAGCCGATGGAACGCCCGTCGAGCATCCGGACGCGGTCTCCGACTTTAAGCACGTGTTTGGGTTTTTCGGGGACCTGTGCGGCCTTGATCTTCTTTTCCTTTTTCTCTTTGCGGATTTCCTCGACCTTGACCTCGACTTCCTTAATGATTTGCTTTTGCTGGATTTCCCTGGCTTTTTGTTCCTTGACGGTGGCTTTCTTCCGTTTGGAACTTTCAATTTCGATGAGTTTCAAAAATTCGCCGATGATGGCTTTTTTGTCTTTATTGTTGACATAACGGTCGGCCATCTCATCAATTTTCTGGCCCATATAAATCAGCTTCTGGTTGCTGTCATAGAGTTCCTGATAACTTTCGAGTTTCTGCTGGATGCGGCTGTTGATGGTTTGCATCTTCTGGCTTTCCTCGCGTGCACGGATTTCTTCTTCTTTAAGCGTATTCGAGGTTTTCTCGAGTTTAGAGCGCTCTTTTTGCAGTGTGGCTATGGTCTTGTCAAAACGCACTTTGCCGACCTCAATTTTCTTTTTTGCCCGGTTGATCAGTCCGAATGGGATGCCATTCTTCTGCGCGACTTCAAATGTGAACGAGCTGCCGGCCTGGCCTAAAACAAGTTTGTACATGGGTTCCAATGACTTTTCATCAAAAAGCATGTTGGCGTTCATCGCATGCGGCAGCTCATTGGCGAGGATCTTCAGGTTCGAATAATGTGTCGTGATAATTCCGAAGGCTTCCCGGTGGTAAAATTCCTCCAGGAAGATTTCAGCGAGCGCGCCGCCCAGCTCGGGATCTGAACCCGTACCGAACTCATCAATCAGGAATAAGGTTTTGCTGTTGCACTTCCTCAGGAAATAATTCATGTTTTTTAAGCGGTAGCTGTAGGTGCTCAGGTGATTCTCAATCGATTGGTTGTCACCGATATCGGTCAGGATCCGGTCAAACAGAAAGGTCTCACTACGCTCATGCACAGGAATGAGCATGCCGGATTGCAGCATCAGTTGCAGCAGGCCGACGGTCTTGAGCGAGATGGTTTTCCCACCTGCGTTCGGGCCGGAAATTACGATGATGCGCTTGTCCTGCTGCAGCTCAATGGTCTGCGGAAACGTGGGTTCGTTCTTCTGTTTGTTTGTCAGGAACAGGATCGGGTGGTAAGCCTCGCGGAAATACAGTCGTTTTTCATCGGTGATGTGCGGCAGAATGGCATTAATCCGTACCGCATACTTGGCTTTGGCCGCAATCACATCGATATCGCTCAGGAAATCCTGGTACTGAATGATCAACGGCAGGTACACCCGGATGTCGTTGCTGAGTTGTTTGAGGATGCGCATGACTTCCTCTTTTTCCTCATATTCAAGATTGCTGAGTTCGCGGGAATATTTCAATGTGGCTTCGGGTTCGATGTAGGCAATGCTGCCCGTTTTGGAACTGCCCAGGATGGAACCTTTCACTTTGCGCCGGTACATCGCCAAAACAGCGAGCACGCGGCGGTTTTGTACAAAACTTTCCTTGATGTCGTCAAGGTAACCCAAACCCGCATACTGCGTAAGCGCCACTCCGAAACTCTGGTTCACTTTCCCGCGCACCGTATTCATCTCACGACGGATGTTCAGCAGGTCCGGTGACGCATTGTCCTTGATTTCGCCATATTTGTCAACGATTTCATCGATTTTCCGGACAATCTCCCGCGTGAGTTCGATTCCGGACGCCTTAAGGTTTAACTTCGGATAATAGTCATCAAACTTGCGGAAGAACTGAAGCAGCGTGTTGACTGTTTCCGAAAGTGACGCGATTTTACGGAAACTTCCCGCCTCAAGGACGCTGTTCTCAATAGCAAGAAACTTGATTTCGTGTGCGACGGGGTCAAAGCCATGGTTCGGAATGGCGTTGTTATTTTGGAAGGACGACACATACTCCGAGGTTTGCCACAAAGCTTCCATCAATGTCTCCTTGTCCCTGAAAGGCGTAATCCCGAGTGCTTTTTCCTTACCGATATCGGTATTGCAAATCGAGGAAATGGCGTCAAGTATGGTCGTAAACTGCAAATCCTGCAGCGTTTTGTCTGTAATGGATATCATGTAATATTAGGGACAGTTTTGTTTGCAAATTTACTCAAAAATTATGCCACTTTTAGGATTTGGCTGAGGCGGTTTGGAAATTGAAATCCTTATTTTTGCGTAAAACCAGATTATGAAAATTGATCCTTCATGGAAAGCCGTGCTCGCCGAAGAATTTGAGAAGCCTTATTTCAAGGCCTTGACCGGTTTTGTCGCCATGGAATATCAAAACCAGCTGTGCTACCCGCCGGGGCCTGAGATCTTTGCGGCCTTCGACCACTGTCCGTTTGATGCGGTTAAGGTGGTGATTATCGGCCAGGATCCGTACCATGGCCCGAAGCAGGCAAACGGATTGTGTTTTTCAGTACATGATGGCATCCCATTTCCGCCGTCATTGGTCAATATTTTCCGAGAAATCAGTGACGACCTGCAACAACCATTGCCCGGGACCGGAAACCTCGAACGTTGGGCCGACCAGGGCGTGCTGCTGCTGAACGCCACATTGACCGTGCGTAGGGGCGAAGCGGGCAGTCATCAGGGACATGGATGGGAAACCTTCACAGACGCCGTAATCCGTCAGGTTTCAGATAGGAAAAAAGATGTCGTTTTTATGCTTTGGGGCGGATTTGCGAAAAAGAAAGGGGCGAAAATAGATCGCGACAAACATTGGGTACTGGAGTCTGGACACCCATCACCATTGAGCGCAAATAAAGGGCATTGGTTCGGAAACCAGCATTTCAGTAAGGCAAACCGGTTTTTAGCATCGAAAGGCTTGCCCGAAATCAAGTGGTGACGACGTGTTGGCGCTTGTGGGCAATTTTCAAGACCGCGAAAAAAAATCAATAGAGCGTGAGTGCGCCGAGGATTTCCTCTGACATAAAAGGACCGCCCGGATAAGTAGCCGTATAATCCAGGTTGAGCCAGATTTGCCCGTGCTCGTCGATGTGGTAATGTACGGTCTTACCCTTGCTTTCTTCCTTGAAAAGCACTTCTTTGATGATGTAATTGATCGCTTCAAAGTCCTTCTGGGTCCCGATCAGCATTTCAGGATACAGGTGTGCGTCGGTGCTGATGATCCTGGGAACGCCGCCAATCGCCCGGATGCATGCCGCCATCAGGATGGAGTGGTCATCGCAGTCCCCTGAAAAATGCTGTACCGTTTCGCTCGCCCTTGCAATGTATTCCCGCCCGCGCGGATCGTTCACATAGTTCCAGCGTTTCTTGATTTCCTTGAATACGGCAAAACATTGCACCGTGGTCCGGTATTCCTTGTATTTGTTGATGTTCCTGAAGTGCTTGGTCGTCGCCATCAGGGCAAAATTCCGCACGTCGGGGTTGTCGTAATCGATGGCGTCCAGTATTCTTGACTTGTTTGGAAATGGAAGCAGTTTGGCAATGATGATGTCCTGCGGATTCGGGTCTTCAGACATATTGTAAAGCATCGCATTGTAGTCTTCGGCAACAGACCAAAAACCGAAACTCCCGAAAACGCTGTTAAAAAGAAGGAAAATCAGGTACGCCGCAATACAGACGATGATGATCCTGCGCAGCAGACGCAGCAGGAGTTGCAGCAAAACCACAATGCCGATGAAAAGCAGTATGCGGTCGATTTCAAACGGCCATTCCGGATCAAGCAGGTTTTGGTGTACGATGATGAAGACCGGAATCGCAATGAGGATGTTCAATATAAAAATAATCACGTCGTCCCAGGGCTTATTGACCCGGAGTTTCTGGCTGAATGTTTTAATATCGGAAAGTTTCCACATTTGTGCTGCTACAGGGCTTTGACTATTTCAGCAAAAGTACTTTTTTTATCGATAAGGGACAGGCGAAGCAATTGATTTTGAACTTTGTTTAACATATCCTGTGCAAGCGGTTGCTGTGACCATTCGGTTTGCGAAAGCCAGGACAGGATGTCTTCTTTTTCCTGATGAAAATCATTTGCCAGACGCAACTCTATGTCTTGTATTTCTTTGAATTTGTAAGTCTTAGCGTTGATTATGTGAAGTATCTTTTTGATAAGATTCGGATCGGTGGCCAGGATTTCATTTCGTACAGCGATCACAAAGCAGGGCCATGGCGTAGGGCAATCGGCGATGCGTCGGAAGATGCCTTTGTCGACCAGCGGCTTGGTCATGAAGCGTTCCCACATAAAATAGTCTGCCTCGCCCAGTGTCAGCGCGGATACGGCGCCGTCAATCGTATTTACAATTTCGAAGCGGAGTGCATTTGAGTCCCAACCCTGCTGTTCCGCATTGACATAAGCCATGAGCTGCGACCCGGATCCGATTCGTGAAATGGCGGCTTTCGTGTGCTCAAGTTCAGACAACTGATGATATTCCGAATTGGCGGCCACATGGATACCCCATATTAATGGGGTTTCGACATACACCTGCACAATTTTCGATGGATTTCCGGAGACGATGTCCTTGACGATGCCTTCCGTAAGGATGACGGCGACATCTGTCTGGCAGTCGCGCAGCATCTGGCACATTTTTCCGGTACCTTCGGGGACGTTGGTCCATTGCAGGTCGATTCCTGCCGCTGAAAATTCTCCGTTTTCAAGGCAAAGCTGCCATGGCAGGTTGAAATGTTCCGGGACACCGGCTACTTTTATTGTCTTCATGGTCAATGGTACTTTAGTTTTACGGATGGCTGAATATTACCGGCGCGCCTAGCCCCGATAGAGCCGGTATCCTTTGTGAGGTACGAACAAAGATATAGGCGAAAGCGGGAAACAGCTCCTGAAAAATTATCTGGATGAAGCGATTTTATCGAGGGTATACGCAATCAGTTCATCGACTGCTTTGTACGGATCGTCGCTGAAGGTGCCTGAAGCACGGTTGGCGATAATGGCGTTGAGTGACAGCGCGTTGTGGCCCAGCAATGCAGACAGTCCGTAAATTGCGGCAGTTTCCATCTCGAGATTGGTAATCCTGTGTTCGTTGAAACTGAATTGGTCCATTTTGTCGTTGAGTTCGTTGTCCTGGGTTTGAAGGCGTAAAATACGCCCCTGCGGACCATAAAACCCACCAGCGGTAGCGGTAATCCCTTTATGCATCCGGTCGCTTTCAATCATTTTTTCAAGCTTTTCAGAACACGGGATTACATACGGGCGGCCTTTCTTGATATCCCAGTTGGTGTGAAGCATAAAGGCATCTTCGAGTGCGGGATTCGACACCTTATCGATCAGGTAGGAGCGGAGCATGTTGTCCAGTCCCAAGCCGTATTTCGACATGACGAAACTGTCCACGGGGATGTCAGCCTGTAGCGAACCTGAGGTCCCGATACGGACGATGTTGAGCGTGGTGAGTTTGTCTTTAGGCATGCGTGTTTCGAGGTCGATGTTGACCAGGGCGTCGAGTTCGTTGAGCACGATATCAATATTGTCAGGTCCGATCCCGGTAGACATCACCGTGATGCGCTTGCCTTTGAAAAGACCGGTTTGCGTTTTGAATTCGCGTTTTTGCTGCGAAAATTCGATATGGCTGAAAAACTGCGTGATTTTTTCGACGCGGTTTTGGTCGCCAACGAAAATGATGTCGTGGGCGATGTGTTCCGGCTTCAGGTTTAAATGGTAAACGCTGCCGTCGGGATTTAATATGAGTTCTGATGATTTGATCATTGTCGTTTGTTTTGAGGTTTAAAGTTTTTTGTCGTCAGGAGTATGTCGAGTGTAGGATTTTTGAATCGATCATCCGCCTACGCGCTTCACTTTAAACCCTTTTGATTTAAGTGTTTCCATAATCTTGTCGCGGTAATCTCCCTGGATGATAATGGTATTGTCTTTGAATGTGCCGCCGACACTGAGTTTCGTTTTAAGTTCCTTTGCGAGGATCCTGAAGTCTTCTTCAGAGCCGGAATAGCCTTCGATGATGGTCGTGGGTTTTCCCTTACGCTTTTCATATTTGCAGACCATCGGTTCCTGCTGGATGAAAAGTTCGTGGGGCGTCTCTTCGGCCTTTTCTTCGGCGAGTGGCTCGTGGTCGGGAAAGAGTTTTTTGAGTTGTTCGTGTAAATCCATTTTGTCTAAATATCAAAAAAACAAATCCCAAATTCCATATGCATTCTGGAATTTGGAATTTGAAATTTGAAATTGAATTTTTTATTTTTTAATCAATCCCAAATCAACGAGTCTTTCATACAGGAAATCCCCTGCAGTGATGTCGTCGTACAATTTCGGGTGGTCTGCATCGATAGTTTTATCGAGCACGTCCAGTTTCATTTCGCTGATCGGGTGCATGAAAAAAGGAATTGAATAGCGTGACGTGCCCCACAGTTCGCGCGGAGGATTCACTACCTGGTGTATGGTCGATTTAAGCCTGTTGTTTGTGTGGCGCGACAGCATATCTCCCACGTTGATGACCAGTTCGTCCGGTTCGGCAATGGCATCAATCCATTCGCCGTTGTGATTTTGCACCTGCAGGCCTTTGCCCTGTGCTCCCATCAACAGGGTTATCAGGTTGATATCGCCATGCGCCGCGGCACGTACGGCGCCATCAGCAGGCTCGTCTGTAATAGGCGGGTAGTGGATCGGGCGGAGGATGCTGTTTCCGTTTTTGATGTAATTATCGAAATAGAATTCGTCAAGTCCGAGGTACAAAGCCAAAGCGCGAAGCACATAAATCCCTGTTTTTTCGAGCATCTGGTAGGCTTCTTTACCGACTTCATTGAATTTTGGAAGTTCCGCCACCTCTACGTTTGCAGGATATTCCTTGGCGTATTTGGAATCTTTATCGACATACTGTCCGAAATGCCAGAATTCTTTCAGGTCGCCGGCCGAGCGGCCCTTGGCGTGTTCTTTCCCGAACGATACGTAACCACGTTGTCCGCCGATTCCGGGAATCTCATATTTTTCTTTGGTTTCTACCGGCAGGCTGAAGAAGTTGCGGACCTCCGCATACAGTTCTTCAACGAGTTTGTCATCCAGAAAATGACCTTTAAGTGCTACGAAGCCAATATCTTCGTAGGCTTTTCCGATTTCATTTACAAATTTTTGTTTGCGTTCCGGGTCACCCGAAAGGAAATCACGCAAGTCCACACTTGGGATGTTTTGCATAAAGAAAAAATGTTTGTTAATAACTTTCCAGGCCGTAAAGCCTTACAAACACAAATGTATATAATAATTTCAGAATTGAATTTTAAAACTTATTAACATTTCAAAAAAAATGGCCAAATCACAGGTGTGCGGTTATTTTTTTCTACTTTTGGGGCATTAAAAAATGACCCTCAAAAAATGAATTTCGACAGAAAAAAACTCACTGACGATACGCTAATCGATCTTTATAAAAGAATCCTTAAACCCCGCCTGATTGAAGAAAAGATGCTGATCCTGATCCGTCAGGGGAAAGTCTCCAAATGGTTTTCCGGAATCGGGCAGGAAGCCATCGCCTGCGGCATCGCGGCCGTATTGGATAAAGACGAATACATCCTGCCGATGCACAGGAATCTTGGCGTTTTTACAGGGCGTGATATTCCGCTTCACCGATTGTTTTCGCAATGGCAGGGCAAGGCCAATGGCTTTACCAAAGGCCGCGACCGCAGTTTCCACTTCGGAACACAGGAATTCAACATTGTAGGGATGATTTCGCATCTGGGTCCGCAGCTTGGCGTCGCCGACGGAATCGCGCTGGCTAACAAATTAAAGAAAAACGGAAAGATTACCGCCGTATTTACCGGTGAGGGCGCTACGAGTGAAGGGGATTTCCACGAAGCGCTCAATATCGCCTCTGTATGGGAGTTGCCCGTGATGTTCGTGATCGAGAACAACGGCTATGGACTTTCGACACCCACCAATGAGCAGTACCGCTGCGAAAACCTGGCCGACAAGGGCATTGGTTACGGCATGGAAAGCCACATCATCGATGGCAATAATATTCTCGAGGTGTACAACAAACTGTCGGAACTCAAGGCCGAAATGATTGCGGATCCGAAACCGGTATTGCTTGAATTCAAGACCTTCAGGATGCGTGGCCACGAGGAAGCCAGCGGTACCAAATATGTGCCTCAGGAATTGATGGACCTGTGGGCGGTCAAAGATCCGGTCGATAATTATAAGAAGTACCTCGAGGAATCCGGTGTATTGACTGCTGAGCAGGATGCCGAGATCCGATCCGCCATCAAAGCTGAAATCGATGAAAACTGGGCATTGGTGCAACAGGAGCCTGAAATTGTGGCTTCCTACGATGAAGAATTAAATGATGTTTATAAACCATTTCAATATGAAGAAGTTACGCATTCGGACGTTGTTGAAAATATCCGTTTGATTGACGCGATTTCAAACGGACTCAGGCAATCGATGGAGCGGTACCCAAACTCGGTCATCATGGGCCAGGACATAGCCGAATATGGTGGCGCATTCAAGATTACGGACGGCTTCGTGGCACAGTTCGGAAAAGAACGTGTCATCAATACGCCCATCTGCGAAAGCGCTGTCGTGTCTGCCGGGATGGGACTCTCCATAAACGGGTATAAGGCCATTGTGGAAATGCAGTTCGCGGATTTCGTCTCGACAGGATTTAATCCAATCGTGAACCTGTTGGCCAAATCACATTACCGCTGGCTTGAGAACGCCGATGTGGTTGTGCGTATGCCCTGCGGCGGCGGAACCCAGGCGGGGCCGTTTCACTCACAAACCAATGAGGCCTGGTTCACGAAGACACCCGGACTTAAGGTCGTCTATCCCGCCTTCCCTTATGATGCCAAAGGCCTTTTGAACACCGCGATCAATGATCCGAATCCGGTCATGTTTTTTGAGCACAAACAGTTATACCGAAGTGTATATCAGGATGTGCCGACGGACTATTACACACTGCCGTTCGGCAAAGCGTCATTGCTTAAGGAGGGGAAAGACATTACGATCATTTCGTTTGGTGCGGGTGTGCACTGGGCTTTGGAAACGCTAAAGAACCATTCGGAAATTTCAGCTGATTTGCTTGACCTTCGTACGTTACAACCATTGGATACCGATGCCATATTTGCTTCGGCGAAGAAAACGGGAAAGGTCATCATCCTGCAGGAAGATTCGATGTTTGGCGGGGTGGCCAGCGACATTTCAGCGATGATTATGGAAAACTGCTTCGAGTACCTCGATGGTCCGGTGAAACGCGTTTCCAGCCTCGACAGTCCGATTCCTTTCACCAAGGCGCTCGAAGACCAATATCTGCCGAAAGGACGGTTTGAAGCCGCGTTGCAGGAGCTGTTGGCGTACTAAGTTCCGGAATTATTCTTTTTCACTGTATTGCGTAAGCACTTCATCTGAAAAGAACAGCGCAAGCAGTGCTTTGTTTTTGGCGTCTTCAGGATTTTGCGCTGCCTCAACGAAACGCGCCTTATATAATTCAAGCTGTTTTTCGGTCAATAGCCTGCGGAAGTAGAATTCCTGTTTTACCGTCACATCGATCAGCGTCGCGAGTTTCACCGGCGAACGGTCTTCGGCGTAAGCCTTGTAGGCCACCGCAATATCAATGTATTGGGCATTAAAAAGCCTGTCCATGATTTCGGCCTGCGTATCATTGAAATTCAGGAAGTCGGTTACCCAATTTTTAGTCTGTCGGTACACCAGCTGGCCGTTCGGATTGTCGACAATAAACTGGATCATTGTAATGCGGTCTACGATATCGTTCGGATTCTGTGCTTTGCTGAGCAGCGGGAAAATCAGCAGGAGCACCAGCGCGATTTTTTTCATTTTGCAGATTTATTTTTCGCTAAAGTAATAAAAATGTATCATTAAGTGTTTTAATTTAGCAAGTGACAACACTTCTGTACCATGACTATGAAAAAACTGCTCCTTTTTGCCGCGCTGCTTTTGATTTCCTGTGACCAGACCGATGCGGATGCCATCCCTGAATACGATTACAAGCAGGAAATGCGTGATTTTGTAATTGGCATCAGCCAGTATGCGAAAGCCGCACATCCTGATTTCGCGGTCATCCCGCAGAATGGTGTGGAGTTGGTTACCGAAAACGGCGAGCCTACAGGGAATCCCGCAACGGCGTACCTGAATGCGATTGACGGAAACGGCCAGGAGGATCTGCTGTATGGTTACGATGCCGACAACATCGAAAGCCCGTCAGACGCCACGAATTATTTTAAGGCCTATCTTGATATCTCTAAGTCTGCCGGGAAAAAAATCCTGGCGATTGATTACTGCACTACGCCGTCGAAAATGGCAAATTCGTACACTAAAAATAATGCGAGCGGATACATCTCGTTTGCTGCGACGGAGCGAAACCTGAATGTCATACCAAACTATCCGGTATATCAGGAGAATGCAGCCAATGTGGAACGCCTGTCCGACGCGAAGAATTTCCTGTACCTGATCAATGCCGAAAATTTCACGTCAAAAGCCCAGTTTATTAATGCAGTAAAATCTACAAATTACGATGCCGTGATTATGGATTTATTCTTTAACGACGGTTCGGCCTTTACCGCTTCCGAAATCCAGCAGATCAAATCCAAAGCCAATGGTGGCCAGCGGATGGTGGTATGTTATATGTCGATTGGCGAAGCCGAAAATTACCGCTACTATTGGCAGGACAGCTGGCTCTCAACGAAACCGGCCTGGCTCAAAGCACAAAACCCGGACTGGCCGGGTAATTATAAAGTGCAGTATTGGAATGCTGACTGGCAGCAAATCATCTACGGGAACGATGCATCCTATCTGAAAAAGATTCTCGATGCGGGATTTGATGGCGTGTATCTTGACATTATCGACGCTTTCGAATATTTCGAAAACATCTAAATACCGATGTTGCCGTCGTACTTTCCGGCGTCTGAAAAACCGTCTTCTTCGGTCTGTTCCTCGTCCGTGTCATCGTATTTATGGAAATCATCGGAATCGTCAAATTCCTCCTGACTTTTACGCGAAGCGTCATCCTGGTTTAGTCCGGGATCGTCGATTTGCCGCTCCGGACCCTTATCAAAAAGATATCCCTCGCAATCCACGTCTTCCCAATTCTTGAAAGTTCGGTATGTCGATGCCATAATTATAATTTAGAATTGTCAGTTGCCTTTAGTAAAACCCGGTTTTCCGGGCGTTTCATTGGGATCCGTAGCGGGATCCTCATCATCCGTCTGTGATTTCATGTGGCCTTTGCTTTTGAAATCAGTGTTTATCTTCGAATCCAGGTCGTCGCTGCCCTTGTGTGCCTGCAACTTCGGGTCTTTTTCCGGATTCGTGTGATCCTCATTATTTTTAAATTCCTTTTCCATAGCGCGTTGTTTTAAAAATAACCCAGCAGGTAGTATACGATGATGAAAACGATGATCATCCCGAAACAGCCGCCGCCGAGTTTCTTGGCGCTGTATCCTGCAATGAGTCCTTTGAATAGTCCGTTCATAATGTTTTGGTTTAGGTGAGTTTAATTGCTTATCCTTCGTGTTGGTCCACGGTTTCGTTTTTGTCCCTGAAGTCCATGTCACTTGTGTTTCCCGCATCGAAATTTGCATCGTTGGTGAGCTCTTCGTGATCGCGATACTCATGGTCACGCGTGGCATTGCGTACATTGTCAGGATTTTTCTGGTTCGAATTGGCGTAATTTTTTTGCCCGTCATGGCTTGGCCTGTGATTGCCTTTGCCGTAGTTGTTATTGTTATTTAAGGAAGACATAATGTAAATATTTTAAGTTTACCTAAAATTATCAATACCTTATAAAAGATTGTTATACAGTTTTTTATAAAAGTTACAGGATTTTTAGAGCATAAAAAAGCCCGCTCAGTAATTGAGCAGGCTTCGTTATCTGAGTGTCGGGGTCGGGTTACCTTCCTGACAACTCGTAATACATATCGTTAGGATCGTAATCGAAGTCGTAGTCTTCTGCATCATCGTCAGAATCAATTGAATTCATCAGGATGATGTTGTTCATATCATCGTCTTCGTGGTTATCAATGGTAGTGTAAATGGTGTCCATGGGTTCAAGATTTTAGTTGGTTTATTTTGTTATATTACAAATGTCACTAAAACGTTGTAATCAGGCTTTACACTGTAATTGCAAAAGTTTACACTTAAACCATATGCGTATTAATTGATTGTAAATTAATAGTCTCCGCTGAGTAAACGCCCGCCAATTGGGGCGGTAGCCGGTATGCCGAGTTTTTTCATCATCTCGAAAGTCGTGCAAACGGCCGCAGAGGTCACCGGAATGCCGGTCGCCTGTTCGATCAGGTCGATGGCTTCGAGCGACGGCATCTGCACACAGGCCGAGGCCACAATCACATCAACACCTTCAATATTAAGCGATTTATAAATCTCCAGCAGGTTCATCGGGTCTTGCGCCGCCACCTCGAGATTGTCCGGGATCTCCAATGCAATCGAGTCAACGACCTCGAATCCCTGATGCTCGAGGTAATCAACAACCATATCTGTCAGCGGCCGCATATAAGGTGTAATGATTGAAATCTTTTTGGCACCGAGAGCTTTGAGTCCGTTGATCAGGGCCCCGGCACTGGTAACAATCGGGGTAGGAAAGCCATTGGCCACCGTTTCCTGATGCAGGTTAACTTCAGAGACGCAGTGGTAGCCGCGGCCCATGCTCATAATCGCTACAAGGCAGGCGTATCCCATCACATCCACATGCGCATCTGACAATTCCTGGGCGCATTTGAGGCTCATCGCATCCATTGCTTCGAGCTCTTCCTTCGTCACTTTTTTCATGCGCATCCGACTCGAATGAAATGTAAAACGCTCCGGCAATAAGGTTTCCCTGGCCCTGAAAATTGCAGGGATCTCGGTTTCCATCGTAACGTTTGAGGAGGGGACGATTTGTCCTATTCTGTATTTTTTCATTTTGTACCTTATTTTATTTTTTTGGCGTTGCCTTCGGCCGGGCTTTCCGCTGCAATCTTCCGGGGTTTTGCAAACCCCGCAAGGATTTCCGCTGCAATCCCTAACGCGGCGCCTGCCTGTAATCTGCTATCCGTGGCTAATGGCCTTCACGGTATTTACAATGGTTCCTATGCCTTCGACCGTGGCCTCTACAACGTCACCGTCCCACATCCATTCCTGCGGACTGCGTCCCGCGCCCACACCGGCCGGTGTACCCGTTGCAATAATGTCCCCGGGCTCCAGGGTAAAAACCGTACTAAGGTCTTCTATCAGTTCATTGATGTTAAAGAGCATGAATTTTGTGTTCGAACTTTGTTTTTCCACGCCGTTGAGCGTTAACGAGAGGTTCAGGTTGTGCGGATCGACGATTTCGTCTTTGGTGACCAGCACCGGACCCATAGGTGCAAATGTATCCTGTCCTTTCGACACAATCCATTGTCCGGCGCGGCGGCAGTCCCTGGCACTGATGTCATTGATTACCGTGTAGCCGAAAACATAATCCAGCGCTTCTGATTTCGGGACATATTTTCCTTTTTTACCAATAATGACCGCCAGCTCCACTTCCCAATCCAGTTGTTGTGTCAGCTTTGTGTTGTGCAGGATGTCGGTGTGGGTCGCCGTTACCGCCGTCGGTGGCTTTGAAAAAATGACGGGCTGCTGCGGCAGGTCTTTTGAAGTATCGAGTGTGCGCGCACTTTCAGCCACATGCTCCGTATAATTCAACCCGATGCCGATGATGTTTTTGCGCGGCTTCGGGATCGGGGCAAGCAGTGTGACGTGCGACAATGGCAATGAGCAGGCGGCGATCACATTTTCGCTCGCCGTGTCCAGCGCGTGCTGCAATTTCGATACCATTTCATGGCCCGCATCAATCAGTTCGAGCATGGTTGCAGGGAATGTTTCATTCGACTTGAATCCGAGTGTTTCCACATCGACGACCGTATCGTTGAGCTGGATTCCAAGCTTTTGTTTGTCTTCAGACAGGTAAGTCAGTAGTTTCATATTTTATGAGTTGCAAATTGGCAAAATTATTTCTCAGCCGGGTTTTTTAATGTCAGTCGGTACCCCTAGCCCCGATTGCAGCCGGTATCCTCGCAGCGCAGCGAAGAGATAAAGGCGGAAAGCGGGAATAGCTCCTAATCCAATACCTGATGGCCGTCGTTTTCGGGATAGGCTTTTTCCTGATACAGTCCGAGTTTCTCGATTACGGGCAGGTCATGGAACGAGAACAGGCAGGCGTCCTCAGTTCCTGACAGGTTCACGTGCTCATGGTACACCCACGACGGCACGCAGAAAATGTCCCGCTCTTTCCAGTCGTAACGCTTGCCACCAATAACCGAATAGCCTTTTCCTTTCGCGCATTGGTATACGAACGAACCGGTGTGCTTGTGCGCTTTCGTATGCTCGCCGGCGCGCAGCAATTGCATCGACGCACCCATCGTCTGCATCACGTGTCCGCCCGTCAGCGGGTTGGTGTAATGCATCAGTATGCCGTCAAAAGGATTGCCGTCGTTGACTTTAGCGGCTTCGAGCAGGGCAGGGTAGACCTGCTTCCAGGAATATTTGAATAAAGGGGAATACGGCTTGTCCCAGACCTTGTCTGCAGGAATCAGTCCCGGAGCACTGTAGGACAAAGGCGATTGGTTGACCGGTACATCTAGCGGCTGTTTGCCGTCAAATACCGCGTAGTCATTCGCTTCAAGCGCATTGACGAGCGGGATGTCCAGGCCGTCCTGCCACACACAGGTCTTGCCATCAGGGGCGACACCGTGTTCGTGCCAGGCAGAATTGGGTGTGATTACAAAGTCATTCACTTCGAACGTGATCTTATTCCCGTCGACAACCGTGTACCCGCCTTCGCCTTCCATAATAAACCGCAAAGCGGAGGCGCGATGGCGGTGCGCTGATGTACTCTCTCCGGGCCGTGTGACCTGGATTCCGGTATACAGCCAGCCCACCGCAGCCGACACATCCCTGCGTTTGTCGTTGACAAGGTATACGACGCGTCTGCCGGCCTGCTCTGGTGTCACCAGTTCAGACGACTTAAGCACGAGTTCGCGTAAATCGTCGTATTTCCACAGCATCGGGATCGACGACGGGCGCGGCTCCCAGGGTTCGATATCGTTGGCCACTGTCCAGAGCGCACCGGCACCAAGTGTTCTGAGTTCGTCATAATAGGCTTCGAGTTCGGGGGTATCCGTGACCCGGGCGCGACCTATGACATCGTCGTTGTGTTTTGCTTCCATCGAGAAATGGTTTAAAGTTTATGCTTACAATTTTCTTTTGAAGAAATCTTCGTTGTTGTCTATGAATGTAATGTTTTTTCTGGGTGTCACATTGACGCGCAAATCGAAAATATCGAAACGGTTGTAGTGGCCCAATATGTCGTGCATCTGTTTTGGCTGGATGCATTTGGACAAGTCAATTTCTGCGTAAACAATCCCTTCGTCATCAATGAGCGGTTCGCCGATTACGGCGCCATTAGGACCGATAAATCCTGAAAAAGCGGAATTTTTCCGCGTCAGCAGTGCGCCGGCATCGGCGACATCGGGCGTCAGTGCATCCATAATTTCCTGTGAAATCGTCGAGCACGAAACAATCGTAAACAGTTTCCCTTCGAACGAGTGCGCTGCGGCGCGGATCTTTATCGCCTCGGCCATATTATAATCCGGCGGTGCCACGGGCAGCGAGATGTAGTTTGCGATGTGAATCAGTTCTCCCTGTGACAGCAAAGTGAAACGCGCGAGGGTATTGGTATTTTCGCCGCAGGCCAGTGTCCCGACCGGACCGACTTCAGTATGATATACCTTCAATGACGAACCGTCGCCTGATGTCCAAGTGAGTTTTTCGGCCCAGGTAGGCACCAGCTTTCGGTGTTTCCCGATCAGCACGCCATGGTTGTCTATAATTAGATTGGTGTTGTAAATTTCCCCATAACTTTCGCCGCGTTCGTTGATTCCGATGACGATATTGATGTTGTGGTCTTTCGCGGCCGATAAGAGTCGGGCAATCTCCGGACCGTCCGCCGTAACGGAATTCCGGTACAGTTTTTCATACCACGCGCTGCCCTGAACGGGTGTCATGATCCAGTTCCAGTAAGGATAGCCTGCCACGAACACTTCAGGGAAGGCGATAAGTCGCGCCCCATTGGCGGCAGCTTCCTTTATAAATGAGATGGCCTTGTCGATTGTTTTCTCTGCATCCAGAAAAACGGGCGAAGTTTGTACGGTGGCGGCCTTAAATTTTGGGAAGTCCATGATGTTAGATGATAAATGAAAGGATTCTGTTTTTGGTCTCATCGGAAAAAGGTTCGGCTTTGATCTGATTGGTACCTTTGTGCAGCCCGACGTTGACGAGCGTCACTTCGCCTTCGAGGCAGGTTTTGCCATCCTGATCGGTGAATGTAAATCCGCAATGTACCGAAGCACCGCCCAGATTGATGACCCAAAGTGATTTGGACAAAACGTCACCGATTCGTGCAGGTTGCTTAAACTGCACCTTTAAATCCACCGTAGGAATGCCTTTACCATGCTCATGCATTGCTGAAAACGGCCGGTCAAGCGCTTCCTCAAACCAATCCTCGACGAGATCATTGAGCATTTCGAGGAATCTGGGGTAGAAGACTATGCCGGCAAAATCGACATGCCTGAAGCGTATGGTTTCGTCCTTTTTGAAAATTTGTGCCATTATGACTTGAGTTTGAATCGTTGTATTTTGCCTGTTTCCGTTTTGGGTAAAGCGTTTACGAAATGGATTTGTCTCGGATATTTATAGGGCGCAGCGGTTTTCTTGAACCACTCCTGGATTTCCGACGCCTTACTTTCGCTGGCGTGTTCCTGATTTTTAAGGACAATGTAAGCACAGACAAGCATGCCGCGTTCTTCGTTTGGCAAACCCACAACGGCACATTCTGCGATATCGTCGTGTCCCAGAAGGACGTTCTCGACCTCAATGGCAGCGATGTTATAGCCTGAAGAGATAATCATGTCGTCTCCGCGTGCCACAAACCAAAAGTAGCCATCCTCGTCCCTCCGGAAAATATCACCGGTAATATTCCATTTATTCTGAACGTATTCCTGCTGTTTTTCGGGTGAATTGAGGTATTTGCAGCCTGTGATGCCGCGCACCGCAAGTCTCCCCGGTTCGTTTGCCGGCACTTCGTTTCCGTCCATGTCGACGATCCGCGCCTCATAACCGCGAATGGGAAGTCCTGTTGCGCCTTTTCTCATATTGTCCTCATTTGAGGAAATAAATATATGCAGTATTTCTGTGGATCCGATGCCGTCGATAATTTTCAATCCGGTGGCCTCATACCAGTCCTCCCAGACTTTTAAAGGCAAAGTCTCTCCGGCGGAAACGCATTTCCTTAAGGAAGAAATATCATAATCTCCAACCAGTGTGGTGATAATCCGCCAGGCGGTGGGCGCTGTAAAGCAAATGGTGATTTTGTATTCCGAAATGGCACGGAGCAGCAATTCGGGGGTCGGCTTTTCAATCAGGAATGTGGAGGCGCCGAAATAAAACGGGAACAATACCAGGCCGCCCAAGCCGAAAGTGAATCCCAATGGCGGACTTCCGGTAAAGATGTCGTCGGGCGTAGGCTGCAACGAATATTTCGGAAATGCTTCACAAATCAGCAAAATATCGCGATGGAAATGAGAAGTCATTTTCGGTTTTCCTGTCGTTCCGGAGGTAAACCCGATCAGCGCGAGCGAATCGGCCATGGTATGATAATTCTGGAACGTCCTGGGTTTGTTGTGCATCAGCGTTTCCAGCTTTGACCATTTGGTCTCCGTGCCGTCGAAGGTGATGACCTGTTTGAGGAAATCCGACTTTACGACTGCGAGCTCTTCCTCGAGCCGGTAATCACAAAATGCATGCGAAATTTCGGCACTGTCGATCATTACTGTCAGTTCTTTCTCGCGCAGCAGCGGCATGGTTGCCACTACGATCCCGCCCGCTTTCAGTACGGCGAACCATATGGCAACGAACATTGGGTTGTTAGCCGAACGGATCAGCACGCGGTTACCGGAAACAAAACCGAGATCATCGGTGAGGACATGCGCAATCTGATTGGACTTTTCGTACAAGTCACGGTAAGTCCACAAGGTGTCAAAGGTGCGTATTGCGACGGCGTCGCCATGGCCGTTTGAAATGTGATCGTCAAGGAGTTTACAGACACAGTTCAGGCTGCCTTCAAACCGGAAATCAGGATGGTCCAAAATGATATCGGGCCTCAATGTTTCACAAGGCAAATGGGAATGCGCAAAATTGTCTTCGTAATGTTTCATCAATTGTCAATTGTAAATATCAATGTCAATTCTTCTTATGTGTTTCAGGTTTAAGGGCCTTTTTCATCTGTTCCTTCTCCCTGCGTGCTGCGGCATGCAGCGGATATAAATGCGTCGTACCGGCAAAATACGGTTGCGGTATGTCATCAGGGCGGAAATTTTCATACGCCTGTGCATGGCGTACAAAATTGGGGTCGAGCAGCAACGGCCTGCCGAGCGCCACGAGGTCGGCACGGCCATTCAGCAATATGGTATTGATCTGGTCGATATCCTGGATAAAGCCGGTTGTAATCGTAGGAATATTCACAGTATTCCTGACGCTATCCGAAAAAGGCGTCTGCCACATGCGGCCCGGTTGCGGTTTCTGATGACTTACCGTATTTCCTGTAGACACATTGATAATATCAGCGCCGGCGGCTTTAAATGCCATGCTGATTGAGATAATTTCTTCCATGGTAATGCCGTTTTCTGCCCAATCCGACGCAGAAATGCGTACGGAAATCGGTTTATCGGCATTGAACGCTTTTCGCATCGAATCAAAAACCTGTAACGGAAAACGCAGTCGGTTTTCAAGGCTTCCGCCGAAGTGGTCTTGTCGTTTATTAGTTAACGGAGAAAGGAAAGAAGCAAGCAGAAATCCATGGTGTGCCTGTAATTCAATCATATCAAAACCGGCTTTATCAGCATTAATGGCAGCCCGTGTAAATTCTGAAATCACGATCTCCATATCTGACGCATCAATTTCTTTTGGTACAGGCATATGTTCTGCAAACGCTATTGGCGAGGCTGAAATCAGTTCCCAGCCATTTTCGAGCGGAATATTGTTGCCGACAGCAGGGACATTCACACTGCCTTTTCTTCCGGAATGACCAATCTGCATTCCTATTTTTGCACCACTGTGTTCATGTACAAAATCAGTGATTTTCTTCCATGCAAAACCCTGTTCCTCAGACCATATACCGGCGCAACCGGGAGTAATACGTCCGGTTGGTGAGACGGCGGTCATTTCGGTTAGAATCAAGCCAACGCCGCCCAAAGCGCGCGCACCATAATGAACCAGGTGCCAGTCAGAGACCAAACCGTCTTTGGCGCTGTATTGCCCCATCGGCGACATGACGATGCGGTTAGGCAGTTCGATGCTGCGCAGCGTGAAAGGGGTGAAAGCAGGCGGGGTGTTTTTATTTTCCTTATTCTGATGGAAGCCCCGGAGTACCTTTTCGGTAAACGCGCTGTCGCGTAAGGCCAGGTTTTCAAAGGTCACTTTCTTTGCCCTTGTCATTACACCGAATGCAAACTGCATAAAATCATGCCTGACGTGTCGGTCCATGTTTTCGAACCAGTCAAGCGAAACATTCGCAGCGTGCTGTATGGTTTCAACGCGGTTCCGACGCAGTTGCTCGTATTTGGCGAACGCCTTTTCCTTGTCAGTGCCAAACTCTACGATGGCGTCTGATAGGGCGATAGCGCATTCCATCGCCAGTTTTGTTCCTGAACCGATTGAGTAATGCGCAGTGGCTTTCGCATCGCCGAGCAACACGATGTTTCCGTGTGACCAATATTTGTTCGTCACTGCCGGGAATTGCCTCCAGAATGATTTGTTTGATATGAGTCCGTGGCCTTGCAATTCTTCGCGGAATATTTCAGACAGTTTGTCGATGGTACCGACTTCGTCAAAGGTGTCGAACCCGGCATGGGTCCATGTTTCAGGCGTACATTCGAAAATCCAGGTACTCATGCCCTGTTCGTATTGGTAGGTATGGGCAACGAAGGTGCCGAACGGCGTCGTTCGGAAGAAATAGGTAAAAGCGTCGAGTGGCCGCGTAGAGCCCAACCATACGAATTTGTTGCGCTTCATCTCGATATGCGTACCGAAAGCGGCAGCCTGCGTGTCGCGGAGCTGGCTGTTGATCCCATCAGACGCCACGATATAGTCTGCGTCCGCGAAAATGGAAAGGTCATCAACATTGGCTTCAAAATGAAGGTTGACGCCTTCTTCGATGCATCGTTGCTGTAATAATTGCAGCAGGGTCTTGCGTGAGCAGCCGCAGAAGCCGTTGCCCGTTATGCGTACGACCTCGCCGTCACGGGCCACGTCAAGGTCGTCCCAGTATGCGAACTTGCTTCGTATCAACTCATAGGATTTAGGATCCCGAGTCAGGAATTCACTGAGTGTTTCATCAGAAAAAACAACACCGAATCCAAAACTGTCATCGGATTTATTTCTTTCATATACATCAATCTGTACCTGCGGCATCGCCTTTTTGGTCAGGATTGAAAAATACAAGCCACCGGGGCCACCGCCAATAACTGCTATCTTCATATTATGCTCGTTTGACTGTAAAGATTTCGCCCATCCTGGAATAGTTGGCACCGGCCAATCTTGAAATCGGTTTGTACCGATCCATGTCAATGCCAAAACCTTCTAGCAGCACCTCGTCATCAATGTGGAACATCACGATCTTTCCGATCACGACCACGGCACCCCCATACTGATGGTTTTCGAGTTCATAATGGTGCACCAGTTCACATTCCATTGTAATCGGGCTCTCGCCAACGCGGAATGGCTTTACTTTGATTGATTCCAGGGCAGTGAGGCCGGCGAGTTCAAATTCATTGACATCGGCCGCTACGGTTTCCGAGGTTTTGTTCATTTGATCAACGATGTCTTCCGTGACCATGTTGACAACAAACTGTTTGGTCGCCAGCACATTATTCAAGGTGTCCTTGTTGGCCCCGCTGGAGCGCGCCGCTGAGAACATCACATGTGGCGGATCGTCGCCGACGACATTAAAAAACGAGAATGGTGCGAGGTTTGGGATGTTGTCTTCGCTCAGGGTCGAAATCCACCCGATGGGACGCGGAATGACGGCACCGGTAAGCAGTTTGTAGACCGATCGCCGGTCGTTCAGGGCAGGATCAAATTGCATCAGTTGGTTTGTTTTTTACAAACTTAAATGAAAAAAAGGAAATAATCAGCGGATAAAAAAATTAGCGGACCAGATAATGGACTAATCTGCATTCGCTAATCCTCCGATACATTACCCTGCCTAAGGAATATCTTTTGACTCGATTAATGTGTAGGTAAATGAGTTGCCGTGGATCGCCCTGGCCTTGTTGCAAATCGACATGAACTCGTTAAAATCCTTCACCCTCTTGAATACCTGGCAGCCTTCACTCCAGTTTTCCACGTACTGGGATTCGGTTGTCGGGTTGCTCCTGTGGATATTGATCCCGAAAACGCCTTCCTGTATGGTCGTCTCATCGAAACTCATATCCTTATTTTTGTCGCGCCAGACTTTCACGTTTTTCTGTTGTTTGAGCGCCTCATATTTGTTTTGATGCAGCCCGATGCTGTGGGATCCACGGTACTGGTTTGGAATGAGCCTCGCGACACCGTTCGGGTTTGTAAATTGCCTGACGGCTTTAGTACCCGGGTCGGTCGTGATGGGCCAGACCTTAAACTGCCATGCCCCGGCAACCTTGTAGGAAACGGTCAGGAAATCATCGAAAACGTTCGTGACACTTTTGCCCGGCGCAGTATTCCGAATCCCGACAATGTTTACATCATAGTCCTTCGGACCTTCAAACCAGACGTACTTTTTGGATTTCAATGCGGCTTCAACCTGTTCTCTTGTATAGCTCATGACTTATCAGTTATTGGTTAGTAACTTCCAAACTTACAATTACTTAAGCAGATGTAAAATACCCATTAGGGGGTATTTTTTTTTGCTATTGGCGCGCGCGATTCTTCAGATCTGTATCCGAAGTTTAACTCCAATCCAGCCGGTACGGAAAAAAACAAAGCGTACCATCTTTGCAAACCATGATACCGGACAGGAGCTGTTTGCCGATTGATGGTCTGGAACCGGGCGGGCCTGCATCACGATACATTTGGTAAAATAATGCGGTCAGATTACCGATGAATACCTACTTTTGTTTTTACCAAAACCGAAGCGATGAGTTACTACAAGATTGAAAGTTTAGAGCAATACTTTAAACATTACAATAAATCGATCCGCGAGCCACGGAAATTCTGGGGCAAGATTGCAGAAGAAAATTTTACATGGTACCAGCAATGGGAAAAGGTGGTTGAATTCAATATGGCGGAAGCCGATGTAAAATGGTTTGTGGATGCCAAGGTCAATATCGTCAAGAATGCGATCGACCGGCATTTGGCACGCCGTGGTACAAAGACCGCAATTATCTTCGAACCCAACAATCCTGACGAGCCTGCGTTGCACATCTCTTATAATGAGCTGCACCAGCGCGTGTGTAAAATGGCCAATGTGCTGCGGGCGCAGGGCATCACCAAAGGCGACCGCGTATGCATTTACCTGCCGATGATGCCGGAGCTGGCGGTTTCCGTACTGGCGTGTGCAAGGATCGGCGCGATACATTCGGTGGTATTTGCCGGATTTTCTGCGGCGGCGCTGGCAACGAGGATTAGTGACTCCGAATGCAAAATGGTCATTACCTCAGATGGCGGGTACCGCGGCAATAAGACGATTGACTTAAAAAGCATAGTTGACGAGGCGCTGCAAAGCTGCCCATCGGTACAAACGGTATTGGTCGCCAAACGGACGCACGAGCGAATCAACATGCGCCCGGACCGTGATATTTTGCTCCAGCCACAACTTGATGCGGCGTCAGACAATAATGTTGCGGAAATCATGGATGCGGAAGATCCGTTATTTATCCTGTATACTTCAGGTTCAACCGGCAAACCCAAAGGCATGGTGCATACTACAGCCGGTTATATGGTGTATACCGCTTACACTTTCAAGAATGTTTTCAATTACGAAGAAAATGATATTTTCTGGTGTACGGCAGATATCGGCTGGATCACCGGCCACTCGTATATCTTATACGGTCCGCTGCTCAATGGTGCCACTACGGTGATGTTCGAGGGCGTGCCGTCTTATCCTGATTTCAGCAGATTCTGGGAAGTGATCGAAAAGCACAAGGTGACGCATTTTTACACCGCGCCTACCGCCATCCGTGCTTTGGCTAAAGAGAATATTGATTACATACAGCCATTTCCGTTGAAGTCCCTTAAAGTAATCGGCTCCGTGGGAGAACCCATCAATGAGGAAGCCTGGCATTGGTATAACGACCACGTAGGAGGGAAGCGCTGCCCGTTGGTAGACACCTGGTGGCAAACCGAGACCGGGGGCATCATGATATCGCCATTGGCGTTTATCACGCCTACCAAACCTACGTATGCCTCGCTGCCATTGCCAGGGATACAGCCGGTGTTGATGGACGAAAAACGCAATGAGATTGAAGGCAACCAGGTTACGGGCAGCCTGTGCATCAAGTTTCCGTGGCCGTCGATTGCGAGGACCATCTGGGGTGACCACCAACGGTATAAGGATACATACTTTTCGACATTTCCCGGCAAATACTTCACGGGTGACGGGGCATTACGCGATGAAGTAGGATATTACAGAATCACCGGCCGTGTAGATGATGTGATTATCGTTTCCGGGCATAACCTGGGCACAGCGCCTATCGAAGACGCCATCAACGAACATCCCGCAGTGGCGGAAAGCGCAATCGTCGGATTTCCGCATGACATTAAGGGAAATGCACTGTACGGGTACATTATATTAAAGGAGACCGGGGAGAGCAGGGACCGCACCAACCTTGCCAATGAAATCAATATGATGATTTCGCATCAGATAGGCCCGATTGCGAAGTTGGATAAGATCCAGTTCGTGAGCGGGTTGCCGAAAACACGCAGCGGGAAAATCATGC
This sequence comes from Flavobacterium magnum, assembly GCF_003055625.1. Lineage (NCBI taxonomy): Bacteria > Pseudomonadati > Bacteroidota > Flavobacteriia > Flavobacteriales > Flavobacteriaceae > Flavobacterium > Flavobacterium magnum. The sequence goes on along the minus strand of NZ_CP028811.1, from coordinate 2,666,780 downwards.
GGCGCATCTTACGCAAGATTGCGGAAGGTGATTTTTCTAATTTCGGGGACATATCGACATTGCTGAATCCTGAGATCGTAGAAGAGATAAAGGACGGGAGGATTTAGAATGTCGGATCACAAATTGTTAATGATGACCAGATTCAGGAAGATTATCAAAACGCTCGTTGTTTTTTTCATTTGCCATAGTGCCTTTTCTTTCGTAAGACCCAGCCATTGCCTTGCCTTATTCGACATTCATCGCGGCTATAACGCATTTAAGAACATAGCGGTATACAGCGTCGGATATCGTCCGGACCTTGCTTCTGCAGCCATTATTTATGAGCGGTTTCCCGAAGGCAATGAATCGATGAAGGCAGCCTCACAATTCCTGATGGATTATGCCGTGCGCTCCAACCATCCGGAAAAAGACATAATCCTTGCCACAGAAAGCGATGCCAACGGACATTTCCTGTCCTACCTGAGCCTTGCCGAGGCTGTTGCAGAAAGTGGAAAAGACTGGCAATACAATTCAAAATTAAAGGAAACCCCGTCATACAACAGCCTCTACCATCAGACGATTATCTGGGAATACGCTTTCCAGTGGGATTCCCGGAAACCAGGCGATGCATTTACAAACCCCGGCTATGATTTTATCACATCCTACGATGCCCTTTTGGCAGCTGGCAAGCAACTTACTGAAAGTGAATCCTTGTTATATCAGTTATTTAAACTCCAGATCCGTTTGAATGCAGATAAGGATGTCACCGCGTTTCTATCTCAATTGGAAACACTTATAGCAAAGCATCAAAAGCATTTTTCGATCAGTAATTACAAGAAGTTTCTGGCGAAATATTATCCGGATTACAAGCCGGCCACTCCATTCAGAAATACGTCAAATGACAATTTTGATACTGACGAAGAAAATGCTAATCCCATTTTTGCAGGTGTTAACAAATCGGCCGATACTTTAGATGAGGCCATTGTTTTGTTAAAGCGAAATCCGTTCCGCACTGATTTGTTTGGCTACAGCCAGGTGGAGAGGATGATGAAAAACGAAACGTTTGAGCATATTATGAAGTGCCTTTCTGAACTGGAAACCATGGAAGCTTCTTACCCCAAAGTGTGCTCGGTTTCTGCTAACTCTTTTGACCTGATCAGGAATGTCATCGACAGTGAAAGTATAAAATTTAATGAAAAACAATCCCTTACGTTAAAAAGCAGGCTGCTTAAAAAATGGGCCGATTTCCATATAGCATGCCACATCACATTGTTTTTCTATATCGACGAAATAATCGTCAGCTACTGGAACGAACTGCCCGCAACGGAGCAGGCAACCCTGAATGCTTATTTCGAAAAGGAATTTGACAGGACCGACAGCCACAATTACCTGCTGCAGTTGCAGAAAGCATTGAAACTAAAGTAATTTGTACCCGAAAAGCAGCCAGTAAGCTGCTTTTGATGTTCAGAATCCGAGGCTGTCAACGTGGTGTATAACTCACCACCATTTCCATAACATATTGCAATCCTACAGCCGGGACGTCGGCATTGAGCACCGAGTCATATAAGTCAGGCTGTCGGCCGTCGTAGTAAAAGGTCCTGCTTTTGCGTTCTTCCTGCTTTACATAGCTCTTGTCTGAATAGTAGTCGCTCCTGAACGTAACGTCCGAACTCTCATAAGCTGTAAAATTCTTATACTGGCTGCCCGGCTGTACGCTGTAATAATTAATACTGATCTTCGGCTGGCTGTACAAATCCGGGTTATTGACGTCCTTATTCGATTTTTGCTTCCTTTGCGCCAAAATCCGATTGGCTTCCGTGAGCATCGTCTCATAGATTTTTTGCGGATCCTTGCAGAAATAATCGACTTTAATGATGTTGAAAATCCCGTACTCGGAAGCAGTTTCCACCAAGGGGTCAAAAAGCGTCATCCGATTAAGCCTGATGATCAGGTTCTTTTTGATTTCAAATCCTTTTTCCTGCTCGGTAAAGCTGGTCTGCCGGTCTTCGGTCTGCGATTTGAAATCGTAAATCTTGGTTTGCGAAATAAAATCCGTAGCGACATCTTCCGCATTGATTCCCATTTTTTTAAGTGCCGCCCTGAAGCTTTCGATGCGTTTATTGATCTTTTGGTTGCATTCCTTCGGATTGGGGGCTTCCTGATTCAGTCCCAGCGTAATGAGGTAGGAATCCGCGCTGACGTTATTCAGCACATTAATCTTGTAGATCAGCTGCGAGCCGTTATCGACAATTTTTTCGGCATTCGGATTGTGCATCACTTCATGCTGTTCATTGTAACGATTGTGGTCCGTTTCATACAAATGGTTGCCGGTGTGTTGTGCGATTGTTGCATTCAGGAACAGGCATCCCGCGATGGCAAAGATTGTTTTCATAATAAAAATAATTTAAAAGTTTATGGCGCAAGATTACAGCTGTCGATCGGAAAGCCTTTGGTAAAGCCGCTTTCCAGTCACTGTAAAATATTTCCAAAGTTTTACAGTACATTTACAGCAGTATTTTTCACGCAAAAATTACTTTTGACCAACCAATGACCCAAACGGATCCATTTCAGGAATTGAAAAAGGAGGTGCTTCTCGAATACACGAGGCATTACCCTTACTTTCAGGGCTCCTGGAAGAATTTCAGCAGCCAGGATATCCAGAACCTGATCCTGCTCGTCGAACAGCAGCTGCGCGAACGCATCAGCGAGAAATGGATCTACACACACCTGAAGCCTGAGACGAATGACAAGCTTCCGCGCAAGGATATGCTTGACATTATGTGCCGCTTCGTCGGTTACTCGGGTTGGGATGAATTCCGGCTCAAGGATTTGTCGGCCGTGGAATTAAAAGCTGACAGGACGCAAATCTGGAAAAAGCGTGGCGTTGCCATGTCGATACTGGTCGCACTGCTTATCATCGCGGGGTTTTCGATTTATTTCTATCCCAGGGATCAAAAGACGCATACCATCGAACTCAAAGATGAATTTACGAAGAAGAACGTGAAGTCGGAAGACGTCAGGGTGTACCAGTTGGAAGACAACAAGAAGATTCCGCTTGTCATTAAGGATGAAAAAGTGGAAGTCAGGGTCAATAAGGGCAAAAGCACCAAAATTGTCATTGAGAGCCCATATTACAAAAATAAGACGGTAGAAATCAGCCAGCCCGAGCAAAAACAGACCGAAGTGCTGATGAAACCTGACGATTACGCAATGATGCTCAAAGCTTTCATGCTGTCGGATGTTAAGGATTGGCAGACCCGGAAAGCGCAACTGGACAAGATTCTGGCCGACGATGTGGAAGTGCTGCTGATGCTGCGCGACAACCTGGGAACGGAATACCTGAACAAGCAGGAATTTTCAGGGAAATTGATCGTGCCTACCGATGCCGTCAGGAAAATGAAGATCGTCGAAGTGAACAACGACAAAGACAACCGTATTAATTTTATACGGATTATACAGGAATAATATGCTAAGGAAATTGGCCGTCATCGGGTTACTGTTTTGCTCCCTGTCCTTTTTCGGGCAGTCGGCGTCAATGGAAAATAAGAAGGGCATGAAATCCAACTTTTCCCGTGCCGCATTGGGGGCATGGCAGCAGCATTCGCTGGATCAGGTCAGGGATTATTTCCAATACCTGGAAATGCTGGCCAATGAAACGACGTCTGATGCGTTAAAAGCGCAACTTAAGGAAAATATCTATGCGCTGTTCAATTCAAGGAACACGATGGTCATTGACATCACCACCGCTGACAAGGCGCCCGTCACACTTGAGGCGCTGCTCACTAAAATGGATAAATTCAACCAGCCGTTAAAAATCACACTCAAGAAGAAACGGCTTTCGAGCTATTTTTCAGACGATTCCTGGATGAACATCTACACGCTCGAGATTGCGGTCAACAACAACATTATGGTGAACGACGTGTCCCAGAAAATATACTTCCAGCCGCAGCTTAAGGATTTCGGTGGCAGGAAAAAAGAAGTCTGGTCGATCCAGCTCGGTGAGATGGAATAATTCCGTAGAGATTTTGCGTACCTTTACGCTGCTATGAAAAATGTACTTATCATCGGCGGCGGACTGGCCGGTTTGACGGCAGCCATACATCTCTCCAGGTCCGGTCTGCGGGTCACCCTCGTCGAGAAAAACCATTACCCTAAGCATAAGGTGTGCGGCGAATACATTTCCAATGAAATCTTACCGTACTACGAATGGCTTGGCCTTGACATCGGTTCGCTTCATCCGGCAAAAATTTCCACACTTCATTTTTCATCGGCCAAAGGCAAAACAATAGGTTGCCGACTGCCGCTCGGTGGATTTGGCGTAAGCCGTTTTACGCTCGACCGTTACCTGAGTGAGAAAGCGACGGCAGCAGGAGCCAACAGGATCACAGCCACCGTTGAAGAAGTCACCTTTCACAATGACACCTTTACCGCGTTGCTCGACAACGGGACCAGGCTGCATGCAGATATTGTCATTGGTGCGCACGGCAAACGCTCCGCATTCGATATCAGGATGTCACGCGAATTCGTTTCGAAAAAGTCGCCATGGCTCGCCGTAAAATCACACTATAAAGGCCATTTTCCGAAAGAAGTGGTCGGCCTGTACAATTTCGACGGCGGATATTGCGGCGTGTCGAATGTCGAAAGCGGCATCATTAATATTTGTTATCTGGCGGGCTACTACAGTTTTAAGCAATATAAGAGCCCTACTGAATACGAGCGCAATGTGCTCGGGAAAAATCCGCAGTTGAAACGTATTCTCGAACAGGCAACACCGCTTTTCGAGAAGCAGCTGACCATCAGCCAGATTTCGTTTGCCTCAAAGGACTGTGTCGAAAACCACATTCTGATGGCGGGCGATGCCGCAGGACTGATCCACCCGTTGTGCGGGAACGGCATGGCTATGGCAATCCACAGTGCCAAAATCGCATCGGAATGCATATTGGAATTCTGCCGTAATCCGCAGTTTTCCAGGGCAGACATGGAAATGGCCTACACACAGGCATGGAAAAAAAATTTCAGCAAAAGATTAAAAACCGGTAAAGCGTTAGCAAAAGTGCTGCAAAATGGGTATCTTTCAGCTGTATTGATGCAATGCGCGTTTTGGTTCCCGATGGTGCTTCCCTTCATCATCCGCAAAACACACGGAAAAGTTTTAACAGTAAGCACCCATGTCCCTGAATACCAGATACCGGTCTGATGCCGCAGAAATTATGGACGATTTCAGCCTTGAAGGCGAGACGTTGCGCGACGCTTTGGATAAGATTGAAGGCATTAACCATTGGCTCGGCGGGAATAAGGTCGTGCTGGAAGGCATCAGGAACCTGATCGGCAATCCAAAAAGTACCCAGACGATTACGGTCTGCGACGTCGGCTGTGGAAACGGTGCCATGCTGCGGTGCATCGCCGATTATGCGCTGGTGAATAACCTCAGGATGGAACTTACCGGAATTGACGCCAACCTTTTTACGGTGGATCATGCCAGAAAGCTGTCGCACCATTACCCCAACATCGTGTATAAATGTGAAGATGTCTTCCAAAAAGACTTTGGTGAATATGATGTCATTGTCTGTACGCTGACGATGCACCACTTTAAGGATGATCAGGTTGTAAGCCTGATGCAGCGGTTCTACGCAAATTCACGAATCGGGATTGTCATTAACGATTTGCACCGAAGCGCACTCGCATACCGGCTGTTTCAGGTCGTTTGCTTTGTATTCCGGCTCAACAAAATGTCTAAGGACGATGGCCTCGTGTCCATTTTACGCGGATTTAAAAAAACGGAATTGATGGCCTTTTCCGAGAAACTAAACTTTCAAAATTACAGCATCCGTTGGAAATGGGCGTTCCGCTACCAATGGATCATTTCAAAAATATGAGTGTACGAATCAAGTCGGTTGCCAAACAGCTGCCGCAATATTATAAAAACACCGAAGACATACTGCCATTTTTAGACGCCTGGCTTTCAGGGCAGGACGAGCGCTTTGTCAAAAAAGTAAAAAAGATATTTGAAGGGGCTGGTGTCGATCGCCGTTATTCGATTATGGAGCCGGAAGAAGTCTTTACCGCAACCTCGTTCGAGCAGAAGAATGACATTTATACCCGTGAGGCCATCATCCTGGGTGAGAAAGTTTTGGTGAAGGCACTCGAAAAGGCGGGTTGGGAACCGGACCAGCTCGATTATATCATCACGGTAAGCTGCACAGGTATTATGATTCCTTCATTGGATGCCTACCTGATCAACAAACTGAAACTACGCCAGGACATCGTGCGACTCCCGGTAACAGAAATGGGATGTGTTGCAGGCATTTCCGGAATAATTTACGCTAAAAATTTCCTGGCCTCAAACCCCGGCAAGCGTGCCGCAGTCATCGCCGTCGAAAGCCCGACAGCCACATTCCAGCTTGACGATTTTTCAATGGCCAACATCGTGAGTGCGGCTATTTTCGGGGATGGTGCGGCCTGTGTGCTGCTGTCTTCAGATCCTGTTGACGAGGGCCCGGAAATCGTTGATGAGGAGATGTACCATTTTTACGACAATGAACATATGATGGGTTTCCGGCTGACCAATCAGGGACTCAAAATGGTATTGGATATTGAGGTGCCTGATACGATTGCCAGCCATTTTCCTGACATCATCCATCCGTTTTTGGCTAAAAACAATTTACGCATCGAAGAGGTGGACCACCTGATTTTTCATCCGGGCGGGAAGAAAATCGTGCAAACGGTCGAGGCCCTTTTTTCCGGCCTGGGGAAAAACATTGATGATACCCGGGAAGTACTGAAAACCTACGGAAACATGTCGAGTGCCACGGTGCTGTATGTGCTTGAGAAATGTATGGAGCGAAATCCCGCGAAAGGTGAAACAGGCGTGATGCTGAGTTTCGGTCCGGGTTTTACAGCCCAACGTGTTTTGCTAAAATGGTAAATATGGACGCGCAAACTATCATTTCTAAATTGCCTTATACCAAGCCGTTCCTGTTTGTTGACGGGCTCACGGACGTGAGCGCAAATGGTATCGAAGGACATTATACCTATACCGCCGACCATGATTTTTTCAGAGGCCATTTCAAACAATATCCTGTGGTGCCGGGTGTAATACTGACAGAGACCATGGCTCAGATTGGAGTAGTCTGTCTTGGGATTTTTTTATTAAATGATGAATTGAACGAATCCATCGTAATGGCCTTAACATCAAGTGAAATTGAATTTTTAATCCCGGTATTCCCCGGTGAAAAAGTAACCGTGATTTCAGAAAAGATTTACTTCCGTTTTGGGAAGCTGAAATGTCGGGTCAGAATGATCAACACACAAAATGATACGGTAGCCGAAGGCACTATCGCCGGAATGATCACAAACAGGAACACATGAAGAAACGGGTTGTCATCACAGGATTGGGCGTTGTCTCACCTAACGCAACAGGGATTCGCGGGTTCAGCCACGCCTTGGCCAACGGTGTATCAGGCATACGGTTCGACCCGGAGTTGGACCGGCTGCAGTTTTCATGCAGAATATCCGCTAAGCCACAGCTCGATAACGATACCATCCTGAAGTATTTTACAGAATTGGAACTGCGTAATTTCAATTCCACCGGAATCCTATATGGCGTGATTGCGGGCATGCAGGCATGGTCTGACGCAGGCTTAACGTTGCCTGTGGCCGGGATACCGGATTGGGACAGTGGTACCATTTTCGGGACAGGGACATCGGGTATCGATAAATTCCGTGAAAGTATTTATAAGATTGACGATTTTCAGACCAGGAAACTGGGCAGCACCGCCGTAGCACAGACGATGAACAGCGGGGTGAGCGCCTATCTTGGCGGAAAATTGGGATTGGGCAACCAGGTGACCACCAATTCTTCAGCATGCACCACCGGTACTGAAAGTATCCTGATGGCTTACGACAGGATCGCGCTGGGCAAGGCCAAACGCATATTGGCCGGAAGCACCAGCGATTCGGGTCCGTATATCTGGGGCGGATTTGATGCCATGAAAGTGTGCACCTTCCGGCACAACGATAATCCCGAACAAGGCTCGCGACCCATGTCAGCTACAGCGTCAGGCTTCGTTCCGGGTAGTGGCGCAGGTGCTTTGCTGCTGGAAGACCTTGACAGCGCATTGGAAAGAAATGCGACCATTTACGCAGAAGTCCTCGGAGGAAATGTCAATTCCGGCGGGCAGCGCGGTGGCGGTACCATGACGGCTCCCAATCCGGATGCGGTGAAAAAGTGCATTACCGCAGCGTTAGCCGATGCGGGGATTGCGCCGGCCGACATAGACGCGATCAACGGGCACCTGACCGCAACGTCGAAAGACAGCCTTGAAATACAAAACTGGACTGAGGCATTGGGTAGGGAAGGGGCGGATTTCCCCTACATCAACTCATTGAAGTCAACCGTTGGACACTGCCTTTCCGCGGCGGGCAGTATTGAATCTGTAGCGGCAGTGCTCCAAATTCATGAAGGTTTCATTTTTCCGAACGTGAACTGCAATGATCTGCATCCGGAAATTGCAGCGCGTATCAGCGCCGGGAAAGTTCCTCTGAAGGCCATTTACAGGGACATCAATGTCGTTGCCAAGGCGAGTTTCGGGTTTGGCGACGTCAATGGCTGTGTCATCTTTAGAAAATATCATAAATAATATATCATGAACGCTACCATTGCGAAACTCAGGGAGATTATCAGGCCCTATGTGAAAGAACTAGACGCCCTTGAAAACCTGACCCAGGAAACCGACTTCATCAATGACCTCAAAATCAACTCCGCGAACCTCGTGGACATTGTGCTCGATATCGAGGAAGCATTTGATATTGAAATCGACAACCAGTCGATGGAAAAAATGCTCTCCGTACGGGCTGCATTGGAAATTATCGATGAAAAACTGGCCGGCAAAGCATGATTGGCAATGATTTGGTAGATTTGGCCACGGCCGCAAAAGAAAGTAACTGGAGGCGAAAAGGCTATCTGGGCAAAATTTTCACCGACTCCGAGCAATCCTATATAAAAAATTCGGTGCTGCAGGAAACGGCGGTCTGGGTTTTATGGAGTATGAAGGAAGCCGCATACAAAATTTGGAACCGGAAGAGCGGAATCCGCAGCTTTAATCCCAAATCGTTTCAATGCGACGTTGCACGCATGAACCAGTCGGCGGCAAGTGGCACGATCCGGGTCGGCGGTACTTTTTATTTATCTGATACCCAAATCAATTCGGAGTTTGTCCATACCGTATGCCGGATAGCTGACTGCAGAAAACCGCTGTTTGTGACAATAGTGAAACATGAGTCCGACATCGAACGCCGAAACGATTTAACGCGCGATATGAACGGAATTTTACGTGTGGCGGGCGTACCCGGCGCATTGATTTCGAAAAGCCATCACGGAGGATATTGTAGTTATTTATCTACATTCAAAATGATCTGAGCTAAACGATTTTAAACTAAATTTGGCTCACTTTAACCAAAAAAACAACAAATGTCAGTAGACGATATGTTCGGATTATTGCTCATTGTCGCAGGCATTGCGTTCATTGGCATCTTCTTTTATATTTACAGCAGAAGCCGTAAAAAGTAGTTTTTATTTAAGTCCCAGCCTGGATTTTAACTTCAGGAACATCAGCGCGATCGCGTAAGCATCTTCAGAGGCTGACACTTTTTCTATTGCGGGCATTTTCAGGAGGCTGCTGAGTTCGGCTAGAGTAAAGTGCTTGTCATCGTTAAGGTCTTTCCATTTTTGGTACATGATCTCGATATCGAGTGCCTCATTCTTGAGTCGGCCGCAGTGTAACTTTTCCAAAGCCTCATTAATCATTTCCACGTCGAAATTCACGCGATGACCCACGAGCGTCGCATTACCGATATAATCCACAAACGCCTTGATGCCATCCGGTTCGAGCGCTTTGGGTTGCCTGCTTTCAACGATAAATTCGTTGGACAGCTGGTGGTCGTGATTGTAGACATATTGCAGCAGCACCACTTCATAGCTGTCGCCGATAATTATCTCATCGTTCAGGATTCCGAAACCGCTGATTGAAAGTATGACATCTTTTTTGTAATCGTGCCCGGTAGTGGTGATGCTCAGCGCAACGAAACGCGGCGAGCGCCTGTCAAATTTTGACAGATACGCTTTCCAGAAATCCGGATAGTCCTTGTTGATATTTTTGAGCCAGTCAAGCATGTTATGAGAAAAAAGTCAGCTGGTATTTGTTTTTTATAATTTCCTCGAGATCCTTCAGTGGCAGGAAACAGTTTTTGAGCTTTTCCCGATCAGGTTTGGTCAATTCTTCGATAGAAATAAACTGTCCGTCATTGCCGTTGCGGATTCCGCTGATGGTCCGGAATTTAAGCAGCATCAGGAACGCTTCGGCACAGTTCATGTAAATGTCCGCATATTTGGGTTCGTTAGCGGCCAATTGCTTAAAGCGCGAAAATGTATTGTTGACACCCTTGATGTGGTTGCTCAGCGTCAGTACACGCGCTGCATCGACGTAAGGCATGATGGCGCGGTTCTTGATATCGAAGAGTTCCTTGTGTTCGCCCTCTTCCTCAAGGTTAAACTGCTTGAAAAAACTCAACGGCGGCGGCTTCCTGATGGCCTCGTTCCCGAGGAATGCAAAGAATTTTTTATTTTTCCGTGCACTTAGATTGCTGAAAATACTATCGGTCAGCGCTTCTTCTAGTTGGATTTCACCAAAAGCGATTTCAAAATCAAAGAAGATACTGTAACTGTCTTCGGGCTTCGCAGCAGGATTGGTCATCCACTCATCGAACTGGTTGGTCCAGTCGGTCATCGACTTGCACCAAACCATATTGCCCGCCATATGGCCATATCGGCATAATGGATAACCGACAGTTTCCAGCATGCTGATGACGCGTTTGGCCAGTTTGAGGAAGTAATCTTTTACGTCACGGTACTTATCCGCGGCGACGTCTTCAAAAACGAGCATACTGTCCTGATCCGTCATCAGGAGTTGCTCTTTTCGTCCCTGGCTTCCGATGCTGAGCCATGCAAAGCGGGCAGGAGGGGAGCCTATTTCGAGTATTGCCAGGTCAACCGCACGTTTGATGATGGCCATATTCACTTCGCCTGCGATGTTGTTAATGTGTGAGATCGGAATTTTATTATCTATCGAAATCCGGATAAAATCAGCCAGTTTCTCCCGAAGGTGCTTCAGTTCTGAGGCATCGGGCGCTTTCTTTATTTCCTTAACCAAAATGCCCGGGTTATTGGACTGGGCCGAAATGATATCATGCTGTGAAATTATGCCCCTGATTTGGGTTTTGTCCGTACCGTCAATCGTAACGCACAAATATTGTACGTTCTGGCGGAGCATAAACAATTGTGCCTCAGCGAGCGAGAGGTTTTCCGGCACGGTAATTACGGGCGACATGATGCTGTTAACCAACGTGGTGATGTAAAACCGTCCTGTAGCGACCTTCGAGCGGAATTCCGAATCGGTTACGATGCCCAGCGGAATGTTATTTTCCTGTACGATGACACACCCGGTGAGGTTATCGGTCATCAATTGCGCTACTTGCTGTACAATTGCTGTCGGGGCCACCGTGAGGGGCTTTTTGTTGTAATCAAGCGATTGGAAATACTGAATTTCGGTCTGGCTGTCGATATACTGTACGGTGTCGTTGATGAGTTTATTCTTGTTCTTATCCAGAGAACTTCGGGAAGTACTCGCAAAGCTCTGTAGCAGAAAGTCGAGGACGGCGGTGTTGTTTGCCACGAAAGGCCTGAACGTGGCGATGGGTATCGCATACAGGATGCTGTCTTCGCGGGCCTTGGCGGTCATCTGGTAATTGTTCTTTGCAAAGAAAGGACGTAGTCCCATGATATCCCCGGGCTCGCAACGATTCAGCAACGTTTCTTCGGCATCAGAAATTACCGACAGATTGATTACGCCCGCACCAACTACATAAAAACAATCATGCAACGGGTCGTCAATCTTAAATATGGCTTTGTGCTTCTCGAGCGTGATCACGCGAATATCCATGGCTACCTGCGTGAGCTCATCGAAGGTCAGGTTTGTAAATGGGGGATATGCTGACAGGAAGTCGGCAATCCGTTCGGCGATACTATTTTTCATATGCAGGATAAAGTGCTTAAAAATACGGATTTTTTACCTGAAGCGGAAGGCCGGCGTTGGCAAAATATCAATAAGAAATCAACAAATCCACGGTCGATGTTTTTTATTCGAATAACAGCGTGGTCGAAAAATCATCTTTAAAATGTTAAGTTTTCTTAAAACTATCTAAAAAAAGTGTTTTTATAAAAAGTAGTCATTATATTTACTACTGAAATTTCAATTTTTGTAAATAAACATCTGACGGATAATACTACTTATTAATTCACTAAAAGACATTGTTTTGAACAATGTCTTTTTTGTAACCAATACTCCCAAACATGCAGCAAAATCAATTTGAACAGGCACTGGAACAACTATTTACTTCGGAGGAGGCGATTCCTGAATCCTTCAGGATTTCGCAGGTACATCAGCGGGAATACCTTTGTGACGGCGAGATGAAGCGCTGGGACGGAGATGTTCACGAAGTATATTCACCTGTATATCTCAAAACACCCGACGGCCTCAGGCAGAAACTGATTGGGAGTTATCCGCTCGCTACAGAAAAGGAAGCGCACGAAGCGCTGGATGCCGCAGTCAATGCGTACAACAACGGCAGGGGCGCATGGCCTGTAATGAGTGTGGCCGAACGCATCCATTGCGTGGAACAGTTCACCGGGAAGATGATTGCGCAAAAGGATGTGATTGTAAAGCTGATCATGTGGGAAATCGGAAAATCACATGCCGACTCGGTTAAGGAATTTGACCGCACCGTAGAGTATATTTATGCCACGATTGACGCGTTAAAAAACCTCGATCGCGATTCATCCCGATTTGAGATTGTCGAAGGCATCGCCGCGCAGGTGCGGCGCTCGCCACTTGGTGTAGTACTTTGCATGGGGCCGTACAACTATCCTTTAAACGAGACATTTACAACTTTAATTCCCGCGTTGATTATGGGGAATACGATACTTTTTAAACCACCAAAATTCGGAACATTGCTGCATTACCCGTTGCAGCGCGCTTTCCAGGAAAGTTTCCCGAGAGGTGTGGTGAACCTGTTGTATGGCAGGGGGAATGTGATTATTCCCGGACTGATGCAATCCGGAAAAATTAATGTGCTGACCCTGATTGGCTCAAGTAAGGTGGCAAACGAACTTAAAAAGCTGCATCCCAAAGTGAACCGGCTCCGCGCGGTATTGGGTCTCGACGCTAAAAATGCTGCGATAATTACGTCGAAAGCCGATATTCCATTGGCAGTGAAGGAAGTACTGACGGGTTCATTATCGTTTAACGGGCAGCGCTGTACCGCATTGAAGATTGTATGGGCGCACCGGAGCATAGCCGAGGAGTTTATCGCGCAGTTCAGCCAGGCAGTGTCCAACCTTACTTTCGGACTGCCTTGGGACAACGGCGTATCGCTCACCCCGCTGCCTGAACCGGATAAAGTAGCGTACCTTGACTCCTGCATTGCGGATGCCCTCGAAAAAGGCGCGAAAATAATGAACGAAAACGGTGGCAAATCAAAAGCCTCATTCTTTTTCCCTGCAGTGGTTTACCCTGTGAACAAGGAGATGCGACTGTACCATGAAGAGCAGTTCGGGCCAATTGTACCGATAGTGCCTTTTGATGACGCGGAAGAGGTGATCGAATACCTGATCGATACGAAGTACGGCCAGCAGGTCAGCATTTTTACCAACGATGCCGACGAACTTTCTGAACTGATTGATCCGTTGGTAAATCAGGTAAGCCGACTTAATGTCAATACGCAATCTCAACGCGGTCCCGATGTTTTTCCGTTTACCGGAAGAAAGGACAGTGCTGAAGGAACGTTATCAGTCACCGATGCGATCCGGTCATTTTCAATCCGATCGCTCGTAGCGTTCAAGATGACCGAAAACAATACACGCTTAATCAATGAGGTGGTTAACGAAGACAAGTCAAATTTCCTGAGTACGAAGTTTATCTTTTGAAATAAGACCTTGATTTCAAAAAGCAAAGCCATTCCGATGCGGAGTGGCTTTTCTGATATTCAAGTACAGTAAACTGTTTCTGATACAATTTCTATTTTACATAATATAAATTATAGTTCAGAATGATATATTATTTTTTTGAAAGCCTGAGCGTTTTCGGTATATCGGCGTTTTCACCATTTAATGTGAACGTCATTATGCCATCTTCAAGCGTTACGACCGCTGAGGCCAACGCTACGTTGTCTTTAAGCAACTGGATATGCCCTTTGTCATTTTGCACATATCCTGAAATCTTATAGTCAGTCGTGTTTTTTCTGGCCGGGTCCTGATAATTGAGTTCGCCGGTCAGAACTGTTTTTACCTGGCGTATGTCAAGCGTCATTCGTCCGAGACCAACTGCAGTATTTTTCGAATCGTAATGTCCTGTGAATACGGTTACTTTGGGTTTGCGTATTGTGGTAACATTCTGTGCATAATTGCTGCAGTAACAAAGGATTATGCCGATAATTAGTAATTTTTTCATGGTTTACTGCATTTTCTATTTTACAATAAATTTATTTCGGAAGATAAATGTGAAATGCAGCGCCTTCGTTTTCCTTTCCAAATGCGCTGATAAATCCGTTGTGGTTCTCGGCAATTTTTTTGCAGATAGCCAAACCCAGTCCGGTGCCTGAATATGTAAGTTCCGTTTCAAGCCGTCTGAACAGCATAAAAATATTTTCTGCATACTCCTGGCGAAAACCAATCCCATTGTCTGCAACCACAATTTTAATAAATCCGGAATCATTAATCTTTTTTCCATTCTTTGAGACATGTTCCGCGATGGGTTCCTGTGAAATGTTAATCTCAGGCGGGACGCCTTTTTTTGAATATTTGATTGAATTCGAGAGTAAATTTACAAAAAGCTGCTGTATCTGGAACGGGATGGCATCAATGACAGGCAGACTGCCGATGGTAATTACTGCTTTCTTTTCCTCTATGTCCAGCGAGAGCTCGTCAACCACTTCCCTCATCAAAAGGTTCAGGTCGATTTTTACGAAGGGCCGGTCGCCTTTTACGGCCCTCGAGTAATTGACCAGGTCGATCATCAGGTTCTGCATCCGATTGGCACACATCCTGATCCTTGCAAAGTAATTTTTACCCTGATCCGACAGATGCTGCGTTTCATTGCCGTCAAGCCTTGAAATAAACATCTGGATTTTACGCAGCGGTTCCTGCATGTCATGGCTTACGATGCTGTTAAATGACTCCAGTTCCGCATTGATCTGTACCAGCTTGAGGTTGTTTTCGCTGAGTGTCCGTGCAGACTTTTTAAGGCTCACCACATCGGCATTCATCTTGGCATACGCAAGCAGGAATACGACCAGGGACAATATGGCAAGGATGCCGGCAGTCCAGCTCGATTCGCTGATTTTATCACTGTGGTACTGCTCCTGCCCTCTTATTTTATATTGCTGGGTATTGATAAGTTTGTTGGTGAAATCCTGTAAATTGTCGCTATAAGTAATACTTTTTAACAAATTGAAATTCAATTTATTATTGTCATACTTCGTGTGAGCTACTGTCCGGAACGTATTTTCAAAAGCGCTATCCCAGCGGTGTAACAGCCCTGTCAGGCTGTCGATTCCGGAACTGAATTCAGGATTTTTCAGGCTAAGCTTCTGCAATCTGGAAATTCCGATCGCAAATGCTTCTTTTTCTAACTGGCGGTCCCTTAAATAAAGGCTGTCCCTACTGATGATGAAACTGCGTAAGGCCGATTCGTTTTTGTTTACCGCGGATGAGATATGCTCGAGTTCAAACCGGACCGCATTCGAATTTTCGATGGTTTTTACCGAATCGCTCAGATCGGTCATCTGGAAATAAAATTTCGTAGTAAGGTATCCGATGGCGATCACCAGTACGCAAAGCACAAGCCGGAGCAACATCTGGAATCGGAATATACCGGGAAATTTCATTGATATACATTGTTAAACGCTGTAAAAAAACGTTTCTTTATTGAGTCCTGACGTGTGAAACTGCCAATTCATGTTGACCACATCCTTGATCACTTTCTTGAGCTTCGAAAAATCATTGGGCTTCTTAATGTAAACGTTCGCACCCCCGATAAAAGTATCTTCTACATCTTTTTCGGATGACGAGGTGGAATAAATGGCAATGGAAACGTCCTTTAATTTTGGGTTTTCGCGAATTTCCTTAAGACAGTCGAACCCGGTTTTGCAGGGCATATTCAAATCCAGGAAAATGATATGCGGCAGAACGGTTTCGTCTGCTTCCAGATAATCGATGAGTTCCTTTCCGTCCTTAAAAGTGGTCAGCGTGCTGTTCATTTTCAATTCCTGGATCGCATCGCTGAAGAAATTCCTGTCATCCTCATCATCATCCGCGAGGATAATGTGCATTGGTGCTTTGTTGTCGATATACATAAGATTGGGGAAGTATGTTTTCGTATAAATTAACTGTTCATGCTTCGTCGGCGGTCGACGATCCTCTTAAACATTGAGGGAGTGAGTCCGGTTACTTTCTTGAATTGGGCAGAAAGATAAGCGACGCTGCTGTAATTCAGTTTATATGAGATTTCTGTTAACGTAAGCCCATCTTCAATGATCAGCTTTTTAGCCCTTTCAATTTTCTGGATAATGATAAAATTCTCAATTGAGGTGTACGTATATTCAGAAAATATGTTGGCAATGTAGCCGTAGCTCAGGTTAAGCTGGTCTGACAGGTAATTTGAAATGGTAGACAACGGCAATTTGTCCTTCTCATAAATCATCTCAATTATCGTATCCTTAATACGTTGCACGAGCTGGCTTTTCTGATTGTTTATGATCTCTATACCGTAATGCGCAAGAGACTGCTGCAGTTCAGCGAGGTCTTCATCAGAAATATTATCAATAAGTTCTATCTCACCGAATTCCAGCAGGTTATACTTCAATCCGAGTTTCCCTATCTGTTCCTGCATGATGACGCGGCACGCCATATTGATATCATATTTGATGTACAGTTTCATTAAAAAGCAAGTTTTAGGTTAAATAGACGGTTAAATATAGCAAAAAATTGTAAAAACGTCGTTGAATATTTTAAGAAATTTAACATTAAACTTCTCACTAATTTGAGGTTGGAAATGTTTCTACTCCACAAAAAAAAGGAGTTGATTCGGATACAAACTCCTTTTTTTAGTCACTTCGAAAAATCGTAGTGAGGAAAAATATAATCGCTTCGACAGGCCAAAATTAATTAGAAAACAGCCATCGTTTGTTTATACAATTTCGGATAAATGTTACAGGATTCCCACTTACTGTTTTTTATCGGGTCGTATAATCATACGCAATGACTGGTCTTTTGAAAAATAAGCAACCATCCAGTTATAGAAAGTCTGCAGCCTGTTCCGGTAGCTGATCAGGGAAATCAGGTGTATAAAAAGCCATGCGAGCCACGCAATAAAACCGTTAAGATGAATTTTCGGTTTCGGGATGTCGACTACCGCCTTGTTCTTACCGATGATGGCCATCGAGCCTTTGTCATTGTATGCAAACGACTTTAAGGATTGCGACTGCAGCATCGACTTAAAATTTTTAGCAAGGGTTCTCCCCTGCTGTATTGCCACCTGCGCCACCTGCGGATGTCCTTCAGGAAAGTTCTCGTCGCTGGTTTGCAGGCAGGTATCACCTATGGCGTAAATGTTATCCGTACCGGCAACCTTATTGTATTGATCAACCACGAGCCGTTTACCGCGGCCATAGCTTTCGGCAGGAATACCCTCAAACTGTCTGGCACTGACGCCCGCCGCCCAAATCAGGTTTTTGGTTTGTATCGTTTCGCCGTTTCCGAAAAAAACAGTGTCATCCTGATAATCGGTAACACGGGTGTGCAGTTTCACCACAACGCCCAGTTTTGTGAGTGCTTCCAGCGTATCCTGCTGCGACTTGACGCTCATGGGTGACAACAGCGCATCGCCGCCGTCAACCAGATATACGTTACTTGCCGTAGTGGCCAGTTCAGGATATTCTTTAAGTAATATGCTTCGGCGCATTTCCGCAAACATTCCGGATACCTCCACCCCTGTAGGCCCACCTCCAGCAACAACAATGGTCAATAGTTTTCTACGTTTACGAATGTCCTTACAACTTGAGGCTTTTTCGATATTCTTCAGCAGGGTGTTGCGCATTTCGATGGCGTCATTCAGCGTTTTCATCGGAATGGCATTTTTCTTCACATTTTCCATTCCAAAGTAATTCGTCTCGGCGCCGGTTGCGAAAACCAAAGCGTCGTAACGCAGTTCCCCATTGTTCAAAATGACCTTATTTTCAGACGGAACAACACTTTGCAGTTCGCCAAACCGGAACTGGAGGTTTTTCTTCCCTGCGAAAAACTTACGGAAAGGATAGCTGATGCTTGAAGGCTCGAGGAAAGCCGTGGCAACCTGATAGATCAGCGGCGGGAAAAAATTATAATTGTTCTTATCTACGAGGGTCACCTTTATCTGTTTGTGATTCGCGAGTTCATTACACAGGTTTATCCCCGCGAATCCGCCACCAATTACGACAATTTCCATAGTATATACGCCTTTTTTTAAGCACCTTAAATTTACGTATTTTTATTCGTCCAATTCCTTCAGATTACAGATTCTATCCGATTTTAAGAAAACTTTAGCGTAACTGCCCCGGGATTAAAATACGGCATCTGCCCTATTTCGTTCACCGGGGCCGTACCTTAATTTTGACCGATGCAGTAGATGCCAGGCGCGTTGCTGTCAAAATATAAAAGGGGAAATCATGAAAAAAAATTTACATCTCTACCAGGCAGCGCTGATCCTGATTTGCTGCCTCTTCCTGCAGCCGTTGCGCGCACAATCGGCCGGATTCGACTCGTCTTTTATTGTACTGAGCATCAACAATGGTGGGAACGCGTATTACGATCTTCAGGGAAATACAGGAAATCCCGATTTTGAAGGCGCCGCACTGGGCACGTTCTGTGAAGGCAGTGCAGGCCTCGTGCTCAAAGGGGCAGAACACAATGTGTACAAATGCGGCGGTTGTGACTTGAGCAGTACACGGTTGTATTATCGGATTTATCCTGCAGGAGGCAGTCCGGGTGCCTTTATTTCGAACAATATAGGGTTTGCATCAGGCGGCGCCAATGGTTGCGGCGGCGCCAATCAGCAATGGGCTGTAACAGGTTATAGCACAAATCTTTTGTCCGGACTCACACCCGGAAACTACATTATGGAGGTCTATTCTGACGCGACGGTAAGCTGCTCGGGAGGAACCGTTTATGCAGGCAATTTTGGAAACAATTTCAAAGCAGCTTTTACCGTAAACGGCGTGGTCAATTATTACGCGGATAATGATAATGACGGATTTGGGAACTATTATGCGCAACAGTCGTCATGCATTGGTGCGCCGATTGGATATGTCTCAAACGCAACAGACTGCAATGACAACCAAATCCAATATCTTGATGCCGACGGCGACGGATTCGGTTCCCTGACACAGGTCGCCTGCGGCTTGGCCAATAACGTGGATTGCAATGACAACCAATTGCAATACCTTGATACTGACGGCGATGGTTTCGGTGCCAATATTATGGTCGCCTGTGGCGTAACCAATAATTCGGATTGCAATGACAACCAACTGCAATACCTTGATGCCGACGGCGATGGATTCGGTTCCACGACACAGGTCGCCTGCGGCTTGGCAAATAACGTGGATTGCAATGACAACCAATTACAATACCTTGATGCTGACGGCGATGGGTTCGGTGCCAATATTATGGTCGCCTGTGGCGTAACCAACAATTCGGATTGCAATGACAATCAGATCCAATATCTTGATGCCGACGGCGACGGATTCGGCTCACTCATACAGGTCGCCTGCGGCTTGGTAAACAACGTGGATTGCAACGACAACCAATTGCAATATCTTGATGCTGACGGCGACGGTTTCGGTGCCAACATTATGGTCGCCTGTGGCGTAATTAACAATTCGGATTGCAATGACAACCAACTGCAATATTTTGATGCCGACGGCGATGGATTCGGCTCCACGACACAGGTCGCCTGCGGCTTGGTAAACAACGTGGATTGCAACGACAACCAATTGCAATATCTTGATGCTGACGGCGACGGTTTCGGTGCCAACATTATGGTCGCCTGTGGCGTAATTAACAATTCGGATTGCAATGACAACCAACTGCAATATTTTGATGCCGACGGCGATGGATTCGGCTCCACGACACAGGTCGCCTGCGGCTTGGCAAACAACGTGGATTGCAATGACAACCAATTGCAATACCTTGATACCGACGGCGACGGTTTCGGTGCCAACATTATGGTCGCCTGTGGTGTAACCAACAATTCGGATTGCAATGACAATCAGATCCAATATCTTGATGCCGACGGCGACGGATTCGGCTCACTCACACAGGTCGCCTGCGGCTTGGTAAACAACGTGGATTGCGACGACAACCAATTGCAGTATCTTGATACCGATGGCGACGGCTTCGGTGCCAATATTATGGTCGCATGCGGCGTAACCAACAACTCAGATTGCAATGACAACCAACTGCAATATCTTGATGCCGACGGCGACGGCTTCGGTTCCACGACACAGGTCGCCTGTGGCTTGGCAAATAACGTCGATTGCGATGACAACCAATTGCAGTATCTTGATACCGATGGCGATGGCTTCGGTGCCAATATTATGGTCGCCTGTGGCGTAACCAACAATTCGGATTGCAATGACAATCAACTGCAATATTTTGACGCCGACGGCGACGGCTTCGGTTCCACGACACAGGTCGCCTGCGGCTTGGTAAACAACGTGGATTGCAACGACAACCAATTGCAATACCTCGATGCTGACGGCGATGGCTTCGGTGCCAATATTATGGTCGCCTGTGGGGTAACCAACAATTCGGATTGCAACGACAACCAACTACAATATCTTGATGCCGACGGCGACGGCTTCGGTTCCCTGACACAGGTAGCCTGTGGCTTGGTAAACAACGTGGATTGCAATGACAACCAATTGCAATATCTTGATACCGACGGCGACGGCTTCGGTGCCAATATTATGGTGGCCTGCGGCGTAACCAACAATTCGGATTGCAATGACAACCAACTGCAATATCTTGATGCCGACGGCGACGGCTTCGGTTCCAGGACACAGATAGCCTGTGGCTTGGTAAACAACGTGGATTGCAACGACAACCAATTGCAGTATCTTGATACCGACGGCGACGGTTTCGGCGCCAATATTATGGTCGCCTGTGGCGTAACCAACAATTCAGATTGCAATGACAACCAACTGCGCTACGCTGATATTGACGGTGATGGATACGGCTCCATGCTAAAAGTCGCCTGTGGCGGCGTTACAGACAATACCGATTGCAATGACGGCGATATGATGGTCTGGCAAAGCAATCCGTTGTATATCGATACTGACGGGGACGGCTTTGACGGCGGCTCGGAAACCGTATGCTACGGCGCCTTGATTCCGGCCTCATACATGGAGACGACCAATGGCTTTGATTGTAATGACGCCAACAGCAATGTCAATCCCGGCGTATTTGAGATCATGGACAACGGAATCGATGACGACTGCAACGGGATGACTGACGCTGTCCCTTATTGTACCGTAGCGACGACCTGGGACGGCAGCAACTGGAGCAATAATTATCCGGTAGCCGACCAACCGGCAATCATTGCAGGGAATTTTACCGCATCCGCAGATTTACAGGCGTGCTCGCTTACCATCACCGGCAATGCCCAGGTAACGGTATTGGGCGGCGCCGACTTCAAAATTACCGGAGCAGTGAGCGTAAACGCAGGTTCTTCGCTCACATTCGAAAACAATGCCAATCTAATTCAGACGGACAATACCACAAACACAGGGAGCATCAAAATCAAAAGAAACACAAACATGCGGCGTTTGGACTACACCTACTGGTCATCTCCCGTTGCGGCGCAAAACCTGCTTGCATTTTCTCCGGTGACCGTTACCAACCGTTTCATGACAATTGACGAACAAACGAACTCCTTTGTGACACAAAACCCTGCGATTACCCAGTTTGCAGCGGCAAAGGGCTACGTCATTAGGGCCCCGAACAATTTCCCTGCCACTCCGACCGCTTTCACAGGCATCTTCAATGGCGTGCCGCATAATGGAGATGTGACTATCGGGGCGACCATGAACGGTCAGGGTTATAACCTGATTGGAAACCCCTACCCTTCGCCAGTTGACGCGAACGCATTCCTCGCCGAAAATCCCGGAACCCTTTATTTCTGGACACATAGGAATCAGGATGCCGCTTCGGGTGAAAATTATGCCACTTACACGATAGTGGGTGGAACAGCTTCGGCGTCAGGCAGTGTCGAACCTAACGGAACGATACAGGTGGGCCAGGGATTTATCTTCCGTCCTGTGACACCGGGTACTGTGGCTTTCCGGAATGCAATGCGGAGTGGGAATAATCAAAACCAGTTCTTCAGGGAAGCGGGAATCGAAAAACATCGCATTTGGCTTAACCTCTCGGAAGGGGAAACGCCTTCAAACCAGATTCTTATTGCGTATGCCACGGCAGCCACCCAGGAGGCAGACGCAGCAATGGACGCACTAATGGTTCCGTCAACTCACAGTTTTGTGTCTAACCTGATTGACGGGGAAAATTATGTCATCCAGGCGCGTGCCCTGCCTTTTGAAAATACCGACGAGGTGCCTTTGGCTTTCCAGGCCGCACAGCCGGGAACATACACCTTCTCCATCGACCATGTGGACGGCCTATTCACGCAAGGACAGGAAATCTATATCAAGGACTATCTCACGGGAACGGTGTACAACCTCGGGGCGTCACCGTACAGCTTTGCTTCGGCCGCCGGCGTTTTTGCCAGCCGTTTCAGCATCGTGTACCAAAATGCACCGTTGGCAACCGAAAATCTAATTCCTTTGGTTGATCATATCGTTGTATTTAAAACGCAGCATGGACTAAGCATCCAGTCAGCCAACGCTCCGATAGCGACGGTCAGGGTGTTCGACGTCCGGGGCCGGCTTGTGGCGGAGAAAGTACAGGTCAACGGTTCCTTAACCACGATTGATGACCTCGCCGCAGAGCAGCAAGTATTGTTGGTTCAGGTGACGGACGTCAACCACCATTCGGTAACCAAAAAAGTAGTGTACTAAAATCAGGATAAATCTAAAATCGCTGAACGCGCCTTCCATTTGGGAGGCGTTTTCTGTTTGTATTGGCAGCGCGTTGCCGACTTCAGTTGATTCGGTCTGGAATTTTATTGCATCGTAAGTCAATCTGATTCCCTGAAAATCTTTTCCCTGTATTTTTTGCCGATGAGCAGCAAGAGTTTCTGTTTATAATCGTCAGTGAGCCATTCCCGGTAATTCTTACTGCAATGGCTCAGGCAATTGGAGTATTTACGGATGCGGAATTCCACATCCTCGTCCAATTCACGGCTGAGCTGCCGCGCTTCCTGGAGCGTCTCGGTATTGTCCACACACATCGCCGCATGCTGTTCAAGGGATTTCTCCAGCACCGTTTTCGAGCGCAGGTTTTGCTTCAGTGCCAATTTGTGTTCTTCCTCAACGTCAAAGTCGATGTGTGGCGTATTGGCAAATTTGGCGCGTAAGGCCAGTGGCATCGTGTACCTGAAATTCATTTCGATGTCGGCATCGTCACGCAGATTCTCCAGATAAAACTCGGGCGCCTTGAATATGTGCTGCCAATTTACCGGATCGCTCCACAACCCGAACCGTGCCGCGTTATTTCCTAAGTCGATCACGGTAAATTCATCCTTGTTATCCAGTTTTCGCGAGCCTCGGCCAATCATCTGAAAATACAGCGTCAGCGACTTTGTAGCGCGGTTCAGGATAATCGACTCGACCGTGGGCTCGTCAAATCCGGTAGTTAAAATCCCAACCGATGTTAAAATCGCGTCAGGTGTTTCATTGAACCATTTCAGGATGTCCTTCCGTTCCTCGGCACTGCTGGTATTGTCGAGGTGCCTGATGCCAAATCCGGCATTCTTGAAGGTCTCGTAAACATATAAAGACGTGTGGATGCCGTTGTTGAAAATCAAGGTTTTCTTTCCCAATGATTTTTCGGTGTAGGCATGCAACAGTTTCTCCTGCATGACCATATTCGAATACAGCTCGTCAGACGATTTTACGGTGTAATCCCCGTTGATACCGACTTTGAGTGACGTAAGCCCCACATCGTAAGTGTAGGTTGTGGCTTTGGCCAGGAAACCCTTCTCGATTAGCGACGCTATGGTATCTCCGACGATCAGTTCGTCGTAATTTTCATTCATCGGCAGCCTGATGTTCGAACTCAGCGGTGTCGCGGTCACGCCCAAAATAAATGACTTTTTGAACGAACTCAGCAGCTTGCGGAACGAATTGTAATGTGCCTCATCAATGATCACAAGGCCCACATTGTCGATGTGGAGCAGCTCGTCATTGAGGCGGTTCTTCAGCGTTTCCACCATCGCCACAAAGCAGGAATATTCGCCCTGGTCCGGCAGTTCCTTGATCTTGCTGTTGATGACTTTGTTTTTTACCCCGAAACCGCTGAGCATTTTAGATGTCTGCCGACACAACTCAATGCGGTGCGTGAGCACAACGACCTTCTTATCGTGTTTCGCCAGGTAGCGGCGCACGATTTCCGAGAAGATTACCGTTTTCCCGCCGCCCGTAGGCAATTGGTACAACAGGTGGTAATCCGGCGGCGTGTTGTCCATGCGGTCAAAAATGAGGTCGATATCACCTTTTTGGTAGGCATACAGCTCCTTTTTTCCGACAACTTCGTAATCAGATTCGTTGTGTTTCATAGTTTTCCGGACGGAAATTTTCAATTTTTGCAAAAGTACGGCTAAAAACAGGTTTACGGGCATTATTAAAAGTTAATTTAATAATTTATAATTTCCGGCAGTTGCCGACAGTAAAAAACATCATGGCAACCCCTGCGGGCCGGGCTGTACGCTGCAATCTTTCGGCACCTTCACTTCGCTGCGCTTGTTGCAGGCGCCAAAAGGATTTCCGCTGCCATCCCTGTTGCGTCAGTGGCAAATCCAACTGCTGTTGTGTTTGGGAATTTCTGTGAGCCAGGCAGCGCTTGCGATTGTCCGCCGCCTTAGGCCTGCTGCGATGCTTTTACGGCCTGCGCCCGATCGGGAATGCAGATTTCGAAACGGGCACCCACATTCAGATCTCCGAATGCTTTTACAGTCCCGTGGTGGTTCGTGACGATTTTTCTGACAATGGTTAGTCCGATGCCGGTACCTGCGACCATATCCTCACTGGATAAACGTTGGAACAAGGTGAAAATCCGGTCGCTGTACGCGTTGTCAAACCCGATCCCGTTGTCACTGAACTCAATCCGGAAATAGGGACTGCCCTGCTCCGCTTCGACATACTCGAGGCTGATGATGATGTGCGGCGTGACGTTTTTCCTTGAAAATTTCAGCGCATTTGAAAGCAGGTTGTAGAACAATTGGTGGAATTGGAAGCCAATGACAAACAAGCGGCCGTCATTCCGGACTTCAATCCGGGCGCCCCTGGCTTCAATCTCATCCCGCAAGTCTTCAATGGCGGGATTGAAAACCAGGCTGAGTGTGGTTTCTTCAAAAGCGCATGAGGGTACGGCGGTTCGCGAATATTGAAGCAGGTCCTGGATTAGCCGCTGCATTCTTTCAGCCGATGTCCTTATTTTTTGCAAATGTTCGGCTCCTTTCACCGATAGTTTCGCCATTTCCCTTTCCTGCAGGATGGATACGAACGTCTGTATTTTACGCAGCGGTTCCTGTAAATCGTGGCTGGTGATGTAGGCGAACGACTCCAATTCCTTATTGATCTGTTCCAACTCGGCATTTTTCGCCGAAATTTCGCGGATACGCTCCATCGCCTGAACCTGAAGTTCTCCCTGAAGCCGTACCCTGTCGTCCTTGATCAGTTTGTTTTTACCTCTGAGCAACTTGTTGGCCAGGCCCAGCTCGGTGTACATCCTCCGC
Organism: Flavobacterium magnum; assembly: GCF_003055625.1. NCBI lineage: Bacteria > Pseudomonadati > Bacteroidota > Flavobacteriia > Flavobacteriales > Flavobacteriaceae > Flavobacterium > Flavobacterium magnum. Next base: position 2,640,747 of record NZ_CP028811.1, on the reverse strand, counting down.
GTCTTAAGCAGTTCGCTCACCTGTCCCGAGAGAATCCTGAGGGCATCGGTTTGCTGGTCGCTGAGTTTCCGCGGAACCACGTCCAGCACGCAGACGGTCCCCAATGTATAGCCTTCAGCTGTCGTAAAAGGCGCGCCGGCATAGAACCGGATGTTCGGGTTTTCAGTCACAAGTGGATTGGCAGCGAATCTGGGATCAATGGCGGCATCTTCTACGACCATAACCTCGTCGGGAATACGTATTGTATGCTCACAAAAGGCAATCTCACGTGGCGTTCCCTTAAAATCCGTCCCGACCTTCGCTTTGAACCATTGCCAGTTTTCATCGACAAATGTCACAAGCGAAACCGGCGTACCGCAAATGGCTGCGGCAAGCTTCGCGATGTCGTCGTATTCCTTTTCATTCAGTGTATCGGCGATGTGGTAGCTCTGCAGCGCCAGGAGCCTGTTCTTTTCGTAATCTGATAACTTGTTTTCCAATTCGTCCACTGTCGTTTTCAATCTATAAATATAATACGAAACATCGGATATATGCTAAGTCTGGGGCATTTGGTGAAAAATTCTCGGATTTATGCCCATTGGCTCAATCCATAAACTCCATCGCCTCGGCCAGCCTTTCCATTTCATATCGGTTTTCCCACCGCTGCCGGCTTGTCTCTGCAGCAACCGCAAGCAGCCTTTCCCTGAATTGCGGCAGGATGCCGTTGGCTGCCACATGTTTCACCGCCTGTTCGTATGCGGTCTGGATGCTTTTGTAAAAAGAGGCGTATTTCATTTCGCGTTTTGCTGAGTAGCGTTGCGCCGTTTCTATCGTGAAAAGCATCACATCGGCAATTGCTGACGCGTCGACACCGAGAACCAGGAAATGCTTGATGTATTTCTGGGCCACAGAGCGGCGAAGCTTGGCACGTTTCGATTTTAACGGAAAATACTCGTTGCCGATTTTCGCTTTCGCAGCAGCGATCAGTTTCTCTTCCCTGGGGTTGAACACGAAATCGTAGTATGTCTTGACTTCGGGAAATTTCTCATAGAGTTCTGCAAACTGGGCTTCGAGCTGTTCCTTGGTCAGGCTGTTCAGGTATTTTTTAAGGTCGCGTTTGCTCATATCTTATTGTGAAACTTAACGGTAATTGTATCCATTCATGTAAGTTTAATACTTAATTTTGTCCCGGCTTGCGCCATCATCCTAAATATACAAATAAATGCTTAAATTATTTAAGGCCATCGCAATCCTTGAAGGGATTTCTTATCTGGTGCTGTTCGCCAACATGCTTTTCGTTAAAAACAACAACCCGGAATTGTATCATACCCTGCTATTCCCGATCGGCATGGCCCACGGTGTACTGTTCATATCGTACATCATCCTCGCCATTATGCTTAAAATCGAACTGGAATGGCCGATGAAGAAGTTTGTCATAATCGGGATCGCTTCACTATTGCCTTTCGGCACTTTTTACATAGACAAGAAATACCTTTAGGCCATGTATAAGGTCATGGAAAATATTTTTGGCTGGGCATATACGTTGCTGAAATCGTGGCATGTCAATGAGACATTCGCGTCTTATCTGAGCCTTTTATTCGACCTGTTGCTACTGTATTTCCTGGCATATGCTATTTATTTCGGTTTCCGTTTTGTACTGGTCCGCCTGATGATTGTCGTCGCGCGCCGCACCAAAACCCGTTTTGACGATCTGCTTGTATCGAATAAAACCGCAAAGTACATCGCTTACCTGATCCCGTTGTTATTTGTTTATAAATCGGTGCCGATCATCTTCAGAAATTTTGATTACTGGGAACCGATTTTCGGTAAGCTGGTCAAAATGTACATCGTGTTGCTCGTCTTATGGATTATCCGCAGCATCTTCAACGCGTTGCGCGATTACCTAAAACTGATCCCAAGATACAGTGACAAGCCTATCGACAGTTACATCCAGGTGATTATGATTGTGCTGTGGACTTTCGGGATAACGGCCATTTTCCTCTCGTTATTCAACCTCTCCTTTAAGACACTACTGGGGACTTTCGGGGCCATTTCTGCCATTGTGATCCTGATTTTCCGCGATACGATTTTGGGATTTGTGGCGAGCATACAGGTTTCAGTCAATGATATGGTGCGCATCGGCGACTGGATTACGATGGACAAATTTGGCGCAGACGGCGATGTAATCGAAATCAACCTGGCCACCGTAAAAGTGCGCAATTTTGACAAAACCACCACAACAATCCCCACGTACAGCCTGATTTCAGATTCTTTCAGGAACTGGCGCGGCATGCTCAGCTCAGACGGCAGGCGCATCAAGCGGCACATCCTGATCAAGGCATCGAGTATCCGTTTTTTACATCCAGGGGAATTGGCCGACCTTCAAAAGATAGAGCTCATTGCGCAATACATCGACCAGCGGCAGACCGACATCAACAAATTCAATACGTCGCGCCAGGTCGACAAATCACTGCTGATCAACGGACGCAATATGACCAATTTCGGCCTTTTCCGAAAATATGTCACACAGTACCTGCAGCATTATCCAGGGCTCAACAAGGAAATGATCCTGCTCTGCCGCCAGTTACAGCCGACACCGCATGGCATCCCGCTGGAAATATACACCTTCTCTAGCGACAAGCGTTTCGAGAATTATGAATACATTATGGCGGATATATTTGATCATATTTTCGCGTCGGTGCGGTATTTCGGGTTGGCGATTTATGAGATGCATTCCGATGCAGAGGAAAACGCCCCCATCACAAGCAACTTTTCCAACCGTACGGAATCTTAAAGAGGCGAATACTCGTAATTACCTAGTAATCTGAATATTTTATACATTTGGCACGTAAATCATCAATATGAAAAAAACTTTACTCCTCCTGTTGACCGGTTTTTCTGTTTTTTCCCAAACCGGAAAAGTCGCTGAGCGTATATTGGAACTCGATAAGCAGCGCGTTTCGTTCACGCACTATCAACCGTTTACGGTCAACCCGAATCCTGTTTCCAACGAATACGAAAAAACAGTTGACAATGCTGTGATTGCCACTTTGGACCAGTCGGTTGCCAATAAGATATTTACTGAAAACAAAGATTATATTACACTCGACGTACCGTATAATAACAAAATCATTACACTTTCACTGTATAAGGCAGAGGTGCTCGCCGAAGGATTTGAGCTGCGCACCAGTGGCGCCCCGGAAGTAAAGCAGCCGGTTGAAACGGGCCATTTTTATCGCGGCATCATCAAAGGCGACAGCCACTCCCTCGTATCATTCAATTTTTTCAATGGCCAGATGAACGGTATCATTTCGGGCCGTGAGTTCCGCAATCTTGTTGTGAACCGACTCAACATCAAGGGCAACGCTTTGGATTATATCATCTATTCCGATGCAAAGCTTAAGATTGACAACAGTTTTACGTGTGCTGTCGACGAAAAGTCTGCTGCGAACTCCGGCGAGCCGCAACAAAGGTCTGCGTTGTCGAATCGCTGCGTAAGCGTATATTTTGAAATAGACTATGACATGTTTCTGGCCAACGGCAGTGACGTGGCCCAAACCAATGTCTGGATGGCCTCAGCATTCAACAATGTCCAGACTTTATATAACAACGATGGGATCAGCGTGGCGATAAAATCAGTTTATGTATGGACCACACCCGACCCATACCAGGGCGATGCTTCGTGGCAATACCTGCAGCAGTTTCACGCACAAAGGCCGGTTTTTAATGGTGATGTCGGGCAATTGGTGGGCATTGACAGCGGACTCGGTGGTGTCGCCGCCGTAATTGATGGTTTGTGCTCAGACAATAATTACAGTTATTCCGACGTATATTTCGATTTCAACACCGTACCCGTAATGTCCTGGACCATAGAGGTGATCACGCATGAGCTCGGCCACCTTTTGGGATCGCCGCACACACACGGCTGTTATTGGAACGGCGATTTCACCGCAATTGATGGCTGCGCCACCACGGCAAATCCGGCCTATGCAGAAGGCAATTGTCCTGTCGGCGAAGTACCGCTGCCGGAGGTGGGCGGTACGATTATGAGTTATTGCCACCTCGTTGACGGCGTCGGCATAAACTTCGCCAACGGTTTCGGACCGCAGCCTGCTGCAAGAATCCTTCAGAATGTAAACAATTCAGGCTGTCTGAGCAGCGACTGCATCGATACCTGCATTTCACAGGTTTATAATCTCGAGGTAACCAACGTCAGCTACACAGCTGCAATGGCCTCATGGACTGACGCCGATGTGACGAATTCAAGCTGGGAAATGGCGCTAAGCACCTATCCCTATGAATCCGTAAACTGGACGCCAATCACTTCGAATCCTTACATGATTACCGGTCTTCTACCCAACACCTCGTACACGGTTTGCGTAAGAAGCACCTGTCCGTCCGGACTTGAGGCCGCACCAAAATGTTACTATTTCACGACGGCAGCTGACTTCTGCGCCGGACAACCTTTCACCGATTCCGGCGGGCCCGACAACAATTATTCTAATTACGAGGATTGGGTCAGGACAGTGTTTCCGACCAATCCAAACGACAAAATTAAGGTGACGTTCGACAGCATTGCAATTGAAGACGGCTGGGACTACCTGTATATTTTCAACGGGCCCAATGTTGAATCACCTGTACTGGCCTCGATTACGGGATTTGACGTGGTGGGACCGTTTGAATCAACCGATGCCAGCGGCGCATTGACGTTCCAGTTTGAAGCCGATACCAATACCACGCTCGCGGGCTGGCAGGGTGCATTCAGCTGCCTGAATCTCAATACGCCCGAAAATGGTCTGATCGATTACTCCTATTTCCCGAACCCGACTACGGGCATCCTTAGCATCCAGTCCAAAAATGAGATTCAATCTATAGCCGTTTACAGCCTCGACGGCAAATTGCTGGATGAGATCCGCGCCAAACAATTTGATGCCAAAATGGACTTGTCGTCTTACGCCGCAGGTACTTATGTTTGTAAACTGCAGTTTGCGCAGACTTCGACCTCTTTCAAGGTGGTCAGAAAATAAATAGATACCAACAAAAAAAGGTCCGCAATGCGGACCTTTTTTATTGAAACAAACGCCATTAAGCGCGCCCCAATCTCTTAGCGGCCTTTTTTTCCTTTGCCATCTCATACAATGCACCGCCAACCCAGTAAAATACAAAGCTGATCAGGAACATCATCAGCCAGAAGCCGATTGTCAGGACGGTTAAGAATGCTAAAAAGCCTAAATACTGTTGAAATTCAAACATGTTTTCCGGAATTTATGAATTCATGCCAAAGGTAAATGATTAATGTTTACGCGCCAATAAAACAGGATAAATATTTTTTTAAAACGGCTTTAATGGCTAAATTTGGCGAGGCTTTTCAGGAGCTTTTTCCTGCTGTCCGCTGTATCTTTTTTAGCGGTAATCGCGAATCGGCTGTAGAAAGAAGTACCGCCAACCGCTAAAAAAGGATGCCGCTTCCATCAGGGCTAGGCTTCCGGCGCAACGGGAAACCCTGAGCTCCGAAATTTTGCAACATTGTAATTTATATAAAATGGACTACAGAATAGAGAAAGACACTATGGGTGAGGTTAAAGTGCCTGCCGATAAATACTGGGGCGCGCAAACCGAACGTTCCAGGAATAATTTCAAGATCGGCGCTTCAGCGTCAATGCCTCTCGAGATCGTTCGCGGATTCGCCTACCTCAAAAAAGCTGCAGCTTACGCAAATCACGATCTCGGGGTCCTGTCAAAAGAAAAGCGCGACGCCATCGGACAGGTTTGTGATGAAATCCTTGAAGGCAAACTCGATGACCAGTTTCCGCTTGTAATCTGGCAAACCGGTTCCGGGACGCAAAGCAACATGAACGTGAACGAGGTCATTGCGAACCGCGCGCAAGTTTTGGCGGGTTTTAGGATTGGTGAAGGCGAAGCGGTCGTAAAAGCCAATGACGACGTCAACAAATCGCAGTCGTCAAACGACACCTTCCCTACCGGCATGCACATCGCAGCGTATAAGGCCGCAGTCGAAATCACGATCCCGGGTGTAGAGAAACTCAAAGCCACATTGGATGCTAAGGCGAAAGAGTTCATGAATGTCGTTAAAATTGGACGCACCCACCTCATGGATGCCACACCGCTTACCCTCGGCCAGGAAATTTCAGGTTATGCTGCGCAGCTGGGCTACGGACTGAAAGCGCTAAAGAATACGCTTTCCCACTTGTCAGAACTCGCTTTAGGAGGCACCGCCGTGGGTACAGGGCTCAACACGCCTGAAGGTTACGACGTGAAAGTCGCGCAGTACATCGCTGAATTCACCGGACATCCTTTTGTTACAGCGCCGAATAAGTTCGAGGCATTGGCTTCACATGATGCCATTGTGGAAGCACATGGCGCACTGAAACAACTCGCAGTGTCACTCAATAAGATAGCGAATGATGTACGGATGCTGGCTTCAGGGCCACGTTCGGGCATCGGCGAAATACTGATTCCTGAAAATGAACCCGGCTCGTCTATCATGCCCGGAAAAGTAAACCCCACGCAATGTGAGGCTCTTACCATGGTCTGCGCACAGGTAATGGGCAATGACGTGGCGATTTCGGTCGGTGGTATGCAAGGCCATTATGAACTGAATGTTTTCAAACCGGTCATGGCGGCAAATTTCCTGCAGTCGGCCAGGCTTTTAGGAGATGCCTGCGTGTCATTCGATGCGCATTGCGCCCAGGGAATCGAACCGAATTATACGCGCATCAAAGAACTGGTAGACAATTCGCTGATGCTTGTTACAGCTTTAAATACCAAAATCGGATATTATAAAGCGGCTGAAATTGCACAAACCGCACATAAAAACGGTACAACTTTAAAAGATGAAGCGGTGCGTTTGGGTTATGTTTCTGCTGAAGATTTTGATGCCTGGGTCAAACCCGAAGACATGGTGGGTAGCCTGAAATAATCGCAAATGCAATGGACATATAAAGCTGTCGCGGTCTGCGGCAGCTTTTTTTTGCTCATAAAGCACGTATTTTATCGGGTCAATCCGATAATCAAAACCACTTTTTACGCCGGAAATAGTACACCATAAAAACCACTGTCACGAACATCACACCCAGAACAATGAAATAGCCGTTTTTTGTCTTCAGCTCCGGCATGTTTTCGAAATTCATCCCATACACGCCCACAATAAAAGTCAATGGCATAAAAATCACGGAGAAAATAGTGAGCGTCTTCATGATCTGGTTCATCTTCTGTGCCTGCGAGGAATAAAAAATGTTCGAAGCGCTTTCGAGGTTATTCATGTCGTATTCGATCTGTTCGAGAATTTCGAGTGTTTTCTGATGTAATCGCGCGAAAAACGTATAATTGGACTTCTCGATCCCATCAAACTCGTCATCGTCCTTTATGCTCTTTAACGTGTACAGCGCGTCGCGTAGCGGCAGGATTGCGCGTTTGAGGTAATTCAGGTTTTCGCGCTGGTGCTCAATCATACCAAGGAATTCAGCGCGGTGTGACTTTTGCGCTTCGATGAGCAGCTTTTCAATATCGAATTCGTAATTTTCAATCGTAATGAAGAAATTTTCAATGATTGCGTCCAGCATCAGGTACAGCAAATAATCATTTTTCTTCTTCCTGACAATACCGCCGCCTGTGCGGATGCGCTCACGGATGTGCGCAAAGAAATCGCTTTTCCGTTCCTGGAAAGAAACGATCAGGTTATCCGTAAGAAAAAAACTAACCTGCTCAATTCTAATACTTTTAGCGTCCTGTTCCTCCAGTATCGATTTAATGCTAAAAAACAGCATGTCGTCATATTCCTCAATCTTAGCGCGGCGAAGCACATTGAGGACATCGCTGATCATAAAGGGTTCGATCTGCAATACGTCACCAATCTCACGGATCAATTCCGTATCATGCAGCCCATGGATGTTCAGCCATTTGACATCGTGCTGCTGCTGAGGGTCTTCGCATTCCTTGCGAAGGCGGTCTATCGTAACATTCTTATATTCTTCAAAGCCCTCTTCGTCGTATACAAAAAGTTGCATTTCGACTGGGTCCGACTTATAACTGCCTGTGTATTCGTAAAAATTTTGCTGGACTTTCCTGACCTTACTGTACTTGATTCGTTTCAACGGCGATAAATTTTACATAAAGATAGGAGTTTTTGAATTTCCAATTTACATTTACCGAAAATTCAATTATGCAAACCCTGCTTAACAATATCAGCCAGTTATTACAGGTTCGGGACACCCACATCGACAAGGTTTCCGGCGCCGAAATGGCACATTTGCCGCTATTGGAAAATGCCTGGCTACTCATTGAACATGGGCTCATTAAGGATTTCGGATTGATGGAAGATATTCCGGATTTTGGGATGCTGAAGAAAATCGACTGCAGCGGCCGCGTGGTGTTGCCAACGTGGTGCGACAGCCATACCCACCTGGTGTATGCGGGAAACCGCGTCCGGGAATTCGTGGATCGTATCAACGGCTTAACCTACGAGGAGATTGCTAAGCGCGGTGGCGGCATCCTGAATTCGGCTAAAATACTCAACGAAACGCCCGAAGATGATATTTATGAACAATCGGTTTTGAGGCTTGAAGAAGTGATGCGTCAGGGCACCGGCGCCATTGAGATCAAGTCGGGCTACGGACTTACAACGGAAGGGGAATTGAAGATGCTTAGGGTTATAAAAAGGCTGAAAGACAATTTTCCCGTTGCCATTAAAGCAACATTCCTTGGGGCGCACGCCTTTCCAGCCGAATTTAAAAGCGACCATACTGCTTATATTGATCTGATTATTGACGAAATGCTCCCTGCAATCGTAAAAGAAAACCTCGCCGATTACATCGATGCGTTTCTCGAAACCGGTTACTTTTCTGTCGAAGAAGCCGAGCGGATCATGAGCGCCGGAAAGAAATACGGACTCCCGGCCAAAATCCATGTGAATCAATTTACGGCCATCAGCGGGATTGCTGCCTGCGTAAAGCACGGCGCGCTTTCGGTGGATCATCTCGAAATCGTCACCGATGAGGATATTGAAGTACTTAAAGGATCTGAAACCATGCCGGTTGCGCTTCCCTCCTGCTCTTTCTTTATCAGCATTCCATACACGCCTGCTCGGAAAATGATTGCAGCCGGACTTCCGCTTGCGCTTGCAACTGATTTCAATCCGGGGACAACCCCTTCCGGTAACATGAACCTCGTGGTGGCGACTGCCTGCATCAAAATGAAGATGACACCCGAAGAGGCGATCAATGCCGCGACAATCAACGGTGCTTACGCGATGGGACTCGCACAGACGCATGGCAGCATCACCAGGGGGAAAACTGCCAGCCTGATCATCACCAAACCGATATCTACGTATTATCAATTGCCATATGCCTTCGGGAGCAATTTGATTGAAGATGTACTGATTCAGGGTGAATTACTGTCATAAAAAAAGAGCCCGTTAAGGCTCTTTCTGATTTGAATCAATAATTAACGGAAAATTTATTTGAGCGTAAAGCTTGTTTTTGATACCAATTCGCCTTTGTCAAAGATATTTACGAAATAACTTCCTTTGGCAAAATCCTTACCGTTGCCGTCAAGGTATTCACACACATCGACCGCCTGGTTGTTGTAAGGCACTACGGTGGTAAAACTGTAAGTCAGCGTCATGTCCCCGAAGGTTTCGGTTTTCTTATCGCCAATCACATTGTTCTTGCTGTCAATAATCTGAACATAATACGTTTTATCGCCTGATTTCGCGATGGCGTTAGCCGCAACGGCGAAGCACACTTTAAGTTTGTCTGCGCGACTCGCACGCTCTGTTTCAATTTGTTTTCCTGAGCTTCTTTGTTTAATGGCCTGCGTACGAAGGTTCATTACAACGAGCTTAGACCCTTTTTCGACGGTTTTCGCGAGATTCTCATTTTGGACGACCAAGGTGTCATTGAACTTCTTCTGCTGTCCAAGTGCGACGACTGTGCTGTCTCTTTGTACGGTAAGCGTTTCGTTTTGCTTTTTCAATTCCTCATTCTCGGCAACCAGCTTTTTCATGTTGGCCTGAAGCGTATTGTACTGATCGCGGTACTTGCGCAACGATGCCGCGTCACCTTTGGATTTTTGCAGGTCGGCAATCAGGTTTACGACTTTTTCGCGCTCGGCTATCAGTTCGTCAGAAACCTCTGTTTTATCCTTGATGGCCTGTTCGTAGGTGTTTTTCACAATCGCAAGTGAATCCAGCAGATTGTCTTTTTCTGACTTCACCGTGGTGACCTCAGTTTCAAGTTTCCTCGCATCGGTTGTCATCTTAAAAATATAAGCGAGACTACCCAATAACAACAGGGCTAAAACGACAACAACTGCCTTTAAGGATGAATTACTTCTTTGATTTTCCATAAGAGCTTTTTTTTGGTTTTTATAATCATTTTCTGCTTTTTAAGCCTAACAAATTTAAAATATTATCGTTCCTTTCCACCGAAATTAACGTAAGTTTATAGTTTTATGTTATTTTTGAAACTTAAATTTTTGTGATGGAAAAACTGATTCCTTTTACCATTTCTGATCTGGCGAAGGTGACCAATTTCAGGAGTGGGGAAATCAAATTCGGGGAGAAGATGCATACGGTACCTGTAGGCGCTGACCCCGAAAAGTTCATGAAAGGCTGCGAAGCGAAATATGTACTTTTCGGTATTCCTGAAGATATCGGGGTGCGGGCGAATTACGGCAGGCCCGGCGCAGCATCCGCCTGGCAAAGCGCCGTGAGCAGTATCGCAAACATTCAGCACAATCGTTTCTGTAAAGGCAGCCGGATTCTGGTCTTGGGCGCGCTGGATGTTAAATCGGAAATGGCCGAAGTAGAAAACCTTGACTTCAATATACTCGAAGACCGCGTAAAACTCAGCGCCGTCGTCAGCCGGATTGACAAGGAAGTGGCCCACATCATTTTTACCATTATCAAGGCAGGGAAAACCCCGATCGTTATTGGGGGCGGGCACAATAACGCCTACGGCAATATCAAAGGAGCGGCACTGGCATTCGGGAAACCGGTCAATGCGGTGAACTTTGATGCCCATTCTGATTTCAGGATCCTCGAGGGAAGGCATAGCGGCAACGGCTTTTCATATGCTTACGAAGAGGGCTTTCTCAGGAAATATTTTATTTTCGGGCTGCATGAAAGTTACACGTCCAAAAATGTACTCGATATCATCAAGAAAATTGAGGACCGGGTGCGCTATAATACCTATGACGAAGTAAAGATCCGGAAGCAAAAGGATTTTGAGATGGAAATGTTCAACGCACTGAACTTCATCAGGAACGACCGATTCGGGATTGAAATCGATCTGGACGCGCTGCCCAACATCGCAAGCAGCGCCATGACAATGAGCGGTTATTCGATTGAAGAAACGCGGCTGTTTGTGAGCTACTTTGCGAAGAGCCCGAATGCTGCCTACCTGCACATCTGCGAGGGCGCACCAGACCTGGGCGAAGATAAGAACAAGCACCTGATCGGAAAATTAATCGGGTATCTCGTTACCGACTTTATTAAGGCGAATTATGAGGTTATTGAAAATTGATCCGGACTGACCGGCGTATTGACCGGTATGCTGATTAAAAAATAACTGCGCTTATCTCTTGTCGACCATCAGCTCGCGAATGTATTTCACCGGAGCACTTCCGAAACTAAGGAACTTTGAGTGGAAATCCTTCAGGCTGAATTTCGCTCCGAGTTGTTTTTTGTAATCCGTACGAAGCTCGCAAATTTCAGAAAATCCTGAAAAATATGAGCAAAGCTGTACCTGCGTCAACGTGACACGTCGCCACTTCCCTTCTGCTTCAGCCTGTTGCTGAAATGCTTCATGTGTCAACAGATCCATAGCCTGTTGCTTGCCCAGATTTTTAGTATGCACCCCGATATCGAGGATTGTGTTGCAGGTACTCCGCAGGTTCCATTTATAGTACATCAGCCACATTTCATCAGAGTTGGCGTAACCGTTTTCAAGCATCATCAACTCGGCATAAACGGCCCAACCCTCCACCATCGCGCCATTTCCGGCTATCGACTTGATCAGGCTTGGAGATTGGTTGCTGTACACCAGTTGTGTATAATGACCCGGGATCGCTTCATGGATATTCAGAATTTGCAGGATATAGTCATTGTACTCACGCAGGTAACTTTCAGCCTGCTCGGCGCTCCAACCTGAAAGCGACCCAACATTATAATAGGTCTTTGCATTTTTATCGTAGGGTCCGGGTGCCGAGATCGACGCACCCGCCACACCCGCCATGTAATCAGGCTCCTTACGTACCTCGAGTGGTTTCGAAGGATCAATATACAAAAGGTCCTTCTGTTTGATAAACGCCAGCAGTTCGGGCAATTGCTTTTCAATGGCCTGCTGGAAAAGTTCCGGTTTGGTGTGCTGCAGTGAAATCCGGTCAATCACCATGCGGATTAGCTGTTTTTTGTCGGATGGCTTTGGCGTACTTCCCAAATATTTTGGCCAGAGTTTTTCGGCAATCACAAGCATCTTGCGATGCAACTCGTTTTTGTGCGCCACCGCCTTGTCATACATTTCCGAAGGCGTATATGCGGATTGGATGTCGAATTCAAACTTCTTGTCATACAACGTTTTGCCGAGCCTGAAATCCCGTGGTGCCGGATTTTTCAATTGCCTGAGCCAGTCGATATAGTCCTTGATCGCACGGACTGCAATGGCGCTTTTACGCGCTATCGCCTCTTTTTCATTTGCCGACAGGCCGGATTTCCGGAGTGCTTCCGGAAGGTCTTTTTCAAAAACCGACAAACCGCCCGTATTTTGCGCGATGGCCAGTTCCGTATGTTCAATGGTTGGATTCCTGATGTTTTGTTTTGCCGAGGCATAATAGGCGGGCACCTCTTCCAGTTTGCGGCTGATGTTCCGTAATCTCACCGACAAAGGCTCATACGTGCCGTTCAGTATTTCAGCGAACGGACCGCTTATGTTGTATTCCGAAGGGTTCCATTCCCACGACTTCATTTCATTGATTTCAAAAATGAAGGACTGCAGCATATTCTGTACCATCTTATAGTCAGTGAAGTTCGCCGGATCGAGTGTTTTCGGGTCGTATCGCGCTAAAGAATCCAGATTATCCTTTGCAAACGCGAGCTGTTTCGCGCGCATGCCGGCATCGTTGACCACCAGTATACCATCGTATTTGTGGAAACCACTTGACGCTGCAAAATTCGGAAAATGCTGCCAGAGTGCATCGACGAAGTTTTTCTTATACTGCTCAAACGCGGTATTCGGCTCTGACGATTTTTCTTTCGCACAGGACGCCAGAAGTACTAGTGAAAACGCCGCAATGTATATTTTTCTGATCATAGTTGACATGAATGGTTCGCTTTGTAAAGATACGTTTTTGAGGAAACGATTGTAGGAATTGCCGCGTTTAACTTTACAATAGTTTTAAGAAAACCCCGTTCAAGAAATGTTAAATTGCGGAACATTTAGAAACAACCAAGCATGGACCAGATTAAAATTTTATGGGTTGACGACGAGATCGATTTGTTGAAACCACACATCCTTTTCCTCGAGAAAAAAAATTATCATGTAACCACATGCAACAATGGCCGCGATGCCGTCGATATTTTTGAAGATGGCAATTTTGACATCGTGTTCCTTGATGAAAATATGCCCGGAATGAGCGGACTTGAGACGTTGCAGGAAATCAAGGAAAAAAAGTCTTCTACCCCGGTGATCATGATTACCAAAAGTGAGGAAGAATACATCATGGAGGAGGCCATCGGATCAAAAATTGCAGATTACCTGATCAAGCCTGTGAATCCGAACCAGATCCTGCTGAGCCTTAAGAAAAATCTGGACAACTCGCGCCTGGTCTCTGAGAAGACGACATTGGATTACCAGAAGGAATTCCGCAAAATTGCGATGGAACTCGCGATGGTCAATACGTATGAGGACTGGATTGAATTGTACAAAAAGCTGCTGTTCTGGGAAATCGAGCTTGAAGACATTCAGGACCAGAACATGATCCAGATTCTCGAATCACAAAAAACGGAGGCCAACAGCCAGTTCGGTAAATTCATTGAACGCAATTATGAGGATTGGTTTGCCCCCAAGGCCGACAGGCCTGTGATGTCACATACCTTATTCAGGGAATTGGTCGTGCCGGAACTCAAAAAGAAAGAACAGGTACTTTTCGTCGTCATCGACAACCTGCGTTATGACCAATGGAAGGCCTTCGAGGGCGTGGTGGCCAATTACTATAAGCTCGAGAAGGAGACGCCGTATTTTGCGATGCTGCCGACGGCCACACAATACGCGCGAAATGCCATCTTTTCAGGACTATTGCCGGTCGAGATGGAAAAACAGTACCCCCAATATTGGAAAAACGACGTGGAAGATGGCGGGAAAAATCTTTACGAAGCGGAATTCCTGAGTGAGCAGCTGCGCAAATTGGGCATGAATTTAAAGCAGGATTACTTCAAGATCACCAACCTTGCGGGTGGAAAAAAACTCGTGGAAAATTTCAAAGCGCTAAAATCCAACGATTTGGTTACGGTAGTCTACAATTTTGTTGACATGCTTTCCCATGCGAAGACAGAAATGGACGTGGTGAAGGAATTGGCCTCAGACGACAAAGCGTATCGCTCGCTGACGCTGAGTTGGTTCCGGAACTCACCGCTGTTGGAAATCATCCAGCAGGCACAGAAGATTGGCTTCAAGCTGATCATTACCACTGATCATGGCACCATCAATGTCAAGAACCCCTCGAAAGTCATTGGCGACAAGAACACCAGCCTGAACCTGCGTTACAAAACGGGCCGCAGCCTTACCTATGAGGACCGCGACGTCTATGCGGTCAAAGACCCGAAAAGTATCGGGCTTCCTGCGATAAACATGAGCAGTTCGTACATCTTCGCAAAGAATGACCTGTTCCTGGCGTACGTCAACAATTACAACCATTACGTAAGCTATTACCGCAATACCTACCAGCACGGCGGCATCTCCCTTGAAGAAATGATTGTGCCGTTCCTGGTTTTCAATCCCAAATAATTTATTTACAATTTAAGGTTTAAAGTGTAGTTTTGCCATGCACAACGTACAACTTTAAACCTTAAACTTTTTTGCAATTGGAAATTATCTTTTCCCTCGACGAAATTGGCCAGGCGGCGCAGCAGGTGCTGGCGCGCAATCCCAATAAGGTAATACTTTTTAACGGCAGTATGGGTGCCGGAAAGACCACCCTGATCAAATCGCTCGCCAGGCAACTGGGCGTTACCGGTGCCACGAGCAGTCCGACCTTTTCGCTTGTCAATGAATATGAAGCGGCAGATGGTCATAAAGTTTTTCATTTTGATGTATACCGTCTGAAAAGCGAGTCGGAAGCCTATGATATGGGTATGGACGATTACCTGTATTCGGGTGAATGGTGCTTTATTGAGTGGGCCGAGAAAATCCCGACGCTGGTGCCCCAGCAACATTCCGTGATCACCATCAGCGTGCTGGGCGACGGGACCAGAAGGCTCGTTTTGGCGTAATTCGGGTTGGACCTTCCATGGAACAGGCCCCCCGCGCGAGGGAGCGAAGCAGGGTGCCGTGCACCGCGTAGCGCCCGACGGCGTAGCCTGCCGAGCCGACGCGCCCAAAAATACTCATGAATTGATACCGGATTGCAAATCATGGTTGGCAAATGCCAACTTTTTTATAAATTAGGCAAAAAATATCCAAAGCCCTATGTCACTCACGCCGTTTACCAGGCAACAATTGCTGCCGCAGGAAGAGAAACTGGAAATCACCAGGCACAAAAGTGAACTTTTTATCGGTATCCCGAAAGAGACCAGTTTCCAGGAACGGCGGATCTGCCTGACACCCGACGGCGTGAATTCACTGACCTCGCATGGCCATCGCGTGATGATTGAGGCCGGTGCCGGACTCAGCTCCGGGTATTCCGATAAGGAGTACAGCGACGCGGGTGCTGAAGTGACGCAGGATACCAGGAAAGTGTTCGGGTGTCCGATGGTGCTTAAAGTCGAACCGCCCACTACGAGTGAGATTGATATGATGTTGCCGCAGTCGACACTTATTTCAGCCATACAGCTGAAGACCCGAAAGGCCAATTATTTTGATGCTTTGGCCAAAAAAAAGATTACCGCGCTGGCTTTTGAATTTATCAAGGACGATGACGGCTCCTACCCTGCCGTAAAATCGCTCAGCGAAATTGCCGGAACGGCGTCCGTACTTATCGCGGCCGAGCTGATGATCAATGACGAAATCGGGAAAGGCCTGCTGTTCGGGAATATTACCGGCGTCCCTCCTACCGATGTTGTGATCCTTGGCGCGGGAACCGTGGGGGAATTTGCAGCGAAAACTGCCATCGGGCTGGGCGCCAGCGTTAAGGTGTTCGACAACTCGATAACAAAATTACGCCGGCTCCAAAACAATTTGAATTACCGCATCTTCACGTCCACCATCCAGCAGAAAGCGTTGCTCAAGGCATTGAGACGCTGTGACGTGGCCATCGGTGCGATGCGCGGCAAGGACCGTTGCCCCGTGGTGGTCAGCGAAGACACGGTAGCGCACATGAAAAAAGGCGCCGTGATCGTGGACGTGAGCATTGATACGGGCGGCTGCTTTGAAACCTCGGAAATCACGACACATGAAAATCCGACTTTCGTCAAACACGATGTCGTGCATTATTGTGTACCCAATATTCCGTCGCGCTATTCAAAGACCGCATCGTTGTCGATCAGCAACATCATTACGCCTTACCTGATACAGATTGCCGAGGATGGTGGTCCCGAAAGTGCCATCCGGTGCAACAGCGGCCTCAAACACGGGGTGTATTTCTACCATGGCATCCTGACCAATAAGGCAATTGGCGACTGGTTTGGGATTGCGCACAGCGACATCAATTTAATTGTGTTTTAACGCAAATCCGTTTACCTTTGCCGAAATAATTCTCCTATGAAATTTTATGTCCGCCTGGCCTATTACCTGAGTGGCTTCGCAATCGGAATGATTTTCCTTTTTTTTATCCTTAACGGCAAAGACACAAGTTGCAGCTACTTCCCGAATGCCCGCGTGCTGAAGCACCTGCGCGAAGTCCCTTTTAAATATTCGGATCTGGCAAAGCAGAAGTTGTCTGAAAAATGGGTTGATACCGCCGATGTGCGCAAAACCCTGACGTACGGTGATGTCGATTTTGACCGCAGCAACATTAAATTGAAAAAAGGCAAGCTGTATACGATACAGGGCAAGAATGCCAAAGGTGAGCCTATCACGCTGGAAGTCATTAATTTTGACACGCGCGCGGAATTGCGCGACATTAAAAAAGAATAATATTTGCCGAATTCCCTTGCAGATATGAATACTAAGCTTATATTTGCAGTCTCGAATAGAGGGCGATTAGCTCAGTTGGTTCAGAGCATCTGGTTTACACCCAGAGGGTCGGGGGTTCGAATCCCTCATCGCCCACAAGTTTTAAAACGCACGGTTTCAAAAATCCGATACATCTTACGATTTATCGGATTTTTTGCTTTTTGGCCACCCTCTCGCGTTGATTGCGGCGCCAGAATGTCGTATAAAAAACTGAAGCCCGCCGTATAAAGATTTTACAAAATGTAGCGTCCATATAACTAAAACCGTAAGTTTGCTTAAAATTTCGAGGTTTGAAAAACATCCTTATTATCGACGACGAGGAAAAACTGCGCGGTTTATTGGCCCGCATCGTCACGTCCGAGGGTTTTAACGTAACAGAGGCACCCGATCTCAAAAGCGGATTCCGCAAACTGGAGCAAAATGATTTCGATGTAGTCCTCTGCGATGTAAAACTTCCTGACGGCAATGGCGTGGAGTTCCTTCAGAAAATAAAGGCCGCATTCCCGCTGACAGAAGTGATTCTGCTTACAGCATTCGGCAAGATTTCAGATGGCGTACAGGCCATGAAAAACGGCGCATTCGACTATATTGTTAAGGGCGACGACAACGACAAGATCATTCCGCTGTTGTATAAAGCCCTGGAAAAATCGGCCTTGCAGAAAAAAGTGATCCATCTTGAAAAACGGATTGCCGATAAATATTCGTTTGACACAATCATCGGAAAATCAAAAGCCATCGAGCAGGTTCTGGAACTCGCCCGGAAAGTGGCCCGCACCGATTCGACCGTACTTCTCACCGGCGAGACAGGGACAGGTAAGGAAGTTTTCGCGCAGGCCATTCACGAAAACAGCAACCGCAGCGGAAAATCCTTCGTGGCATTAAACTGCAGCACGTTTAGTAAGGAACTGCTCGAGAGCGAACTTTTCGGTTACAGGCAGGGCGCCTTTACAGGTGCTTTGAAAGACCGTAAGGGTTTTATCGAGCAGGCCAACGGCGGAACCCTATTTCTTGATGAGATCGGCGAAATGCCACTTGAATTGCAGTCGAAACTGCTGCGGGTTTTAGAAACCAATGAATATATCCCTGTGGGCGATACGGTGCCGAGAAAATCTGATTTCCGATTGATCGCTGCAACCAACCGCGATTTAAAGTCAGAAAGCGATGCCAACAGGTTCCGGTCCGATTTATATTTCAGGCTTAACATTTTCGGGATCCATCTTCCTGCGTTGCGTGAGCGCGTCAAGGATATTGCAGCATTGACGCATTATTTCTGCGGGCAATTTTCAGCTAAGACCAATAAAAAGTCACTGTTTGCAGACGATAGCTTTATCGGGAAACTTGAAGCCTATCATTGGCCCGGCAACGTCCGGGAACTTAAAAACGTCATAGAGCGTTCGGTGATCCTGACCGATGGGGAGCTTTTGCTGCCGGACGTATTGCCGTATGAGATTCAGTTTCCTTCCGACAAGGCCAATAAATCGGTGTCGGCGTTTTCGCTGGCAAGCGTAGAAAAATTACAAATACAGAAGGTTTTCAATTATGCGAAAGGCAATAAGGCTGAAACGGCCCGGCTGCTTGAAATCGGCATCGCCACCTTGTACCGCAAACTCGAAGAATATGATATTCGATAATGCATCTTATTGAATTGAGAAAAGCCTATCATTTTGATAGGCTTTTTTTGTGTTGTGTATTTGGCACATGATCGACATTCTCAATGATGGCGGGCAATTGCGGTTGCCGATACGCTTTAGGAATGGATTTGGCTATGACCGCGGGAAATAATAAAAATCATTCCAATGAGAAATCAGGTCACTACCGTTTACAAACAGGCCGAACGGCTTGCAGAGATTACCAAACATTCCATCATCAGCGGAAACGTCGCGAGGGCAAAAAAAATACTTGCCTTTGCAGACCGCCTTTTGATTGGGGGCAACACGGAAACCCGACGTGTGATTGCCAGTGTGTATGTCCATTCCGTCTCCAGCTTCCTGGAAGCGAGAAACTGCCGCATATCGAACCTTTTCCCCAACGCGCTCAGGCTGGAATATGTCAGCCAGGTGAATACTTCCGGGGTGTAAATGCAACGCCCTTCCGCATTTGCCATTTTGAAATACCAACAAATAAAAACGATATCATGTTACCTACAATTATCCTACTGGCGCTGGGCGTCCTGCTCTTCGCCATTTGTTTTAAATCGATTGACTTCTTTGAAAAAATGTAAAAACCATGACTGCACTCTTTATTATCGCCGTAGCCGTCTTCGCCTATCTGATCTACGTCTTAATCAAACCCGAAAAATTTTAATCTGATGAGAAATCATCTTAACCCTTTTTATTTATGAATACAGAAATCCTTGGTGTGTTCAGTATTTTCATCATCACGATTGTGCTGGCAATTCCTCTGGGAAAATATTTGGCAAAGGTCTTTTCGGGTGACAAAACCTTACTGGACCCGCTTTTCAATCCGATTGAAAAACTGATTTTTAAAGTAAGCAGCATCAATGCTTCTGAAGAAATGAACTGGAAACAGCATCTGAAAGCCATGCTCGGCGTCAACTTTTTTTGGTTCCTCATTTGCTTTATGGTATTGCTTTTCCAGGGTTCACTGCCTCTGAATCCGGACAACAATCCCTCAATGACAGCTGATTTGGCTTTTAACACCGCCATTTCATTCCTGGTCAACTGTAACCTTCAGCATTACTCCGGCGAAACGGGCGTGTCTTACCTCTCGCAACTGATGCTGATGTTCCTTCAATTCGTTTCTGCGGGTGTCGGAATTGCCGCCGCTGTGATGGTATTTAATGCAATGAAGGAGCGTACTACAGAAAAACTTGGAAATTTCTACAACTATTTTGTGAAGAGCTGTACACGAATCCTGCTGCCGTTATCGGCCTTGGTTGCCATAGTGCTCGTGTTTGGCGGTACGCCAATGACTTTTGAAGGCAAAGACAGGATTACCTCGCTGCAGGGCGATACGGTTGAAGTCTCGCGCGGGCCTGCCGCAGCATTCATCGGTATCAAGCACATAGGCACGAATGGAGGCGGCTTTTTCGGGGCAAACTCGGCGCATCCTTTTGAAAACCCAACCTACCTCACCAATGCGGTTGAGCTGTGGGCGCAGATGATCATTCCGTTTGCCATGATTTTTGCACTTGGATACTACCTGAGGAAACGAAAATTATCCTGGATAATATTCGGTGTCATGACGGCCGGTTTCCTTTTATTGGTGATTCCGACGATGAATGCTGAACTCGCGGGCAACCCGGCCATTGAAAAAATGGGCATTACCCAGTCGACCGGCGCCATGGAAGGGAAAGAAGTGCGTTTCGGTCCGGCAGTTTCAGGTTTCTGGAGCATTGCCACCACGGTAATTTCCACGGGATCGGTCAACAGTATGCACGACAGCGCCATGCCCATGTCCGGGACGATGCAGTTACTGGCCATGATGGTCAATTGCTTCTACGGGGGCTGTGGCGTAGGGTTTCTGAACTTCTATATTTTCATCATACTGGCCGTTTTCATTTCAGGGCTTATGGTAGGGCGAACACCCGAATTCCTCGGAAAGAAAATCGAAGCCCGGGAAGTCAAAATTGCGGCCTTCATAGCCATTCTGCACCCTTTGTTGATTCTCGCCGGAACCGCTTTGGCTTCCTATTTCGCGGCCAACGATACTGCTATGGGATACTGGTTCAGCGGGAACGCTACCGGCTGGCTTAACAATCCCGGCAACCATGGATTTTCCGAAATGTTGTACGAATACACATCAAGTGCCGCCAACAATGGCAGCGGATTTGAAGGCCTTGGCGACAACAATCCGTTTTGGAACATCACCACGGGCATCGTACTGTTGTTATCAAGATTCCTGCCGATTATCGGTCCGCTCGCAATCGCCGGATTACTTGCCCGTAAAAAATACATACCCGAAAGTGCCGGGACGCTGAAAACCGACACGACAATATTCGGCGTCATGGTGTTCGCGGTAATCGCAATTATCGCCGCC
Organism: Flavobacterium magnum; assembly: GCF_003055625.1. Taxonomy (NCBI): domain Bacteria; kingdom Pseudomonadati; phylum Bacteroidota; class Flavobacteriia; order Flavobacteriales; family Flavobacteriaceae; genus Flavobacterium; species Flavobacterium magnum. The sequence continues at coordinate 2,619,424 of NZ_CP028811.1, read as the reverse complement.
TTATCGTTTTTCCCGGCTTTGGCGCTTGGCCCGCTGGCTGAGTATTTTACATTAAAATAATTTATCACAATGAACAACAATAAATCCAATTCATTATTTGAAAGTAAACAGGTTAAGGACGCGCTGTTGCAGTCTTTTGTAAAGCTGAATCCGAAACTGATGTTCAGGAATCCGGTGATGTTCACCGTCGAGATCGGCACGGCGATCATGCTGGTGGTATGTGTCTCGATCCTGATGGGAGCCGGCGACCAGGGCAGTTTTGGCTACAATTTCTTAATTTTCATGATACTATTCGCCACGCTGCTCTTTGCCAACTTTGCCGAAGCCATTGCCGAGGCGCGGGGAAAAGCGCAGGCCGACAGCTTGAGGAAGACGCGTGAAGAAACGCCTGCAAGGCAGCTATTGCCCGACGGTGAAATCCGATTGGTGAGCTCTTCCGCGCTCAAAAAAGGAGACGTGTTCTTATGTGAGGCCGGTGATACGATTGCGACCGACGGTACGATTATAGAGGGACTCGCAACAATTGACGAAAGTGCCATAACGGGCGAAAGTGCGCCGGTGATACGAGAATCCGGGGGCGACAAATCGTCTGTGACCGGTGGAACCAAAGTACTCTCCGACAGGATTAAAGTCGTCGTGTCTTCTGAACCCGGGGAAAGCTTTCTAGACAAAATGATCGCTCTGGTCGAAGGTGCAAGCCGCCAGAAAACGCCAAATGAAATCGCATTGACGATTTTGCTCGCGGCCTTTACGCTCATTTTCGTCATTGTCTGCGTGACCCTGAAACCTTTTGCTGACTATGCCAATGCGCCCATTACGATTGCAGCATTCATCTCGCTGTTCGTCTGTCTGATTCCTACGACAATTGGCGGATTACTCTCAGCAATAGGCATTGCAGGGATGGATCGGGCCCTGCGCGCCAATGTCATTACCAAATCAGGTAAGGCGGTTGAAACGGCGGGCGATATAGACGTACTGCTTCTGGATAAAACGGGTACGATAACCATCGGAAACAGGAAAGCAACCCACTTTTACCCATCTGAAGGGGTTGCGTTTGCTGACTTCGTCGAATCGGCCATGCTGAGTTCGCTCGCGGACGACACACCCGAGGGGAAAAGCATTATTGAACTCGGCTACACCGTCGACAATGACATCAAAGCATCCATGAACCCCTCTGACATTGCCGAGACGATCAAGTTCACAGCAGAAACACGAACCAGTGGTGTGATCCTGAAAAATGGCACCAACATCCGAAAAGGGGCACAGGACGCTGCCAAAAGCATTGCGGCGCAGGCGGGGAATGATTTTCCGACCGATACCCAAGCGAAGGTGGTCGAAATTTCGTCAAATGGAGGAACGCCGCTCGTCGTGATTAAAAACGGCAGGATACAGGGCGTCATCGAACTCCAGGACATTATCAAGACCGGTATGAAAGAGCGCTTCGACCGACTCAGGAAAATGGGCGTCAAAACCGTCATGGTAACCGGTGACAATCCGTTGACGGCCCGGTTTATTGCAGAGAAAGCCGGGGTTGATGATTTTATCGCTGAAGCAAAACCTGAGGATAAAATGAATTACATCAAGGCAGAGCAGCAAAATGGTAAACTGGTCGCGATGATGGGCGATGGCACCAATGACGCACCCGCGTTGGCACAGGCCGACGTAGGCGTTGCAATGAACAGCGGGACTCAGGCGGCAAAAGAAGCCGGAAATATGGTTGACCTTGATAACGATCCCACCAAGCTGATTGAGATTGTCGAGATTGGAAAACAACTGTTGATGACCAGGGGAACGCTCACCACATTCTCGATCGCCAATGATGTCGCCAAGTATTTTGCGATAGTACCCGCATTGTTTATTACAGCGATACCCGCTTTGGAAGGATTGAACATCATGCACCTGCACAGCCCGGAGAGCGCAATCTTATCTGCTGTTATCTTCAATGCGATCATTATTCCGATACTCATTCCGCTGGCATTACGCGGTGTCAATTACAAGCCGATCGGCGCCAGCGCAATTTTAAAAAGAAACCTGTTGATTTATGGGCTCGGTGGCTTGATCATTCCGTTCATCGGGATAAAACTCATTGACCTGTTCGTAACCTTATTTATGTAATCAGTCCGGCTTGGCACCCACAGCAATCCGGAGCAATAAAAAAAACAAATGAAAAATATACTTTCCATCATTAAACTGACGGCCGTCCTGCTGATCCTCTTCGCCGTCCTGTATCCTTTGGCTATTTATGGTGTTGCACAATGTACGCCTGACCAGGGAAAAGGAAAAACGCTGTCCGTCAACGGCAAAGTCGTCGGCTATCAAAACATTGGGCAAAAATTCGACAAGTCGGTTTACTTCTGGGGACGGCCTTCAGCGGTAGATTACAATGCCGCCGGTAGTGCCGGAAGCAATAAAGGGCCATCAAATCCGGACTACCTGGCATTGGTTCAAAAGCGCATCGATACGTTCCTGATCGTACATCCGTACCTTGAGCTGTCGGAAATACCATCGGATATCGTCACGGCCTCAGGAAGCGGGCTTGATCCAAATATTTCACCGCAGGCCGCACGGATCCAGGTACAGCGCGTTGCAAAAGCGCGCCAACTGCCCGCCGGAAAAGTACGGCAACTGGTCGAAAGCAGAATAATCAAACCCACCCTAATGGGAACTGAAACGGTGAATGTGCTCGAGCTCAATATGGCGCTCGACCGACTCAAATAGCCAAATAATCATCTATAAATTTACGCACTATGAAAAAAATATCTTTTGCTGCAATCTGTTTTTTTTGGTTTGCAGGCACCCAGGCACAGGAAGTTACAACTACCCAAAGCCCCGTCACTTTTTCAGGGTATTTGGAAACCTATTACAGTTATGATTTGGGTGAACCCGAGGACCATACCAGGCCAGGCTTCATATACAGCCACAACCGCCACAACGAGCTGAATGTCAATATCGGTTTCGTAAAGGCCAACTATTTAAAGGATAACGTACGCGGAAACCTGGCACTTATGGCAGGCACGTACGCCCAACACAATCTTGCCGCGGAGCAGGATTTGTTGAAAAATGTTTTTGAGGCGAATGTTGGCGTCAGGCTTTCGCAACATCATAATTTGTGGGTAGATGCAGGTATTATGCCTGCGCATATCGGTTTTGAAAGCGCAGTGGGAAAAGACTGTCCGACGCTCACAAGAAGTATCCTTGCCGATAATTCACCTTATTACGAAGCCGGTGTGAAATTGGGCTATACTTCCAAAACGGAAAGATGGTACCTCGCGGTCATGTACCTCAATGGATGGCAGCGGATTCAAAAAATTGATGGCAACCAAACGCCGGCTTTCGGTTCCCAGGTTACCTACAGGCCAAACGCCGGCACAATGCTGAACTGGAGTACCTATGTTGGAAATGAACAACCTGACTCGATAAGGAAATGGCGCTACTTCAACAACTTTTACGGCTTGTTCAGAGTCACCGAAAAGGTAAACCTTACCGCCGGTTTCGACATCGGGATGCAGCAAACAGCTTATGGAAGCAGCGATTATGATGTATGGTATTCACCGGTTCTCATTGCCCGGTACAAACCCACCGACAAAATCCAGCTGGCAGCCAGGGCAGAATATTATCAGGATCAGAAAGGTGTCATCATCGCGACGGGCACACCGGATGGTTTCAGGACGTACGGATTTTCAGCCAATTTCGATTATTTGCCTGCAAGCAATGTGATGTTCCGGATAGAAGCGCGAACTTTGAACAGCAGGGATGAAATTTTTCTAGATAACAACAATCCCACAGATAAAAATGTTTTTTTAACCACAGCGCTGGCAATTTCATTTTGATGGATGGTAAAGAACATAATGCACAGCACTTCCTGGATTTGATCCAAAAGTCCCGCAAAGGAAAGTTTAAAGTCTACATCGGCATGAGTGCCGGTGTGGGCAAAACTTTTCGTATGCTTCAGGAGGCGCACAGCTTACTTAAAAACGGGATCGATGTCAAAATTGGCTACATCGAAACCCACAACAGGAAAGAAACACAGGAACTGCTTTACGGTCTGCCTGTGGTTCCGAGGAGGACGCTTTTTTACAAAGGCAAACAACTGGAGGAGATGGATGTACAGGCGATAATCAACCTCCGCCCGGAAGTCGTGATTGTCGATGAACTGGCCCACAGCAATATCGAAGGAAGCAAAAATGAAAAACGCTGGCAGGATGTATTTGAAATCCTCGATGCCGGGATAAACGTGATTTCAGCCGTAAACATCCAGCACATCGAAAGCCTGAACGAAGATGTGAAGTTCATTACAAATGTAGTGGTACAGGAACGCATCCCGGACGATGTTTTGCGTCAGGCCGACGAAGTGGTCAATATAGACCTGACATCCGATGAGCTGATCACGAGACTTAAGGAAGGTAAGATTTATACGGCAGACAAAATTCCGACCGCCCTGAATAATTTCTTTAAATCAGAACAAATATTGCAGCTGCGCGAACTCGCGTTAAAGGAAGTCGCTGGCCAGGTCGTGCGGAAGGTGGAAAATGAGCTGCCAAGGGGCATCGCGCTCAGGCACGAAAGACTACTGGCGTGTATCAGCTCTAATGACCGGACCGCTAAAATCGTGATCCGGAAAACGGCACGGCTCGCCACGTATTACAACAGCCGTTGGTATGTGCTCTACGTGGAAACGCCTCAAGAAAACAGTGACAAGATCGCTTTAGACAAACAGCGCCATCTCATTAACAATTACAAACTTGCGACACAGCTTGGCGCAGAAGTAATCAGAATCGAAAGAAATCACGTTACCGATGGCATTCTTGACATTACCCGGGAAAAAGAAATCACGACGGTATGCATCGGCAAGCCGCATCTCAGTTTATTTAAAGTAATTTTGTCGACAAACATTTTCAAAAAACTGCTCAATAATCTGTCTTCATCAAATATCGATCTTGTCATATTGTCATCATCGTGAGCACTTTCTTCGGGCAGTGATTCGATTGGATAATATTGAAAGATTTATAGCATAGGCCAAAAACAGCAAAAATGTACTTATGAAAATTAAAACCAAACTGAACCTGGGCGTAGGATTATTGTTTGTGATGATACTCCTGCTGGCGCTTGTAAGTGCCTTTTATATTTTTTCGATAAAGAAGGATACCGAAAGCATCCTGAAAGCCAACTACAATACGCTTGAATATTCCAGGAATATGCTGCTGGCACTTGATCGTATCACCGCTGCCGAGGGGAATTCGATAGCCGATTTTGAATCCAATTTGTCAAAACAGGTTCTTAACATCACGGAAACCGGAGAAGACAGGGTAACCCATGAGCTCAAACGCAGTTTTACCTCATTGAAAGCGGATCGCCGCAATGAGAAACTGAAAAGTAAAATCCGGCAGGACATATTCGAAATCATGAGACTCAATATGATCGCAATCAAAAAGAAGAGCGATATTGCCCGGACGACCGCCGAAACCGGAAACCTGATGATTGCCTCTACCGGGGCGTTCTGCTTCCTTATTGCGTTCAGTTTGCTTATCAACCTTCCCAACAACATCGCGAATCCGATCAGGGAACTCACGGAGAGCATCCGGCAGATTGCCAACAAGAACTATTCTGAGCGGGTAAATTTCATGAACCATAACGAATTCGGTGACCTCGCGCGGTCATTCAATACCATGGCATTAAAGCTTCAGGAATACCACAACAGCAATCTTTACAAACTGTCTTTTGAGAAGAAGCGTCTCGAAACCTTGATTAACAATATGCACGATCCCATCCTGGGATTGGACAACGACGGCATCATTTTGTTTGCCAACGACGAGGCGTTAAAAATTATGGGGGTGAAATCTGAGGATGTCATAGGAAAACGGGCTGCGGCTTTGGCTTTAACCAACGACCTGCTGAAATCGCTTATCGGCAATCAGTCCCACAACGACAGGCCGCACATGATGAAAATTTTTTACGAAGGAAAAGAGAGCTATTTTGAAAAAGAAACAGTAAGCATCACGATAACGCCGACGGGAGAATACGAGGCCATCGATATTGGCGAGGTCATTATCCTCAGGAATATCACCATCTTCAAGGAGCTCGATTTTGCGAAGACCAACTTTATCGCGACAGTGTCACACGAATTGAAAACACCAATCGCCTCGATTAAACTAAGCCTCCAGCTTTTGGAAAATAAGGAAACCGGCGTAATAAATGAGGGCCAGAAACAACTAATCGACAGCATTAAAGAGGACAGCCAGCGGTTATTAAAAATTACAGGCGAACTGCTTGAGCTGTCGCAACTGGAAACCGGGAACATCCAACTCAATATCGAGCACAGTAACCCTTATAAAATTATTGAATACGCTACCGGCGCAGTCAGGAAGGAAGCAGCACAAAAGCAGATTGAAATTCGGATTGCTGCGGAAGAAGGGCTGCCCGAAATAAAAGCGGACGGTGAAAAAACAGCTTGGGTACTTATTAATTTTCTAACTAATGCCATTCGGTATTCATCAGAAAACAGCCAGATCGAAGTACAATTGAAAAAAGAAAATAACCAGCTTACCTTCCGCGTCGCCGACACCGGGAAAGGCATCGACAGCCGATACAAGACAAAGGTATTTGATAAATATTTCCAGGTTCCGGGAAGCCAGAAATCCGGTACGGGACTCGGACTGGCAATCAGCAGGGAATTCATCGAGGCGCAAAACGGTACAATCGGTGTCGACAGTGAGTTGGGACTCGGCAGCACGTTTTACTTTAGATTACCAACAGTTTAAGAATTTCCATCAGGCAGACTGTCTTTCTAACTGATATCACCGGGACAAGTTTAGTGAAGCCACCCACGCAGGTTCAATCACATGATCTCGATCGACGTCACTGTTATATCAACCTGAAACTTCTTGATTCCGGGCGCAATGTGAGCCAGTCCATATCCAAAATGGTATTGATGAGGGTCCTGAGATTTTCCATTGAACACGGTTTCACCGCATAAAAAGTGGCGCCCAGATGCTGGGCCTTGCGGATGGTTTCAGGATTGTCTGAAGTAGTGTACACGACAATATTGAGCTGTTTAAGTTTCGCCTGTTTCCTGATTTGCTCGAGGCATTCAAAACCATCTTTTACCGGCATGTTCAAATCAAGGAATACCAGGTGCGGCAGCGGCGGGTTGTCTAGCAGATCCATAAGTTTCTTCCCATTTTCGACTTCTGTTAGCACGATCGAATTGTCGGCCGAGCGCAGGATATCTGAGAAAATCATCCGGTCATCCTCGTCATCATCGACCATAAAAATATGCCTTGCCGTGTGGGTGTTTTGCGATACCATAGCTGTATATTTTTGTTGCCAAAAACACAAGACAAGAATTCACGGATTTCCAGCGGTCATAAAATACAGCCCTTCGAAAATCGATAAACCATCGAATTATATTCGTGTAACGGTTAATCTGCCAAAGGTAGCATTAAAAAAGGCACGGTGAAAACATTGACCAATCTTTAATCGTTTCTTTTCCAGAAATTTACATGCCTGCGTATTTTTTTCACTCTATTTCCATTACATGAAATGCATAAAACATCGGCTTTAAGTTTTGGCTATGAATTTTTAAAAGTTAATTTTGAATGCAAATCCCTGCACTATGTTGAAAAAAATACTGTCATTGGCCATGCTGCTGTCTGTGCTCTGCGCAAGCGCCCAGGAAAGAGTTTATAAGGACAGAAACAATAAGGCGACCACGGCCGATTTGGCCGAAAGCTACGAAATCAGTACATTCAACAACGACAAGACACTGCAAACGATCAGGACCTTCCGTATGGACAATTCCCTGATCAGTGAGTCAAGTCTCGCTATCCGTGAAGACGGCGTCATGCCGCAGGGAAAGGCGACACTCTACAATCCCGATGGCAGTGTGGCCTGGTTTGCCAACTATGCTAACGGAAACCTCGATGGCGAATCGAAAACCTTCTGGCCGGGCGGCGCATTGAAACGCGACGAGACTTACTCGGCCGGGAAAATGCTCAGCGGGACCTGTTATGATGTCAATGGCGAGGAAATTCCCTACTTTCCAAGGGAAAAACGCCCTGAATATCCGGGAGGCATGACCGAAGCTTACAAATTTATCGCCAATAATTTCCAGGTCCGGGGCACCAAATCCGGCACCATTTATCTTACCTTCGTCGTCGAGAAAGACGGTTCGGTGGCAGACATTGAGATCAAGAAGGGCGTAGGAAAGCGCCTGGACCAGGAGGCCGTACGCGTCCTGAAAAGCATGCCCAAATGGATTCCCGGCACCCAGGAAGGCGTAGCGGTGAGAACCAGTTTTGCACTTCCGATTAAAATTGCCGAACAACCCTAAACAACCAAACCATGAACACCATACAAAAAACGTTCCTTTTATTGCTGCTTTCGCTGTCGGCTTTCGGCCAAAACCTAAAGGTGATGACCTACAACCTGCGTTTCGACAATCCGGCTGATGGGGAAAACCGCTGGGACCTGCGCAAAGAATTCCTCTGCAGACAGATTCAATTTTACAGTCCGGATTTCATTGGTACACAGGAAGTTAAGCTGCACCAGTTGAAGTATATTGACAGCACCATGACGCATTACAGCTATATCGGGATTGGTCGCGACAGCTCGCCCACCGGCGGTGAGTACAGCGCGATTTTTTACAATTCGACCAAATTCCGGGTCGTGAAGCACTCCACGTTTTGGCTCTCGGAAACGCCGGGTGAAGTGTCCAAAGGATGGGACGCAATGTTTGAAAGGATTTGTACTTACGGACTTTTTGAAAATATCAAAACCAGGCAGCGTTTTTACGTATTCAATACCCATTTCGACCATGTGGGGGAACTGGCGCGCACCAACAGCGCCAAACTGATCGTGAGTAAGATCAACGCCATCAACACCGAAAATGTTCCTGTAATCGTTACAGGTGATTTCAACAGCGAGATTAAAAGCACAGCATACCGATTCCTCTCCTCGTGGATGAATGATTCAAAAGTCATCAGCGAAGAACTTCCGTTCGGGCCGTCAGGTACCTTTAATAATTTTGAATTCAACAAGCCGGTCACGCTTTTGATAGATTATATTTTTACAAGCAAGGACAACATTGCGGTCACCAAATATGGGGTGCTCAGCGACTCCAAGGACTGCAAATATCCGTCGGACCACCTACCGGTATACGTCGAGCTTTTTCTAAAGAAGTAATGGGTACGTTTATCGCCTTACTGCGCGGCATCAATGTCAGCGGACAAAAGTTAATCAAAATGGAGGCGCTTAGACAGGCACTCGCCGCGCTTCACCTTCAAAATATACAGACGTATATCCAAAGCGGAAATGTTGTCTTTCAAAGCGACACGTGCGAGCCGGGTTTGTTGGAACAGCAGATTTCGGAACAGATTCTCGCGGAGTTTGGTTTTGAAGTTCCGGTGATGGTCCTGACATTGGAAGACCTGGAATTTGTGTGGCAACACAATCCATTTGCCGGGGAAGCACTGCCCGACGACACCCAGCCTTATGTCGCCATCCTTGCTGGAATGCCTTTGCCGGATCGCCTGCAAATCCTGCTGGCTATTGATTTTGAGCCGGACAGGCTGGTCGTTGTGAACCGGTTCATTTACCTCCGTTACCACCACGGTGCCGGTACCACAAAGCTCACAAATGCGGTGATTGAGAATAAGCTCAAAATGCGTGCGACATCAAGGAACTGGAAAACAATTCGGAAACTTATTGAAATGGCGAAGAATCACGGCTAATTTGAAATATTGGCTGTTAATCCGTTAAAAAAATAAAATACATAACCAATATTTGGAAAAACCACATTAAAAGGCTTTATTTGACCTTAACATCAAACCTTTGCCCATGAAAACCTTCAGCATCCAGGAAATTAATGAAATTTTAAAAGGAGAACTGGTTGGGGATACCACTTGCCGCATAACCGCTCCCGAGCAGCTTGATGCCGCCTCTGAAACTGAGATTTCTTTTATCGGGAATAAAAAATACGAACGTTGCTGGGCCGGGTCCAAGGCTTGTGCCGCTGTGGTCAATAAAGACATCACGATTGAGCCCGGAGATAACAGGGCATTCATTAAGGTGGGCAACGCCGATCTGGCCATGTCGCAGGTACTTGACCTCTTTGCCCCTCCCCTTCCTGAATTCGATCACGACATCCATCCGTCCGCGGTAGTCGATGTATCGGCGACAATTGGAAACGGTTCCCGTATCGGGGCGGGCTGCTATATCGGAAAGAATGTCAAAATTGGCGACCATTCCACCATTTACCCGAATGTCACGATTTTGGATGAGTCCAGTATAGGAAATCATACGACAATCTGGTCCGGAAGTGTGATACGCGAGCGTTGCCATATCGGACACCACTGCATCATCCATCCCAATGCGACGATCGGGGCCGACGGCTTCGGTTTTAGGCCTTGTGCCGAACGAGGATTGGTAAAAATCCCGCAAATAGGCAATGTGATTATTGGCAATGGCGTTGAAATCGGTGCAAATTCCTGTGTTGATAGGGGTAAATTCAGCTCGACCGTTCTGGGAGATGGCTGTAAAATTGACAACCTGGTACAAATCGGACACAACAGCAAACTGGGACGTTTTTGCATCATGGCCGGCAACAGCGGACTCGCAGGTTCTGTCACACTGGGTGATGGCGTCATTATCGGCGGAAGCGCTTCGATCAAGGACCATGTCACCATTGGCAGCGGCGCGACAGTCGGCGCGGGCTCTGGGGTTACAGGCGACATAGAGCCCGGAAAGGTCATGCTCGGCTATCCTGCTGTAGAGGCTCGGGATGCGTTAAAACAGTGGGCCATCTTAAAACGATTGGTAAAAGAATCTTCGAGATAGCGTAGTTATACCTTACGGAATCTCACAGTGTGCACCGTATCTTAAAATAAAAAAGTCCCGGATTTAGGGACTTTTTTATTGAATTCATTTTGCAATCGTTAGATAAAGATACTGAGCAAGTAGTATACAATCGCGGCCAGAATCGCTGAAATCGGAATGGTGAGGATCCATGCCCAAACCAGACTGACCGTTACGCCCCAGCGCACTGCGGAAATCCTTTTGGTAAGGCCCACCCCGATAATAGAACCGGTGATTGTATGTGTGGTGCTTACGGGAATCTTCAGGTGTTCGGTAAAATACAATGTCAGGGCTCCGGCGGTTTCTGCAGCAACGCCTTCAAATGAGGTTACTTTGGTGATTTTAGACCCCATCGTCTTGACGATTTTCCAGCCGCCGCTCAGGGTTCCGGCTGCAATCGCGGAGTAGCACGCTAACGGGATCCACTCGGGCATATTCGAACCGTTTCCATCCTCATCCGGTAAGATGACATTGAGCCAATCCGGCATTGTTTCGCCCGTATGTGTGTGAACGTAAACCGCTACCGCCGCAGCGATGATTCCCATAACTTTCTGTGAATCGTTACCGCCATGTCCGAGGCTAAAGGCCGCAGACGAAAGCAGCTGCATTTTCTTCAGCCAAAATTCTGACTGTGTATGGTTCAGCCTGCTGAAAAACAGGCAAAAGATACTGATCGTAAAGATGATGAATCCAACAAGGAACCATTTGATGTTGTGCTGTTCGAGTGCCACACTCCAGAAGTGGGAATCGAATCTCGGTTTGTCGATCTTGTCGTAATATTTAATCTGTCCTTCAATAAACCAAAATGTCAGTGCCATTAATCCTACGGTAAACAACTTTGGCAACGCCCGTTTTTTATAGGAATGCAATAGCCAGAGCGAAATCAGGTAAGAGACCAGCGCACCGAGTAAAGGCGCCAGCACGATGAATGCGATAATAATCAGTACGCCCGACGGCAAACCGCCATCCTTTCCTGCCTTGTACCACGATACGACGCCGATTCCGGCGTGCGCAATGGCCGCGCCCGCGAAGCCCCCGATCAGCGTATGGGACGAACTTGACGGAATACCCTGCCACCACGTAAATAAATTCCATATGATGGCCGCAATGACCCCAGCGAGGATCACCGTAAGATTGATTTCCATGGTATTGGCTGTTTTAGCCACGGTGTCGGCGACGCCAAATCCAAAAACCCAGTACGCCAGGAAGTTGAAAAACGCAGCCCATATCACCGCCTGAAAAGGAGTAAGCACCTTTGTAGCCACAACAGTGGCAATGGCGTTAGCGGCATCGTGAAAACCATTGATGTAATCAAAAATAAGGGCTAAAACGATGATGATGATTAATAACGTCATGTGTGTATGGGTCAGTCCTTATGAATGTTTTACCGCGATGGATTCGAGTACGTTTGAAGCGCTCTTACACCGGTCAGCCGCCGATTCCAGTACGGAAAGCACTTCCTTGTATTTGATGATATTCTTTGCGTCGGTTTCATTTTCAAACAGGTCGGCCACGGCTTTATCATAAACCATATCCGATTTATTTTCAAGCTTGTTGATCCGGGCGCAGGCATCGGTAATTTTCTTAATTTTCTTCAGGTCGCGCAGTTCCTTCACCGCAGCGTCAATGTTCTGGCAAGCTTCAAGATTGATCTCGGTGAGTTTGCGGATGGATTTTGTAATTTTCTCTATGTGGTACAAACGCATCCTGCTTGAGGCACCGTAAATATTCCCGGCGATATTGTCAATTGCCTTGGTCAGCGCGTAAATGTCTTCACGGTCAAAAGGCGTAATAAAATTCTTGCTCAGTTCGAGGTTGATTTTCCGGGTGATTTCCTCCCCTGTCTGTTCGAGTTCCTCAATCTTCATGAAATGCTCGTGGCGGTCCGCCGGAGCCATATTGACCACCTCATGCAACGTACTTGCCATCAGGATCATGTTTGAAGTCGCTTTCTCAAATAATGGAAAGAATTTTTTATCTTTCGGGACTAAAAACTGGAAGAAATTATTTATCGTCATAAGATGTTAAATTAACGTTGCAAATGTATCTGGCTAATGTTAAGTTAATGTTAAGTAAACATTAACCATTTAACCGTTTGCCGTTTCGGCTTCATATTGAACCATTCTTTCCAATTCCAATCGTTTTCGTAATTTAGCATACCTTACAATAACACTTCACAAACCAAATTCCTGATGGATATCAATTTCAATAAGAACGAAGACCATAACAGGCTGCTGCTGTCTGATTTAAAGCAGCAACTCGCCAAAGTCAAATTGGGTGGCGGCGAAAAGCGAATCGAAAAATTACACGCCGAGGGCAAGATGACGGCCCGTGAACGCATCGATTACCTCCTCGACGCTAAGGCAAACAACATTGAAATCGCAGCGTTTGCGGGTGATGGCATGTACGCCGAGCATGGCGGATGCCCTTCGGGTGGTGTGGTCGTCAAAATGGGTTACATCAAAGGGAAACAATGCATTGTCGTAGCCAACGATGCGACCGTGAAAGCCGGCGCCTGGTTTCCGATCACCGGAAAGAAAAACCTTCGTGCACAGGAAATCGCCATTGAAAACCGCTTACCTATTATATATCTTGTCGACAGCGCCGGGGTGTATCTGCCGATGCAGGACGAGATTTTTCCGGACAAAGAGCACTTCGGGCGTATATTCCGGAACAATGCCGTGATGAGCAGCATGGGCATCACACAGATTGCAGCCGTTATGGGAAGCTGTGTAGCAGGAGGCGCTTACCTCCCGATTATGAGTGACGAGGCGCTGATTGTCGACAAAACAGGCAGTATTTTCCTTGCGGGAAGTTACCTCGTTAAAGCGGCTATCGGTGAGAGCATAGACAATGAAACACTTGGAGGCGCGACGACACATTGCGAGATTTCAGGCGTAACCGATTACAAGGCGAAAGATGATAAGGATGCTTTGGACAGGATCAAGAATATCGTTTCCAAGATAGGCGATTTTGAAAAAGCGGGTTTCAACCGTGACAAACCTGCAAAACCCGCAAAAGACGAAAACGAGATTTATGGCATTCTGCCCAAGGCACGAAACGAGCAGTACGACATGATGGAGATCATCGAGCGACTGGTGGACAATTCCGAGTTCGAAGCGTACAAGGACGGCTACGGGCAAACCATCATCACGGGGTATGCGCGCATTGACGGCTGGGCGGTAGGGATTGTAGCCAACCAGCGTAAGGTTGTAAAATCCAAAAAAGGGGAAATGCAGTTTGGCGGCGTGATCTACTCCGATTCAGCAGATAAAGCTACGCGCTTTATTGCCAATTGCAACCAGAAGAAAATTCCGTTGGTTTTCATACAGGATGTGACCGGCTTTATGGTGGGTTCAAAATCGGAACATGGCGGTATTATTAAGGATGGGGCGAAGATGGTAAATGCGGTATCCAATTCGGTTGTACCTAAATTTACAGTAATCGTAGGGAATTCTTATGGTGCCGGAAATTATGCCATGTGCGGCAAAGCATACGATCCGAGGTTGATTTTTGCGTGGCCAAGCGCCGAACTGGCCGTCATGGGCGGCACGCAGGCAGCCAAAGTTTTGATGCAGATCGAAGCTTCCTCATTAAAATCAAAAGGGGAAGTCGTGGACGAAAAGAAAGAACAGGAATTGTTCGATAAAATCAAGGCGCGCTATGATGCCCAGGTCTCGCCTTATTACGCAGCTTCAAGGATCTGGACCGACGCCATCATCGACCCGATTGATACACGTACCTGGATTTCCATGGGCATTGAGGCGGCAAATCATGCGCCGATACAAAAACCTTTTAACCTTGGTGTGATCCAGACTTAATATGATGAAGGGATTTGCTGCAGCTTTATTGATGATGGCCGTTGCCAAAGGCTTTTCACAGGAAACCTTTTCGAGAAAAGATTCGCTGCAGGGCGGTATGCGCTCTGAACGCAGCTGTTTCGATATCCGGCGTTACGACATCAATCTACGGGTTATCCCTTCGCAGAAATCCATTCGCGGATTCAACGACATTGCATTCAGGGTTGTAGAAAACACGTCGAGGATCCAGATCGATTTGTTCGGGAATATGCAGGTCGACAGTATTGTCTGGGATTCGAACCGACTCCAATTCAAAAGGGATTTCAACGCAGTCTTCATCGACTTCCCGACACCACTGGCAAAGGATTCGGACCAAAAGATCACTTTCTATTATTCCGGCAACCCGATTGTGGCCCAACGCGCGCCCTGGGACGGCGGATTTGTATTCTCAAAAGACACGGCAGGAAAAGACTGGATCGCTACAGCTGTACAGGGAACGGGGGCCAGCCTGTGGTATCCGTGCAAGGATTCCCAAACGGATGAGCCGGACAACGGCGTAACCATCAAATTAGCTGTTCCCAATGGCCTGATGGGCGTGTCAAACGGGCGGTTTACAGGATCACAGGATTTGAATGACGGATACACGCGCTGGGACTGGGAAGTCAAAAACCCGATCAATACTTACGGGATCTCGCTCAATATCGGCGATTATGTGCATTTCGGCGAAAACTATAAAGGCCTCGACCTGGACTACTATGTGTTGCGCGACAACGAGCAAAAAGCCCGGAAGCAGTTCGAACAGGTCAAGCCGATGATGGACTGCTTCCAGAGTAAATTTGGCCCCTACCCTTTCACGACTGATGGATATAAGCTCGTCGAAACACCTTATCTGGGCATGGAGCACCAAAGCGCCGTGGCATACGGGAATAAGTATAAGTCAGGTTATCTGGGCCGGGATTTGTCTGGCACCGGTATCGGACTTACGTTTGACTTCATCATCATCCATGAAAGCGGTCACGAATGGTTCGGAAACAGCATCACAGCCGCAGACATCGCCGACATGTGGATTCATGAGGGGTTTACCAATTACAGCGAAGCCGTTTATATCGAATGCACGCTTGGCGCTGAAAAAGCGATGGAATACCTGAACGGACTCAAAGCCAATATTGAAAACAAGTCGGCTGTCATAGGGCATTTCGGCGTCAATAACGAAGGCTCGGGCGATATGTATCCGAAAGGTGCCTGGCTTGTGAATACCATCCGGAGCATGGTAAATGATGACGAAAAATGGTGGAAAATGCTTTTGGAGTATTCGACTACCTTTCGCCATAAAATCATTACTACCGAAATGGTCGAACAGTTTTTCAGCCAGAAAAGCGGTTTTAACCTGAAACCCGTTTTTGACCAGTACCTGCGCTATACCAAATATCCGATACTGCAACTGCGCAAACACCGCAATAGGCTGCAATACCGCTGGCAGACGGATGTCAGCGATTTCGAGATGCCATTTGAACTGAAATTTAACGACAGCGGGAAGACCATCCGGATTGAAGGAAGCAACCGCTGGACGACATCCAAATTCAGGATTCATACAATCGATAGCGTCAGTATTCCCACTGAGCGTTTTCTCATTACCGTCAATCGCCTCGACTGACGGTTGATAAGTTATTCATAACTACGGATTTTTGGTTTTCGCCGCTGCTTCATTAATTCCTAACTTTAAAAGAAAAATGAGCGCAAGAGACCAATTCCTGACCGCATTCCGGGGTGAAATGCAGGGAACCGTAAACGCACAATCATCGGCCGATGAATTTTTCCAGAACGAAACCCTCCGGCCGGTATTGAAGCTTCAGAATGATTTATTCATCGAGGTGTTCAGGAACTACATCGCCAAAAGCAAAACCGACTTCTATCATTTTAACGTCGAAAAAAAACTTCATTTTATCGAGCACAGCATACAGCGGGACATCAAATTCCGGAACGCGCTCAAGGGAATGGTCATTGCGCTGTTTACCGTTGAGGAGTATACGCGATACATCCGCAATTCATCTGATTTGAATAAGCGCATGATGTCAATGCTCATCGACCGACTGAAAAGCCAGGTGCAGCTTTTTGAATTGCAGCTGTGAGCTACACTAAGGCGCAGTTGCTTCTTTTTTTATTGCCGAAACTTTAAATCGAAGTTGATTTTTCCCGTTTAAATGGAATTTTACTAATCTTTCATAAATATTAATCCGATTGTGATAATAATCGTTTGGCATTAGTGAAAACGTTATGATTCTTATTTATTTTCACTATAATTGTTAAACAAAACACTTATATGAAAGAAGAATATTTTAAATGGTATTCGCCCAATCTGAGCCGCGACATCGAGATGCTTGTTTTCGGGCATGCGGGCTATCCGGTGATCCTCTTTCCGACGTCAATGGGCAGCTACCATGAAAACCGCGACCAGGGCCTCATTGAATCTGCGCGTTGGTATATCGAACAGGGGCTCATCCAGATTTTCTGCCCGGGCAGTATCGATAAGGACAGTTTCTACAACAAAAAGATCCACCCGGTACACCGCATCCAGAACCACGGCTGGTATGATAAAATGATTTGCCACGAAATCGTCGAGCGGGTGAGGAACAACACGCCGTCAGGCAAGGTCGTGACGGCGGGTTGCAGCTTCGGCGGATACCATGCGGCCAATTTTGCCTTCAGGCATCCGGGTTATGTGAGCCATATGTTCTCTATGAGCGGTGCCTTCAGCATTAAAAGTTTTATGGACGGTTTTCACAATGACGACGTGTTTTTCAATAGTCCTGAAGACTACCTGTACGGACTTAACGACCACGAGTTATGGAACATGGACATCGTATTGGGGACATCAAACTTGGATGTCTGCCTCGATTCAAACCTGCAACTGAGTAAGGTCCTGAGCAGCCGCGAAGTCGACCACTGGCTCGATATCCGTCGCGACAGGCAACATGACTGGCCGGTCTGGCGCGAGATGTTTCCGCATTATTTATCAAGAATCAAATTTACATAACATAAATCAGGACAGATTACCATGAAAAAAATCGGGATTTTATTCGGGATGGAAGATACCTTCCCGCAAGCATTCATTGACAGGGTGAATTCGAAAGCTGAAAAAAATATCGTGGCCGAAGCGGTTTCCATCGACAAGGTGGTACAGAACAAGGGCGGCGAATATGCGGTAATTATCGACCGTATCTCACAGGACGTCCCTTTTTACAGGGCCTATCTTAAGAATGCGGCGCTGACAGGCACGAATGTCATCAACAACCCTTTTTGGTGGAGTGCCGATGACAAGTTCTTTAACAACTGCCTTGCTGATACACTGGGCGTACCCTTGCCAAACACGGTAATTTTGCCGTCTGCGGAGCACCCGACAGACACTACGGCAAAATCATTCCGGAACCTTGCTTACCCTATGGATTGGGAAAGCATATTCAACTACATCGGTTTTCCGGCTTACATGAAACCATACGCGGGCGGCGGATGGAAAAACGTATACCGCCTCGAAAATAAGGACGAGTTTTGGGAAAAGCATCGTGAAACCGGCCAGCTCGTGATGTTATTACAGGAAGAGATTGTGTTCGAATCCTATTTCCGGGTGTACTGCCTTGGTAGGAAAGCGGTGCGGATCATGCCGTACGAACCGAGAAACCCGCACCATCTGCGCTACGTTGTCGACAATCCGGTAACCGATAAGAAACTGCTCGCAACCATAAAAGACTACACATTGAGGCTGTGCAACGGATTAGGCTATGATTTCAATACAGTTGAGTTTGCCGTACGTGACGGGATTCCATATGCGATTGATTTCGGAAACCCGGCGCCCGATGCCGAATACACTTCAGTAGGCCAGGAAAATTTCGAATGGGTTGTTGAAGAAGCCGCTAAAATGGCGATTGCGGCAGCCAAAAAACACAAAGACGGCCAGATGAATCTCACCTGGGGCACCTTTATAAAAGACGCTGCGGCTGCGGCAAAATAAGTTGAGAAAACCGGCAGGCAAGGAATTGGAATCCCAGATTTTATCAATTAAAATGATTCATTTACAACACATCTAATGAAAGCAAAACTACCCGTTTTTACGCTTGGGGTTGAAGAAGAATACCAGATTATCGATCCTGAATCGAGGGATTTACGCTCGCATCTCTCGAAAATCGTCGACGGTGCCAAAATCATCCTTAACGAGCAGGTCAAGGCAGAAATGCACCAATCGGTTGTGGAGGTGGGAACAAACATCTGTAAAACCGTCCAGGAAGCCAGGGAAGAAATCCTGCACCTGCGTGGAAAGATTGTTGAACTGGCGCACAAGCAAAATCTTGTGGTCGGTGGGGCGGGGACACACCCGTTTTCGCGTTGGCAGGACCAGCCGATTACTGACGATCCACGTTACCATAACATCGTCAACGAACTGCAGGACGCCGCACGCTCCAACCTGATTTTCGGTATGCATTGCCATGTGGGCATTGCCAACCGCGAAATCGGCCTGCAACTGATGAACCAGGCATGTTATTTCCTGCCGCATATTTTTGCGCTTTCCACAAATTCGCCGTTTTGGGAAGGACGAAAGACCGGCTACAAGTCATTCCGAACCAAGGTATTTGACAAGTTCCCGCGTACGGGTCTTCCGGAATATTTCGATTCGGTGTCGGCTTACGACAACTACCTTGAAACGCTGGTCAAGACCAATTGTATTGACAATCCAAAGAAAATCTGGTGGGATTTACGGCTGCATCCTTTCTATGACACGATCGAGTTCCGCATCTGCGACATGAGCCTGACCGTTGAGGAGACTATGTGCATCGTCGCGCTGATACAGGCCATCGTGGCAAAGCTTTACAAATTGACGATGCAGAACACGAGTTTCAATATTTACCGATTGGCGCTGATCCGTGAGAATAAGTTCCGTGCAGCGCGCTATGGAATTGACAACCATATGATTGACTTCGGGCTGCAGAAAGAAGTGGAAACGAAAATGCTGATACAGGAACTACTCGAGTTCGTCGATGACGTCGTCGATGAGCTGGGTTCGCGCGAAGACATCCAATATGTTCACCAGATTATGGCCAATGGTACCGGCGCCGATAAGCAGCTTGCCGTTTTCGAGCAACATCATGGAGATCTCACGAAAGTGGTCGATTTTATTACCTCGGAATTTACAAAAGGATTGTAGCCATATTCATATCTTTGCAATTATTTGACCATTTCATAACAGAGGAAGCATGACGGACCAGACCATCAAAATTGCCATATTGGATATGTATAACGGCGAGCCCAACCAGGGAATGCGCTGCATTATCGACATCATCAGCCGCTTCAGTAATATTGTCACTTTTAAGGTTTTCGATGTACGTGGAAAATGTGAAATCCCCGACGTCAGGAAATTTGATATTTATATTTCGACGGGCGGACCCGGAAATCCTTTGGAAGGAGACGGAATCTGGGACAGGAAATACTACGAACTGATTGACGCACTGACACTTTGGAACAAGGAAAATGATGTAAAAAAACACGTGTTGTTCGTTTGCCATTCGTTCCAGATGGCATGCAAGCACTTCAAACTCGCGGAAATCACGAAGCGAAAATCAACGTCATTCGGTATCATGTCAGTGCATAAAACCCAGGACGGCATTGATGATCCGCTTTTTGATGGTTTGCCGAACCCCTATTATGCCGTCGATTCCAGGGATTACCAGGTCGTTCAACCCAAACTAGAGGTATTCTCTGAAAACGGCGCGCAGATTCTTTCGCTTGAAAAGATCCGCGACCATGTGGATTATGAAAGGGCCATCATGGCAGTACGGTTTACGCCTTATTTTGTTGGGACGCAATTCCATCCTGAAGCCGATCCGATCAGTTACATATCCAATCTCAAAAGCAGGGAACGCCGTGAAAAAATCATCGCGCTCAAAGGCAAAACGAAGTTTCGCGACATGCTCGAGGATTTACTGGATGAGGATAAGATCTACAAGACAAACGAGACTGTTATCCCTAATTTCCTGAGGATGGCAATCAATGATTTGATGCGCAACAAGAAGATACTTTCTAACTAGGCGCAGGCTCCAGAATGCGTATAATGTCATTGTTGCAAAAATCTAATACCTGACCCTGAACTTTTCAATATGATTCCAAAGTACCGCAAAGCATTTAACGAAGCCTTTTCAGTTGAAAAATACCAGGCATTCCAGGAAGATATTGCTGCCGATTTTAGTTACATGCCCACCTTCCGCATGGCAGAAACGCCGTTTTTTATCTCGGACGACCTGAAGGCGCAGCTCCTCGAAGGTTGTGATGAGGTAATCAGGCTCATTCAGCGTGACGATTTTAAGAAACTGACCGAAAAGGCATTGGAATTGAATATGAAAGTGCCAAACGAAGACGAACATACCACATTCCTGGCAATTGATTTCGGGATTTGTGAAGAGGACGGCGAAGTCGTGCCAAAACTTATTGAAGTGCAGGGCTTCCCATCTTTATTCAATTACCAGCCGGCGCTGTATCAGAAATTCGTCAATCATTATCCTTTCCTTACTGAATTGACACCGTTTCTCAATGGACTCTCACACACCGATTATCAAAAAGTTCTGGACGACGTCATCCTAAATGGGCATCCAAAGGAAAACGTGATTTTACTTGAAATTGAACCGGAAAAACAAAATACAAAAATCGACTTTTATTATTGCCGGCGCGACCTGGGCATTCCAATCGTCTGTGTCACCGATTTGATTAAGGAAGGGCGCCAACTTTTCTACGTGAGTGATTCAGGTGAAAAAATTCAGGTGAAAAGGATTTACAATCGTGTAATCTTTGACGAATTGGAATCGCGGAAGGACCTGGCAATGAAGTTTAGTTTCTCTGATGATCTGGACATTGAATGGGCCGGCCATCCGAATTGGTTTTTCCGAATCAGCAAATTCATATTGCCATTACTGAAGGGAAAATATTTCATTGAAACTACTTTACTCAGCGATTTAAAAGAAATACCACAGGACCTTGAAAATTACGTTCTTAAGCCGTTGTTTTCCTTTTCCGGCAGCGGGGTGATTTTCCATGTGAAAAAGGAAGACATCGAAACAGTCGTCGAGAAAGACCTGTACATCTTACAGAGAAAAGTCAATTATATCCCCATCATTCAGTCGCCCGATGGCAAGGTAAAAACAGAAGTCCGCATGCTGTATGTCTGGAAAAAAGGCGACCCCGCCCCTACACCATTATGCAATCTCGCCCGGCTGAGCCGTGGTGAAATGATCGGTGTTAAATTCAACAAGGATAAGGACTGGGTTGGCGGCAGCATCGGCCTGTTCGAAAAAGACAGCTGATCGGGTTGATTTCGAATGAATGTACAGACGAGGCGTCTATTAAAAAAACGCCAAGAATTTCCCGCGATTAATGCAGTTTCTTAATTTCGGCCTGTGCCGCCACTGCTGCGTAGTCGTGTACAAGCCTGTCCGCATAGTCGTCCAGTAATTCCAGCACGCGGTTCGGCTTATCCGAATTCACAATCAGTCCGGCATGGTATTCCAAAGGCACCTGGAAACATACTTCCTCGTCGGAGAATGGCGATAAGTCGGGTTTTTCAAATTTGGACAATGTCAATACAATACCCGCATATTCCTTACGTACCTTCGGGAGCTTGTAAGCGGTTTCCCTAACCAGTGCATCTTCAATTTTCGCCCATTCCTTCCACAGGTTGATTCCGGATGCAGCCGCCACCATTTCGGCAAGGTGCGCTCCTCCAACCCTTGAGGACGTCTCCAGGAAGTAAATTTTTCCGTCATCTTTGCATTTGATGTATTCCGAATGCGCCGCACCATGTTTCAGGCCAAAGCCTTTAATCACCTGCTCATTGCACTTTTTTATCGCTTTATCATCCTCTGATCCATAGACAATATTGGCACTGCGGAAAATCCCGCCGCCCTGCGAAATCTCCATCGGGGTAGCCAGGTATTTGGAGGTCATACTGAACACAATCTTACCGTTTACAATCAGGCTGTCGCAATGGTACACGTCGCCCGGGCGAAACTGCTCTACAAGATATTTGAAACGGTTATTGCCCATCTCATTGATATGCATCCAAAGGGACTCCTTGTCATGAATCTTGATAATCCCTGAAGCGGAAGCTTCTGAACGCGGTTTCAACACCCATGGCGGCGCCACCGTATCGGCGAAGGTATTGATGTCATGGTCGTTAAACAGTGAACAGAAATTCGGATTCGAGATCCCGCAGCTTTTGGCACGCATGCGCATGGCGAGCTTGTCACGGAAATACCGGCCTGTGGTTTGCCCCATTCCCTGGATCCTCAGGTGTTCCCGCAGGTACGTCGCTTTTTCGACATCGAAATCGTCAAGCGCAACAATACCGTCAATTTTGTTGCTTTTCATCAGGCCCTGTACGCCCAGGAGCAAGTGTTCCATGTTCCAGTCCGTATCCTGGCCGTCCATATAAAACACTTCGTCAAGGTGTTCAAAGGGCCATGGCTTGTCGCGGAGTTTATCCGATGTTACCAGGAAAACCGTGTTGCCAAGCTGCTTCAGCTCAATCATAAAATCGGATCCCTTGAAATAATTGGAAATGCAAATGAAGGTCCTGTTGTCAGCCATAACTATAGATTTTCAATAAATTTAGTCAATAATTGCACGCCAAATGCGGTAGCATGTTTCGTTTTCGCAAATTCGTCATCCCCGAATGCCACACCCGCAACGTCTAGGTGCGCCCAGGCCGTATGGCCTGCCGTAAAAAATTCAAGGAATTTTGCCGCACTGATCGCCCCTGCAACAGGCTTTCCGCTGAAATTCTTCACATCAGCAACCTCACTTTCAATATCCTGCCTGTAGGCTTCCCAAAGCGGTAACGGCCAGACACGTTCGCCAACGTCATCACCTGCCTGCTGCAATTGTTTGGATAAGGACTCATTGTTCGTAAACAGCGCGCCGCATTCATACCCGAAAGTTGCTACGCTGCTTCCGGTTAAGGTGGCGATGTCGACAATGTAGTCAGGTTTATAGTTCTTTGTGAGGTACGACAATCCGTCGGCGAGAATCAGCCGTCCTTCGGCATCGGTATCAATGATTTCAATGCTGTGCCCACTGTAACTCCTGATTACATCGGCCGGCAAAAATGACATATTTCCGACCGCATTTTCGCACGCGGGTACGATTGCCGTAACTTTGGCGTCAAGCTTCAGGTCGGAAACCAGCTGCATGGCGCCCAAGACAGCTGCGCCACCCGCCATGTCGGATTTCATATGCAGCATCCCGGCTGTTTTGATATTGAGTCCGCCGGTATCGAAAGTGATTCCCTTGCCCACCAGTCCGATATGCTTCATGCCGTTAGTCAGGTTGTCCGGCGTGTATTCCATAATAATGAACTGCGGCTCCCTTGCACTGCCCTGCGCCACGGCTAAAAACGCATCCAGCCCAAGTTGGACGCAGGTTTGCCGATCGAATACAGTAGTCTTGAACCCGTACTTCTCTCCGGCCTCCATGGCCCATTTGGCCAGGTATTGCGGCGTGGCGACGTTCGGGGGCAGGTCTACCAAACGCAGCGTTTCAAGTTTTGCTTTCGCAATCCTGAACGCCCTGTCTGCCGTTTCCGTATAATTGCCTTTTGCCAATAGCGCCAGTTCAAAACCTTCTCTGAGAAATGGGTGGCTGTCGGTTTTTTTAAAATGCCCGATTTCGTATGTCCCGGCCAGCAATCCGGAGAAAGCGGCTTCTGCGAGTCCGGCCTGAAATCCGTCGGGAAGCACCAGCGCGGTGTTTGTGTTGAAATGTTCCTTATTCCTTAACGATATACGCCGGAACATCGTAAAAACCGATTTGTAATCAGGCGTTTTACCCAAGCCGATGAAGAGGTGCAGGCAGTCGTATTTATCCGAATGATATGACGTATCCTTTTTTCCGTAGAACACCTTTGACGAAACCGAAACGCCTTGAAATTCAATTGGAACGAGGCTTTTTACATGGGTCTCAAAAACGGGAATCAAAATCGTTCCTTTAAAATCAGCCAGTTCGTGTACAGTAATTATTTTCATTTAATTGTCTTTGGTGTTAAAAAAAAGCCATTCCATCGCTTTCGGGAATTCGTCGCTCCAATACCGCTCGTTGTGTTGGCCTTCCATATTAATACTGAGGCGGATTTTCATCTTATCAGCGACAAATCCGTTCTTAATCATATTGTCTTTAAACTTCTTAACCTGACCGATCATGGTCTTGCTTTCGTCGCCGCCCGCATAGAGGTAAATCTTGGTGTCGCCGGGTTCATCAAGATTCATATTCATAAAATCCATCTTTGGAACCACCCAGAGCGATGGTGAAAAAATCATCAGTTTGCCATACACTTCCGGATACATCAGTCCGCTGAAAATGCTTACGAGCCCGCCCATCGAGCTCCCGCCGATGCCCGTGTGTTCCCTTTCCGGCTTCGTCCTGAATTTGCCGTCGACAAAGGGCTTCAGCGTATCGGTAATAAACCGGATGTATTTTTTTCCCTCACCGGCACCCAAAACGGTCCGGCCCACGTTGTATTCCTTTATTCGATCCTGCTCGGCGTGTTCAATAGCGATAATGATGATTTTACCGATTTTATATTCGGACATCACCGCGAGTTTCTTGTCAATTTCCCAATTGCCGTATTGTGCTTGTTCGTTAAAAAGATTCTGGGCATCCTGCAGGTACATTACCGGATAGCGTTCGCCCGAACTGTCATAATCATGAGGCAATAATGCCCAGATCCGACGCTTCCTGTTGAGCTGCGGCATGTCGAATCCTTCTGAAATCAGCTGGATTTGCGGAAGGAAATTCGGTTTGAAGGGCAGCCAGTTCCGACGCCACTTTGCGACATGTTCACGGCGCAAACCCTGTGTTTGTGTGCAGGAACGGTTTTCGGTCCGGTTTCCGGACTGGTCAATTTCGACAGCACTCCAATCGCCTTTGGTAAACTTGTAAAGCAGCTCGTTGGGATACACGAAATCTTCGGGGAATCTAAAATGGTACAGGCCATTGCCGACTTTGTCCATCTCAAATTTGCGGTCCTGCGTGTGCCATTCATTGAAATTGCCCGACAGGTATACAGGCCTTTCGTCATCGTCATCGGTGGTCAACAGGATGTTAAGCTGAGGCTCCTCAGGCCCCGGTTCGCGGAAATGTAAATTGATGTTGGCGTTGGAAATCATAAAGCAAAAACTGGCTTCGTTTAAAAAGTAAATATAGGTTTTTGGTTTTTCAATTAAAAACAAACAGGCGGCGAATAGACGACATTTTAATACTTAGGGTGATCAGGAACCCTCAGAAATGCCTGACGGTGCGTCGTCATCCTTAAACAGCAGCGCCACAGTCGTTCCCTGTTTTTCTGAACTTTGGATATCGATGGATACGCCAAGCAATTCGCAGAGTTTTTTTACAATCGACAAACCGATGCCTGTGCCCTTTACGTCCGAAAACTTGTTTGATTTGGCACGGTAAAACTGTTTGTAAATGTCCTGCAATTCCTGCTTAGAGATACCGATCCCAAAATCAGTGATGCGGCAAATCACATAGCCGTTTTCGTTAAAAATGTGAATGTCGACCACGCCGCCCACTTCTGAGTATTTAATGGCGTTTGACAGGATATTTTCAATAATTATAGACGCTTTGTAGGCATCAGTGGTCACCGGGAAAAGCTCATCGAACTTAAAATTGATGACGCTCCTACGGCTTTTTATCAAGGGTGACAGGCGTTCAAGTGACTCGAGAATAATCTCATTCAGCGCGATTTTTTGTTTCTGGAGCACAATCTGGCTGTTTTCGAAACGCGCCAGTAAAAGCAACTGGTCTACCAGGTTATTCATGCGGTTGATTTCGGAAATGCAATAGTTTATCGTTTTTTCATATTCCTCTTTTTCACGGGGTTTACGGATCAACACCTCTAAATTTCCTTTAATTACAGCCAATGGCGTCCGGAGTTCGTGCGAAGCATCGGATGTAAACTGTTTCTCGCGATCCACGGCGGTTTCAATGCGTTCGAGCAGGCTGTTTATCGTTTCGGATAATACAAACAATTCGTCACGGTTCGGCGGCAGGTTAATCCTTAAATTAAGATTTTGCCGCGAAATCTGGCTCGCGGTTTCGGTAATGCGTATGATAGGGCGAATGCTACGGCCAGCGATGTACCGAATGATGAAAAACAGCAGTGGAAGCACAAGAATAGCGGAGATAATCAAAACCAGCATTAAATTGTCCAGTACGACATTCTCTTCTTCCAGAGACATGGCAATCGAGAGGTAACCCTTAATGCTGTCATTTCTAACAATCGGGACCTGGACCTGACGTATGGATTGCCGGTGCAAGGTGGTATCCACAAAATGCTTTTTATGGATATTCCGATAAAAATGCAGGTTGTCCTTTTTAAGATTTGGAGATTTCTCGACGGGAATGCCGTCGGGTTTATAAATTTCGACAAAAACGGGATCGATGGTTAGCCGGTTGTGTTCGCGTTCTTTCCATTCTTCCACATCAATCCATTTGAAAATATCCTTATCGAAATCCATTTCCGAAAAATGGAGCGCGATTTCGTGTTCGATGTCTGAATTGACGTCGCGGTACACGTTGTATTTGACGATGGCATAAATCACGGCAAATACGCCGAACATCACCAATGCCGTCGTGATCATGAAGTTGAAAGCCAGTCGGTTTTTAAACGAAAGTTGGAACATATCAGCCGATTTCATCCGCAATATAGCCTATTCCGCGGATGGTCCTGATATAATCTTCATCTTTTTTAAGGTTGAGCTTCTTGCGCAGGGAATTCATAAAAACATCGATGACGCCGGTGTCATATTCGAAACTGATATTCCAAACGTCTTCAATAATCTGCGTCCTGGTGCAGATCCGGCCCTTGTTTTTTACGAGATATTCCAGCAAGGAAAATTCCTTTTGCGTGAGTGCCACCTCGTGTCCTGCACGGAACACCTTATGTGCCAGTTTATTAATGCTGATGTCGCCCAGCTGGTATTCGTTTACTTCACCTTCCGTGTGACGAAGCTGCACCCTGATCCTTTCGAGCAGTTCCTCAAAATGGAATGGTTTCTTAATATAATCATTGGCGCCCGAGCGCAATCCGGCAATCGTTTCCTGAATGGTGTCTTTCGCGGTGATGAAAATAATCGGTGTGGTTTTATCCTGTTCCCTGACGCGGGTACAGATGTCGAGACCGCTAAGTCCCGGCAGCATCCAGTCGAGCAGCAGCAAATCGTAGGAGTGCGACAGTGCGCGCTTGAGGCCTTCATTGCCGGTAGCCGCAATATCAATCGCATAGCCTTCTTCTTCGAGCCCTTTCTTCAGGAAGCCCGAAATTCCGGGTTCATCTTCGACAATGAGTATCTTCGTCATAAATTAAAATTTTCGCAGCATGCTGATAAACTGCGTGGGCGTTTCTTCCTTATATACGCCGGTTTTTCCGCGGACTTTCGAATCCTTGCTGAGCACGACGACTAACGGGAAAAAACCGTCCTTGTTATATTTTTCAATGATCAGCAGGTTCTTTTCAATCATGCTGTCGGTCAGTTCTTCGGTAGGCTTTTGCGAGAAGTCAATCCTCACCGGTATGTAATTTTCTTTGGCGAAAGCCTGAAATTCTTCGCTACTGAAAATATTCTTATCGAGCTTGTCACAATTCTCGCACTGTTCTGACACCGTAAAAAACAGCAACACGTCCTTGTTTGCCACGGCCGCTTCCCTGAGTGCCTTGTCGATATCGGTTTTCCAATGCAATTGTTGGCTTTGGGCGAAGTTGCCCACCATCAGGACTGCGAATATTAGGCTTTTCATAAGCATCGATTTTCTGCTAAATATCCATAAAAAATTCCCGATTCGCAACCAAAAAACAGGGCACTTTTATTTCAGGCGATGGTTTGTAAACAAATAATCCGCTGTTTGGTAAAACGAAATGGTTTCTGTCAGAAATCCTTTATCCATGGGCAAAGGTTCCAGCGCATTGGTGTTTTTATCCCAGGTATAAAAATGTTGCACTTTCTGGTCCGATAAAATCATGGCCTTGTTTTTTTTCACTAAGGCAAGCTTGCGGTAAGTCCCGGAGAAGAAACGCTCCTCAAAGCCATTTTCGAGTACGTCCTTGCCATAGAAATCAGAGTCGTATGACCAACCGAATAACCCGAAAAGCGTCGGGAAAATATCAATCTGCGAGCACTGCGTCTCCACTTTCCGCGTTGTTCCCGCATTGATGATAAATGCCGGAATATGGTAATTGGCCAGATCAATCTCGTCTTTTCCGGCGCTGCTCGCACAATGGTCCGCAATTATCACAAACACGGTATTCCTGAACCAGGGCTTGCGGCTTGCCTTACGGAAAAGTTGCCTCAAAGCATAATCGGTATACTTTACGGCGCCTTCCCTGCTCTTGCCTGACGGGATGTCTATTTTTCCTGAAGGGTATGTGTATGGCCTGTGGTTTGAGGTGGTCATGATGAAATTGAAAAAAGGCTTGCCCGACCGGTATTGCGCATCCGCGACGCCGAGCATTTTATTGAAAATGTCTTCGTCACAAATGCCCCAGGCGTTTTCAAAAGTCACCTCACTGTCGGCAATATTGTGGCGCGTCGTCCTGATGTCGTCACTCAGTACGCTGCCCCGGCCGCGATCATAGATCGTAAAGCCATTGCCGCCAAAGAAACTGTTCATATTGTCGAAGTAACCATCGCCGCCATAAAAGAAATTGCAATCATACCGGCGGTTCCTGAATACCGAAGCGACAGTATATAGGTTGTGGTTGTCGGGTCTTTTAACGATACTTTGTCCCGGCGTGGGCGGAATGCTCAGCGTGACGGCTTCCATCCCGCGAACTGTGCGGGTGCCGGTGGCATAGAGGTTCTCAAAGCAAACGGATTGTTGCGCGATGCTGTCCATAAACGGCGTGATGTGTTCCGTGTTGCCAAATTCACCAAGGAACTTTGCGCTCAGGCTTTCCACCAGGATGAAAACTACGTTCTTGTTTTCCATACCATCGCCTGTCAGTGTTCGATGCACGCTGTATTTGTCGGTGACGAAAGTAGCGTTGGGGGAGCCAAGTTTCTGCCGGACCAGATCGAATGCAGCGTCATTGCCTGTTGACGAATAGAATTCGGTGTATTTCATCTGGTTGTTCCGGAAAGCGGCAAAAAACGAATATATGCCGGATTTTGAGATTTCGGAATTGTAACGGTTTGATGACCATTCCGCCTGGTTGTTTGTAATGCCAAGCGAAAACACCAAAGCAATCCCGACCGTGATGGCAAGCGCGATGACCCTTTTTTTCAACGCAAGTGCATGAGAGAACGTGTCGCGGAAGACCTGCCTTTTGTAAAACACAAAAACAATCAGCCCTGTGATCAGCAAAACGCCGCCGATCAAAACGGGCAATGGGTAAGATTCCTTGATATTTGCCACAACTTCGTGGGTATAGATCAGGTAATCGACTGCAATAAAATTAAAACGGGTTCGGAATTCATCCCAGAAAGTGATTTCAGCGAAAAACGTCAGCACGAGGATGAACAGCATCAGGACCGTAAAGAAATACGTTACGATCTTGTCGAACCAGCTTCCGATGAGGCGGTTGGGTAAAATCGAAAAGTACAGCACTGCCGGCAACAATACAAATGAGACCGTACCGATATCAAAGAAAATACCGGTAAACAGCGTGCGGAACACATCGAGGATATTCCATGATATTTCGTCATGCTGCCATATCATGAAGGTGACGCGCAGCAGCAACGAAGCGGCCAGGAACCACACAGCCAGCGCAGTAAGTAAGGCAAATCTTTTCCGGGGAAGGAATTTAGTCAGCATATATCTCTTTTTGCAAAAATCGGTTACCGCACAATTGAAGCGCTTAAGGTTGACTTAAAACAAACTTAAGATTTCCTTAAGACTCAGCTGAACGTGGCCAAACCATTACAACATGCCATTGTACTTTCTGATAAACCATTCCGCCGAAAGCAAAGCTGCAATAGCGATCAGCAGCAGCATACTGTCGACCAACGGAATTTTCCGGACGACCTCCTTCTGTATCGATTTGTAATCGGGGTTTTCAAGCAGTGCTTTGATCAGCGCGTCGGCCTGGTTCGGTACGTAGGTTTTGCCGCCGGTCTGCGCAGCGAGTTGGTTCAGTTTGGCAACATCCGGATTGACAAATTGCTTTTCAATGTTGAAATCAAGTATTTCAAAGCTGCCGTTGTAACGGTTTTTTGAGGTCTGCTCAACGACGGAGAAGGTATATTGCCCGGCTGCCAGTCCGTCCAGATTCGCTTTGTAGGCATTGGCTCCTTTGAGCATATCGTACTGCCGGGTTTGTTTCGTCTGCCTATTGGTTACCGCAATGGTCAGCCTCGCTTTTTCGTCAAACTCATAATTCTTGTTGAAATATTGCGCAGTTATCTCGATAGCATCACCCGAATTGTAAAACCGCTCGTGGTTGACGACCAGCGATTTCCGGGCGTTGTTCGACGCGAGGTATTGGATGATCTTGTCCGAAAAAAGATCAAATTTCTCGAACGTATTCAGGTCGGCATGACTCTGCAACCGCCATTTCCAAATGTTTTCGCCCAAAAGAAAAGCCGTACGCCGACCCGCATTTTCAGTAAATGCAAGCAGGGGCGCGCCTGTAGCGATATTCCGAATCCTTGCCGACAGCAACACGTTAAGATTTCCACTGGCTGTAATGGTCCCGAAAGCGTGCTGCAAAGGCGGCAAACGGTCGAATCCGAAATCGTCTATCGCAAACAGATTGAACTGCGTATTAAAGTCGGCCGAGTAATCCTCTTTCTGTCCGCTCATCTTGAAGTTCAGCGTCTGCTGCTGCTGGTTCAGGAAATTAAAATCTGTGGCGGTGCCCGTGATAATCAAAGTATTGATGCCCGCATTCCTATTACTGTCAAAAACCGGCTTGAAGTCGGCCGTGGGCTGGTAAAGCACCAACACGTTATAGTCGTCAAGGCTTTTCAGGTCCGTTGGCTTTACGATGGTCACGTGGCGCTGCGGATTCATTTCTATGGAACGCTTGAGCGCACCCAGGTCGGGATGGTTGAATGAGGCGACGATTGCGATCTCCGACTTCTGGTCGATGACTTCCACCGCAAAGTTCTTGATGTTGTTGTAGGAGTTTTTTTCCGCTTCCGCAGAAGAAAGCCGGGCACGGTAGATTTGAAGCCCGTTTTTTTCTGCCGGCAACAATACGTTTACGACAGCCGATCTTTTAGAAGGGGAAAAACTGACTTTTTCCTTTGCCAACACATTGCTGCCCTGCGCGATGCTGAAATCGGCCTCGATGGCTTTGGTACCCGAATATTGCAGGAACACCTCGACCGGGAATTTATTCTTCAGGAATGCATATTTGTTCACGTTTAACTGGCTGATCCGCAAGTCGGTAAACGTTGTCGTGTCGCCGAGAATCAACGGATAGACCTTGTTTCCGGCATCAAAACTGAATACATAGTCATTTCCGGTGGTTTGATTCCCATCGGAAATGAGGATTGTAGGATACAATTTATTGCGGTTGATGCTCTTAAGGTTGCGCGCCGCTTCATCTATATTCGTCTGGGTTCCTTTGAAATCGAACTTTTCCGACAGTTCAAAACCAGTGTCAAAACGGTAACCCTGCACATCAAATTTTTCGCGCAGGCCTGAATCAGAATATAATTTCTTAAACAATTCGTTTGCCGTGGCGTCTGCTTTTAAATCCTTTACGGATTCAGAATTGTCCACCACGATTGGCAATGGTGTCTTCTCGGTCTCAAAAGTGCTTCTCGTAATCTTTGGATTAATCAACAGCAACAATATCCCGAACACGGACAAAAAACGCAGCACAGATAAAACCAGGTGTGTCCTGCTCCTGGTTTTGCTTTTATAAAGGTATTGGTAAAATGATAGTCCGGCTGCCAGTGCAAGCGCTAGGATAATTAATAATATAGTATTTAATGCCATTTAGTTTTTTACCTTCATAATGAAATTGTTATCGGCTACGCAAATTATCAGCCTTTTATAAATTTGGCCCCGTGTATGGCGTCACTTTTGATGATGTAAGCGCCCTTTGAAAGCCTGGAGAGACGTTAATCAATTGTACTGCCTCCCAT
Organism: Flavobacterium magnum; assembly: GCF_003055625.1. NCBI lineage: Bacteria > Pseudomonadati > Bacteroidota > Flavobacteriia > Flavobacteriales > Flavobacteriaceae > Flavobacterium > Flavobacterium magnum. The sequence goes on along the minus strand of NZ_CP028811.1, from coordinate 2,586,651 downwards.
TGAATTGGCCAGTCATCACTACTATGTTGGAAAATTCAATTTGCTTGTCCATATAAATTTCCTGTCTACAATTTGTCTTATGTCAGCATACCTCCGTCAACATTCAGCACCTGCCCCGTGATGTACGCGCTCATGTCTGACGCCAGGAACAGGCAGGCATTGGCGACATCTTCCGTGCTGCCGCCACGCTTTAACGGAATCGACTCTGCCCAGCCTTTCACGACCTCCTCATTCAATTTGGCAGTCATTTCCGTTTCAATGAACCCCGGAGCTATCGCGTTGCAGCGGATGTTCCTGGAACCCAATTCCAAAGCAACAGACTTGGTAAAGCCGATAACACCTGCTTTAGAGGCAGCATAATTGGTCTGTCCGGCGTTCCCTTTCACCCCTACTACAGAACTCATGTTGATGATCGAGCCTGAACGTTGCTTCAGGAAAGTCTTCTGAATAGCTTTTGTCATATTGAATACCGATTTCAGGTTGACATCAATCACCTTATCAAAATCCTCTTCAGACATACGCATCAAGAGGTTGTCCTTGGTAATTCCTGCATTATTAATCAGGATGTCTACCGTTCCGAAATCAGCCAAAACAGCGTCGACAAAAGTATGCGCTTCGTTAAAATCGGCGGCGTTGGACTGATATCCTTTGGCCTTGATCCCTAAACCGTTCAGCTCGTTTTCAAGCGCTAACGCAGACTCAGCAGAGGCGCTGTATGTAAAGGCGACATTGGCACCGTGCTTTGCAAAAACTTCCGCTATTCCTTTTCCGATGCCGCGGCTGGCTCCCGTGATGATGGCTGTTTTTCCTTCTAATAATTTCATAATGGTCTGATCAAATTTGTAATGGTTGCACAAATATAGGAATTCAGATTTTAGAATCAGGATTTTAGATTTGAGAATTCCGGGGCAGATTGCGTATGGTGCTGGCACCTGAAACAGCCATCAATTTCCAGGAATCAGGAAGTTTCCAAAAAGCAAAAGGCCGCCTGTTGGCAGCCTGCTGATTTATAGTAAGTTGTGATTAATCTCTGAGGACGCGTGTGAACCAGCCGACGGCTTCGGAGACCATTTTTGAAATCGCGCCGCCTATGGGCATGGCCGCAATCGCGATCGTTGCCTTTGCTGGTGCCGTGGCGGCATTGGTTGCATTTTGATTGTGGGCGCTGGCCGCTACGGAACAAAGGAGCAGCAGGAGAATTACTTTCGTTTTCATAATGTAGTTTTTTGGTTGATGATCGTTTTAATGATTTCAAATATATTAAAAAAATCGAATCATAGATATAAATAACATGAATATCAATAAGTTGTTATCAAAATGCTATCCTTTGAGGAATTTTGATGACCAGGTTCCTGTATTAGAAATCACTTTTAGTACATACTCTCCAACCGGCAAACGCGATACATCAATACTATAATCGCCAACCGCAGGGATCGCTTTCGTGACTTCCTGTCCAAGCATGTTATAAATGACTATTGAATCAATATCGGCGGTTACTTTTGAAGCAATATTCAAAACATCCTTTACCGGATTTGGATATAAAGCAAATCCAAATGCATTTTCATTTTCATCCGTGCTTAAAGGAATAGCCATGGTAGTCACCGCAGTATTCGTAACAATAGGGAAGTTATAATCGAAATAAATACTCGCTGTATTGCTGATGGTACTGCCTAAAGTCAATGTCGGTTTGGTTTTGATCTTGAACAGTATATAACCGTCATTATTGGCGTCATCGAAAGGGAGATTGATGTTTTCGAATAGGAATTCGGCCTGATCGCCTGTGATTCTTGTAGTGAATGGATGACTTCCATCAAGTGGTATTAATGTAGTCACATCAAATTTTGCCGTATCTATCACATCTTTCACGACGATATTTTGTGCCGGAGCATTGCCAGTATTTTCAAAACGGATGCGGTAGTGCAGCTCCTTCCCAACGATATCCGGTGTAATTGCATCACCTTCAAGGCATATCTTATCATTCGGATCAAATGAATTAAATACAGGCTGTTCCAGTTGCGCAGTATTGTTCTGAGGTGTTTCATCTGTGGCATCTGATGTAGCCACGGCGTTGAAATGCAATATGGTATTGCCATTAACCGGCGGAGTATCCGTAGGGGTATTCAGATTAAACTGAACCATGAATTCTTTTTTTTCAAAAGGTACCAAATTAACGCTCCATGAAAGGCTGCCCTCATTGTCGGCTGCTGTTGGCTGTACATTAACCAAGTGCATTAAATCATTTTCAAAATGAAATTCCACATGGGCGGATTGTGACGTATTCCCTGTATTATTTACAATGACTTTATAATGAATATCGAAACCCGGAATGGCGTCGCCAATGGGTAGCAGGATTATTTCAAGATCGTTGCGGTTCCCTGCTGGCGCAATACAAAATTGGAGGTTATAAGGACTTGCCTGTGCAGGGAAGCCTACGCTTGCTGAAGTGGGCGATACCGTAAAATACTCCGGATGCTCAAGTACAGGGGCAACTTGATAAGTGCCTTGCGAAACAGGAATACTGAACAGGCTGTTCGCAGCTGCTATTACTTGTGTAGTGGTACTCCCCGAAGTTAAATTTAACTTCATGGCAGGTATGTTCAGGTCACCTGCGTCACATCCGTTTGCATTGGAATCCAAGGTATTGGCGGCAGCAATTTGATAATAAGTGCCGCCTGGAGTAAACGAACAGTATGTATTGACTTCGCAATTGGTAATATTATAAATTGGAAAGTTAGTGCCTATCATGTCGTCTGTCTCATTTGCATCAACACAAATGTATCGTAGGGACGGAAGGTTTTCTAATGTCGGAAACGGATTATAGTTCCCATTCTTAAGATTAACCCACTCTAATAACGGGTTGTTGTCAAATTTAACTGAATTCGAAATTAACCCATTTGGACGAATAGATGACAAATCCAATTTAGTAAACAGGTTATTCGTACAGGACAGATTTGTAATTGAACTGGAGCCCTGGCCTTCATTGTAAAAATGGAGCTCGGTGAGGAAATTGTTATCGCAATAAAAATGGGAAAGATGCTGGAAAGAACTCACATCGAATTGCGTAAAAAGGTTGTTGCTTATATTGATTTCAAACAGGTGATACCATGATGCCCCGATATCGAGTGATGTAAGCTGGTTACCCTTACAACTCAGTGTTGTAATATTGGAAAGTCCGGAAAGGTTAAGAGATGTCAATATGCCATCCTCGCATCCGATATAGGCCAGCGTAGGATAAGGTGTAAGATCAAGTGAAGTGATTGCGGTATGGCTGATGAGAATTTGGCTGATTGACGTAAGGCCCGTCATATCCAATGCCGTTAAGGGATTGGAATAACAAACAAGCTGCAAAAGATTATGCAAGCCTGCGACCTGTATATTTGTCATGTCATTCGTATGGCAGTAAAGGGTTTCAAGCCCACTCAATGCCATTACATCGAGTGTTGTAAGGTGGTTGTTATTGCAATAAAGGATCTTAAGGTTGCTGAGCGCCGCCAGATTAAGAGCGGTAAGATTATTATAGGAACATTTCAGTGTACCGAGGTTTGTAAAGTATTCAATCCCTGAAAGGTCGGATATCTTCTCGCTTTCTGTAAAATTTAATGAATCTACATTCAAAAAATATACAGCCTGTGCTTCCGTAACGGTGATCTGCCCGTCATAATCGGCGTCAATATGTATTGGAAGATTCGCTTCATTCCTTGCAATATCGTTATTTATAGAAGAAAGCGCCAGCCTTGCTGCAAAGGCCGTGTCAGCAATATTGATTACCTGTGCCTGTACACCTGCAAAAGCAAGCATTAGTAATAAATAATGTTTTTTCATTTTAATTGTTTTGGTATTCAAATATAATGCAATTATAATACGGTTGCATAAAACCAATAAAAAAGCCGGTCAGTAACCGGCTTGATATTTAACTGGAAATTACTCCTTTATAAACCGCGAGGCCCAACTTCCGGTCTCCGAAATTACCTTCACTACATAACTGCCTACCGGCAAACGCGATACGTCTATACTATAATCTCCATTCGCAGGCAATACTTTCATTACCTCCTGTGCCAGGGTGTTGTAAATTTGTACCACATTGATGACAGCATCGGTTTTTGACGAAATGTTTATGACATTCTTCGAAGGATTTGGGTATAAACTGAAGCCGCTCTTATCCACTTCATTTATGCTTAAAGGAACCGCAACTGTAGTCACCGCAGTATTCGTAATCACGGGAGCATTATAATTGAAATAAATCCCTGCAGTGTTGCTGAGTTCATCCCCTAAAACCAAAGTCGGCTTTGTTTTGATTTTAAATATTACATAACCATCATTATTCGCATCGTCAAACGGCAGCATGATATTATCAAAAATAAACTCCACCTGATTGGTGTTGGTGATACGGGTAATAAAAGGATGGCTTCCCGCAATGGGCGTTAAAGTTGAAATATCAAATTTTGAAGTATCAATCACATCTTTAACTGTAACAATCGCTGCAGGATAATTTCCGGTGTTCTCAAAACGGATTTTGTAATGAACATACTCCCCTGCCATGTTCGGCGTTATCGTATCACCTTCGAGACAGGTTTTGTCGTTGGGGTCGAAAGCGTTAAATACTGGCTGGTTCAATGCCGTGATGTTGTCCGACGGCGTTTCATCATCATTAAATGCACTATATGCTACAATAGTAATATTGTCACCCTGTTGCAATGGTGGATTTTCAACAGGAGAATTCAGGTTCATGGTAAAATGTACAGTATATGATCCGAATGGCTTCAAATCCGAATAGGCCCAGCTGAGTTCGTTCAGCGAAGCATTGGCAGCCGGTTCAGCAGTAACAAAATCGAGGATATCATCATCGAAGGATACATTGATAAAGCCTGATGCTGTGGTTGTACCTTTATTTTTACAGAGAACGGTGTAATCAGCATCAAAACCGGGAATGGCAGTATTGTTATTGGTAATGGTAATTTCTATATCGGGATGCGTTCCATTCGGGACGATACAGAAACTTTGCGCTACCACAGATGATGTACCCGGAAACGTTATCGAAGCGCTATTGGGAGTGCTGCTGAAGTAAGGTGTTTCAAAAACAGGCGTAATACTATAAGTACCGGCAGGAAGGGATAAGTTGCCTGTACCTGATAAATTTACAAAAAGGCCTCCGCTGCTACCACCATTATCGATAATAAATCTTTGGTTGGGAATTAGAGGATTCGCAGCATCACAACCAACTCCGGCAGCATCAAATTTTGCAGTATTAGCAATTTCGTAAGGTGCATCGGCACCGTCATTACAATAATTGTTGATTTCGCAACCGGTGATATTGTTATAACTCAATTCCTGTTGTATTGCATAAAAATCGGATTCATCTGCGCAGATATATGACAAGTTGGGTACATTGGATATTGAAAACTGGATTTCCTGTGAACCGTTCTTGACATACAATGACTGGAGTAGCGGATTATCATGTATGCTGACATATTGAGCCGGAAACGGCACTTCGATACTCGTCAGGTCAGTGAAATAGCAATACAATCTTGTTATCTGTCCTAATTTTAATGTAGTAAGTGGATTGTTGGAGCATGTGAACTGATCCAATATCTTGTCCGAAACGTCAAGCTCTGTTATAAGATTGTTACGGCAGCTCAGTGTGTTCGATACACTACTATTCAACATTGATCCGGTCAGGTCGAGACTTGTCAATTGATTGAAGCCGCAAAGCAAGCCGGATAAGCCGGGAAGATGGTCTACCTGCAGGCTCGTAAGCTGATTGTAACTGCAGTTGAAGGTGGTCAGCAACGGAAGCATGGTTACGTCAAGTGTAGTCAGGTTGTTGTAATCACACCATAGGTAATTCAATAAAGGGCTGCCGGAAACATCAAGTGAAGCTATCTCATTTTCAGTGCACTTTAATTTCTCAAGTTGTGCCAGCCCTGTGATGTTTATCCCTGTAATGTTGTTGTTTTCGCAAAGTAAACTTTTGAGTCCGGGCATAGAACTAAGGTCCAGCGTGCCTGCAATCTGGTTGTCGTCTATGTCGAGAGATTTCAATCCGGAAAGCCCAGCAAGGCTCAGCGTTGTGAGATAATTACCCCCAACCTGCAAAGATTCCAATGCCAATCCGCTCACATCGATTGCGGAAATCACGTTCGAGTATGCCGTAAGGCTTTTCAAATTAATGAAACTATTAATTCCGGTAAGGTTTACAATATTGGAACTACTTACGGAGAGCGAATAGACCAGTGCTGCTTCGCTTTCCTGAATTTCATTGTCGCTGTTGGTATCAATCTTGATTTTTACACCATTTACGTCTTTTGCAATACTTGAGGTTTCGGAGGATTGGAGCAACTTCGCCTTAAAATTGGCATCAGGGATGTTGATTACCTGTGCCTGTACACCTGCAAAAGCAAGCATTAGTAATAAATAATGTTTTTTCATCTTAATTGTTCTGGTGTTCAAATATAACGTATTTATTATACCGTCAAATAGATCCATAAAAAAGCCGGTCAGTAACCGGCTTGATATTTAACTGGAAATTACTCCTTTATAAAACGTGAGGCCCAACTTCCGGTCTCCGAAATTACCTTCACTACATAACTACCTACCGGCAGACGCGATACGTCTATACTGCAATCTCCATTCGCAGGCAATACTTTCATTACATCCTGTCCCAGGGCGTTGTAAATTTGTACCACATTGATGACAGCATCGGTTTTTGACGAAATGTTTAAGACATCCTTCACCGGATTCGGATATAAAGCCAAACCAAAAGCATTGTCATTTTCATTGGTATTCAAAGGCAACGCCACCGCCGTCACCGCCGTATTGGTTACAATCGGCAGGTTGTAATCAAAATAAATGCTGGCCTTATTGCTGAGCGTACTTCCTACGGTCAATGTCGGTTTGGTCCTGATCTTAAATAAGACATAACCGTCGTTGTTGGTATCATCAAAAGGCAGGTTGATATTTTCGAAAATAAATTCGACCTTGTCACCGTCGGTGATGCGCGTCGTGAACTCATAATTGCTGCTGACCGGCACCAAAGACGCTATATCGAATGTGGCCGGATCGATGATGTCTTTCACCACCACATTCTCCGCCGCAAAAGTACCTGTATTTTCAAAACGGATAAGGTAGTGGACGTAATCTCCCACCATGCCGGGCGTAATGGTATCCCCTTCGAGACACGTCTTATCGTTTGGGTCAAACGAATTGACCACGGTCTGGCGCAATATCGTCGTGTTGTTTAACGGCGTTTCGTCGGTACCCGAATACGTCAAAGCCGCAGTGAACACAAGGTGGTCATCCAAATTGAGCGCCGGCGTCTCGACCGGGCTGTTCATATTCATTTTGACCAGTACACTGCGTGTTTCAAACGGTGCGATTGGCAATCCGCTCCAATGCAGCATACCCTCATTTTGGTCAGATAAAGGCGGTACCGACTGCACAAAATCCATTACGCTGTCGTCAAAGGCAAAATCAAGATCGGTATCAATTGTCGTGTTTCCTGTATTTCGGAATAACAGATTGTAAGTAGCATCAAAACCGGGTCTCGCAATCCCGATTGGCATGATGAGTATTTCCAGGTCGTTATGGATGCCATTCGGGATGATACAGATGTCCTGCATCACGCTGTTAAGATCGCCCGGAAAACTGATTGTGAACTGTGAAGGATCGGTAGTGAAATAGCTGTTTTCGACCACCGGGGTGATCGTATGGGAACCGGCCTGAAGCGGCAGGCTGTAGCTACCCAACGCATCTGCAACGAATGTTCCTGAGTTCACGCCGTCGGTCACGGTAAATTTAATGCCGGGATACAATGGATCTGAGACGTCACAACCATTGCCGTCGAGATCTGCCCTTGAACTGCCCTCTACGGTATAATAGGTTCCGCCCGGTGTGAAAGAGCAGTACGAATTGATGCTGCAAAGAGGAAGCGCCTGCGTAAGATAGTCCAGGCTTTCAATCTGCTCATCGTCAGTACATAAATACTTCAGATTGGGTATTGCCGTTGCCGCGTTAAAATTAAAATTAAGGATTTCGTTGGCGCCGTTTTTTAAGTTCAGCATTTCGACACCCGAGCAACCTGATAAATAGACTTGCTGCAGGTGAGTATTGGATGAAAAATCCAATGATTGGGTAGGATAAATATAGGACAGGACAACATCCTCAAGCAATGCATTGCCTGAAAAGTCGTATGCTGTAACGGATTCAGTCCTGGATTGAAGGGTTTTCAACGAGGCGAGCGCGGTCAGATCGAGCGAGGTGCAATTCAGCATCGTAAGCGTCAGGGTTTCCAATGCTGGCAACGACAAATCAACCGCCAGCCAATCGGTCTCAAGGCTGAGCTCTTTTAAAATATGGCAATTGTTAAATGCTACTGTACCCGGGCTGGACATTTTGAGGGTAAGCTTTTCAAGATTCACTGCCGGATTTAAATCCAATTGCGTAGGATAAGAAGCAGTTACGAAGTACAATTCCCTGAGGTTAACACAGCCCGTAACATTCATAGAAGACAGCCCGTAGCATTGATTTGCATATACGCGCTCAATCAGCGGATTGGCGGACAAATCGAGGTTTTGAATGCTGGAAAAGGAAACCCAGAGTTCCCTGAGGTTTGGAACAGCGCTGAAATCAGTCGTTTCCGAAAGATAATTTTCAGTTGCATTAATCAGGGTGAGCGTATTGCAGCCGGTGAGTATCAATTGGGTAAAATGATTTACCGTCAGATCGAGTTCGGGAAGCAGGTTTGCCCTTCCGCTTAAATCAAGCACGCCATAAATCTGGTTGTTCCTGCATTTAAAATCGTGTAGTGCATAGGTTCCGTCGATATTCAGCGAGGTGAGGCTGTTGTAGGTGCAATCGAGGTCGGTCAACGCCGAAAGCCCACTGGCATTCAGGCTGGTCAACAGGCAATGGTTGACATTCAGTTTCGTAAGCAGCGGAAACACGGTCGCGTCCAGCGTCGTAATCGGGTTGTACGGCATGCTCAGCACTTTGAGGTTCGTAAAATATTCAAGCCCCGTAATATTGGAAATGCCGTTGTTATAAAAATACAATTCACTGACCTGTAGCGCTTCGGAAACCTGTATCTGGCTGTCGTTGTTGGCATCGATGGCAAAATAGGCGCCGTCAAGGTTTTTTGCCCTGGTGTTGGTGGCCGAGGCGTCAAGCAGTCTCGCTTTGAGCTGTCCCGATGGAAAATTGATGATCTGTGCGTTTGCGATCGAAACACCGGCGAATGCCAGCATCAGCAGGTAAAATTTTTTCATATCGATTATTTGGTTTTCAAATATAAATTAAATGTGGCGGTAATCTCAACAAAGCCAAAAAAAAAGTCCCGCATGCCGCGGGACTCAGTGTATAATATCCGAATCAGGGTTTATCCTAAAACCTCTTTAACTTTCTTACCAATCTCTGCGGGGGAATCCACCACGTGGATGCCACATTCGCGCATGATGCGTTTTTTAGCCTCAGCGGTGTCATCCGCACCACCGACGATTGCACCGGCATGTCCCATCGTACGGCCTTTAGGCGCCGTTTCACCAGCGATAAAACCGACTACCGGTTTGCGGTTGCCGTCAGCCTTAATCCACTGTGCCGCATCCGCCTCCAGCTGCCCGCCGATTTCACCGATCATCACGATGCATTTGGTTTCAGGGTCATTCATCAGCAACTCCACCGCTTCCTTCGTTGTGGTTCCGATAATCGGGTCACCACCGATTCCGATCGCGGTTGTAATTCCCAAACCTTGCTTCACCACCTGGTCAGCGGCCTCGTAAGTCAGCGTTCCTGATTTTGAAACAATTCCGACGTTGCCTTTCCTAAAGACGAAGCCAGGCATGATGCCCACCTTTGCCTCTTCCGGAGTAATTACCCCAGGGCAGTTCGGCCCGATCAATCGGCAGTTTTTTCCTTTGATATAGTCATATGCCCGGATCATGTCGGCCACAGGAATTCCTTCAGTGATGGTGATGATGACTTTGATGCCGGCATCGGCCGCTTCCATAATGGCATCGGCTGCAAATGCTGGCGGTACAAAAATAATCGTCGTATCCGCTCCTGCCTTATCTACAGCGTCTTTCACCGTGTTGAAAACCGGACGGTTCAGGTGTTCAGTCCCGCCTTTTCCGGGTGTTACGCCACCTACAACGTTGGTTCCGTATTCAATCATTTGTGAAGCGTGGAATGTTCCTTCACTTCCGGTAAAACCCTGTACAATTATTCTGGAATCCTTGTTAACTAAAACACTCATGGTATATGGTTTAAATTATTTTTTGAATTTAGTGCTGCAAAAATAAGTTTTTGGAGGCAAATCTCGTGTGCTTTTGAAAAATATATTGCCGTCGCGCTTATGAAAGCTGGCTCATCTGGTAGCCGCGGAATAACTTACCATCCCTGACTTCCCAGATCACAAAAAAGTGCGCGAGGAGCATCTCTTCCCTCGGATTTTCAATCGTTTTGACAAAATGGGAATACCTGGCCGAAACCATATCGCCCTCATGGACGATGTGGCTCATGCGCACTTTGGTCCGCATGTAAGCCTTACTCAACTCCGTCGTAAAGGCAATGATTTCGTCATGATCCATTACAATCAGCCCCTTGGTGCTGTTCCATTCCACTTTTACTTCGGGATGCAGGTAGGTTGCCATTTCGGCAGGATCGATCAGTGCATCCGATTTGTAAAAAGCCTGAACCAGTTTTTTAGCGTTCATGTTTATTTCAGTTTGTTAAGTATCTCCGGTATTTTCTTGATGTTGGCCAGTTGCTTGAGTTTTTCGCGTGATTCTTCAATCGGAGTGCCAAAGTAGGTTTTACCACCTTCGACAGATTTGGTTACGCCGGTCTGCCCCATCACCACGGCCTTAGCCCCGATCGTGATGCCGCTTGTCGTACCCACTTGTCCCCAGAGCGTCACTTCATCCTCAATCACGACGCAGCCCGCGATGCCCGTTTGCGAGGCAATCAGGCATTTCTTCCCGATAACCGTATCGTGCCCTACATGCACCTGATTGTCTATTTTTGTGCCCGCACCGATGGTCGTGTCGCCCGTAACGCCTTTGTCAATGGTGCACAGCGCGCCAATGCCAACGTTGTCCTCGATCACGACGCGTCCGCCGGAAACCAGCTGGTCAAAACCTTCCGGCCTTTTCTTGTAATAAAATGCATCGGCTCCCAGAACGGTACCCGCATGGATCATCACATTGTCGCCGATAACGGTATGGTCATAAATGGCGACATTAGAGTGGATCTGGCAGTTTTTACCGATCTTGACATGGTTTCCGATAAACGTATTCGGCTGGATTACCGTGCCTTCACCGATCCGGGCTGTGGGTGAAATCGCCGACGAGGCACTTTGAAATGGCCTGAAATGCTTTGTCAGGGTATTGAAATCCCGAAAAGGATCATCTGAAATCAACAGCGCTTTACCTTCAGGACAGTCGACTTTTTTATTGATCAGTACGATGGTTGCGGCAGACTTTAGCGCCTTGTCATAATATTTCGGATGATCGACAAACACGATATCCCCGGGTTCAACGACATGGATTTCGTTCATTCCGTGAACCGCAAAATCAGCAGCACCGACGAATTCGCACCCGAGCAGGTCGGCAATGCTTTTGAGGGACTGTACGTTTGGAAATTTCATATTGTAACCGGATAACGGGTTGGTTGGAAAATTACGGTAATTTGGAAGGGCTTAAGACACAAGGCCTATCGCCTGTTTCATGATGATGCTTGATCAAATTTCCGATTATTCCTTTACGCGCTCCATATATTGACCCGAAGCGGTGTCAATCTTGATCTTATCGCCTTCGTTGATGAATAACGGCACGTTAACGGTTGCACCGGTTTCAACGGTAGCAGGTTTGGTCGCGTTGGTGGAAGTATTTCCTTTTACGCCCGGTTCTGAATACGTCACTTCGAGGATTACCGAGGCCGGCATATCCACAGACAGCGGTGCTTCGGTTTCCGCATTGATGATTACTTTTACGGTAGTCCCTTCTTTCAGTAAATCCGGGGCATCAAGAATGGCTTTGTTCAGTTGGATCTGCTCATACGTTTCAGTGTGCATGAAATTATACAGATCGCCTTCTGCATATAAAAATTGGAATTCGTGCGTCTCCACGCGCACTTCATCAATCTTGTGCCCTGCAGAAAAGGTGTTGTCCAACACTTTTCCGTTAGTAAGGCTTTTGAGTTTGGTGCGTACGAATGCCGGGCCTTTTCCGGGCTTCACGTGAAGGAATTCGACGATCTTGTAAATGTCGTGGTTGAACTTGATGCATAATCCGTTTCTAATATCCGATGTAGATGCCATTATTGAATGTTATTTTAAATGTTCGTTGTTAATTTTATGAATTGTCGTCTCGCTGTACATGGTTAGTAATTTCCGGTGTAGCCTTTCATCACGCCGCGTGAGGAATTCCTGATGAAGTCAAGGATTTCGTCACGTTCCGGAGTCGCTTCCATTTCCGCTTCGATGATGCTTACGGCCTGCGAGGTATTGTAATTTTTCTGGTACAATATGCGGTAAATTTCCTGTATCTCACGTATTTTTTCCGTGCTGAAACCCCGGCGCCTCAAACCAACAGAATTGATGCCCACGTAGGACAGCGGCTCTTTAGCGGCTTTTGTAAATGGGGGTACATCCTTCCTTACCAGTGAGCCACCTGAAATCATCGCATGATCCCCGATGTTGATAAACTGGTGTACCGCCGCCAATCCGCCGATAATGGCGTAATTGCCCACGGTCACGTGGCCCGCCAATGCGACACCATTGACTATAATTGCATTGTCACCAATGTGGCAATCGTGAGCGATGTGTGCCGTAGCCATCACCAGGCAGTTGTTGCCGAGCTTGGTCTGCCCTGAGGCGATGGTGCCCCTGTTGATCGTAACGCACTCACGGATAGTACAGTTATCGCCGATTATCGCAAGTGATTCCTCACCTCCGAATTTCAAATCCTGAGGAATCGCTGAAATGACCGCTCCGGGAAATATATTGCAATTCTTCCCTATCCGGGCACCTTCCATGATGGTGACGTTCGATCCGATCCAGGTACCATCACCGATCACCACGTTATTGTGGATCGTTGTAAATGGTTCGATCACCACATTCTTGGCAATCTTCGCACCGGGATGCACATAGGCTAAAGGCTGATTCATCTTCTGTTTTTTTATGGTTTGTCCTTATGGGACTTATTGTTTTTTTGCGATTTGGGCCATCAGTTCCGCCTCAGCGACGAGTTTGCCATTGGCGTAGGCGTTGGCCTGCATGTGACAGATTCCCCTCCGTATGGGCGCAATCAGGTCACACTTGAACACCAAGGTATCACCCGGCAGGACCTTGTATTTAAATTTGACGTTGTCGATTTTCATGAAGAAAGTCAGGTAGTTTTCAGGATCAGGGACGGTGCTCAGCACCAGGATCCCGCCGCATTGCGCCATCGCCTCGACAATCAAAACGCCGGGCATAACAGGCGCTCCGGGAAAATGGCCAACGAAAAACGGTTCGTTCATCGTCACGTTTTTCAACCCGACGACATGGGTATCGGACAATTCGAAAATTTTGTCTACCAGCAGGAAAGGCGGCCTGTGCGGCAGCATCGACATAATTTTATGAATATCCATCAACGGCTCCTGATGCAGGTCGTATACCGGAACATGGTTGCGTTGTTCAATCTTGATGATTTTCGACATCTTCTTTGCAAACTGCGTATTGACGAAATGCCCGGGCTTGTTTGCGATCACTTTACCTTTGATTCTTGTGCCTATCAGTGCCAGGTCGCCCACTACATCAAGCAGTTTGTGTCGCGCGGCCTCGTTCGGGTAATGCAGTGTAAGGTTGTCAAGCACGCCATTTGGCTTGACTGAAATCTTGTCTTTCCCGAAAGCGACCTTAAGGTTTTCCATTGTAGATTCCGAAATCTCCTTATCTACATATACGATGGCATTGTTAAGGTCGCCGCCTTTAATCAGCCCGTTTTCGAGCAGTGATTCAAGTTCATGAAGGAAACTGAACGTCCGTGAATTTGCGATTTCAGTCTTGAATTCCGAAATGTTTTTCATCGTGGCATTTTGCGTGCCGAGCACTTTCGTCCCGAAATCGACCATCGCGGTCACCTGATACTCATCACCGGGCATCACGAGGATTTCGCTTCCCGTGGCCTCATCGGTAAAAGAAATGACTTCTTTCACGACATAATATCTGCGCTCCGCTTCCTGCTCCACAATACCGGCTTTCTCGATCGCCTCGACAAAATATTTTGAAGAACCATCCATAATCGGCGGCTCGGAAGCATCAAGCTCTATGATAACATTATCGACGTCACAGCCTACGAATGCAGCCAGTACGTGTTCTGACGTCTGTATCTTGACACCCAATTTTTCCAGATTGGTGCCGCGCTGCGTATTGACAACATAATTGGCATCGGCCTCAATGACCGGCTGCCCTTCCAGGTCTACCCTGACGAAAGTGTAACCGTTATTTACAGGTGCGGGCTTAAAGGTCATCTTTACCTCTTTGCCTGTGTGAAGCCCTACGCCTGTAAGGGAAATTTCATTTGCGATGGTTTTTTGTTTAACCATTAGATCGTGTTTTTGTTTGTATATTCGTTTGAATCGCCATACCCGACAGGCATGTTGACTCCTGATGCTATTCTGTTTTTTTCTTCAGTTCCTCCCATTCGGCGATGATCTTCGGCAGGTTCTTAAAATGTACATACGATTTGCTGAAATCGGTATAATTATATGCCGGACTGCCCTGCACTACCTCGTCATCCTTGAGGCTGCGCCCAATGCCGGACTGCGCCTGCACCCTGACATTGTTGCCAATGGTAAGGTGGCCGGAAATGCCAACCTGCCCCCCAATCATGCAATGACGGCCGATTTTGGTCGAGCCCGCCACACCGGTTTGCGCCGCAATTACGGTATTCTCCCCGATCTCCACATTGTGCGCAATCTGTATCTGGTTGTCCAGCTTTACCCCATTGTGGATGATCGTCGACCCCATCGTCGCGCGGTCAATCGTCGTGGCGGCACCGATATCGACATAGTCGCCAATGACCACATTGCCGATCTGCGGAATTTTGGAATAAGTTCCGTCTTCTTTTGGCGCAAATCCAAAACCATCGGCACCAATAATCGCACCGGAATGGATGTTGCAGTAGTTCCCGATTTTCGAATCAGAATAAATCTTCGCGCCCGCAAAAATAATTACATTATTCCCGATTTCCACATTATCACCGATAAAAGAATTAGGATATATCTTGACATTGTCGCCGATCCTTACATTATTGCCAATGTAACTGAAACTGCCCAGATAAAAATTCTCGCCATAAACCGAACTTTCTGACAACACGGATGGCTGCTCTACCCCCTGCTTATTGTGCTTAACCTGGTCGTAAAACGTGAGTATCTTCGTAAATGCCCCATACGCGTCTTCAACCTTGATCATCGTGGTAAAAACGGGAGCGTCAGGAATAAACGATGCATTGACAATCGTTACCGACGCCTGCGTGGAATAAATGTAATTGTTGTATTTGGGATTCGAAAGGAACGTAAGTGAACCGTCCGTTCCCTCCTCGATTTTTGACAATTTAAAAACAACGGCATCAGGATTTCCGATGATTTCGCCTTCCAGGATGTCCGCTATCTGTGCTGCTGTGAATTTCATTTTACTGATGTTTCTGCCTGTTTCCTGTCAAAAAGAGATTGGCGGGAAATCGTAAAGCCCTTGATTTGCTTTTGCCCGACAAAAATATAAAAAAACAGGTTTAATTGTTAATTTTACGCCAGTACTTTTGGAAAGCAAATATAGTATTTGGTCACCGGTTTGCTCAGCGCTTTAAGGTTGAGATGGTCGGAGGCTTCCACCACATCCTCGATACTGCGGTCTTTTTTGTAAATACTGATCGGTTCAGCCGCCTTATCATACGCCTGGTTCCTGATTTTTCCCTTGAATACGAAATATCCGGCCTCATAAGCCGAAATGTGATTCTTCGACGCGAAATCCCGGATGTACCCGTCGGTGTCGTCTTTCGAAAATTTTTCGTCACTGAACCGTATCTTCGGCAAATCCCGGTTGATGATCATCTTGCTCAAATGGCTCAGTACAAAATCGTCGTGGTACTGCCACGCCTTCAGTGCGCTCACTACGTCAGAGTCGTCCAGCCTTGAGAAAAGTTCGAGTACCTCATTGTCGAAATCGCCGGCTTCAATTTTATGTGCCATGAAAAACCTGAGCGGCGCACTGCACTCCAGGTCAACGCCCTTCAATGTCAGTTCCTTGGCACGTTTGAGGGCCTTCATCAGGATCAGCTCTGCTGCAAGGCTGGTTTTATGCAGGTAAGCCTGCCAGTACATCAGCCTGCGCGCCATCAGGAATTTCTCGACCGAATAAATGCCTTTTTCCTCGATGGCGAGTTTGTCATCCACTACAATCATCATCTGGATCAGGCGATCGGAATTGATATTGCCTTCCGCGACACCCGTGTAAAAGCTATCGCGTTTCAGGTAATCCATGCGGTCCATGTCGAGTTGGCTTGAAATGAGCTCAAGCATGAACTTCCGATGGTATTCTCCTTTAAAAATCTCAATGGCTAAGGTAAGCCGTCCCCCGAATTCCGCGTTCAGTTTGTCCATAAACAATAACGAAATGGATTCATGGCTGATATTTTCAACAATGCTGTGTTCCATCGCATGCGAAAATGGCCCATGTCCGATATCGTGGAGTAGAATCGCAGCATACAGCGCAATTTCCTCTTCCTTTGAAATGACCGTGCCCTTAAACCGAATCGCTTCAACGGCTTTCTGCATCATGTGCATACAACCCAGCGCGTGGTGGAACCGGGTGTGGTGCGCACCAGGATACACCAGGTAAGACAGGCCCATTTGCGAAATGCGGCGCAGGCGCTGAAAATAAGGATGCTGCACCAAATCGTAAATCAGCGTATCCGGTATGGTAATAAACCCGTAAATCGGGTCGTTGAGGATTTTCAACTTGTTGATGTGGCTCACTTTAAAATAATCATCGAATTGACAAGCCATGTCCTGCCTGCAATTACGGGTTAGCGAAGCCAAAGATACGCATTTCCGTTGTATGGTAAATTCGGTTGCAATTTGTAACTTTAGGTCCTAAAACCAATTTATGGATCTCAGGAAAACTGCCTTTTTCATCTTTGCACCGTGCTTTCTCAGCTGCTCCTCGCAGCCCACCCCGCTTAAAACTGTTTTTGATTTACCCGGACAAATAAAGGAAGCCTCAGCGCTGGCATACCTTCCAAACACCAATGTCTTCTGGACTTTAGAGGACAGCGGCAACGATGCGGTCTTGTTTGCACTGGACACAAACGGGGCGCTCAGGCACAAGGTAAACATTAATAAACCGAATGTCGATTGGGAGGCTTTGACATCAGACGATCGCGGAAACCTGTACATTGGCGATTTCGGCAACAACGACAATGACCGGGAAAATCTGATGATTTATAAGATCAACGCGGAAGATTTGGGAAAAGCCGGTGCAAACGTCTCCGTGCAGGTTAATTTTTATTATCCCGAACAGCAGGAGTTCCCGCCTAAAAAGTCCAAACGCATTTTCGATGCCGAGGCGTTTTTCCTGCACGACAACTATTTTTACGTCTTTACGAAAAACCGCAGCAGCAATTCTGACGGTACGACGCAGCTCTATAAAATCCCAAATGTTGCCGGAAATCACGCCGCAAAGCTTATGGGCTCCTTTACGACCTGTGAGGCATTCCGGAAATGTGCCGTGACTGATGCCGCCATCAGTGGCGACGGAAAGAAAATGGCCTTGCTGAGTAATGCAAAGGTTTGGCTTTTTGAAGATTTTAGCGGCGACGCATTTCTTAAAGGAAAAGTGACCGAAATCGACCTGCATGACAATTCGCAGAAAGAGGGCATCTGTTTTAAGGGCAGTGAGATTTTTATCTGTGATGAAAAAGACAAGCACAGCGGCGGAAATATGTATCAACTCACAATAGACAACCAATAATTTTATTCGATATGGAAAACACGACAGACATCCTCCATCAGATTTTCTGGCTGTTGGTCCTGCCGCTGCCCGTCGCGTGCATCGCCTGGACGGTAACCCATGAAGAAGTCTTCAGGGAGCCGCGTGAATACTGCGTCTCGCAATCCAAAAGTAGCCGCCGGCTCTTGCGACGGAAGTTTTTTTACCTCTTCACCTGCGAATACTGCTTCAGCCATTATGTAACGCTGGGCGCCATCATACTGACCCGCTTCCATCTGTTGCTCCCGGATTGGCGGGGCTACATCATTTCAGGTTTTGCGACGGTTTGGATGGCCAATGTCTACATGAGCGTTTTTGCCCTCATCCGCCAGGATATCAAAAAGGAAAAGACTGAAATCGCGCTGATAGAAAAAAAGGTTGAGGAAATAAGCGAAGCGCCCGCTTCAAAATCTTAAAACATAATCTGCGTATACTGTAAACGATTGGCGATATCATGGGATAAATTTGTTAAGACGCAAACCAGTCTAACAAAAAAATGAATGTCATGAAAACAACGCAACAGGATACGCTGCCATTGCAGTCCAAATTTGATACCTCGGGAACTGATCCAAACCGTTACGCCGCGTTTTATTCCGAAGACGAAGCGCAACGCCTTGGCAATGTTACACATAAGGCGAAGCCCGTGATAAAGGGGCTGGAACCCAATATCGGCAAACTCGAACGCATCCTTATGGTTGCAGGCGGTACGTACCTGCTCTATAAGGCACTGTCCGGAAAAACAAAAAGCGTAGGCAAAGGCATCGCAGGCGGCACCATGCTTGCGCGCGGCATCAGCGGCTATTGCCCGATGTACGACCTGGCCGAAAAAAGTGGCAAGTTCAAAGCATCCAACGTCAATATCCGCACCTCAATTACCATCGACAAGCCGGTAAGCGACGTGTACGCATTCTGGCGGAAACTCGAAAACCTGCCCAAATTCATGAGCCACCTTGACAGCGTCAAAGAGTTGACCCAGACCACCTCTGAATGGCGTGCAAAAGGTCCGGCCGGCATAGGCCACATCAGTTGGAAAGCCAACATACTCATGGATGAAAAAGACCGTATGCTCAGCTGGCATTCCGTTCCGGGTGCCACCATCGACAATGCCGGGAAAATTTACTTCCGTGAAAACGGACCGCAAAGCACCGAGCTTGACATCACGCTGTCTTATCATGCGCCGCTGGGAATTGCAGGCGAAGCCGCTGCAAAGCTACTCAACCCATGGTTTACGAAGATGGTAAACCACGATATCGAAAATCTCAAGGCCTATATGGAAACCGGCCAAAATGCGCTGCAGGAATAAACCGCCCGCCTTTTTGCTCCCGAATGTTCAGCGCCGCGTTTGATTTTTGAATCCAAAATGAAAAACACGGCGTTTTTTCGTGATCAATAATTTTATCGACAACATAACACCCAGCAATCATGGATACCCAAAACGGACGCGAAGGCCAGCCATCGCAAACCCACCCTGACGAAATCAATGTTAAACACCCCGCAAAAGAAATCGCAGCGCAAAACAAAGTGACCATCAAAGAAAGCGGCCTCGGACGCGAACAGGGCCAAACCCCGGCAGATGAGCATATTGAAGTGAGCCCACCAAACAACGACGATGATGACATCAATGATACCGACGACCGCGATCAGGGTGACAGCACACGCGACTGGGATGCCGAACACAGCCGCACCGGAAGGAACAAGTAGCGCGCAACCGGAAACTACTTACTGTGCCCGCCGCCGCGCCTTGCGCTCGTCCCGGATGTCCTGGTAAACCTTAAATTGCTCCTCGCTGAGCAACGCCTTCATTTCCTCGTCTTTGTTGATGCGCAGCGTCTTGATTTCTTTGAGGCGCGCGATTTTCTTGCGGCTGGTATCGGCGTTAATCTCTTTGGCTTTTTCAGCATATTTTCTTGTGATTTCCAGGAACGGCGCTTTCTGCTCCTCGGTAAGCGACAGTTTTTTCACATCGGTCTTCAACTGATCGATAAATTCGCTGTTTTGCTTTTGGTTCAACTGTGGTTCCTGTTGTGCCACAGCGGTGAAGCCCGCAGTCAGCAGCAGGGCCGGTAAAAGTAGACTGAGTCTTTTCATCTTAAATCATTTTATTCGTAAAGTTAATAAATGCGTCAACAGGGCCGTTGCGATTTGCACTGCAATTGTTGCAATTTTATGGCGGACATTTCCGGCTGTCCACTGTATCTTTTTTTAACCCTCCGGGATTAAAAAAAGGATGCCGTTCCCATCCGGGCCGCGGCACAGTTCGGATTGACGCCTTCCACAACGATTGCCGCAGGCTAAATATCAACTGCCGTTTATCATGTAATTTACACGGCTAATCCTTACCTTTGCATTTTGCTCAAAAATATGCCTGAAATTGAAAATTCCATTGAGGTACTCGGTGCCCGCGTACACAATCTTAAAAATATAGACGTCACCATCCCGCGCGAGCAACTCGTCGTGATCACCGGACTTTCGGGTTCCGGGAAGTCCTCGCTCGCGTTCGACACGATTTATGCCGAAGGACAGCGCCGTTACGTCGAGACATTCTCTGCTTATGCACGCCAGTTCCTGGGCGGACTCGAGCGGCCGGATGTCGATAAGATCGACGGATTGTCCCCCGTAATCGCCATCGAGCAGAAAACAACCAGTAAAAGTCCGCGGTCCACGGTAGGCACGATTACAGAGATTTATGACTTCCAGCGGCTGCTTTTTGCACGCGCCGGAGACGCCTACAGCTACAATACCGGCGAAAAAATGGTCAGTTACAGCGACGAGCAGATCAAAAACCTGATCCTCGAAAATTACGCAGGCAAACGCATCAACATCTTGGCACCCGTAATCCGCGCACGAAAAGGCCATTACGGCGAACTCTTCCAGCAGATTGCCAAGCAGGGCTTCCTGCGCGTGCGCATCGATGGCGAGCTTAAGGAAATCACGCCGGGCATGAAACTTGACCGCTACAAGGTACACGACATCGAAATGGTGATTGACCGCATGCTGGTAGAGGAAAATCCGGAGACTGACAAGCGCCTCAGCGAGAGCATCAATACCGCAATGTATCACGGCGACGATGTGCTGATGGTGCTCGACCAGGATGCAGGCAACGTCCGGTTCTTCAGCCGAAATCTGATGTGCCCGACAACGGGAATTTCATACCAGAATCCGGAACCAAACCTGTTTTCGTTCAATTCGCCCAAAGGGGCATGTGAACACTGCAACGGTCTGGGCACGGTCAACGAGATCAATATCAGGAAAATCATCCCCAATCCGCTAATCTCAATCAAGTCAGGCGGGTTACTCCCCCTGGGCGAATACAAGAACTCCTGGATTTTCAAGCAACTGGAAATCATCGGGGAAAAATTCGGTTTTAAGCTCACCGACCCTATTGAAAAAATTTCCGCTGATGCTATGGATGTAATCCTGAACGGCGGCAAGGATAAATTTGCGGTTTCCTCCAAAAGTCTGGGCGTGACCAAAGAATATAAGATCGAATTCGAAGGCATTTCGGCGTTCATCAAAAACCAATACGACGAGAGCGGATCCTCGACGATCCGCCGTTGGGCCAAGGATTTCATGGATGAGGTGAAATGCCCGGTTTGCGAAGGCTCGCGGCTGAAAAAAGAAGCTTTATATTTTAGGATCCATGGCAGGAATATCGCGGAATTATCTGAGATGGATATTTCGGATCTTACGGATTGGTTTAACAGTATCGACAAACACTTGTCGGAAAAACAAAAAATCATCGCCTCTGAGATCATCAAGGAAATCCGCGACCGACTGCATTTCCTGATGAATGTCGGATTGGATTACCTGTCGCTGAACCGCAGTTCCAAATCGCTTTCGGGCGGCGAAGCGCAGCGCATCAGGCTTGCCACGCAAATCGGATCGCAACTGGTGGGTGTGCTTTACATCCTCGACGAACCCAGCATCGGGTTGCACCAGCGCGACAATGAAAAACTGATCCGCTCGCTGGAACAGCTGCGCGATATCGGGAATTCTGTATTGGTTGTAGAACACGATAAGGACATGATCGAGCGCGCCGATTACGTGATCGACATCGGTCCCAAAGCCGGGAAATACGGCGGGAAGATCATCAGCCAGGGCACGCCTGCGCAATTGCTTAAAGAGCGCACGATGACGGCGAAGTACATGAACGGTGAAATGCAGATAGAAGTTCCGGAGAAGCGCCGGGCGGGAAATGGCAAATTCATGAAACTCAGCGGCGCATCGGGCAACAACCTTAAAAATGTTACGATTGAGCTGCCGCTGGGACAACTGATCTGCGTCACCGGGGTTTCGGGCAGCGGAAAATCCACGCTGATTAATGAGACACTATACCCGATCCTGAATGCGCACTACTTCAATGGTGTGAAAAAGCCGCAGCCTTACAAGAAAATGGAAGGCCTGGAACACATTGACAAAGTCATCGACATTGACCAAAGTCCGATTGGACGTACACCGCGCTCCAATCCGGCGACTTACACCGAGGTGTTTTCTGAAATCAGGAGCCTGTTCACAATGACACCTGAAGCGATGATCCGCGGTTACAAGGCCGGACGCTTCAGTTTTAACGTAAAAGGCGGGCGCTGTGAAACCTGTGAAGGATCAGGGGTTCGGACCATCGAAATGAATTTCCTGCCCGATGTCTATGTGGAATGCGAGACCTGCCAGGGTAAACGCTTTAACAGGGAAACACTCGAAATCCGTTACAAAGGCAAGTCGATCTCTGACGTACTGAATATGACAGTGGATGAAGCGGTGCCGTTTTTTGAAAACCTGCCGAAAATTTACAGGAAGATCAAGACGATACAGGATGTCGGATTGGGATACATTACATTGGGCCAGCAAAGCACGACACTGTCCGGTGGTGAAGCGCAGCGCATCAAACTGGCCGCCGAATTGTCAAAAAAAGATACCGGAAATACTTTCTACATCCTCGACGAACCCACAACGGGTTTGCATTTTGAAGACATCCGCGTGCTGATGGAAGTCATCAACAAGCTTGTAAACAAAGGGAACACCATCCTGATCATCGAACACAACATGGACGTAATCAAGCTCGCCGACTACATTATTGACATCGGGTATGAGGGCGGAAAAGGCGGCGGACAGGTGGTGGCAAAAGGTACGCCCGAGGAAGTGGCTAAAAATAAAAAAAGCTACACTGCGCAGTTTTTGAAGAAAGAACTCGCCAAATAATGACGATATTTGGCATCGACAGCGAAAAAGCGTTATATTGGCGCGGTTTAGTTACAACGACTGAGGAGGTCAATACAAACGGAATCGGCAACAGTTAGCTGCCGGATAAATATGAAGATATGAGATTAGAAGATTTTGACAATGATGAGGATAAGATCATCCAGGACCGCTTGAAGCAGAAAACCTGGAATGAGATCAGGACCAATGACAGCTGGGCAATCTTTAAGATTATGGCAGAATTTGTCAATGGTTACGAAACCATGGGACGAATCGGGCCCTGTGTATCTATTTTCGGATCGGCCAGGACCAAGCCGGATGAGCATTTTTATCTGCTTGCCGAAAAAATCGCGTTCCGCATCAGCAAAGCCGGCTACGGGGTGATCACGGGCGGCGGGCCCGGAATCATGGAAGCGGGCAACAAAGGCGCGCACCTGGGCGGCGGCACTTCTGTGGGACTCAACATCGAGCTGCCATTTGAACAGCATTACAATCCATACATCGACCGCGATAAGAATCTCAATTTCGATTATTTTTTCGTTCGCAAGGTCATGTTTGTAAAATATTCGCAGGGGTTTGTGGTCATGCCCGGCGGTTTTGGGACCCTGGATGAGATGTTCGAGGCCATCACGCTGATACAAACCAAAAAAGTGGCTAAATTCCCTGTGATCCTTGTGGGACGTGAGTTCTGGTCCGGACTGATGGACTGGGTGCGGGCCGTGTTGGTTGAAAAATATAAGACCGTCAGCCCTGGTGACATGGACCTGATCCGGATCGTGGACACCGAGGATGAGGTCGTGGAAGTTTTGGATAATTTCTACAAAAAATACACCCTGAGTCCGAACTTTTAAAAGTTACGTATATGCTTATAAACCGCAAAGTCCTTCGGGTTTTGTGGTTTCTTTTTTCTTAAGCAATTATTAAGCAACCCTGCGCAATAAGTCACGTCTGTAAGATGTTATTTTACGTGCGAACTTTTGAACATAGCCATTTGAAATCTTACTACCCGTTTTTTTTATTGCTTCTTACCTTATACGCGCCGGCAGCCACAGCGCAGCATTCCTCGGTGATTTCTGCTGTCCTCGATACCGAGACCAGGACGCTTTCGGTCACGCAGCAATTGGTTTACGTTAATGATTCAAACGACACCCTGCAAACCATCGTCCTGAATAACTGGATAGAAGCATACGCTTCAAAAGACACGCCACTTGCCAAACGCTTTTCTGACGAATTCATCAGAAGCTTCCACCTTGCCAAAAATAACGAGCGCGGCGGCACCGACAATCTTGAGATACACTTCAGCGGAACCGGCGCGGCAGCCGATTGGTTCACGATGAATGACCAGCCCGATCTTGTCGAAGTCAATCTGCCGAACCGGCTTCTGCCGGGCGAGAAAACGACGTTTGAAATGACCTATCTGATCAAGGTGCCCAGTGATAAATTTACCGGTTACGGCTACGGACCCGGAAAAAAGCTGTACCTGCGCAACTGTTTCCTGTCGCCTGCCCGGTTCGAGAACCATCACTTTGTCAAATACAGCAACAACAATTCTGATGACATGGCCAATGCGCCAACCGATTATGACGTTACAATCGCGACACTGCAGGATGTGAAATTGTTTTCTGACCTTGACGAGCAGGAATCAGGGAATCCGGTGCGCTTTGTCGGTAAAAAACGTAACGATTTTGTACTCTTTTCAAGTGACAGCCACGAGATGCGCACTTACAAAAACGATGTGACTGAAGTGGTCACCGATTTAAAGGACAACAACATCGACGAAATCCGGAAAGCGCTGCTCATTGACAAGATTGTCCATTACGTCGACAACAATATCGGGCGCTACCCTTATGAGAAAATCATGGTGACACAGGCGGATTATGAGCGCAACCCGTTTTATGGGCTCAACCAGCTTCCGGCCTTCATCAGCCCGTTTCCGAACGACTTCCTGTATGAGGTAAAATTCCTGAAAACCTACCTGAACAATTTCCTTAAAAACAGCCTGCGCGTCGATCCACGGGCTGACAATTGGATTTATGACGGATTCCAGGTGTATTTTATGATGAAGTACATTGACGAAAATTATCCGGGCATCAAGATGATGGGCCACGTGTCAAAACTCGGCCTGTTCAAGAGTTACAACCTGACTCAACTGGATTTCAATGGCCAATACAGCTATTTCTACATGCTTATGGCCCGTAAAAATCTGGATCAGCCGATTGGCGCGCCAAAAAACACTTTGATCAAATTCAATGAACAAATTGCCGGAAAATACCGTGCCGGGTTGAGCTTCCGTTACCTTGCCGATTACATCGGGAAGGACAATGTGGAAAAGAGCATCACTGCATTCTATTGCAAGAACCAAACCGTAAACAGGTCTGCACGGGATACCTTGGAAACCATACTTAAGGCTGCTACAGACAAGGACATCGATTGGTTTTTCAAGACGATTATCGACTCGCGTGAGATTGTCGACTATAAATTCGGCGAGGTGTCGAAAACAAAGGACAGCGTTACTTTTACCGTAAAAAATAAAACCGGCACCACGGTTCCGATCCCGGTTTACGGCGTGCGGAATAAGGAAATTGTTTTTAAGCGATGGCTCGAAGGCATCAGCACAGACAGTACTTTTACGATGCCCAGGGAATCCGCCACGAAATTGGTGCTGAATTATAATAATGAAGTGCCGGAATACAATTTGCGCAACAATTGGCGCTCGTTGAAAGACTTCAGGATCAGCAACCGCCCCATCAAATTTGTGTTTATGAAGGATCTCGAGGATCCTTACTACAACCAAATCCTGTACGTGCCTACCCTCACTTACAACCTTTATGACGGATTGTCCCCAGGCTTCCGGTTTCACAACAAGACCATCCTTGACAAACCTTTTGTTTTTGATGTGAATCCGATTTATTCGCCGAACAACCAGTCACTGGTAGGGAACTTCTCGTTTGCGGTCAACCAGAACAACCGTGACAGCAACCTGTTCGGAATGCGCTACCAGATCAATGGATCGTATTTTCATTATGCCCCTGAATCGGCATATTTCAAGCTCACGCCGATTGTGTTTATGAAATTCCGGGATCCGGACCTGCGCAGCAACCACAAACAAACGCTGGTGTTGCGCAACGTCATCGTCAAACGCAACAACCTGCCCGACACCGCCGACGACGAACTGCAGAATTACAGTGTCTTCAATGCGAAATTTATCGATGGAAATACGGAAGCCACGAAGCATTTTGGATACACGACCGACCTCCAACTCTCTAAATCTTTTGGTAAAGCGTCAGTTGATATGCAGTTCCGTAAACTATTCAACGACAACCGTCAAATCAGTTTGCGGTTGTATGCCGGGACGTTTCTGTACAATCGTACCGATGATGATTATTTCAGCTTCGGACTGGACCGTCCTACAGATTACCTTTTTGATTACGATTTTTACGGCCGCTCTGAAAAATCAGGTTTATTCAGCCAGCAGCTCATTATCGCTGAAGGCGGATTCAAATCAAAATTCGGAACGCCTTTCGCCAACCAGTGGATTACAACGGCCAACGTCGGTTTCAATATCTGGAATTGGGTTGAAGTCTATGGCGATGCGGGTTTTGTCAAAAATCGTTTCACGCAGCCTGAATTTTTATATGACAGCGGAATCCGGCTAAACCTGGTAACTGATTATTTTGAGCTTTATTTTCCGGTGTATTCAAGCAATGGTTGGGAAGTCGGCCAGCCGAACTACAACGAAAAAATCCGCTTTGTCGTAACGCTTGATCCGCGTTTGCTCGTGAATCTTTTTACAAGAAAATGGTTTTAAAAAGGCGGACATCCGGTAGTGTACGATTATTTCCCAATTATAACGTTTTCGCTGACTCAACATGCTTATTGACAGCAGGTTATTGCGATTGGTCGTAAACTTTACCCACTTTGCCACTTCGGCACTTTGTTACTTGTGCCGTTTTTCAGTAAATTTGCCGGATATATTCAATAATTCCCCGATATGGCACAGGCAGAAACCAATGCAGCTCTAACTTTCGAAGATTTCAAAACCGAAGTCATCAACGATTATAAAATTGCGGTCGTAAGCCGGGAATGCAGTCTTCTGGGAAGGCGTGAGGTGCTGACCGGCAAGGCTAAATTCGGGATTTTCGGTGACGGGAAGGAAGTGCCGCAGCTCGCGATGGCCAAGGCTTTTAAAAATGGGGATTTCCGGTCAGGCTATTATCGCGACCAGACTTTCATGATGGCTATCGGCGAGATGACCATAGAAAAGTTTTTCGCAGGCTTGTATGGCCATACCGACCTGAATTTTGATCCGATGTCTGCCGGAAGGCAGATGGGCGGACACTTTGCCACCCATTCGCTCGACGAAAACGGCAACTGGAAAAACCTGACGCTACAAAAGAATTCCAGCGCCGACATCTCCCCCACCGCGGCCCAGATGCCCAGATTGCTCGGTTTGGCGCAGGCGTCGAAGATCTACAGGAACGTCAGCGGGATCCATAATAAAACCAACTTCTCGATTAACGGAAACGAGGTAGCGTGGGGTACCATCGGGAACGCATCCACGTCTGAAGGGTTGTTTTTTGAAACCATCAATGCTGCCGGTGTCCTTCAGGTTCCTATGATCATGAGTGTTTGGGACGATGATTATGGAATTTCGGTCCACGCGCGCCACCAGACAACCAAAGAGAACATATCGGAAATCCTTAAAGGCTTCCAACGCGATGAACACGGCAACGGTTATGAGATTTTTAAGGTCAAAGGATGGGATTATGCCTCGCTGGTAGACACTTACCAAAAGGCTGCAAAAATCGCCCGTGAGGAGCATGTACCGGTGCTGATCCACGTTTACCAACTAACACAGCCACAGGGGCACTCCACTTCAGGTTCGCACGAGCGCTACAAAAATACTGAAAGGCTTGCCTGGGAAAGCGATTTTGATTGCGTTCGCCAGATGAGGCTTTGGATGATCGCCACCAATGTGGCCACGCCTGAGGAGCTCGACGCCCTGGAAAACGATGCCAGGAAGCAGGTGCTCGAAGGCAAAAAAACCGCATGGAACGCGTTCATCAACCCGATGAAAGCAGAGCAGTCCGAGTTGGTCGCCCTGTTGGAAAAGACTGCGGCTGCAAGCGACAATAAGGTTTTCATCGAAAAACATATTTCCGAAATCAAATCCATAAAAGAGCCGGGAAGAAAAGATCTCTTGAGTACGGCACGAAAAATCCTGCGCTTGGTGTCCAAGGAAAATAAGCATACGGCGCTTTCAAAATGGATTTCGGATTACACTGAAAAGATACAGCCGAACTTCAGTTCCCACCTGTTTTCCGCTTCCGATGCCAATGTTTTTTCGGTTCAGGAAGTTCCGCCCGCTTACAATGAAAATAACGAGGATGCGGACGGCCGCGTAATTTTAAGGGATAATTTCGACGCAATCTTTGCAAAATACCCTGAAACCTTGGTTTTCGGCGAAGATGCCGGAAATATTGGCGATGTAAACCAAGGATTGGAAGGCATGCAGGAAAAATACGGCGAGTTGCGTGTTGCTGATGCCGGGATACGCGAGGCAACAATACTCGGCCAGGGCATCGGGATGGCGATGCGCGGACTGCGCCCCATTGCCGAAATACAATACCTCGACTACCTGCTGTACGCGATCCAAATTATGAGCGATGACCTGGCGACACTGCAATTCCGCACCAAAGGCAGGCAGAAAGCCCCGCTGATCATCCGTACGCGCGGGCACCGCCTGGAAGGCATCTGGCATTCGGGGTCACCGATGGGAATGATCATCAATGCGATCCGTGGTATCCACGTTCTGGTACCCAGGAATATGACGAAGGCTGCCGGTTTTTACAACACATTACTGGAGACCGACGAACCTGCATTGGTTATTGAATGCCTTAATGGGTACAGACTTAAAGAAAAGATGCCAACAAACCTAGGGGAATTCAGGACACCAATCGGGGTCGTGGAGACGATACGCGAAGGCAGGGACATTACGATTGTTTCGTATGGATCCACTTTGAGGCTTATTGAACAGGCGGCCAAAGAATTGCAGGAGACGGGCATTGAGTGTGATATTATCGATGTACAATCGCTGCTGCCGTTTGACGTCAACAAAGATATTGTGAAAAGCCTGCAGAAAACAAACCGCCTGCTCGTGGTTGACGAGGATGTGCCCGGTGGCGCTTCAGCCTTCATCCTGCAACAGGTTTTGGAAGCACAGGACGGTTACCGCTTTCTGGACAGCAAACCGGAAACACTTACTGCAAAAGCACACAGGCCGGCTTACGGAACCGATGGGGACTATTTCTCAAAACCCTCGGTCGAGGACATTTACGAAAAGGCATATGCAATCATGAGTGAAAGCAAACCGGCACAATTTCCGGCGTTGTACTAGTTACTTTGTCACCGGCATTTAAATGATTTTTTTACAAGGCATGTGTTTTTTCGTTACCTTAAGGGTTGCAATAAAAAGCATTATAATAAGTTATTGCAGTAATTAACAATTTAAAAAACCTTAACGTATGAAAAAAGTAATCCTGATGGCTGCAATGATTTCGTCATTCGCCATCGTATCCTGTAAAAAAGATGCACCTGCCCCACCTCCGGCTCCTGAAGCGCCGGCTGAAGCTCCGGCACCACCGCCTCCTCCACCTACGCCTGAGGCTGCGCCAGAGAAAACCGAAGACGGTACCAGCGTAACGGTTGGGAAAAACGGTGTCGATGTACAGACCAAAACAGAAACAAAAAGCACGACTGTCGAGGTTAACAAAAAAGGTGCTGCCATCGAAGTCAAGAAATAGGAATTCTTAATTTAAAGTTATAATGCCAACATAAAAATTTTATGTTGGCATTTTTTATTTTAACTTTAAGGAACTAAACCAAACATCTATGACCGTTTTTGAAAATTTCCTTTATGATATACAGAGGGTGAAAGTGCTTGACAGTGACATCCATATCAGTAAGTATGTGGCGATCGACTTGTCAGAAAAGTTAACCGACCATTCCAGAAAGTTCCTCCAGGACCCCACTCATTTCCAATCCTTTATCGATGACTACCTGCACACCAACCAGGCGACCGTGGCCTATGGCGGGTACAACGAAAAACGTACATTGTACCACCATAATGCACTGTTCAACGATGACGAAAGCGCCGAACGCAATATCCATCTGGGTTTTGATTTCTGGGCGAAAGCAGGCACAAAGGTCATCGCGCCACTCGACGCCACAGTTCATAGTTTTGATTACAATGCGGGCGAAGGCGACTATGGTCCGACCATCATCCTGGAACATAAAATTGATGGACATCATTTCTACACACTTTACGGTCACCTGTCAACCGAAAGCATTGAAAATATTGAAATCGGCGACCAGATCGGGCGGAATGTGGCCTTTGCAACAATAGGCGACACGTCAGTGAACGGGAACTACGCACCCCACCTCCATTTCCAGATTATCCTTAATCTCGAAGACCATTTCGGCGATTATCCCGGAGTTTGTTCAGAAGACGATTTACCGCATTATTTAAAGAATTGTCCCGACCCTGAGTTGCTTTTTAAATTCGACGCGCCATGAGAACTTTGCTGATCGGGTGCCTGATCTGCCTGTCGTTACTGGCATGCAAGGTAAAAAAAAACGTCGCTAAATTTGTGAGGGTGGATCCTACTGAAGTCAATACAGCGTCGAAAAATCGGGCGTACGAATTGGGTAAGCGCATCCTCGTCAGCTGTAATACGTCTCGTTTTAAGCCATTCAACACCAGTGAAGCTACTGCTGAAATCATTAAAAACATCACACCTGAAAAAATCACCAAAACCTGCCAGAAGTTCCTCATAAAATATGGCAGGTTCCAGGACCTGAAGCTGGCTCAGGTGTTGCAGAACAGATCAAACAATTCGCTGATATTCCGTTACAAGGCCGATTACCAATGGAAACATACCGTGCGCGAACTGCGTGTGACGGTCAATTCGGACGGCAAAGTATCTGCAATTAAATCAGCCAATTGGACCGAAGACTACACACCATAAATCCTTTTTTCTAAAAATGAATCCCAACCAGCAGTTGATTGAAGAATTTTACGCAGCATTTGCAAGCCACAATCCTGATACGATGGCGAGCTGCTACCATCCCGATGTGACATTCCAGGACCCTGTATTTGGCCTGCTCAAAGGAAAGGATGTCAGCGATATGTGGCATATGCTGATTGCCCGCAGCAAAGGGCATCTCGATATTGGATTTTCCGAAATCAGGTCGGAAGGGCATGCCGGATCAGCAACCTGGATCGCGACCTACGTTTTCAGCAGCACCGGCCGAAACGTCGTGAATGTGATTCATGCGCGATTTGAATTCAGGGACGGGCTGATTTTTCGCCATACAGACCACTTTGATATCTGGAAATGGAGTCGGCAGGCACTTGGCATCAAGGGCTTACTGCTGGGATGGACGGGATTTCTTCAGAATAAAGTACAGCAACAGGCACTGCATTCGCTACGTAAATTTCAAACCGGAAACACGTAAATGAAGGCTTCGGACTTATTGGCTTTGCGCCTTTCGAGCCAGTTGCTGCAAACCGGGCATGAAAAGAATGTGCAGGAAGTTGTGCGTCACCTTGGGGCCATGCAGGCACAGGATTACGGCATGGCAAAATGGGCGATCGGAATGCGTAGCGGCGAGAGCGAAGCCGTTGTTGATGACGCCATCAATTCAGGTGCCATCCTGCGGACACACCTGTTGCGGCCGACCTGGCACTTTGTGGCTGCAGACGACATCCACTGGATGCTTGAACTCACTGCGCCGCAGATCCGCGTCCCTTTACTGTCGGCGTCAGCCAGACTCGGACTCGACGCAAAGGCGCTCCATAAATCCATAATAGTTATCGAACAATTGCTGTCAGTCCACAAATCGATGACACGCGAAGAGATTATGCAGGAATTGGTTAAACATCATGTGCCCGTCGACCATCTCAAGCCTGCCCACATTATGATGTTCGCGGAAATGGAACAACTGGTCTGCAATGGTCCGATGCGCGGCAGGCAATTCACTTATATGCTGCTGCAGGAACGCGTTGGCGAACCAACCGGCTTCACTAAGGAAAAAGCGTTACACGATTTGTCGCTGCGGTATTTTACGAGTCACGGTCCGGCGACACTCTCCGATTTTACATGGTGGTCGGGGTTGTCTGTTACAAATGCCAGGGTGGCTTTGGAATCGTCGAAGCAGCAGCTGGAGTCAACGGAAACAGGTGGGTCTGTTTACTGGTATCGTCCCCAATCAATCATGGCGATGAATGAAACCGTACATTTGTTGCCTGCGTTCGACGAATACCTGATCAGCTATAAAGACCGTATCGCCGCCATTGATTTGAAACACCAGCCTAAAGCATTTACAAAGAACGGGATTTTTAACCCGGTAATATTGATAAACGGAAAGGCCGCGGGCACATGGAAACGCAGTTTTAGGAAAAGTAAGGTGGTCTTTGAGTGCACTCCTTTCGCTGAATTCAATAAAAGGGCAAAGCGTTTGATTGAGATCAAGGCAGAAGAATATGCGGCCTTTATCGGATTAGATGCAGAAATCAGGTTTTAAGCCAGGTTGAACTGCTGCGGAACGTTATGATCGAACCAAAGCGCGCCACTCCGCACAGCAAGCGGCCCATCAAAATTGTTGGTGTAAAGCGCGCCCGTACCCAACCCCTGGGGCATGGGATTGCGCAGCGTGTAGGTCCATTGCGCAATTGCATTGAGTCCGATGTTGCTTTCCAACGCCGAGGTAATCCACCACCCTATTCCATATTTCCTGGCCAGCGCTATCCATTCGTTTGTCCCGCGAAACCCGCCGATGAAACTGGGTTTTAAAATGATGTATTGTGGCATGATGGCGCGAAGCAGGTTTTCTTTTTCCGAACGTGCCGTAACACCGATCAACTCTTCATCAAGTGCAATAGGCAAATCGCTGTTTTTGCACAGGGCTGCCATACTGTCAGTATTGTTTTTAGCAATAGGTTGTTCTATGCTATGTAATTTAAATTCAGACAGTTGATTTATTTTATATAAAGCGGAATCTAAGGAAAACGCTCCGTTGGCATCCACACGTATTTCCATCTGTTCAGCGGTGAAATTACTGCGGATAAAACGCAATAAATCGAGTTCCTTATTAAAATCAATCGCCCCGATCTTGAGCTTAATGCACCTAAAACCCGCTGCAATCTTCTCTTCGATCTGTGCTTTCATGAACGCTTCGTCACCCATCCATACCAACCCGTTAATCGGGATTGATTTTGTTCCTGCCGTGAATTCCGAACGGAATAAAATAAATGGATCTTGTGCTGCCAGTGACCGGAATGCCATCTCCACTCCAAATTGTATGGAAGGAAAGTCACGCAGTGATTCCCATAAAACCTCTTCACCCAATTGGATGTTGTCGCAAACCCATCGCAATTTTTGTTCATAATCCGGAACGTCGTCATAACTGAGTCCTCTCAGGATCCCGCATTCGCCAATACCTGTTTTGCCGTCACTTTCAATGACCAAAAACCAGGTTTCCTTTTCTGTCAGGATGCCACGTGAAGTACCGGATGGCACTTTAAACTGCAGTGGATAACGATAGTAGGATGCTTTCACTTAGCGAAACAGTTTTAAGATGCGTGCGAAATTTTCAGAATCGATTCCGGCCGACCTGAAGTCATTGAAATCGCTGTTCGTCTTGTCTTTCCAGCTCAGCGACGCCGTCACATTTTGCAGCATGTATTTGCGGTGCAGCGTCTTCGCAGCCTGAAAGTCATCGTTCAACAAATAGGCATGTGCGAGATTGAGCTTGATGAGCAATTCGGAGTTGTCCAGTTTCTCACCTTCCTTAAACGCCCTGATGGCTTTCTCGAATTGCCTGGAATACAGGTAATATTGCCCAATGGCGTTGTAATCGAGTGCCTTTGCTGTGCCCCTGTCAATGATCCCGGCCTGCAACAGCCTGATGGCCTCGTTGTATTTTCTGTTTTTAAAATGTCTGGCTGCATCAGTGCGGATGTTGGCCTGGATGGCGAGATTGTCTTCCGACCTGGAAAGGCACGAATTGCCAAAGTCCTTGAAAATCTTCGTCTTCTCGACCGCGAGCAGTTTGGCATATTGGTTGTAAGTGTATTTTTGCTGGATCTTATCCAAAATACAAACGCAGTAGTCGTCAGGCGAAAGCATCAATTCGGCGATATCCGAAGTTTTACTGATGGCAAGGATTGATTTACGGTTTTCGACGGTCCAGCCGCGGTTCAGGTTCCGGTCGACCCAGGGCACCACTTCAAGCACGATCTTGCTTTTCATGATCCAGTTTTTGCTTTCAAAACCAAACCACATCGCATCACTGCCGAAGCAACCGCTTTTGTCAATGGAAAGCCGCTTGGCATCCTTGCTCAACGGTTCTCCCTGCTTCCAGCAGGATTTATCGGTCTTGCCTTCCTTGACGTAAGCCGATGCGTTCTTTTCAGACGAAAAGACCGCGTAAGTGCATTTGTCATCGCCTGAAACCTTAGACATCAGGAACACGGCGCCCGCTGAACCCTGGCTGATTCCTGTCGGGTCCGGAATGGATTTGAGTACCGACACCAGGCTGTTGGCCATCTGCTGGTTGTCATCGAGCAGTGTAATCCGAAAAACGACCTCAGTGGTGCCCGTCGGAAAATCCTCGGTACGCACAACAATACGGTCACCTGCGGCCAGCTTGATTTCTTTCGTCGTGGCGCGGTCTTTGTCCCAATACCCTTCCGGCTGTGCGAAAATCCACTGGCTAAAGGCAAGGAGGAAGAAAATAATGTTTTTAGTCGTCATATCATTTGAGAACGGAACCCCTAGCCCGGATGGCAGCGGCATCCTTTTGCCGGCGGCTTTAGCCGGGAAAAGATACAGCGGACAGCCGGATCAGCTCCTGAAAAATTAGAGGTCAATGGAAGCGCCGATGTCCAGCAGCATCAGGTCTTTGCCCTTGTCAAAGAACTGTCGAATCGCCTTTTCCCGGTTGATGATGATGTATCCGAAAGTGTCGTAATGCACACCCAGGACTTTGTCGCATTGTACGAAATCTGAGGCGATGATTGCATCCTCGACGTCCATCGTAAAGTTGTCGCCGATCGGCAGTATGGCCAGGTCAAGTTTGGTACGCAGCGGAATCAGTTTCATATCCATCGTCAGGGCGGTATCGCCGGCGATGTAAATATTCTTATGCTCGCCTTCGATGACAAAACCGCCAGGGTTTCCGCCGTATGCCATATCAGGGAACTGGCTCGAATGGATTGCATTCACATATTTTACCTTGCCGAAATCGAACTGCTTACTGCCGCCATGGTTTAACGGGTGCGTCTTAAAGCCCTTGCCTTCATAATAAGCCGCAATTTCCGCATTGGAAACAATGACCGCGCCGGTGCGGCTTGCGATGGCTTCTACGTCGAGTATGTGGTCGCCATGCGCGTGTGTCAGCAGGATATAGTCGGCCGGAAGCGAATGGATGTCGATCTGCGATGCCTTGTCGTTCGCCGAAATGTAAGGGTCGACGAGGATGTTTTTGCCGCTGACCGCGATGCCCAGCGATGCGTGTCCGTAAAATGTAATTTTCATATGGTTAATTTTGTTGTGTGAAATATAGGTAAATCTGCAGCAAGATGTCCGTAAAGAAATAAATCATCGAAAGCGCGAGCAGCACAGACATGGCGAAAGTGCCCAGCGCCAGCTTCTTGAGCTCGGGGTCGAGCTTTTTCGGATCCTTGTTTTTAGCTACGGTCACCAGGTGCCGGATAATGGGAATGTAAGCCAACAGGAACACGTAAATATCAGGATTAAATTCTCCCGGATTCGCATCCTTGTACAAATCGAAGCAGATCGCAAAAACGAGCGTTAAAACCATGGCTGAAACCAATAAAAAGTAGTGGTAGACTTTGGCCTTGGCGCCGCCAATTTTCACGACAATGGTGTTTTTATTCGATTTGCGGTCGGATGCCTCATCGCGCATGTTGTTCAGGTTCAATACTCCTGTACTCAGGAAGCCGATGGCCGTCGCGGGTAAAATCAGCAGCGGATCAATGGTTTTTAAAACCATGAAGCTGACCCCTATCGTGCTCACCAGCCCGAAGAAAATAAACACAAATACATCGCCGTATCCGCGATAACCATAGGCCGTATCGCCCACAGTGTAACGGATGGCAGAGAAAATCGCCAAAATCCCGAGCACCAGGTAGAACAGCGAGTACGTAATGTTCGTATCGCGGAACGCCACATAAATCAGGCTCACGGCAGAGCAAAGCGTGAGCACCGATGTGATCATGATCGCCTTTTTCATTGCCTGTGGAGAAATCACGCCGCTTTGTATGGCGCGCTTCGGCCCGACGCGCTCGTCGTTGTCGGTGCCTTTTATGCCATCGCCGTAGTCGTTGGCAAAATTGGACAAAATCTGCAGCAGCAGCGTGGTACTGAGTGCCGAAATGACAATCTTCCAGTTAAAGATGGATTGCGACATCGCATAAAAACTTCCGACGATGATTCCTGATACGGAAAGTGGCAATGTCCTGACCCTTGCGGCTTCGACCCAATGTTTCATTGTAATTGATGGTTGATAATCGACAATGGACGATTTCGTCCGAAAATCAATTGTGTAAATAATTTGTTTGTTGTTGATAATTTTCCATTCGCGTTTATATTACATCCAGTTGCTGTCGGACGTTTCCAGGCCATAGAGCCACAGATTGGCGTAATCCTTTATGACGTCGAAATTTCCGAGCTGGAAGCTGATATTCCCGCCTGCAGTATGCAGCGTCACTGAGCCGATGTTCAGGTTTTTGTGCCAGAACAGTTGCGAAGTCGTCACGGCCTGTATTTTCTGCGGCTCGATGATTTCATGGCTGATGTCCCACGCGCCGCTTTGCTTTATGATAAAATCGTTATGGATGAAAAGGCGGGCATTCCTGAACTTATAATATTGCAGCAATGCCAGCAGTACGATGTAAATGCCGACAAAGTAATACAGATTGTCGTTTTCGGTCCTGCTGTAATTCTTGATCATGAAAAATCCGGCAACGGGAATGACGATCGTCAGGAAAATTGAAAATACAAGTTTGCGCCAGTTGGGCACAAGCGCGAGGCCTTTCTGCGGAAGCGCATGAAACAGCAATTTTAAAATGGCATCGCGTTCTGCGGCGTTGCAACCCGGAATTTCGATTGCGGTATTTTTTTCGCCCCGCAGTCCGCCCGTGGCCTGCCTGACGCGCATTTGCAGCACACCCATTTTCTTCTGGAAGTAATTTTGTGTGACCACGGCGATCTGTACTTTTTCAGGTTTAATGATCGTGCTTTTTGTGTTCAGTAAACCAAACGAAAGCAGCAGTGAGCCCTGTTGCTTCATGATCGTATAGTCAAAATAACGCAATACCATCCGGAAAACGTTTACTACGATAATGACGGCGAAAATCAGCAACGTCACGACAAGGATTAATTCTATTATGGTGAATTGGGACGCGTAACTGTCGATGCGGTCGGTGTCAATCCCATCGCCGTCGTAAACCTGCCGGATGTTTTCGTAGGTCGAAAAGAAAAACGCCAGCAGCAGGAAAAAGCTCTTCACGTAATTGGACGTAAATCCCATTTTCAGCAGGCTTTTGAAACTGATTTTTACGAATGGTGAGGCGGTTTCCGTGTGGTCATTTTCAACATGCAAAGGTGCTTCGGCGAACTCCGGCGACAGTGGTTTGTTGAAATTGTGCGCCAATAGTCGGGATTTCAGATCGGTGGCAATGCCATGCGACACGGCTTTGATTACGACTTCTTCTTTTGAAGATCCGGCCGTATCTACATCGAGTGAAAAGACGCCGATGATTTTCTGGATCAGTGACTGTTTGATATTGACCTGCTGGATCTTATTGAGGTTGATTGTCGTGCGCGACTTGTTCAGTACGCCTTCGGTGATGACGAATTCCTCATTCTCGTCGTCGAGAAAAAAAGTAAAATTAAGGTACTTCAGCCAGGCTATGACGCCAATAGCCACGACAATGAGCAGCAAGGCGGCCCCGACATAGAGCAGAGACACTTTGGGCTTTAAAATGAAGATGGCGAGCATCGGCCACATCGCCTTGATCAAATGGCGCATCGTATCGAAGAACATGACGATAATCCCGACTACGGATTGCCTTTGCGGCTGACTGAAATCAGGTTTCATTTACAGTGTTTTTTGGATTTTGCCCATCAGGAGCTGTTTGATGTTCTCTGCTTCGGATTTTGCGATACCCGGAATCCCAATGTCGCTGGATGCGCCTCCGGCAGTGAAAATCTCGACTTCGGCCAATCCAAAAATCCGGGAAACAAAGCCTTCATGTAAGGACACATGTTGCACTCTGTTGTAAGGGATTACGATCGTATTGGTAGCGATAACGCCGCGTCGGTAAATTACATCATGCTCGCGGAATGCGTACGCTTTTTTCTTAAAACCGAGACGCAGGAACAACAGCAGGAGCGCCGTAAAAACGACATAACCCACGCTGATTTCCATCTGGTATTCGACCCATTCTTCAATATTGTACGAAGCGAAACCCAATGCAATCCCGACGATGATCATTACAATCAGCGTGTTGATCAGCAGTGCTTTCCAGTAAAACCGGTGCAGTTTCGTCATTTCAACGGCCTCAAACCTCGGAAGCTGTTTGGTATCAATCGTATCATTTGTAAAGTTTTCCATAATCGCGACTACGCTTAACTTCTTATTTTGCTTGAACTCTATTTACGGCAACCATTTGTTTTTGCCAAAATCGGGCTTGCGCTTTTCAAGAAACGCATTGCGGCCTTCCTTCGCTTCTTCGGTCATGTACGCGAGACGCGTCGCTTCACCCGCAAATACCTGCTGGCCGACCATACCGTCATCAGTGAGGTTCATCGCAAATTTGAGCATTTTTATCGATGTAGGTGATTTCTGCAGGATTTCCTGCGCCCACGCATACGCCGTATCTTCCAATTCGGCATGGGGAATTACGGCATTTACCATTCCCATTTCGAAAGCTTCCTGCGCCGAATAATTGCGCCCGAGGAAGAATATTTCGCGGGCCTTCTTCTGCCCTACCATCTTTGCCAAATATGCAGAGCCATAGCCGCCGTCAAAACTGGTCACATCGGCGTCAGTCTGTTTGAAGATCGCGTGTTCCTTACTCGCCAGTGTCATGTCGCAAACCACATGCAGGCTGTGCCCGCCACCGACTGCCCAGCCGGGAACAACGGCAATTACGACTTTCGGCATAAAGCGGATCAGGCGCTGTACCTCCAGGATATTCAACCGATGTTGTCCGTCCTCGCCTACATAACCCTGATGTCCACGGGTGCTCTGGTCACCGCCGCTGCAGAAAGCGTATACGCCGTCTTTCGTGGAAGGGCCTTCGGCAGAAAGAAGCACTACGCCAATCGACGTATCTTCCTGCGCATCGTAAAAAGCCTGATATAATTCGCTGGTGGTTTTCGGTCGGAAAGCGTTCCTTACGTTCGGGCGGTTGAACGCGATACGCGCCACGCCATTGGATTTCTTATACGTGATGTCCTCAAAATCTTTAACAGTTTCCCACTGTATGTGATTCATATTTGTATTATTTTAGCGTAAAAATAAACCATTTTTCAGACTTACATAAACAAAAACCCACTTAAATAAAATGAAAAAAAGCATTTTAAGCCTTGCGCTGGTGTCGATAGGATTTTACGGCTACGGCCAGGCGTATGAATTTCAAACTGTTAAAGATATTGAGGCGACGCCCGTCATTTCGCAAGACCAGACCGGCACCTGCTGGAGCTTCTCCACTACCTCATTCCTTGAAGCTGAAATCATCCGTATGACAGGGAAACCGGTCGACCTATCGGAAATGTTCAATGTACGCCATACCTACGATAAAAAGGCCTGGACGTACGTGATGCGTCAGGGACATGCGCAGTTCGGCGAGGGCGGACTGGCTCATGATGTGATCAACAGCGCCAGGGATTTC
Source organism: Flavobacterium magnum (assembly GCF_003055625.1). Classification (NCBI taxonomy): domain Bacteria; kingdom Pseudomonadati; phylum Bacteroidota; class Flavobacteriia; order Flavobacteriales; family Flavobacteriaceae; genus Flavobacterium; species Flavobacterium magnum. The sequence goes on along the minus strand of NZ_CP028811.1, from coordinate 2,546,455 downwards.
GGTCTGGTTCCCGAAGAAGCGTACACGGGACTCACAGGAAATGCAACAAAATACAATCATAGCAAAATGGTCGCCGAACTCGAGAAAATGCTCAAGGGCTATGCCGATCCCGGCAAAAAACTGTCTCCCGAATGGAAGAATGAAGTAAAGAAAGTGCTTGATGAGACTTTGGGTAAAACCGTCACTGAGTTTAACTATCAGGGAAAAATGTACACACCGAAAAGTTTCCTCGCAATGACCAAACTCAGGCTCGAGGATTACGTGACCATCTCTTCCTACATTAACGAGCCTTATTACAAACCGTTTATACTTGATATCCCCGATAATTTTTCAAATGGCAGTTTTTACAATATGCCGTTGGATGAATTCATGCAGAATATCGACAATGCGATAGATAAAGGTTACACACTGGCAGTGGATATTGATGTCTCCGAGGACACTTTTTCGGCAGAAAAGCAACTGGCCGTGATTCCTGACAACGACGCCGACAAGAAAGCAATCCTGACCGAAATCAAGCCCGAAAAACAGGTTACACCCGATTTCCGTCAGGCCGAATTCGAAAATTTTGACACCACTGATGATCATTTGATGCACATCGTTGGGAAAGTCAAAGACCAGAAGGGCAATATGTACTACAAGGTTAAGAATTCATGGGGAAGCAAAGGACCTCATTCCGGCTTTGTTTATATGAGCGTTCCTTACGTACGCCTGAAAGCGATCTCAGTTTTGGTCCACAAAGAGGGCCTGCTTAAGAAAACCAAAAAAGAACTGGGCGTGTAATGACTGTTTTTCGTTCTGCTAAAAGTACCGCAACAATGATTGTTATGGGGGTATTGGTAATTGCATTGCCAATACCCATAATTTTTGCTGCATTTGAGGAAGAATTTGGGTCAATAATAGTCCCGTTTATCATTGTCGTTCTGATTGAAGCGTTTTTTATCTCGATGGTCTTGGATACAAAATATATCGTTGACGGGGAGATTTTATTTTATCGTTCCGGCCCGATCAGAGGAAAGATTGACATTTCAAAAATCAGGAAGATCGAAGAGAATAATTCGTTTGTAAAATACAGTACATTCAAACCCGGATTAAGCAACAGGGGATTTGTAATACATTTCAATACGTTCGACGATATTTTCATTTCGCCTGAAAACAAAGAAGCATTCGTAACATTACTATTGCAGATAAATCCCGGGATCCAGGTTTGTTAACCCCATTTCACCGACGTCATCGTCAGGGAACCACCAACGGCCTTGTCATTAAAAAAACGGATGTCGTCACCATTTTGCTGTAACGCCATCGCATACAGCAGCGGGTAATAATGATCCGGAGTCGGAATGGCAAGTTTCGCCGCAGCATGCAGTTTTTCATAATTGACCAACGCTGATGCCTCGCCGTTTCGAATCTTTTCCTTAAATACCGAATTCATCTCCAAAGCCCAATCGAAGCCATATTCGGGCTCAGTCAATTTGTCCCAGGCGACCATCCTTAAATTGTGGACCATATTGCCGCTGCCAATGATCAACACGCCTTTGTTGCGAAGCGAAGCCAATTGCTTTGCCAGCTCAAAGTGGTATCCTGCGGGCCTCGCATAATCGATGCTCAACTGCAGCACGGGAATGTCAGCATCAGGATACATATGCCGCACAACGGTCCAGGTGCCATGGTCTAACCCCCAGTCGTGGTCAAGACCTATATCGGTCATGGCAATAAGTGTTTTTGTGGCCTCCGCCAGAGCTGGCTCACCGGGCGCCGGGTACTGCACTTCAAACAGTTCTTTCGGGAATCCGCCAAAATCGTGGATGGTCCTCGGATTTGGCATCGCGGTAATGTGCGTGCCCCTCGTAAGCCAATGCGCTGAAATCACCAGCACGGCTTTAGGATTGGGGATATCCCTGCCCATTTTGGCCCAGCTTTCTGAAAACGCGTTGTGTTCAATCCCGTTCATCGGTGAGCCGTGGCCGATAAACAGTACCGGATGGCGGCCTTCGCAGTAACCCAGATCCTGCGTCCAGTTATGGAATTGGTGTAGTGACATTACAATAGGTAAATGCCGTCTTCCTTGATGTCAATCAATTTTTGCTTGTATAACGCTCCGATCGATTGCTTGAAGGTTTTCTTGCTCATTTGCAAAACGGTCTTGATATCTTCAGGGTCGCTACTGTCATTCAATCGCAGGAAACCGCCTCGGCTCGCTTTGAGTTCGTCAAGGATTTTCTGCGCGTTCGACTCGATTTTCTCATAACCGGGTTTCTCCAGTGACACGTCGATTTTGTTATCAGGACGTATTAATTTGATGTATCCGATTGCATGATCGCCGGTACGCACCCCTTCTTCAAAAACCTCGTTCTTATACAGCAGCCCCTTATGTTTTTCATTGATGATGACATTGATGCCAAGATCAGTAATGTGCGATACAATCAGGTTCACTTCATCGCCCACGGCAACTGTAAGGGTTTCATTGCTCAGGAATTGATTGATTTTACTTGACGCTACCAGTCGGTTGGTTTTGTCGTCGAGGTACAAGTGTACGAGATAGCGTTTCCCTTTTTCCATCGGGCGGGCCTGCTCCCTGAACGGCACCAGGATGTCCTTCTCCAACCCCCAATCGAGGAATGCGCCGGTTTTATTGACATAACTGACACGCAACAAGGCAAACTCATGAAGCGTAATATAGGGCTCCAATGTGGTCGCAACAGGGCGCTGCTCATGGTCAAGGTATACAAAAACCGCTATCATGTCCCCTATTTCGTATTGTTCAGGCACGTACTTGTTCGGGAGCAGTATGCCTTCGGCGTCAGCATTTTCGCCTAAAAACAAGCCCACTTTGGTGCTCCTTAAGATTTGAAGTGTGTTGTATTTTCCTATCTCGATCATCATGGTAAAATCAGATTGCGAAGTTACGAAGTTGCTTTGGTTTAAATCACTATTTTTATCAAAACCAAAATGAACCCGTGAGACCGTTATTTTTCGAGAAAGCATCCGATTTCAGAAAGTGGCTTGAGGAAAACCACGACAAATGCACCGAAGCAATCGTTTTGTTCTATAAAACCGGAAGCGGCAAACCGAGCATGAACTGGCCGGACTCCGTTGACCAAGCACTCAGTTTCGGGTGGATTGACGGACACCTGAAGCCTGTGGATGAACAATCCTATACCAGGCGGTTCACGCCGCGAAAGGCAAACAGCATCTGGAGTAATGTCAATATCAGAAAAGTCGAGAAACTGATTTCCGAAGGACTCATGCACGAAGCAGGAATGGCCGCCTACAATCTGCGGAAGCCCGGGAAAATCGGAATTTACGGATTTGAAAAGCCGTTACAACAACTCGACGAAACACTCGAAAATGGCTTTAAAGCCAATCAAAAGGCCTGGGAATTTTTTGAGAAACAAGCGCCATCGTACAAAAAAGCCATCATCCATTGGCTCATGGCAGGCAAGCAGGAAAAAACGCGGTTGGCACGCCTGGAAAAGATCATTTCGGCAAGCGCTGAAGGCAAAAAACTCAGATAAGTTCGCGGAAATACTGCAACAATACGCCGTCGTTTACCGAAGTTGGCGTAAACACTTCGAGGATGGCGGGCCGCTCATCTGAGGCAAACAAAGCTGAAAGCCCGACTTCCAAAGTGTTTTCATCATTGGCGCTCAGATAATTCAATCCGAACATTTTCGCCAGATGCTCCGCGGTCAGCGTATGACCGGTTTCGAAATACGTATTGAACACGGGTGTTTCCTGATGCCCGGGCAGGATCCTGAAAATGCCACCGCCGCCGTTGTTGACCAGGATGATCTTAAAATTCTTCGGGATGTAGCTGTTCCACAGTGCGTTGCTGTCGTATAAAAACCCGATGTCGCCGGTAATCAGCGTAGTCTGTTTTCCTGAAGCCAGCGCCGCACCTATCGCCGTTGACGTGCTGCCGTCTATACCGCTCGTACCCCGGTTACAGAACACCTCGATGGTCGGGTCAATCTCGATGAGTTGCGCATACCGGATTGCCGCACTGTTGCTGATCTGAAGTTGCGACTCCCTGCGCAGGGCAGGCATCACGGCAGCGAAAACCTTAAAATCACAAAACGGCATTTTACGCAGATATTCTTCGTGGCGGCGGGCGCGCAAGTCTTTTATCCCCTGGCCCAGTTCACGATAATCGCTGACGCTGTGCGCAACCGATGGCGCCAATTGTCCGAAAAAGTCATTGACCGGCATTTCGAAATGTTTCGTTAACGCACCGAAGGTGTCGTACGCACGCAGCGGATCGATATGCCAATGGTTTTTGGGTCTGTATTTACGCAGGAACGCCTTAATGCGTTTTGATACCACCATGCCGCCGAAAGTGATCAGCAAATCGGGTTGCAGCGCGCCAAATTCTTCCTCTGTAAAAGGCGTGATGATCGTGTCGATATTGTTGATGAATGACGGATGGTGCAGGTTTGATGTGGTTTCCGTCATGACCATCATTGACGGATCCGCGGCAATTTGGCCCACAACGGCATCGCTGACGACTCCCGGTTCATTCACGCCGACGAGCAACAGTTTCTTTCTGGCGCCGTTCCAGATTCCGGCAAAATTGGCAAGATTCGGGTTTTGGGCAGCTGTCACGTTCATTTCGGCAATGGCAGGCGTCACCGAAATCCCTTCCTGCGTTTCGTACAATGGTTCTTCAAAAGGCGCATTGATGTGTACCGGACCCTTTTTCACGCGGCTGATCCCGATCGCTGTATTGATTTCGGCGTCATTTTCTGCGGAAGCGCTTTCGCTGAGATTGGCGTTGTACAGCGAATGGTTCGCATACACGTTTTGCTGGCGGATGGTTTGCCCGTCACCGATGTCGATTTTATCTGTTGGCCTGTCGGCAGAAATTACGACCAAAGGAATCTGGCTGTAAAACGCCTCGGCAAAAGCCGGGTAATAATTGAGCAATGCCGACCCTGAAGTACAGACCAAAACCACAGGCTCATGCAGTTGCTGTGCGATGCCCAGAGCGAAGAATGCCGCACAGCGCTCGTCGGCGATGCTGTAACAGCGAAATCTTGGCTGGCTGGCAAAACCGATGGTCAGCGGCGCATTTCTGGATCCGGGAGAAATCACGATGTGTTGTATTCCTTGCTGCGCACAAATTTCGATTATGCTTTGCGCCAAAGGGATTTTAGGAAAGGTCATCTGGCAATTTTTACCCTGCAAATTTACGGATAATTTACCGTTAAAGCGGTCATGGCTGCCATCATTCGGGAAACTTTTTTGTTTAAATTTGTCGTTCTGATTACGGATTATGAACACACTCTTAAAGTATCTGCTCATTTTATTTTTTGCCCATGCTGCCATGGCGCAAAACGGCGTGCAATTTGAGGAAATCGGTTTCGAGCAGGCCATTGCAAAATCCAGGACGGCGCGCAAACCGGTTTTTTACATGATTTATGCCACCTGGTGCCCGCACTGCGAGAAAATGCGGCAGCAGGTTTTTACTGATCCGAAAATAGGCGCATACTTCAACAGCCATTTTATCAATGTGTTGGTTGATGGGGAACAAGGCGAAGGGCCGGAATTGCGTAAGAAATTTGGCGTAAAGGCATTTCCCGGACTGCTTTTCATCGATGAACAGGGCACGCTGCTATACAGCCTGAACGGAGAATTTAAAGTGGATGATTTACTCGCTGAGGCCGCAAACGCCATGGTTCCGGAAAAACAACTTCCGTACCTGAAAGCTGCTTTCGACGCCGATCCGTCTAATGCCGAAAAATGCCTTGCATACCTGATTACGCTGCGTAAAGGAAGCGATCGCAAGGCGCTTTCACCCGCAGCACACAAGTATTTGGCAACGCAGTCCGACAGTCAGTTGCCCAGTACCATCAACTGGCGGATTATTGCCAATGCGGTGACAGACATCAACTCACGCGAATTCCAGTATGTCCTCAGCCATCAGGAGCAGTTTGCGGCGGTTGCATCGCCGGCGCGTGTACAACGCAAAATCGGAAACATCGTCACTGAATTGCTCGAACCTTACGTTGCCAGTCTGGATAGTCTCGGCTACAAATCGAAGCGGCAGATTGTAAAGTCGATGCGGTTGCAGAAGGCCGATTCTTTGGTCTTTTCATATGATCTCATGCTTGCGGAACACACCAATAATTGGGCAGCTTACCGAAAGGCGGCTGAAGAGGGTGTTGAAAAATATGTGTGGGGAAACCAGAAAATCATCAAGGAAATTGCCAACACTTACTTACAGCATCTTGCGGACACCGAGCGTCTTTCTTACGCGATAAAATGGGTGAAACATGCATTGGAATTGATGGACTCGTATGATGGAAATATTATCCTGTCGAAGTTATACCTAAAAGTCAATGACCGCAGTAATGCCATCACTTACGCCCGAAAAGCGAAAGAACTCACGAGAAACCTCGGCTGGAATTCGCAGGAGGCCGATGCCCTTTTTAAGGAATTAAACATCAACTGATATGGCGATAACCGTTCGCAATGCAACAGAAAATGACATTACGGCGATACTGGAGATTGTCAATCACGCCATACTCCATACAACGGCGATCTATGATTATGACGCACGCACGGTCGTACAGCAGCAACAATGGTTCAGCGACAAAAATTCCGTCGGTGATCCGGTCGTGGTCGCCGAGGTGGACGGCCGCGTTGCCGGATTCGGGACGTACGGAAGTTTCAGGGTAAAGGTGGCATACCGTCACACGGTCGAGCATTCGGTGTATGTGTCGGACGGGTTCAAAGGCCGTGGTATCGGAAAACTATTATTGGAAACGCTCATCTCCCGCGCCAGCATGCAGGGCCACCATGTGATGATCGGCTGTATTGATGCGGAAAACACCGGGAGCATTGCATTTCATGAAAAATTCGGTTTTGAGGTAACGGGAACCCTGCGTGAAGTCGGTTTTAAATTCGGACGCTGGCTTGACCTCGTTATGATGCAACTGATACTGAAATAAAAAAGGGTCCGAAGACCCTTGTTTTTTTATTGTTTTTTCTGGACTGTATTTTGCGCACCGTCAATCCAGGATGTAATAGCCGGATCAAGCGGACTCACTTTAGATTCGAGTGACTTGACAAGATTCCCATTCTCATCGATCAGGAACTTCTGGAAATTCCATTTCACATCAAAATTCCGAAGACCGTTCAGTTTTTCTTCAGTAAGGAACTGGTAAACCTTACTTTTATTTAGGCCGTTCACAGATACTTTGGCCATCATCGGAAACGTAACTCCGTAATTTTTCTGGCAGAACGCAGCGATTTCCTTGTTGCTTCCCGGTTCCTGCTCCCCGAAATCGTTTGACGGAAACCCAATGATCACGAAATTCTTGTCCTTGTAGCGTTGGTACAACTCTTCCAATTCCTTATATTGTGGCGTAAAGCCACATTCAGACGCCGTATTTACGATCATGACTTTTTTGCCTTTCAGCGTTGAAAAATCAAATGGCTTGTCTGCGATGTCCCTTGCATTGAAATCGTAGAGTTTCTTCGGTTGTGCTTTCGGTGAATTATCCATAGGTTGAGCGCTTATGTTGGCCTGTTGTGCGAGCGTGCCCTGAGTTGACAAACAAAAGAGGCAGGCTGCTAAAATTGTGATTTTTTTCATTTTGGAAATTTTAGCTAAAAGTAGTTAAAAGTTGCGAAATACGAAAGCTAAAAAAATCTGGCTGCCATTTTTGTTGAGCCAAATCGCGATTTGTTAAAACAATGCTTTATTTTCTACTAAAGTTTGCATAAGTTTGTATGAAACATAAATCCTTACAAAATGACCCAGGAAGAATTATTGCCGCTGGTTTTGAAGAAAGACGAACGAGCGTTCACGCTGCTTTATGACATGTACTCCAAAAATCTTTACGGCGTGATTTACAATCTCGTGCGCGACCGCGAGGAGGCCGAAGATGTGTTACAGGAAGTGTTTGTGAAGATTTGGAAGAACATCGAAACCTACAATGAGAGTAAAGGCCGGTTCTTTACCTGGATCCTGAATATCGCCCGAAATACCACGATTGATAAACTCCGGTCCAAAGGTTTTAATAACAGCCGAAAAAACCTGAGCGCCGATAATTTCGTACATCTGCTAGATGACAGTAATAAATTGTCCAACCGTATAGATACGATCGGCATCCGGGAATTCGTCAAAAAATTAAAGCCGAAATGCATCCAGATTATCGATTTGCTCTTTTTTAAAGGTTACACGCAGCAGGAGGCGTCGGAAGAACTCGAAATACCGTTAGGCACGGTAAAAACGCAGAACCGCAATTGTATGAATGATTTGAGAAACTTTTTACAGGTATAAATGGATATTACAACATATATTGAATCGGGAATTTTAGAACTTTACGTTTTTGGTAATCTTACCGAGGACGAAATGAAGGAAGTCAGCGAGATGGCACAAAAGCATCAGGAAATCAAGAATGAAATCCTGTCTATTGAAAAAGCGGTAATCAGCCTGTCCTTCAGTATGTCGCCTTATTTGTCTGCAGCCAATTTTAACCAAATCCGCAGGCAGCTAATAGAAAAGCATGGTGGCGTCATTGAAATGAGGAAACGCCCGAACGCCATGTCATACATCGGCTGGGCAGCGGCAATTTTGCTACTTGCCGGGACATGCTATTTTTACAATCTGAATGAATCTGCAAACAATCAGATTGTCACTGTAGAAGCCGAAAAAACCAAAATGAAGGGCGATATGGATGCCCTGCAGGCCAAGAGCAGGAATACGGAAAATATGCTTGCCGTGGTACGTGATGAAAACAATGTCATTGTACCCCTGGGCGGACAGGCTGTCGCACCGGATGCCAAGGCGAGGATCTATTGGAACAAGTCGACTCAGGCAGTTTATGTTGACGCCAGCGGATTGCCCGAACCTCCGGAAGGCAAAGTCTACCAGGTATGGTCGTTGCAGCTGAGTCCGCAACTCGTCCCCACAAGCATCGGGCTATTGGCTGACTTTAAAGCCAACGACGCCAAAATGTTTGCTGTGGAGAGCACCGCTTCCCCACAAGGTTTCGGGATCACACTTGAACCGGCAGGCGGAAGTGCGACGCCAACAATGGAACAGTTGTACACGCTAGGTGCTATGAAAGTTTAAATTGCCAACTACTATAAATAAAAAGGGCTCCGTTAGCGGAGCCCTTTTTTATTGGTTGTAAGAAGCTTCAATACTTGATGTTCCGCCGAAACGTTCTTAATCAAGCCAATCCCCCATCCGCTAATGTTAAAGAACGCTTACGGTTAATCCGGGTAGGATGACATGCGGTTTCTGGTGAACCAGGATTCCCGATGCTTTCTAGTGCCTGATAGTTTGACAAAGCAGTCGGGGACGAAACAAAAACTTTAACGATTGGTACGGGTTCTCCGTAACGTTGATTGAAATTTATTTCATAGGGCCAGTTACCGCCCCTTCCCTGAAGGTAAAATACAAATTACAGAATAGCTTTCGATGTGGAAAATCCACAGCAGGTGTTAAAAATAACAAGCGGGTAATTTTACAGATCTCTTATTTTTTATAGAATTTACGCTGCTTACCATAAGTAATCGCTCCAAGGAATGCGATGACTATCATGCTGTACCACATCCAGCTCAGTGATTTGGCTTCGCCACTGGCATAAGAATGCAGTCCGGTAAGGTGGAAATTCACGCCATAATATGTAAATAAAATAGACAGGAACGCGAACATACTCATCAGGTTAAATACCCACTTGCCGCGTAGTGCAGGCACAAAGCGCGCATGAATCACAAATGCATAGACCATAATACTGATCAGTGCCCATGTTTCTTTAGGATCCCATCCCCAGTACCTACCCCAGCTTTCATTTGCCCATTGCCCGCCCAGGAAATTTCCGATGGTCAGCATCACAAGACCAATAGTCAATGACATTTCGTTGATGTAAGTGATTTCCTGAACATTGAGCTTCATTTTCTCCTTATTTTTTTCGGTTGTGAAAAAGATCAGTAACAGCGATACGAATCCAAGCACCATGCCCAGCGCAAACGGACCATAACTCGCCACAATTACTGCAACGTGGATCATCAGCCAATAGGAGTTCAGTACCGGTACCAGATTTGCGATTTCAGGATCAACCCAGTTGGCATATGCGGCCATGAGGATCATAGATGTCACGAATGCCGATGACGCTACGGTCAGTTTAGATTTCCGGTCGAACGCCAGACCGAAGAACATCGTGGCCCAGGCGACGTAAACAATGGCTTCGTACGCATTACTCCACGGTGCGTGCCCTGAAATGTACCAACGCGCAACAAGGCCAACCGTGTGGGCCGCAAACAATAATCCGACGACGACATGCATGAAATTGACCAAAAACCGCATCAGCCTATTCTCCTTGAAAATGCGGATAATTACAAAAATCATCATCACAATCCCTGCCATCATATACATAAAGAAAAGGTTTCTGAAGATGTTGATCTTGTTATAAAGGATTTCAGATGAGATTTTATCGTCGCTCGGCATCACTTTCGCGCCGTACTTTTTTTGGTACTTGGAAATTCCCTCGAGATAAAAATCCGGTTCCTTGTATTTTTTGTTCAGGGCAGCCACGGAAAGGGAATTCAGGTAAATCGGTACAATCTGCCTGGTAAATATAGAATCCATGCCTTTAATCGGCGCCGTATCCAGTTCCGCTGAGGAAATCCATTTGTTATTCTTGTCTCCCGGAATCGGGAAAATCCTCAGAATGGTCCCGGACAATGCTGAATTCATCAGGTTCATTTTCTTGTCGGTTTCCACAAAATCCTTCTCGAAATTGGTCGGATTTACCGCACCGTAGGCTTTATCCAAAAACGGCGACAGTTTGTAGTTCCCCATTTTATCAAAGAAATTGATAAATCTTGCGAATTTCTGTTTGGAAGGGATACCGATGATCTTACGGATACTGTCATTCCCTGGATTGATGTAGATAATCGGCACCTCGTACCAAAGTTTCGGGAACTGTGTCATCGAAAGGAATACCTGGTCCGCGTTCATGTCGTTATACGTATCGGAATGGCTCACTTTGCGCAGCAATTCTGATGAAAAAGTGTTCACGGGCTTCATCCTGCCGCCGACATCCTGCACGATAATGCGGCCGAATTTTGCTGCGTGCGTCCCGCTGACTTTATATTTCGTCAGAATGGCGTTGATTTCCTGCTGAGTTGGCGCTTTCATCTCGTGTTGCGCCGCCGCGCCGAAACCCGAAAGTAACAGCAATACCGCCATCAGACCTGCTTTTTTCTGTTTTACTTTTTCCAGTTTCCGCTTGAGGTCGGCAAAGCGCGAATGCTTCGTAAACATAATTGCCATCAATCCGAAAAACAACAGGAAGTAACCGACATACGTAATCGTGGTTCCCCAGAAATCGTGATTGACGGAAAGCCGCGTGCCCATCTCATCAGGGTCATACGAAGCCTGGAAGAAACGGAATCCTTTGTAATCCAATACATTGTTCATGAAAATGCGTGCATCAAATTTTTCGTTGTTTCCCTCAAGGGTGTCCAGCACGGTCACCTTACTTTCAAATGACGAATAGCTCTTCTCGGTTCCCGGATATTTTTCAGCCACAAAATCGTTGAGCTTCACAAAAAAAGGCGTGTTGTAAATCTTATTCCCGAATGACAGCGTAAAATCAAGGTTGCCGGAATTGAATGTTTTCGTCTTGCCCGGATCGGTGATACCGCTCATCAACGCGACTTCTTTCTCCTTGCCCTCCGCGACAATCTTTACAACCAATACGTCATCGGTTTCCTTGTCCTTGTAATTGTTATTTGATACGTAATCCTCAACGCCCTTAATGGCGGGTTCGGGAAATACGAACTGGCTTCCACCGACATTGTAGAGTGAGCGCAGCATCAGGTTCTGGGCGGAATCCTTGACGACTTTCCCTTGCATCTTATCGGCCATACGCATGAAATTCCCTTCAAACGGCGTGCGGATCGTGAGGTTGGAAGCATCGCCGCTGATATTAATGGCACCGGGCGTCGGTTTATTGAACGCAAAGAGCAGGTTGTGGATCTCTTCGAGTTGTCCCTCCTTTAAGAAATGCTCATGCCGCGTGCCACCGCCGGCCTCAACCATTTTCAGGTACAGGACACCTTTTTCGTCCTTCCTGATCTCAGGTTTGGCGTTCATGATGTATCTGACGTACTTCACTTCATATGGAATCTCGGCAAACTGATCGGTAATCGTAAAATTGTTGTTTGTTACCGGGGACATCAGCAGTTCCTTTTGCTTAATCTTCCGCTTGAGCCCTCCTTTGTACTGCCCGTCCACGGTCACGGTGAGGTAATTCTTTTCGGAATAAAATTCGTTGGTTTTTGCGCCTTCGCGGATCAGCATCATGCCTTCATAACTGATATATCTTGTAATTCCGGCACCGATCAGGATAAAAATAAACGCGAGGTGCAGGGTCAGGGTGGCCCATTTTTCTTTTTTCCAAAGTTGGTATCGCTTGATATTTCCAAGGAAATTCACAAAAAAAAGCAGGTGAATCATTTCAAACCACCACGTATTGTAAATCAGGATGCGTGCCGTTGCGGTGTTGTAGTCGTTCTCTATGAAAGTGCCTGTGGCCATCGCCGCGGCATAAGTCAGGAAAAGTACGGCCATTAAACGTGTTGAAAAGAAAAAAGAAGCCAGGCGGGAAAGTATTTTCTGATCCATTATTTTGGAAAATTTATTGCATAAAAAAGTCGCACAAAAGTACGCAATAGAATTCTGAATTAATATGCAAGACGTAAGAAATATGCGCTGCCCGTGCATTATCCCGCGATAACGATTCTTAACGCTTAATTTTTTATTTTTACGGCACCAAAAACCACAAAATGCACGACATACGCATTGAATTTGTCATGAGCCTCTTCATCCTGGGTGCCGCGGTGCTGGCGTTCATCCACCATACGGCACTGTACTTTTTCAGTAAGGACCGTTTTTTGCTCCACTACCTCATTTACCTGTTCTTTACAGGGATTTTCCTTTATGCCAAAACAGGCCTGTACGCCTACGCATTTGGCATCGAAGCCGAAAATTATATGCTGTACGCATACAAGGAAGCCATACAGATTGTGTACCTCACCTCTTATTTCAATTTTATCATCCACGCGATCTGGCTTTCCGGGACTAAGGTTCCGTACCTGTTCCGCTTCTGGAAACCCATTGGCGGTGTCTTGCTGTTGTACGCCGCGCTGTTTACAATGTCGAAGGTATACTTCCCGCTCGATGACTATACCATCCCGTTCGTGGCCATACGCATTTTCATCTTTGCTATCACCGGCATCATGCTTTACCAAAGCTTTAAATTAAGGGAAATCAGGTTCCAGCAAATCATCCTTTACGGATGCTCGGCGTACATGGTCTGTGGGTTGACGAGCTTTATCACCAACCTGGATCCGACGACCGATATGCTCATTTACCCATTGGAATGGCTGATGATCGGTAGTTTTATCGATATTATCTTTTTCTCTTTTGCCATCGGGTACCGCAATAAAAAACAGCACGAAAGCCTCAATTTATCTTTACTCGAAGAAGCCAACAAGCTGATTGAAAAGCAGGCAGAACTTGAAAACGAACGCAGCCGCATCGCCGCCGACATGCACGATGACCTCGGCAGCGGCCTGACCAAGATTACATACCTGAGTCAGATGGCCGTCAGGAATGACACCCAGGAAAACCTCGTCAAGATTAAAAACACCGCCGCCGAACTTGTAAAAAACATGGGCGAACTGATTTGGGTGATGAAAGAGGAAAACAATACCCTCGGTGACCTGGCCAGCTACATCCGGGCCTTCGCCGCAGATTATTTTGAAACCAACAACGTCACGTTGCGCACCGCCATCAAGGATTTTCTCGATGAGATGACCATTAGCGGAAATGACCGCCGTAACATATTCCTTTTGGTCAAAGAGTGCTGCCATAACATCGTTAAGCATTCCGGCGCCGGAACGGTCTGGCTCAGCATCGGATACGCTGACGGCCTGAACATCACCATTAAGGACGACGGCTGCGGGATTCCCGAAAACAAACTGCAGCCCACATCAGGCAACGGACTCAAAAACATGCGTGTCCGCATCGCTAAAATGCGTGGGCGGATGGAAATATTATCGGGCGAAGGGTGCGAAATACGTTTCGTTATCCCTTTGCAGAAGGATTCCAAAAATCAACCGTTTGTACCATTGTAATCTTAAAACCACCGGCGTTCCTTTGCACCGTCAAATTTCGAAACATGATAACCATTTGCATCATTGAAGATATTCCTGATATCCAGAAAGGATTGCAAAGCATTATTGAAAGTGACGAGCGTTTCAGCCTGCTCGGGAGTTTCGCCAACGCTGAAGAAGCGATCATCGAATTGCCGCTGCTCAGGCCGCATATTGTGTTGACCGACATTAACCTGCCCGGAAAAAGCGGTATTGAATGTGTCGCCGAAGTCAAGCCGTTATTCCCTGAGATGCTGTTCATCATGTTCACCATCCATGAGGACAGCGACCAGGTTTTTGACGCGCTGAAGGCCGGATCGAGCGGATACATCCTGAAGAATACGGCACCGGAAAAAATCATCGGGTCGCTCGTAGAACTCTACGAAGGCGGCAGCCCGATGACCCCGAAAATTGCACGCAAAGTACTCAATACATTCAACAAGACGGTCCCGGAGGTGCATGTGAGCGAACTGCTTTCGAAACGCGAGCAGGAAGTGCTCGAACTGCTCAGCAAAGGGTTCCTGTACAAGGAAATCGCCGACCAGCTGAATATCGCGATGAGCACAGTAAAAAGGCACCTGAATCATATTTATGCGAAGTTGCAGGTGCAGAATAAAATTGAAGCCGTCAATAAATTATATAAGCGAAACTAAGGCCTGATCAACCTTGGATCACAATGGAGAAGTCCCATTTCAAAAAACTTCAGAGAAAATCATCATAACCCAACCCGAAGGCCGTTTGGCTGTAGGGAATCAAAAAACGAACATCAAATGAAACAACTACACTTTGTTGTGGCAGCCGCCACCATGCTTTGCCACACTGCGCTGGCACAACCTCAGATCACACGGTCAAACGTCAACACGACCAATTTTGAATCCGAGTTCTATTATGCACCTGCGGACGGCCTGGACGTAGGCGAAGCCGGTATTGAACAGGTCTGGGATTTTTCCAGCCTCGACCTGATGTATTTAGGCACGGACGTCACCCTTCCGGTATCCGCTACGCCTTATGCTGCCACGTTTCCGACGGCAAACTACTGTTACAAATATGACGGGATTTTCGGGCAGACAGGGCGGTATTATTACCACACCATCACGCCATCCAAGTATGAGATCCTGTCTATTGCCTGGAATGGGACTGCAGGCGACAACTACAATCCGGATCCGCGTACGTTTATGGTCTTTCCTTATAACCTGAACGATTCTTACACTGACACGTATAAGTCCACCGACGATATGGTCGAGAAAAATGTTGTGGCGACCTACGACGCCTATGGCACAGTAATCATGCCTTTCGGTACGCTAAACAATGTCATCCGACAGAAAGTCGTCACCGATGGCGTCACCGATTACATCTGGTTTAACGTAGAACCCTTCTACCCTATCGTGCAAACCGTCTTTGCAGAGAACAGCCTCGGGATTGTCAAGAATACGACACCGCTGGGCATTGAAAATCCTGCGGAACGAACGTTCAGCATCGCGCCGAACCCCACGTCAGGCGCATTTTCCATTGCTTCAGAAGGATTCAGTGACGGCTCTGAAATCTCGATTAACAATGCGCTCGGCCAAAGCGTTGCGGTACAAAAAATTGCTGCCATGAGCGAAACCGTTACTTTAAACATTCAAGACCAGCCGGCAGGACTCTATTTTGCAATAATTACCGATAAGCAGACGTCGGTGAAGCATACGCAGAAAATCATCAAGCAGTAACGCGTCCCCGAAGGAACAACAATATTGACGCTTCGTAAAGCCTCCATATGGGGGCTTTTTTATTTGGTTTGTCGTACATTTATGAAAAAAATCAAACCATGGTTAAAATTTCAGCCCATATTGGCAAGACGAACTACATCACTGAAATCAAGGGTTCCCATACAATCATCGCCGATGAGCCCACTGAAAAAGGCGGCGGCAATCAAGGCATGAACCCGGGCGAGCTGCTGGCTTCCTCACTGGCTTCCTGCAGCCTGATTACCATGCAGATGTATGCCCAACGTAAGGCGTGGGATCTTGCTGCCGCCCATGTTGAAATTTCCTATGAGCACGATATGAAGGAAAATACGGCTACGATGATCAAGCACATTACGCTCACGGGCAATCTTGACGATGCGCAGCGGCAGCGGCTGAAATATTTTGCCGGAAAATGCCCCGTACACCGCATTCTTGAAAAAGCCGTAAATATTGAAAGTTTCCTGACCGATGCAGTGTAATTGCGCCGATTTGAATAATTTTGCGCCATGATTAATGTCAGTATTATTGGGTCGGGCAATGTGGCCGGCCATTTGGTTTCGGCTTTCGCCAAAAGTGACGCGGTGCAGTTGGTGGAGGTTTTCTCACGCAGGAATAGCGTCGATTTTACATTGCCTGAAAATGCCTCGCTCGTGCACGACCTGGATTTACTGCAGGATGCCGACCTGTACATCATCGCCGTAACCGATGGCGCCGTTGCCCAGATTTCGGAGGCACTCCCTTTTAAAAACCGTTTGGTGGCGCATACCTCGGGTACGATGCCCCTGGAAATCCTGCACGAAAACAATCGGAAAGCCGTTTTTTACCCGTTGCAGACTTTCAGCAAAACCAAAGCGGTCAACTTCCTGGACATCCCTATCTGCCTCGAAGCGCAGTTTCCTGCGGATTTTCAGCTGCTGGAACGTACTGCCAGGGCGATTTCTGATAAAACTTACGCAATCAATTCCGCCCAGCGGAAAGCGCTGCACGTTGCCGCGGTTTTCGCCAATAATTTCACGAACCACCTGTATGGCATCGCCGACGAAATCTGCCGTGAGCACCAGATGCCGTTTGAAATACTGAAGCCCCTGATTGCCGAAACCGCTGCAAAAGTGATGCAGCTCTCACCCGATGAGGCACAGACGGGGCCTGCTAAACGCAATGACCTTAAGACCATAGCCGCGCACGAGGCCTTTTTATCTGACTATAAAAAAGACATTTACCATATCCTAACCGAATCAATACAGAACCATGGCAAAAAGTTATAAAGAAATCATGAATGCAATCACGACGTTCATATTTGATGTTGACGGCGTATTGACCGACAGCACGGTACACGTCACCCAGAATGGCGAAATGTTGCGTACGATGAACATCCGCGATGGTTTCGCGATGAAGGCCGCCGTCGAATCGGGATACCACGTTGCGATCATTTCCGGTGGCAGCAGCGAAGGGGTCAGGATCAGGCTGCAGAACCTCGGCATTACTGACATTTACCTTGCCTGCCCAAGCAAAACCGATACGTTCAGGGAATATACGGCTTTGCACAACATCAATTCGGAACAGGTGTTGTACATGGGCGACGACATCCCCGACTACCACGTGATGCAGCTCGTAGGTCTTCCTGCCTGTCCGAAGGATTCCAGTCCGGAAATCCGCGAAATCGCCAGGTACATTTCCCATAAAGACGGCGGCAAGGGCGCAGTCCGCGATGTGATTGAACAGGTCATGAAGGTACAGGGAAAATGGCATATATACTATGACGGGAAGCACGATTGAGTTGTTTTGGCTTGTAAAGTTGGCTTCAGTCATCGCTTAAAATGTAAACCTTAGCGCAAAAGAACTACCTTTGCAGCCTTGAATTTGAAAAAATGAGATTACACAGGAACTTAGTTTACACCACGATTGATTCACTGAACGCAATCTTCAATGAAGGCGAATATGCTGACAAGGTGGTGGCAAGGGCGCTGAAAAAAGACAAACGCTGGGGAAGCCACGACCGTAAATTTGTGGCAGAAACCATTTATGAAATTGTCCGTTGGAAAAGATTGTATGCCGAAATCGCAAATGTGAAAGAACCTTTCGACCGCGATGACCTGTGGCGCGTATTTGCAGTATGGGCCGTATTGCGCGGCTATCCGATTCCCGACTGGAGACAGCTCGAAGGTACACCCGAACGAAAAATCAAGGGCCGTTTCGACGAATTGTCAAAAATACGCACATTCCGCGAGTCGATTCCCGATTGGATGGATGAGCTCGGTATAAAAGAGCTCGGCGAACAAAAATGGACCGAGGAAATCGCAGCACAAAATCAGCCGGCAAAGGTAATTTTGCGTGTCAACACATTGAAAACTACCAAAGAGAAGCTGCGCGCGATCTTAATGGACCTCAATATTGAAACGGAATTCCTGAAAAACCAGCCTGACGCTCTGGTGTTGAAGGAACGCGCGAACGTTTTCCTGACCGATGCCTTCAAAGAAGGCCTGTTCGAAGTACAGGATGCGAGTTCGCAGCTTGTGGCCGCTTTCCTCGATGTCAAACCGGGAATGCGCGTTGTAGACACCTGTGCCGGTGCGGGCGGAAAAACGCTGCACCTGGCTTCGCTGATGGAAAATAAGGGACAGCTGATTGCGATGGACTTATACGAGAGTAAGCTCAAACAGCTAAAACTGCGTGCCAAAAGGAACGGCGCGTTCAATATCGAGTATAAAATCATTGACTCAACCAAAGTCATTAAAAAATTGCAGGAGAAAGCCGATCGGGTATTGATTGATGCGCCCTGCAGCGGACTCGGCGTACTGAAACGCAACCCCGATGCCAAGTGGAAACTGCAGCCGGAATTTATCGACAACATCCGCAAGGTACAATCCGAGGTACTGGAAAGCTACAGCCGTATCGTGAAGCCGGGAGGTAAATTGGTCTACGCCACCTGTTCGGTGTTACCCTCTGAAAATCAGGAACAAATACAGCACTTCCTTACCACCGAAAACGGTAAAAACTTTACCTTTGTGAAAGAAGAAAAGATCCTCGCATCAGAATCCGGCTTTGACGGCTTCTATATGGCGCTGTTGGAACGAAAATAAATCCTATGAAAAAATTATACACTCCGTTTGCGCTGCTGTTGGGTTTTATTGCGGTGGCGCAGATACCGGCCGGATACTACAACTCGGCTACCGGGACAGGACTGACCCTCAAAACGCAGCTCCACAACATCATCAAGAACCACGACGACCAGGGATACAACGCCATTGATAATTTTTTCACTGCGCACGACATCGACATCTATTATGAAGATGACAACACGATCCTGGATCCGTATTCGGAAAAACCGAATGCCACAGACGCCTACAATTATCAGCCTGACCAGCCCGGTGACATTTGCGGGAATTACAACAGCGAAGGCGATTGCTACAACCCCGAACACGTCATTCCGCAGTCGGTTTTCAGCCAGGCTCCACCCATGCGCGGCGATGCACATCATTTGCTTCCGACTGACGGCAGGGTGAATAACTTCAGGAGCAATTTCCCGTTCGGCGTTGCGGGTACTTTGGTTTCGCAAAATGGTATCACGAATCCCACGACAAATGGCTCTAAACTGGGGGCAAACGTAAATTCGGGTTACTCGGCGGGTTACACCGGAACGGTTTTCGAGCCCATCGATGAATTCAAGGGCGATATCGCACGGATATATTTCTATTTTGTCACCCGATATCAGGATGTTATCGCAGGCTGGAACAATTATGCGATGTTTACACCAAACAACTCCGGAACGGTCATTGCGCAGCCGTTCCTGAATATCCTGCTGACGTGGAATATACAGGATCCTGTAAGCCAAAAGGAAATCGACCGCAATAATGACGTATACGATTATCAGGGCAACCGGAATCCATTCGTTGACAATAACAATTATGTGGCGATGATTTGGGGTGCGCCGTTGGGTAGATCCGAAAATGACATCGTCAACGTCTCGGTATATCCGAATCCGTCTGCCAACCATCAGGTCAATATACAATCGGACAGGTCTTTGAACCGGATTGAGTTGACGAATATCAACGGACAGCTGATCCGGCGGATTGACAATCCGGTCACTGTAAACAATGTATATACGTTATCGGACCTGCCGCAGGGACTTTACTTCCTTAAAGTGGCGGCTGCGGAACAATTTTCGGTAAAGAAAATTGTGGTGAATTAGTACGGAACAAAATTACGCTTGAACACCTGGCATAGGTCCCTCAGCTGAGATTAATAAGTAAAGTCCCAATCTTTTGGGGCTTTTTTTATATACACGACCGAGTAGGCCGCAGTTTTTTCACAATCAGCCGTAAAAATTTCACCAATCCAAATAAAGCATATACATTTGCTGGCTGAATTTTTTAAATATGAAGAAAATATTATCGTTTACCGCATTGTTTTTCACACTGTTAAGCATTGCCCAGGCGGGAAGTCCCGCACCGTATTATAATGGATTTAACTGGACCCTTACCGGCGTGGCACTCAAAAATGCTTTGGCTACGAAAATCATCACGACACACACCGAGCAGTTGTCCTACACGCCCGGGATATGGAACGCGTTGAAAATAACGGATAAGGACCCGAACAATTCCTCAAACGTACTCCTGATTTATGGTTGGGAAAATGGCAGCGACAGTGATGTAACCAATGACCTTTCGAGAAGTAAAAATTCAAACGGTGGTGCAGTGGGCGAATGGAACCGCGAACATACCTACGCACAATCCATTGGTACGCCGGATCTGGGCACGTCAGGTGCCGGTGCAGATGCGCACCATTTACGCGCTGCCGATGTACAACGCAACGGGAGCCGCGCGAGCAAGAAATTTGCCGCAGGAAGCGGGAACTCGGGCGCAGTGACCGGCGGATGGTATCCCGGCGATAACTGGAAAGGCGATATAGCCCGAATGATGATGTATATGTACCTGCGTTATGACGACCAATGCCTGCCGAAAAATGTCGGTGTTGGCAATACACTGGCCACCGACGCCAATATGATCCAGCTTTTCCTGCAATGGAATGCCGAAGACCCGGTGTCTGCCGTTGAAGACCAGAGAAACACCTACCTGGGCAACGCGAGCAACACTTACGGGCAGGGAAACCGCAATCCGTTTATCGACAATCCTTATATCGCAACGGTGATCTGGGGCGGCCCTGCTGCCGAAAACCGCTGGCCGTCCATTCCGCTGGGTATTGAAAACCATTCCCTTGAACAGCTGGTGGTGTATCCGAATCCGTCGAATGACCACAAAATCAATATCGATGGGGATGTCGTTTTGGATGAAATTGAACTCATAAACCTTAATGGGCAGCTGGTACAGAGAATTACAAAGCCCGCGATGGACAATCACAGTTATACGCTCAACGGACTACCCTCAGGATTTTACCTGCTCAGGATGACTTCTGAGAACCAGACGGCAACAAGGAAGGTCATTGTAAACTAACTGTTCCCCAAATATCAAATTAACCTGCCAGTTCACATGGCGGGTTTTTTTGTGCTTTGTCGAAAAAAAATACGCGATTTATGAATTTATTTGCGTATTGTTAAAATTATTATAAATTTGGAAACCGATACCTTTACCAACAACAAAACCAACACTTTGCGTCACTACCTTTCCCAGTTATGAAGAAATTATTAGTCCTGCTCCTGATTCCCATTTGGTCTTTCTCCCAGACCGCAAAAGACAAACAAGACATCATCCGCCACACTGATGTATCAAAATTAAAAGCAGCATCAGCCAGATTTCACAAGCAATTTGAAGAAAACCGAAACAAAGCACGGATGCTTGCCAAATTGTATCAATGGCCATTGAAAATCAGTAAAGACAAAACATTTTCCGAACTGGTCGGTGTCACCGCGCAACTCAGGCCGGTGTATTATATGACATTTAATGAAGGAGCCGGAATCACCTCGCGCGCCAACAAGCTCTACAGCGGTGGAAGCCTCGGACTCAACATCAACGGTGAAAACATGATTTCCGGCGTGTGGGATGCTGCAGGAGCGCGGGAAACCCATCAACTTTTTAGCGGACGTGTTTCGGTGGAGGACGGGACTTTGGATACGCATTACCATTCAACCCACGTCGCAGGCACCATCATGGGGACCAATCTCGTCCAAAATGGGGCAGCAACCGGGATGGCTTATAAAGCCCATGCCGACTCCTACGACTGGAATGACGATATCTCTGAAGTGGCCGCGGCGGCAGCCGGCGGTTTGCTGCTGTCGAACCATTCCTATGGCCGTAACCCGTACTATGTGGAGGATTTCGAATACGGGAAATATGACGAAGAAGCGCAGGCTTTCGATGACATCATGTTCAATGCACCGTATTATCAGTTTGTGTGCGCAGCCGGAAACAGCAGGGGAAATTTTAACCTGGACAAAAATGGCTACGATTTGCTTACAACGCACGCGCTCAGCAAAAACTCGATTGTGGTCGCCGCTGTGGAGGAAGTCCTGCAATATGACGATGAAAGTTCGGTAGTGATGTCCGACTTCAGCAGTTGGGGACCCACTGATGATGGTAGGATTAAACCGGACATTTCGGCTAAGGGCGTAAACACTTTCTCAGCAGTAGACGATTCGGACACCAGCTACGATTATCTTTCGGGTACCTCTATGGCGTCACCCAGCGTAAACGGCACCTTGCTGCTTCTGCAACAATATTACCATCAGAAAAACAATGTATTCATGAGGGCGGCTACGCTACGAGGCCTCATGATTCATAGTGCTGATGAAGCGGGGCTGACACCCGGACCCGATTATAGTTTTGGCTGGGGTCTTATCAATGCAGAAAAGGCGGCGAATATCATTACCAAAAGAGATTTCCAGACTTACATCCAGGAAAACACCTTGTTACAGGGCGAGACCTATACTATCGGGGTGAACGCGCTTGGTGATGAGCCGTTGCTGGCCACAATCTGCTGGACCGATCCGCAGGGTATAATCCATTCGCAGGCCATCGATGATCCGACACCGGCGCTCGTGAACGACCTCGACATCACCATCTTGCAGAGCAACGACACCTACAGGCCCTGGAAGTTAAACCCCGCATCGCCCGCGGCCGCGGCAACAAAGGGTGATAACGTGGTGGATAACGTGGAGAAAATTGAAATCCCGAATCCGTCAGGAAGTTACACCATCCGCGTCACCCATAAAGGTACTTTGGTCAACAACCAGCAGCAATACAGCCTGATTATTTCGGGAACCACTGCGAAGGATTTCTGGATCACGTCGACTGACAACGTTAAGTTTGAATGTGACGACAACAGCAGCAGTACATACGCTTTCAACCTCCATACCAAATCGGGCTTCAGCGATGTAGTGACGCTGTCAGCATTAAACCTCCCTGCAGGAATCTCAGCCGCTTTCACCGCGGAAACCATGACGGCATCGGGAGATTTTGAGGTTACGCTGAGCAACATCAACTCACTGGTGCCGGGCGTCTATCCGTTCACAATCAGTGGGATCTCGGCTAATGATTCCTATGAAATTCCGGTGGCACTCCAGATTTTATCCGATACGTTCCAGCCACTCACGATTTTGGCGCCCGTCAACGGTACGATGGGCTATCCCCTACCGGCATCATTTAGCTGGAATGCAGATCTGAACGCGCAGGCGTATGAAATACAAATTGCCGAAGACGCTTCGTTTGCCAACATTGTGCAAACACAGTCTGTTGCAACAAATACCTACACTGCGCAAGGTCTGGCCAACGGACACCTTTATTTCTGGCGCGTGCGCGGAAAAAATTCCTGCGGTACGGGAAGTTTCAGCGTGGCAGCTTCTTTTTCAACCATCTGCAGCATCCCTTCCGGGATTACGCTTGTATCAGCAGCCAGCGCTACATCACAAATTGGATGGGTGGATGCTTCGGGTGCCGCAAGCTGGGAGGTCGAAGTTGTGGCAGCAAACGCAAGTCCGACGGGATCCGGTACCATCGTAAATTCAAATCCATATACCATCACAGGCCTTACCGCATCGACCTGTTATAAATTTTATGTGCGCAACCTCTGTGAATTGGGGGATGCAGCCTGGGCAGGCCCGTTCGATTTCTGCACACAACCTGACTACTGCGCCGGAACGCATTTCTACGACAGCGGCGGGCCGTCAGGGAATTTCCAGATCGGAGAAAATAACGTGACAATCATTCGTCCTGACCAAACCGGTGAGCGTATCCGGGCCATTTTCAACAGCTTTGACTTAGGGGAATGCTGCGGTTATTTTATTGTATTCGATGGGCCCGATACAAGTTCACCCATTTTGTACTACAGTTATTTTGATGAGATGCCGCCGTCGTTCGCGTCCTCACATCCGGAGGGTGCGCTGACGTTCCTTTTCAATTCCAGCGACTATCAGGTAGCTTCAGGATGGGATGCGACCATCATATGCGAACCAATACCCGCTTGTCCGACCCAGCCAACAAACCTGCATACAACAAACCTCACCCTCCATACAGCAAACATCACCTGGGAAGACGATGCTTCGGCAATATCATGGGAAACTGAGCTGTTGCCCTCAGGTGCATATCCGACGGGAATAGGGGTATCAAATACTACGGGAACTGTCGAGTATACCGGCCTAACGCTCGACACTTGTTATGATTTTTATGTAAGATCTGTCTGTGCTGCGGGCACCTCAGGTTGGTCAGGACCATTCAAATTCTGCACCCCGCCGGACTACTGCAACGGAAGCCATTTCTATGATACGGGCGGAGCTACAGGCCCATACCAGAATAACGAGCATAAAGTCACCACCATATATCCTGATAACCCGGGCGATCGCATCAGGGCGGTTTTCAATACTTACCAACTGGACAACTGGAGTGATTTTATGGTGATCCATAACGGACCTGACGAGACGTATCCTGTGCTTTACGAAGGCAATTACAATTCTCCCGGGACAGTGGTTTCCACAGAAGTCAATACCGGCGCGCTGACCTTTGTTTTTTACTCCAATGAATATGAAACTGGAAACGGATGGGATGCGTCGATTATTTGTGAGCCAATGCCAGCCTGCCCGAATGCACCCACAAATCTGGAGGTTACTTACGTAAGCACTGATTTTGCCAGGATTGGCTGGACAGACAGTTCCAATGCCTGGTCCTGGGAGACTGAAATGGTCCCCCATGGGATGACGCCAACAGGTACCGGTACCATAATCAATACCACCCTAACCGAGTTTGAGGGGCTGGCATTAAACAGTTGTTACGATTTTTATGTCCGGTCGATTTGTGCTGACGGAACCTCGACCTGGGCGGGCCCGCTCTACTTCTGCACTCAGCCGGATTATTGCGGAGGTGCCCATTTCTATGATTCCGGTGGGGCTACAGGCGCCTACCTTCCATATGAAAATAAAACAACAGTGATTTACCCTGAAAACGCCGGCGATCGCGTACGTGCCATTTTCAACGAATTCAACATCAACAATTGTTGCGATTACTTTGCAGTGTACGACGGCCCTTCGACAAATGCGGAGGTGCTCTATTACAACTATTACGGCAACCCACCTGTTTCGTTTATCTCATCTCATCCGACAGGGGCCCTGACATTTTCCTTCCAGTCTGCCTATCAGGGTGGAACCGGTTGGGATGCTGTCATTTTGTGTGAACCCGTTTCGCCATGTGCGACGGCGCCGGCTAACCTGCATCTCGACAGCATTTCCTTTAATGAAGCAAATATCGGATGGGACAATGATACGAACTCAAGTTCATGGGAAATTGAAGTGCTGCCTCACGGAACCACGCCCACAGGAAGCGGAACCATGATTAGCATGAACGCCTATTCTTTTGAAAACCTGTCCGCAAATACGTGCTACGATTTTTATGTAAGGACGTTTTGCGCAGCCGGCGCCACGGATTGGACTGGCCCGCTACAATTCTGTACGCCACCTGATTACTGCGGAGGCGCCCATTTTTATGACACCGGAGGACCTGCTGGGGCGTATAACGATTACGAAAATTATACCAAAGTAATTTATCCGTCGACAGCCGGAGAACGTGTGAAAGCCGTTTTCAACTCTTTTCAGTTGGAATCCTGCTGTGATTACCTTCGGATTTATAACGGCCCTGACGCCACTTATCCTTTGTTGTATAACAGTTATCAAAACAGCAATCCCGGCACATATAAAGCCACTACACCTACAGGCGCATTGACCTTCGAATTCCATTCTGACGGCAGCGCTACTTATTCCGGATGGGACGCGACGATAATTTGCGAACCCATGCCAGCCTGCCCAAATGCGCCTACCTCCTTGAGCGTTTCAAATGTTACGACAACATCAGCCCAGTTCACCTGGGATGATTACGGCACTCCCGCAAGCTGGGAAGTTGAGATTGTGCCGCAAAACGGCAGTCCGGCCGGCAATGGAACCATTACGCAAACCAGACCCTACGCAGTTTCAGGTTTGTCGCCGGGCACGTGCTACCAACTTTACATCAGATCGAATTGTACCATGGGCAATTCAGATTGGGTAGGCCCGTTTAACTTTTGCACCACGCCTGACTACTGTGCGGGAGTCCATTTTTACGATAGTGGTGGCGCTACAGGATCTTACGGACCAAACGAATACAAGCAAACCGTAATTTATCCCGACACCGCCGGCAACAGGGTACGCGCGATTTTCAATGCGTTCCAGTTGGAGTCCTGCTGCGATTATATGACCATTTACGACGGTCCGGGTACAAATTACCCATACCTGTATTCCGGTAATGGCAATCTGTCACCCGGAAATGTCGTAGCGACAAATCCACTCGGTGCATTGACGTTTTTATTCTCATCGGATTCCAGCGGTCAATACAGCGGTTGGGATGCTACCATTATTTGTGAACCGCTTCCTGACTGTCCTAACCCGCCCGGGAACCTGATCGCCTCAAATGTTACCAAAACCGCCGCCACCGTATCATGGCTTGAAAATTACAATGCCAGTTCGTGGGAAATGCAGTTAATACCCCATGGCGCGCCACCTGCGGTTTCAGGTACCGTTGTGGCGAACAGCCAACACACGTTCAGCGCGCTGAGCCCGAATACCTGCTACGATTTTTATGTCCGATCGCTTTGCAGCGATGGCCATACCGACTGGGCAGGGCCGCTCATTGTCTGTACCCAGCCGGATTACTGCGGTGGTAATCATTTCTATGACACGGGAGGTGCTACAGGGTCGTATCAGGACAATGAATATTATGTGACTACGATTGCTCCCGACAGCGCAGGGCAAAAGGTGAAAGCGGTATTCAATTATATTTCGCTCGAAAGTTGCTGCGACTCAATGTCAATCTACAACGGCCCTACGACTTCCAGTCCGTTGCTCTATTCCGGCGGAGGTTACAATATGCCTACAACCTTCAACTCCACGGATGCCACGGGAGCTTTGACATTCCGTTTTGCTTCTGACGGCAGCGAGACCGCTTCAGGATGGGATGCCACTATCAGCTGTATTACGCTTGGAACCGACGGCTCGGATGCATTCAGCCAACTTGAATATTATCCGAATCCTGTGCAGGAAAGGCTGGAGATTGACGCCAAACAAACCGTTGCCAAATACGCGTTGTACAGTATTGAAGGCAAGCTGATCAGGGAAGCCGAAGTGGGTATGGACAAGTTCCAGATCGAAATGGCCGGGTTAAGTTCCGGGGCATACATGATCAGGCTCACCAACGACGAGTCAGAAGTCAAAGTGATAAAAGTCATCAAGAATTAAATGAAAAAGTCCCGGAAATCCGGGACTTTTTTTATAATGTACAGGCGTCGCAGCCAACGATTACTAATCATTCATCGATATCAGGAACTCTTCGTTGTTACGGGTTTTCTTAAATCGGTCATTGATAAAATCCATGGCTTCCACCGGATTCATGTCTGACAGGTATTTCCGCATGATCCACATGCGCTGTAGTGTTTTCTCATCCAAAAGCAAATCGTCCCGGCGTGTGCTTGACGACGTAAGGTCGATGGCCGGGAAAATACGCTTATTGGCAATCTTGCGATCCAATTGCAGTTCCATGTTTCCGGTTCCCTTGAATTCTTCGAAAATCACCTCGTCCATTTTAGAACCTGTTTCAGTCAGGGCCGTAGCGATAATACTCAGCGATCCGCCATTTTCCACGTTTCGTGCCGCCCCGAAGAAGCGTTTTGGTTTCTGCAGCGCATTGGCATCGACACCCCCGGAAAGTACTTTCCCGGATGCGGGTTGCACGGTATTGTAAGCTCTGGCCAGTCGCGTGATGGAATCCAGCAGGATCACCACATCATGTCCGCACTCCACAAGCCTTTTTGCTTTTTCCAAAACGATGTTCGCAATCTTCACATGTTCCTGCGGCTCGCGGTCAAAGGTTGAGGCGATCACCTCTCCCCTGACGTTGCGTTGCATGTCGGTCACCTCTTCCGGGCGCTCATCAATCAACAACACCAATAGATAGACCTCAGGATGGTTTGACGCAATGGCGTTGGCAATGTCTTTCAGCAACATCGTCTTACCGGTTTTCGGTTGTGCCACAATCATCCCACGCTGTCCTTTACCGATCGGTGAAAACAGGTCGATGATGCGCGTGGAAATTGAGCTGCCTTTCTCAGCAATCCTGAATTTCTGCTGTGGGAAAATCGGGGTCAGGTGCTCAAAAGACACACGGTCCCGGACTACCTGAGGGTCGTGCCCGTTAATTTTCAAAACCCTTACCAATGGAAAAAACTTCTCCCCTTCCTTTGGCGGACGGACCACGCCTTTCACGGTATCGCCGGTCTTGAGCCCAAAAAGGCGGATCTGCGATGTCGAAAGGTAAATGTCATCCGGCGAGGCCAGATAATTGTAATCCGAAGAACGCAGGAAACCGTAGCCGTCAGGCATCATTTCCAAAACACCTTCGCTTTCGATAATCCCGTCAAATTCGTAATCCGAATCACGAAAATTGTTCTTTTTCCCTTTAAACGCGGCTTCGCCCCGGGCATTCTGGTTTCCGTTAGGGTAGTTATTCGGTTTAGGGTTTTGATTGTCGTTTCCGTTGCTGTTCCCGTTTTGGGCCTGGTTCGGATTGCTTTGCTGCACACGGTTCGGCTGTGTGTCGGACTGTGTGTTGCTGTTATTATTGTTATTGTTCTGGTTTTGCGGATTTTGGTTCGGACCCTGGTTTTTACCGATAATTTTCGGCTTCCTTTCCGCAGTACTTTCTGCAGCCTGTTCCTGCGTGTCTCCCAAAGTTTCCTGGGAATCGTTGTTGTTGTTGTTGCGGTTCTTTTTGTCGAATTTATTCTTCCCGAATTTATTCCTGCGTTCAGTTTGCTGGGTGGTTGCGGCCGACTCGGGTTCACTGACGGCCTGGTCAAACAATGTGGCGCTTTCCGCGGTCCTGGGCGACGGAGGAGTCTCTGCGGAAGCGTCTTTCTTATCTTTTGACATGCGTGTTCTTTTGCCTTTGCCTTCTTCGGCTGCGGACCCGTTGTTATTGTCCTGGGTAGTCGTGGCAGCGGCCTGGTTGGCGAGGATCCTCTCAATCAGTACTTCTTTTTTTACGCCTGCTGTTTTGATGTTTTTGGCCAATTTGGCAATTTCCTGAAGCTCAGTAAGCTTCATTTCTTTTAATGCAGAAATATCAAACATGAATGTTTTTTGAATTAATTAAATTGGAGCAATTCGGAATGAATGGTGGTGAAATTTTTGAAAATGAATATACCGAAGGATGAAGTACTTACGGTTTAGTTGTGCAATAATACAAATAATATTTCAGCAGACAATAGCAATTATTAAAAAGAAAATATATTTTTGTGCCGAAATTACTACAGTATGCTGCAGAGAATACAGACCGTCTACATGGCCATCGCGCTCCTCGCGACCGGTGTGCTTCCGTTCATTTTCCCGTTGTGGAAGGTGGATGGCAAGGACGTTTTTTTTGTGGCTGAAACCATTTATGTACCGCTTTTCGGTTTGAGTACCGCATTGTCGGTCATGGCAATCATTTCGTACGCAAAAAGACAAAACCAGTTTGTGATGAACAGGCTGAATATGATATTGAATTTAATTTTATTAGGATTATTTGTATACCGCTCGCTAAATTTATCTGGAGAAGCGCCCGTCGTTTCTGAGAAAGGTATTGGTATGTTCCTCCCGATTGTTGCTATCGTTTTTTTGGTCTTAGCCAACAAAGCCATCAAGAAGGATGAAGATCTCGTAAAATCTGCGGACCGGTTGAGGTAACCCTATAAACTTAGTTTATTAGTGCGAAGAAAAGTCTGAACGAAAGTTCGGACTTTTTTTGTTTTACAAATATGGAAATCCGGTAGTTATTAATGCATGGATGGCGGGCGCTTCTGTCCGAGTTCAATCACCTCCAGATCACTGATTTTTTCCCCGTCAATCACAAACCGCAGCATGGTACGGACCTGATGGAAGCCGCTGATGCCGCAGGCGCCCGGATTCATGTGCAGCAAACCGAGCTTCTTATCAAACATTACCTTAAGGATGTGCGAATGCCCGCAAATGAACAGTTTCGGCGGATGGTCGTTAATTTCCTGCCTTACCGCCGGATTGTATTTACCCGGATAGCCGCCGATGTGTGTGATCCAGACCTCGACGCCCTCGCAAAAAAAACGGTTGTGCAATGG
Source organism: Flavobacterium magnum (assembly GCF_003055625.1). NCBI lineage: Bacteria > Pseudomonadati > Bacteroidota > Flavobacteriia > Flavobacteriales > Flavobacteriaceae > Flavobacterium > Flavobacterium magnum. The sequence goes on along the minus strand of NZ_CP028811.1, from coordinate 2,515,958 downwards.
GAATTCCATACGCGCCTTATCACCATCAATATTGCCGTATACGGCGCGCAGCGGCTTGATGCGTTTCAACGTGTCAGTGACGTTCAGGTCGCCGATGTCACCTGCATGCCAGATTTCGTCTGCCTGTGCCGCATATTTCAGGATCTTGTCGTCGATGTGACTGTGGGTATCGGAAAGCAGCAGTATTTTTTTCATGTAGGAAGGTGCAGTTTACAGGTGTGCCAAATTTACAAAGTTCGTTTGAACCCGCGTGTTCGGTTTCAAAAGTTGCTTTAAAAAAAGCCGTTTTGGAACTGTCGAACTTTGCTGACACTTCCTGAAAAACTTTGTAACTTTGCTGCTTTAATCTTTCCACGTTACATTGCGCTACTTCATCCGATTTTCCTATAACGGCACCCATTACCACGGTTGGCAATACCAGCCGAATGCGGTTTCCGTGCAGGAAATACTCGAAAAGGCGATGTCCGTGATCTTAAGGGAACCGGTCGAACTGACCGCCGCCGGTCGTACGGACGCCGGGGTACACGCCAGGACGATGTACGCACATTTCGAGGTCGGATCTCTCGAGAGCACGCCCGAGATCGTGCATCGTCTCAATGCCTACCTGCCCGCTGATATTGCAGTTGCTGAGCTCATCAAAGTCCACGATGGGGCACATGCGCGTTTTGACGCGACCAAACGCACGTATGAATACCATATTTTCACAACCAAAAACGTATTCGGCAATGAAACGGGCTGGCATTACGGACTGCCGCTTGATGTGCACAAAATGAATCAGGCCGCCGCAATCCTTTTGGAATACAATGATTTCCAATGTTTTTCTAAAGTCAATACTGATGTCAATACGTTCAATTGCCGCATCGCTGAGGCATACTGGCAGGAACAGGACGACCGGTTGGTCTTTACGATATCTGCCGATCGTTTCCTGCGCAATATGGTCCGCGCGATTGTTGGTACTTTAGTAAACATCGGCCGGGGTAAAATTCCGATCGAAGGCCTGAAAGCCATCATTGAGAGCAAAGACCGCAGCAAAGCCGGATTTTCTGTGCCTGCACAAGGCCTCTTCCTGACAGCAATAACATACGATTACATAGTAGAAAAGTCCAATACCGGCACCGCTAACATCTGACTAAATGAGCGCAAAAGCATTCGATTCCCGCGTATTCAAACGCATTATGGCCTACACCAAGCCGTATCGCAGGCGCTTTAACGGCGTCATTGTCTGGGCGGTGTTCCTCGCGGTTTTCGCGGCACTGCGCCCCGCTTTACTGAAGGGCACCATCGACAATTACATCGCCAAAAAGGACGAACTGGGCTTGCTGTATTATATTATTGCTATGGGTGGCGCGCTCATCATGGAAGTGCTTTCCCAGTTTTACTTCGTCTATTGGGCGAACTGGCTGGGGCAGGATATCATCCGTGACATCCGGAACAAACTGTTCCGCCACATCTTCAGCTTCCGGATGAAATATTTTGACATGGCGCCTGTGGGCCAGCTCGTGACGCGCACGGTTTCGGATATTGAAGCCATCGCAAAAATATTCAGCCAGGGCCTTTTCATGATCCTGAGCGATCTCGCCAAGATGGTCGCGTTGCTGTTCCTGATGTTTTACCTGAACTGGAAACTCAGCTGGATCGTGATCGTTGCCATGCCGATCCTGGTATATATCACACGCATTTTCCAGAAGAAAATGCAGTTGGCCTTTGAGCAGGTGCGCAACGAGCTGTCAAACCTGAATACCTTCGTACAGGAACGTGTTACGGGTATGAAAATCGTACAGCTTTTTCACCGCGAGCAGATAGAGTATGACAAGTTCCGCGACATCAACGACCGCCACCGCAAAGCGTGGATCAAGACCGTATGGTACAACTCCATCTTCTTCCCGATTGCCGACATGATCTCTGCACTTACACTGGGATGTGTGGTTTGGTATGGCGGATTGCGCATTTTAGGCGGCGACACGACAACGACCTTTGGTGACCTGTTTTCATACACCATGTTTATCACGATGTTGTTCAATCCTTTGCGCCAGATTGCGGACAAATTCAACGAAATGCAGATGGGAATGATTGCAGCCAATCGTGTCTTCGACATCCTCGACAGCGAAGACCAGGTACAGCAGGACGGTACAATCGAGGCGCCCGCGTTTGAGGGACACATCGAATTCCGTGATGTGCATTTCGGGTATATTGAGAATGAAGAAGTCATCAAAGGCATCAATTTGAAGGTAAATGCGGGAGAGACCATTGCCATTGTCGGGGCCACGGGTGCCGGAAAGTCGACCATCATCAACCTGATGAACAGGTTCTATGAAATCAACAGCGGAAAAATCTGCATTGATGGCCATAACATCAGGGATTTTAGGCTGGAATCGCTTCGGAATCAGATCGGGGTGGTTTTGCAGGACGTTTTCCTTTTTGCCGATACCATCCTGAACAATATTACGCTGAACCACGCCGGCATCAGCAGGGAGCAAGTCATTAACGCCGCGAAGAAAATCGGCATTCATGACTTTATCATGAGCCTTCCCGAAAATTACGACTACAACGTCAGGGAGCGCGGCGCCATGCTGTCATCTGGCCAACGCCAGCTCATCGCTTTCCTGCGCGCTTACGTGAGCAATCCTGCGATTTTGGTGCTTGATGAGGCGACATCTTCAATTGACACCTATTCCGAAGAACTGATACAGCGCGCGACCGAGACCATCACCAAAGGGCGCACATCCATAGTCATTGCGCACCGCCTCGCCACCATCATCAACGCCGATAGGATTGTAGTGATGGACAAAGGGCTGATCGTAGAACACGGCACCCATCAACAGTTGCTCAGCATTGAAGGCGGTCACTACCGAAACCTGTATTATTCGCAATTCCTGACCGAAGTAAAAAATTAAGCTATGTCCTTCACCATCGCCATTTCCACCGACAGAAAAAAGTTTAAGCAAAACCGATGGCTGCAGCTTTTTTGCGCTGTTTTCATCGGTTGCTGGATCAATTCATTTATAGGGACTACGGACACGTCAAACTGGTTTCTGGAAAACACCCTGGTTTTCCTGTTTCTGGGCTTCCTTACCTTTACGCACAGGAAATACCAGTTCAGCGACCTCAGTTATCTGTTGATTTGCATCTATTTGTGCCTGCATGTGTATGGCTCGAAATATACTTATGCTGAAAATCCCTTCGGATACTGGCTGAAAGATGTCCTGGATTTACAAAGGAACCATTACGACCGCATTGTGCACTTCAGCTTCGGATTCCTGCTGGCCTACCCCATGCGCGAAATGTTTCTCAAATGGCTGAAATTCCCTGCCTGGGTGGCCTGGACCTTGCCGATAGAGATCACCCTGTCGATCAGTGCTTTCTATGAGCTGATCGAATGGGCCGTTGCCGACATCCTTTTTAAGGAACAGGGCGCCGCTTACCTCGGCACTCAGGGCGACATCTGGGATGCCCAGAAAGATATCTTTCTGGCTTTTTCAGGGGCAATCATCGCAACGACAGTGGTTTCAATTGTCAGGAAACTGGGAAATTTCAACGAGCCGCAATAAGACAAGTTCATCATCAACAGAAATAATCTTATGGAAAATCAAATTGAATCGCTTCAGAGACAGGTGCGCCAACTGCGCATCGCGCTCATGGCTTTGGCGGGATGCCTTGCTGTTGGACTCCTGGTCTCATTCAAATCCGGGAATCAAGAAATCATCCGCACCAAAGGCCTTATTGTAGAGGATGCCGCGGGCAAACCTTTTATCATGATGGGCAGCCCGATACCACAGGAGAAAGGCCGCAAACGGCACGACGCGATGTCAGGATTGGTTTTTGTGGACAGCACCGGCACCGACCGCTTATTCATGGGTAAAGATGGAAAATTGCAGATTGGCGGGAAACTCGAAGACCGGAATTCGGCAGGCTGGTCCTATATCATTAATGACAACACCGGCGATGAACGCGGCGGCTTCGGATTTGCGGATGATGAGGACCGCATCGGCCTAGGGCTGGATTATGGCGGTAAGGATGGCGGAGAGGCCATCTACCTATATGCTTCAAACGACATAGCCTACCTGCTCATGAACAGCAACACGAACGACAGGGTCCGGCAGCGCGCCGTGTTGTGGCATGACACAAAAAATGATCTTACGCAGATCAAGCTTGGAGATAAAATCACCGACGAAAGGCTTGTAATGCGCGTTGCGGCACAAAAGGCCGTGATTTCCCATCAGGTTAAAGGCACCAACAAGAATATCCTGGAGTAGTTTTTTGCAGCACCAATTGGCGCAAACATTTTACAATAACCAAATAAATACTTACTTTCGTACACAAATTTTAAACCGCAAAATATACATAATGAAATACGATATTATAGTTTTAGGAAGTGGTCCCGGTGGCTACGTTACGGCCATCAGGGCTTCGCAACTCGGATTTAAGGTTGCTGTGATCGAAAAGGAAAGTCTCGGCGGGATCTGCCTGAATTGGGGATGTATCCCGACGAAAGCCCTGTTGAAATCGGCACAGGTATTTGATTACCTTAAACATGCTTCTGACTACGGACTGACCATTAAGGAATACGATAAGGATTTCAACGCGGTGATCTCCCGTTCGCGTGGTGTGGCCGACGGCATGAGTAAGGGTGTGCAGTTCCTGATGAAAAAGAATAAGATTGATGTGATCGAAGGGGCCGGAAAAATCAAGCCGGGCAAAAAGGTCGCCGTGGACAACAATGGGACTGTGACGGAATATTCAGCCGACCATATCATCATCGCTACAGGTGCACGCTCGCGTGAACTGCCTAACCTGCCGCAGGACGGCGAGAAAGTGATCGGTTACCGTCAGGCGATGACCTTACCGGAACAGCCTAAATCCATGATTGTCGTGGGTTCCGGTGCAATCGGGGTAGAATTTGCACATTTCTACAATTCGATGGGAACAGACGTTACGATTGTGGAATTCCTTCCGAACATAGTCCCATTGGAGGACGAGGAAGTGTCCAAACAAATGGAACGCTCGATGAAGAAAGCCGGCGTGAAAATCATGACCAATGCATCCGTTGAAAAAGTGGACATCAGTGGCAATGGCGTCAAAGCAACAGTTAAGACAGCTAAAGGGGAAGAAATACTCGAAGCCGATATTGTGCTTTCTGCTGTCGGAATCAAATCCAATATTGAAAACATCGGACTCGAAGAAGTGGGCATCGCTACCGATCGTGACAAGATCCTTGTAAACGATTTCTATCAGACGAATATTCCCGGGTATTATGCAATCGGCGATGTAGTTCCCGGACCTGCGCTGGCTCACGTCGCTTCCGCAGAAGGAATTACGTGCGTTGAGAAAATTGCGGGCCTCCATGTTGATAAGATCGACTACGGAAACATCCCGGGCTGTACTTATGCCGCACCTGAAATCGCTTCCGTGGGGATGACCGAAAAACAGGCTAAAGAGAAAGGATACGAACTCAAAATCGGCAAGTTCCCATTTTCTGCCTCCGGAAAAGCAAAAGCTGCCGGTGCTGCTGATGGTTTCGTAAAGGTAATCTTCGATGCCAGATACGGCGAATGGCTGGGTTGCCACATGATTGGTGCCGGCGTTACTGACATGATTGCCGAAGCGGTCGTAGCCCGGAAACTCGAAACTACAGGTCATGAAATCATCAAATCCATACACCCCCACCCGACCATGAGTGAGGCAATTATGGAAGCGGCTGCGGCGGCTTATGATGAAGTGATCCATTTGTAGACGCGGATTGCACAAATAGATTTAAGAATAGACCGTCCTTTGGGGCGGTTTTTTTTTTGGCCAAAACACCAGGGTAGCGAGCGTGTTTTTTAAGAGACATTTCGGTCAGTTCGCTCAGGTTCCGGCGACAATACGATTTTTAACAAAACTGCCGCTTTTAAACAAAAAGTCCTCAATTCCTGAAGCTTTTCCCATCAAAATCAACATAAACAAACGATGCAACGTTAATCCCTGAAATCCTCTAACTATTTTCTTAAATCCTTAGTAATTTTACATCTCCAAAATGTAAAACAAAATGACAACAATGCTTGCTTCTTACTGGTGGGTGCTCCTGATCCTGCTGGGTATTCTTATGTACAAATTTGTACTTCGCGTGTTCTTCGGTATGGTCATCGTGCCTGAAGACAAGATTGGTCTTGTAACCAAAAAATTCGTGCTTTTCGGAGCTGAAAAATCCTTGCCTGACGGCCGCATCATCGCCACCAAAGGCGAAGCCGGTTTTCAGGCTAAAACGCTCGCACCTGGACTTTATTGGGGCATGTGGATCTGGCAATACAGCGTCGACATGACCGCGTTTACCATTATTCCTGAAGGTAAAATCGGGCTGGTGCTGAGTAAAGATGGTGAAGAAATCCCGACCGGGCACATCCTGGCGAGAAAAGTCGATTGCGACAATTTCCAGGACGCGACTGCCTTCCTGAACAATTCCGGACAAAAAGGGCGGCAAACGGCGTTCATCACCACGGGATCTTATCGGATTAACACCTTCCTGTTCGAAATCATCGTGTCCGACCAGATCAAGATTTTCGAAAACATGATCGGGATTGTAACTGCCCTGGACGGCGAACCGATCCCTCAAGGGCAAATTGCCGGTAAATACATCGATGGGCACAACAATTTCCAGGATTTCGACAAGTTCCTCGAGCTCGGCGGAAACCGCGGCCTCCAGCCACAAATAATGCTGGCCGGTTCGTACTACATCAATCCCTGGGCCGTGCTGATAGAACAAAATCCGATGACAGACGTGCCTATCGGTTATGTCGGTGTTGTGATTTCCTATATCGGTGAAGATGGCAAAGACGTTACCGGCGACAGCTTCAAGCACGGAAATATCGTTTCAAAAGGACAACGCGGCGTGTGGATGGAGCCGCTGGGTCCCGGAAAATACGCATTGAACAAATACACAACCAAGCTCGAGCCGGTGCCTACCACGAATCTGGTACTGAACTGGGCCAACGCGCGCAGCGAATCGCATAACCTGGACAAGAACCTGTCGACCATTACGGTACGTTCGAAAGACGGTTTCCCATTCAACCTTGACGTGGCGCAGATCATCCACGTACCGGCCAACGAGGCACCAAAAGTCATCGCGCGTTTCGGAAGCATGAACAACCTCGTGTCACAGGTTTTAGAACCCACTATCGGAAACTACTTCCGGAACTCGGCCCAGGACAGTGATGTGATTTCGTTCCTGTCGACCAGAAAAGAGCGCCAGGAATCAGCCAAGAACCACATCAAGCTGGTGTTGGATGAATACAACGTAAACGCTGTGGATACGTTAATTGGTGACATCGTTCCGCCTGAATCACTGATGAAAACGCTGACCGATCGTAAGATTGCCGAAGAAGAGCAGAAAACTTACCAGACTCAGAGGATGGCGCAGGAACAAAGGCAGGGTGTAGAAAAAGAAACGGCCATTGCAGACATGCAGAAGGAAATCGTGCGCGCTTCTCAAAGTGTCGAAATTGCGCAAAGGACTGCCGACGCCACCGTTAAAAAAGCGGAAGGTGATGCGACCAGCCTCAAGCTCAGTGTAAACGCTGAAGCCGAAGCGACAAAAATGCGGGCCAATGCAGAAGCCGAAGCCACCAAGGCGCGGGCCGGTGCGCAAGCGGAGGCGACAAAACTAAACGCCAGCGCCGAAGCGGAAAAGATCTCCAAAACCGGTCTGGCCGAAGCCGAGAAAATCATGGCCATCGGAAAATCGACCGCCGAAGCTTATCAGTTACAGGTTTCAGCGATGGGCGGCGACAATTTTACAAAATATAAAATCACCGAAGAGATCGGGAAAGGAAAAATCAAGGTCATTCCGGACGTCCTGATTTCAGGCAACAACGGTACCGACGGTTCGATCAGCGGACTGCTGGGGATGAAACTCATGGAAATGATGGATGCCAGGGACGACACCAAAACGCGGGATGGAAAAGCACAGCCCGGAAATGAGGCATAAGTCCGAATCAGTCACAAAAATCCGTACCATGTGTACGGATTTTTTTTTGCAATTGGCGGCCCGTCAGCCTGTAAATTAAAATGGGAAAGCTGTAAAGCGCCGCATTCAAAATGCCCTAATTTCGGTAAAAACCACAGCCATGAAAAGAAGGATAAAAAAAGCGCGGAAACACAGCCGGAAAAAAAACCGGCTCGGCGTCAAAAACTCGCTCGTCAACAACATCAACGCGCGCCGCAAGAAGGGTATTTCGAGAAGCAAACGGAAATCAGGGATTTCGAAAAAATCGTACGCTGCGATGCAGGCAAACTGGAAGAAAAAGAAGTGAGCTGACGTATATTTAGTCCTTCAGGATTTCCCCTTTTTTTTCAAATCGTCAGCAGAGGCTTTTTAGTTCATTTTCATATCTTTAAGCCGAAAAACGAAAATTCTGATGAAGCCATTCTACAAATCAATCGGATTGCTGGCTGCACTTTCCCTGGGCAGCTGCAACCACGTCCCGGAAAAAAAGCCTGAAAAAGGGAACGACCTGTCGGTTTATGAGCCGAAGGAATACGTGGAAGTCAAACACCCGGACTGGTCAAAAAATGCCACGATTTATGAAGTGAATATCCGCCAGTACACCCATGAAGGGACGTTCAAAGCATTCGAATCGCACCTGCCCAGGCTGAAAGCGATGGGAATCGACATCATCTGGCTGATGCCGATACATCCGATAGGCGTGGAAAAACGCAAGGGTACACTGGGCAGCGAATATTCCGTTAAGGACTATTTCGGTGTCAATCCTGAGTTTGGCACTGCGGCCGATTTCAGGCGCCTGGTCGACAGCATACACGCGATGGGAATGCACATCATCATCGATTGGGTTGCGAATCATTCGTCATGGGACAATCCGTTGGCGAAACAGCATCCTGACTGGTATACCAAGACACCGGAAGGCCACTTCCAGCCCACGCCCTGGTATGATTGGGATGACGTGATTGATTTCGATTATGACAAACCCGAACTTCGCAAATACATGACCGGTGCATTGGTGCATTGGGTCAGAGATTTTAATATCGACGGGTATCGCTGCGATACGGCCGGTTTTGTGCCAACCGATTTCTGGGACAACGCGCGCGCCGAACTCGATGCCATCAAACCCGTGTTTATGCTGGCCGAATGGGAATCGCGCGATTTGCATAAGAAAGCATTCGATATGACCTATTCATGGACGCTGTTTGAGAAAATGACCGCGGTGACAAAGGATAAGAAAGGCAGCGCCGGACTTGTAGAATACATGGCGCATGATGTGAGCACGTTCCCCCGAAACGGCTACCGCATGCTTTTTACCGACAACCACGACATGAATTCCTGGAATGGAAATATGGTTGCCAATTTCGGAGATGGACTGAAAGCCTCGATGGTGCTTTGCGCCACGATCAATGGTATGCCGCTGGTGTATGGCGGACAGGAAGCGGGGTTGTCGCGTTCGCTTAAATTTTTTGATAAGGATGAGATCAATTGGTCGGCATTCCCATATGCGCCGTTGTACACCAAACTCTTTGCGCTGAAGCACAGCAACCGTGCACTATGGAATGGCAACGAAGGCGGGGTGATGATCCGGATATTCAATGACAAGCCTGAGCAGGTCATTTCTTTTTCGAGGACGCAGGGAAAAGACAGGGTGATCGCGATAGTCAATTACAGTAGCAAACCGGCAACGGCGACGCTGGATTCGAAATACCAGAAAGGCAGTTATACCGAACTTTTTTCCGGAAACAAAGTGACGCTCGCCGGCGCAGACGTATTCAAGTTGGCTCCCTGGGAATACCTGGTGCTGGTAAAATAAAAAATCCCGCGTTTGCGGGATTTCTTTTGCTGTAAGCTATTCTATCTATTTGAGCATAAAGTTCAGCCCCACGTTGAAGCTTCCCCGGTCGTTGCGTATCGCTGATCCGTCGTTGTTTTTTGCGATGTCGCTCAAACCAGCCTGTTCATCGTACTCGATGAAGATTTTCATCTTGTCTGATACCGGTATTTTTACACCAATACCCAAAGCCAGTCCGAAATCACTGCTTTTAAAGAAATCCTTAACGTCGGTATCAGCCGAACTTTCTTTGGCGCTCATTAAAAAACCTGCGTACGGACCAAAATTAAGGTACCAATTGCGCTTTTTTCCAAAATGCCAGTTGGCCATCACCGGTACCGTAAGGTAGTTAACATTGTAGTCTGCAGGGAAAGTATCTCCATTGGCGTCAGTGAAAAATCCGCCATCCCAGCCCTTCTGGTCGTAATACAATTTTGCCTTCAGACTCCATCGGTCTGAAAAATAATAGTCACCTCCAACGGAAAAATTAAATCCGGTGCCGGTATCCGCCTGCAGATTGGCATCCTGAACCGTCGAGAAGTTCACACCGACACCAACGGCCATTTCAAAATCGCCCTTAGCCTGCGCTGAAGCCACAGTAGTAAGTCCGCAAAAAATTACTGCAGACAGTAAAAAATTCTTCATGGTTTATGTTTTAATTGTTTTGCGCAAACATAATACTTTTTTCCAAAAACGCAACTAAATCAGCTGGAGTGCATTCACCAATTCGTCGATGTCCTCGATGGTATTGTAATGGCTGAAGGAAATCCTCAGGCTTGGTTTCTCGAGATCGGCCGCTTCCAGCATTTCAGCAAGTACGTGCGACGGCTTCGGGCTGCCGGACTGGCAGGCGCTGCCACGTGACACCGCAATCCCTTTGATGTCGAGGTTGAAAAGGATCATCGAAGTCTTCTCGGGTGAAAAAGGCAGCAACACATTGATGATGTTGTATAAGGTGGCGTCGGGATTACCGTTGATTTTCATCTGCGGAAACTGTGCTGACAACCTACGCACGGCATATTGCTTTAAGTCATTGATATGGTTTGACTCTTCCTTAAGATGGGCATATGACAATTCGAACGCCCTGGCCATACCAGCAATATTGTGTACCGATTCAGTTCCAGGGCGCAGGCCTTTTTCCTGTTCTCCACCGAAAAATACCGGGTTTATGGAAAGTCCCTTGCGGATGAATGCAAAACCGATGCCTTTGGGTCCGTGGAATTTGTGTGCACTGGCAACCAAAAAATCGACTGGGATTTGTTGCAGGTCAATTTCAATTTTCCCGATCGACTGCACCGTATCAGAATGAAAAAAAGCCCCATGTCGCTTCGAGATTTCGGCAACCGCTGCAATGTCGGTGATTACCCCGGTCTCATTATTGACGTGCATCAGTGACACCAAAGTAGAGATTTCCTGCGACAGCAATGCCTCAAGATGGTTGAGGTCGACACTGCCATCGGGAAGAATTTTCACGAAATCAATCGCTGTCCCGAATTCCGTTTCCATGCGTTCCACTGCATGAAGTACTGCATGGTGCTCAATCTTTGAGGTAATGATGCGCCCCACGCTGAGATGGGTTACGGCGTTGCGGATAATCCAATTGTTGGCTTCCGTGGCTCCGGAGGTGAATATGATTTCGCCGGCCTGGGCATGAAGCTGCGCAGCGATGGCTTTTCGTGACAATTCTATGGTGTTTCGGGAAACCCTTCCGAAGCTGTGGGACGAAGACGGATTACCGAAATCGTCCGCTAATATCCTGCTCATTTCTGCAATGACTTCAGGGCGGACCTGGGTCGTCGCAGCGTTGTCTAAATATATTTTTTTCATCGGTGCAAAGCTAGCAAATTTGTGATTTCATTGTGAGCTGCCGTCGGTGAATTCTCATTTTTTTACCTACTTTTGCTCAAAATAAAAGATTGGCATGAAGAAATTTCTGGTTTTATTGTGTTGCAGTATTTTGCTAAATGGCTGTAATGACGGGGATATCAAAGTAGAATCGTTTGATTTTGAAAATGCGCAGACAAGAACCTGCGGAGAAGACACCAACGACTTTTTCCTGTATAAATTTGATGGAAACGAAGCGCTGATCGTCCAGATACCCCAAACGCGATTTGTCAATAAGGAAACACCTGCCGGAACTCCGATAGTCATTGATATCACAGCAAATGTAAAGGTGATCTACAGGGTGTATGATGCACCGGTAACCGCGTCTACGCTTTGCAGCAACATCCCGCCTTCAATGCCTACGGTTATTGACGAGTGGAATGCTGAAGGTGGCACCATTGAAATCACCACGAGGGCAGTCAATACCGAAGTGGCCGCGACCGGAGAAAGCCTCGTGACTTCTTTCAGTCACAACATCATCTTCAAGAATATCACGTTCAACCGCGGAAATGATGAGCGCCAGACGACGGAACAGATTAATTTCGGAACCTACACCACTCCGAACCGGAATAAGCCGGTGGACTTTACCACGATTGAAAACGTACAAACCTGCACGACCAATAACCTGCTTTACAAATTATCCGGAAACCAGGCTTTGGCGTTAGACCTGGACGCCGCCACGCTGGCCACGCTTTTCCCGAATGAGGCCACTACGGTAGATAATCCCAGGGAATTTTACCTTACTACTGAAGACCAATTGCTTTTTGTGGTATATGCCAATGTCGTGACCAGGGATGATTTTTGCGGAGGCAACGTCGGTGCGGTCTCCGAGATATGGAAAGCGCAACCCGGCGTTGATCAGATCAGCGGACTGATTCAGGTTGAAACAACGACGAGCGGCAGCAATTTTATCCATACCATCCGGTTCAGGAATGTCCGGTTTAAGAACGCCGACGGGCTCGAATTCACTTTTGGCGACAACTACCGTTTCGGGGATTACATCACGAATTAGGCTTTCTTATTTTGCCTGAAATAAATCTCAGTGGCACCGGCACCATATTTCTGGTAGCTGGCATCCTGGAAATCCAGGTTGTCGTATCTGCCCAGTAAAAAGTCCAGTTCAGCTTTCAGCACGCCCTCTCCCACCCCGTGGATGAATACGATTTTAGGGATACGGTGGCTGATGGCAAAATCCACGTGTCGTTTCGCAGTCTCGATCTGCAGATTCAGGATGTCGAAATTGTTCATTCCGCGGGGATTCTTTACAAGTTTTTCAATGTGCAGGTCAAATTCGGGAACCGGAACTTCCTTCACTTTTTTCTCCTTTACAAAACTACGTGGTTTCGGAATCTCTTTTTCTTTTAGGATTTGGCTGATATTCCCAGTGGTAAAATTGATTTCGGGTCCGCCCACCAGGAGCAGTTCCTTTTGATGGAACGTAAGTTCGAATCCCTCGGTAGTTTCCACAGTGACCGATTCGCCCTGCACATTCATCACGATGCCTTCGATGTCATCGTCAAGCACCATCACCTTATCGCCCTTCTTGTACATCGTCATCGTCATTGCGTTGGTTCTTACTTGGTATTTTGGCGCTCAGCCGCATCATGCAAAACATGAACACTGCGATGGCCGCAATCATGACATACACATTCGGATGCGTTTTGCTTTGCTCGTAAAGTGCGAGCAATATGGACACGAAAATCAGCGGGACCAGGATTTTGTTCATGTAGTGCATTTTGGAGTCTAAATTACGATTTTTCCAAACAAAAAATCCGTTCCGGTCGCCCGAAACGGATTGTGATATTCTCTTTATAATTATGCTGCTCCTGCCCCTGACAGCAACGCTACGATCATCAGCAAAAAGGCGAGTACATAAATCGACAGGAAAATAATCGTGAAAATTCCGATGAACTTATAGTGAGACTTCAGGTATTCCATTGACGAAGCCAAATATTCGGAGCTGTTTTCCCTGTAGGCTTTTTTGAGGTTGACCGCGAATTTGTTCAGGTAAAAAACCGGAAAAAACATGATGGCGATTACAATCAGCAGTATAAGTCCCAACGCCGTCGGGTTCATATCCTGAACCTGCTCGTTTCCTCCACCTGGATTGATCAGTGCGGAGTTGCCCGTGGTGATTACGGCTATCGTAAGCAGCACCATAAGCCCGAGGTACACAAACCCGATGATACTTAAAAAATGAGCCCATTTACCTACTTCCCTCAGGAATTCCTTGGCAGAATCGGTTAATTGCATTTCAAATTTTCCAAAAGCAGAATCGCCTTCCATAATGTCCAGTTTTAAAGTTAATTTCCAAATTTAACAAAATTGGTTTCACCACCATTTGCCGGAATTAAAAGTTTTAAACAAAAAACCCGCTTCAAAGCGGGTCCTTTTTATTTCTCGAATTCCTTTAAGGTCTTTATGATGATATTAATGCAGTCGGACAGCTGCTCTTCGGTCATGACCAACGGCGGTGCAAACCGGATGATGTTGCCGTGGGTTGGCTTGGCCAGCAGTCCGTGATGGGCCAGGCGGAGGCAGATATTCCACGCCGTATCGCTGTCTTCAGTATCATTGATCAGAATAGCGTTCAGTAATCCCTTACCTCGCACCAGCGTGGCTATATTCGAAGTCCTGATGTACTCACCTATAGCTTCCCTGAAAATGGTTCCGAGATATTCGGCATTTTCAGCAAGATTTTCATTTTCAACCACTTCGAGTGCTGCCATGGCCACCGCTGCCGCCAACGGATTGCCTCCGAACGTTGAACCGTGCTGCCCCGGTTTAATGACATGCATCACGTTGTCATTTGCAAGCACCGCGGAAACCGGATACACGCCGCCCGAAATGGCTTTGCCTAAGATCAGGATATCAGGCTGTACATTTTCATGGTGCACGGCCAGCAACTTCCCGGTACGTGCGATGCCGGTCTGTACCTCGTCAGCAATGAACAAAGCGTTGTGTTTTTTGCAAAGCGCGCTGGCTTTGGCGAGATATCCTTCAGACGGCACGTAGACGCCCGCTTCTCCCTGGATAGGTTCTACGAGGAAACCGGCGATATTTTTTGTGGAAGCCAACGCCTGCTCCAAAGCGTCAATGTCATCGTAGGGAATCTTAATGAATCCGGCAGTATACGGCCCGAAATGCTTCCTGGCATTTTCATCGTTGGAGAAAGAGATAATGGTCGTGGTCCTGCCATGGAAGTTGCCTTCGCACACGATAATCTGGGCCTGCTGCTCTTCAATACCCTTGACTTCATACGCCCACTTCCGGCAAAGCTTTACTGCGGTTTCCACCGCTTCTGCGCCCGTATTCATCGGCAATACTTTGTCAAATCCGAAATACTCACAAAGAAACTTTTCGTAAAGCCCTAATTTATCATTGTGGAAAGCCCGCGACGTTAACGTAAGGGTTTGCGCCTGGTTGATCAGCGCTTCAACAATATCCGGATGGCAATGGCCTTGATTGACCGCAGAATATGCTGACAGGAAGTCGTAGTACCGCTTTCCTTCGGCATCCCACACATACACGCCTTTTCCGCGGCTCAACACCACAGGCAAAGGATGGTAATTGTGTGCTCCATACTTGTCTTCCATCTCGATAAATGCTTCTGAACTGATTTTTTCTAAAACTGACATTGATACTGATTTTTAGAATATGTTTTTACAATTCCTTCTTATGGAGAGAAATCATCCGTTTGCGGCGTAAAAATAAATATAAAATGGAGAATCTTATCTTTTTGCCAAAGATATTCACCCATCTTAAAAAAACGCCCCGTTCCCTTTCGGAAATGAGGCGCGCTTAGAAATGTTTTTTTGTTTACAGCAACGTTGCCGTTGAGGAGATATCGGTGTTGAGTAATTTTGAGATCGGACAGTTCTTTTCTGCCTTGTCCACGAGTTCCTGAAACTTCTCTGCTGAAATGCCATTGACTTTCCCGTTTACGGTCAGCACCGAACTTACGATGGCTCCGTTCTGAAAATCGATATCACACTTGGTTTCAATACTTTCAATCTCGTAACCTTCTTCGCTGATATAAGCGGACAACTGCATGGTAAAGCAGCCCGAATGCGCCGCTGCAATAAGCTCTTCCGGGTTTGTCCCGATGCCGTCTTCAAAACGGGTTTTAAACGAATACTGTGAATTGTCGAGCACCTTGCTCTGTGTCGTAAGCCTGCCATTGCCCTCTTTCAGGGAACCTTTCCAGACTGCGGTTGCGTTGCGTTTCATATTGTTGATTTTTTTGTTGCTTAAATTTACACCTTAATCCGGACAATGCGATCGTGACGCGAAAAATTAACACAAACAAAACACTACTTTTTGCGGTACATCTTGAGGTCAATAACGAAGGTGGCGCCTTTGATGTCGCCGCCGCTTTCCGCGTAGAAAAGCCCGTCCGCTTTCTTGATAATCTGGCTTGAAAGGTACAGGCTCATGCCGTTGGGCTTGCCATCCTTGTCCGAACGCGTCATATTGGCCAGGCTGAAGAAGTCTTTACTGCTCGTGCCCATCCCCGCGCCGTTGTCGGCGACTGTAATCATGATATGCGAATGTTGCCTGTATACACTGAGCGTGATGGTTTCCCCGACGGGCGAATACTTCACCGCATTGTCGATAAGACTGCCAAGCACCGTAAGCAGGGATTCGCTGTCGATACGCAGGTGCGTTTCGGTAATTTTTAAGTCGGTGACCAACTCGATGCGCTTTGCACGCAGTTTTTCCTCAAATTGCTTTTTCAGGGCATTGACGATCTCAGCGAAACGAATCCCCCTTACCTTAAACATTTTCCGGGACAGCGCTTCTTCTTCCTTTAAGATGGCGACGTAAGTCTGCAGGAACTCCTTTTGTCTTTCGGCAGAATCTGCGATAGTCTGGGCCTCAGCAGCAATCGCCGGTGAGGGTTGCAGGCTGATGATCCTGCGCGCAGATGCAAGCGGCGTTTCGGCAAAAGCTTTCATATCGTTTGAGAGCAAACCGGCCATATCCTGTTTTTGCTGCAGCAGCGCTTCATTAATCCTGATGGCGGACTGGATGTTGGCCATCAGCAGGCCGGCAGCGTCGGTGTATTCTACGGGAAGGTTCGGGACGGTGCGTGTGCTCCGGTAATTTTCCAATGCCTTGGAGGCGGCGTCGATCGGAGCGATGAGTTTCTTCAGCAGGACCAATGTCACCGCCGTGGCAAACAAGGTCAGCGCCAGGGCAATGACGATGACCGATGTCGGAGAAATCTTAGACTCATAAAACGCGATAAAAAATAGCAGTCCGATAAGCGGAATGTGGATTCCGACAAATGCGACAAAAAGGAATTTTCCCGCATAGCGGTCCTTCAGAAAGCCCAAATTGGATAAGGCGGCGTATAATTTCATGGTGATTGTGTTTGATTGCTGGCAACGATAATTACGAAACCGGTGAGGTATCGGTTTTCCAAATATAACATTATTCGCAAATGAATAAAAATTAATGCGCCGAACTGAAAAATATGGCAGGTTTTAATTTTAAGCTTACTTTTGCGGCATGGCAGCAAAAAAGACAGACAAGATCATTTTTGAAAATATTGAAGTACTCGATGCGGGTGCAAAAGGCGTTTCCGTAGCGAAAGCCCCTGACGGCAAGGTGATTTTCATTCCTAATGTGGTTCCAGGCGATACCGTGGATGTACAGACGTTCAAAAAACGGAAAGCCTATTACGAGGGAAAAGCGATAAAGTTTCATGGCTTGTCGGAGCACCGAACAGAGCCCCAATGCCAGCATTTCGGGGTTTGCGGCGGCTGTAAATGGCAAAACATGAAATACAGCCGGCAACTGCATTACAAACAAAATGAAGTCAAGAACCACCTGCAACGCATCGGGAAGATCGCGTTGCCTGAATTCGAGCCGATCCTGGGGTCACAAAAACAATTCTTTTACCGCAACAAAATGGAATTCGGTTTTTCGAATTCCCGTTGGCTGACTGAAAAGGAGATTGGCACCTCAGACGAGATCGACAGCCGCAATGCACTGGGATTCCATATCCCCAGGATGTGGGATAAGATCCTGGACATTACGGAATGCCACCTTCAGGAAGATCCGTCAAACCAGATCAGGAACGAGATCCGCAAATTTGCCATTGCAAACGACCTGGCGTTTTTCGACCCAAGGAATCATGAAGGACTGTTGCGCACGCTGATGATCCGCACCGCGTCGACGGGTGAGATTATGGTCCTGATACAGTTTTTCCACGAAAACAAGCCGCAGCGTGAATTATTGCTCGATTTTCTTTCCGAAACCTTTCCACAGATTACGTCGCTTCAATACGTAATCAACAGCAAACCGAATGATACGATTTACGATCAGGATATCAAACTGTACAAAGGACGCGATTTCATCTATGAGGAAATGGAAGGCCTGACATTCAGCATCAACGCGAAGTCTTTTTATCAGACCAATTCGGCCCAGGCCTATGAATTGTACAAAATCACGCGCGAATTTGCCGGTCTCACAGGACAAGAAACCGTGTATGACCTGTATACGGGAACGGGTACGATTGCGCAATTTGTGTCGAAACAGGCTAAGAAGGTCGTCGGTGTGGAAGCCGTACCCGAAGCGATTGCTGATGCCAGGGAAAATGCCAGGCGTAACGGGATTACGAACTGCGACTTCTTCGTGGGCGATATGAAAGTGGTTTTCAACGAAGCCTTTATCGCAGCGCATGGCAATCCTGATGTTATCATTACCGATCCGCCGCGCGACGGTATGCACAAGGACGTGGTAGAGCAGATCCTCAGGATTGCACCGGAAAAAGTGGTGTATGTCAGCTGCAACTCGGCTACACAGGCGCGCGACCTGGCGCTGATGGATGAAAAATATAAAGTTACACGTGTGCGCCCTGTTGACATGTTTCCGCAGACGCACCATGTCGAAAATGTCGTACTTTTAGAAAAAAGATAATCGTCCCGGAGCGGGATTGCAATATGAAAAAGATTTATTTACTGCTGTTACTGGCCTTTGCCTTTTCAGGTTGTGAGAAAGATGATATCTGTGATTCATCCACACCTACCACACCGCGGCTTGTCATCGAGTTTTATGACTTCACCAACCCCGCACTGCTTAAGGACGTAACCAATTTAAAAGTGACGGGCACTGGCGCTGACCAGGCCATTGTCTTCAATGATGCTTTGCCCGAGGATGATGAGAATCGATACCTCGCAAACACCAACAAGATCATGCTCCCCTTAAAAATCAATGATGATACGGCAGAGTATACGCTGACGCTGAATTCAGGAAATGATGTGCTCAACGTATCCGATATGATCCGATTGAATTACACCCGTACCAGTGAATATGTGTCCCGCGCCTGTGGATTCAAGACGCTGTTCAGGCTTAACCCGGACGTGAACGATGATACGGCGCCGCTGATCATCAATGGGAATCCGGCCGCGAATGCCGGAAACTGGATCAAGAATGTGGAGATCATCAAATCAAACCTCGAAACCGAAAATGAAACACACGTTAAAATATTTTTTTAGTGCCTTTTTCCTTTGCATGGGTTTGATGCTGCAGGCACAGGAAGTAAAAAAGGATTCGGTCAAGCCAAAGAAGGAACGTTATGGCGTGCGCGTCGGGGCTGATCTGTTCAAGCTCTCGCGCTCTTTTTACGATAAGGATTATAAGGGCATTGAATTTTCGGGGGATTACCGACTGACGCGAAAGTATTATCTCGCTGCCGAAATCGGGAATGAAAACAAGACCACCGACGAGGACCAGCTTAATTTTACGACCAAGGGCAGTTTCCTGCGTTTAGGTTTTGACTATAATATGCATGAAAACTGGCTCGACCTTGAAAATATGATCTATGTCGGATTGCGGTACGGCATCAGTACGTTCAGCCAGGAGCTCAACAGTTACAAAGTATACAATCCCAATCCGTACTTTAATGAAACCTCCACCATTGCCGTGGGTGAAAAATACAGCGGGCTCTCTGCCCAATGGGTCGAGGCAGTTGCCGGCATGAAGGCGCAGGTTTTCAACAACATATTCGTGGGGTTCAGCATCCGGCTGAGCACTTTGGTGTCCAACAGGAAACCTTCAGGATTCGACAACCTTTACATTCCGGGATTTAACCGTACTTACGACGGTGATTTTGGTTTTGGCTTTAATTATTCGGTGTCTTACTTCCTGCCATTGTATAAGAAACAGGTAAAGATGGATCAGAAAAAATCAGACGAGGCTAAAGCTGCAAAGTAGCGACTGTACGGCATCCGGTTTTTATCCCACCTGCTTTACCCCTTTCACAAAAATCCATTTCATAAAGACCTTTTCGCCTGCACCTGTTTTCACGGATTGGAACTTGGGTGCGAGCAGACTGGCCGCAACGGCTGCCGTCAACGGTTTAAGCCAACCGTTAAGATTCGTGAATTCGGCTGCAAGGAAATACATCAGCAGGTACAAGGCCGCAAAGCAGATGAAGTTGTAAAGCAGTGCTTTTGTAGTGGGTTTCATAATGATTTTGGATTATCGCCCGACATACCGGGGTTGAATTTGGCCCGTTTGCTTCCTTCGTACATTTCATATTTGACGAAGCGCGCTTCAAGGCTTCCGTTAAACAGTTTTATCTTTCTGGATGGTTTCAGACCAACAAACTTCAGGGCTTCGATGTTTGCCGTAATAAACCAGGCATTCGTATTCGGATAGCTTTTTTTGAGGGTATCGCCTATTTCTGCGTAAAAACGCTCCATATCGATGTCGAGGCGTTCGCCGTATGGCGGATTGAATACCATGTGCAGCGGACCCTGCGTTTCTTTTTCGGTGTCGAAGAAATTGCGCTCATACACCGAAATGTAATCGTCGAGATTGGCATTCCGGATGTTGTCCTTCGCCTTCAGGACGGCAGACGGCGCTTTGTCATAGCCCTTGATCGTGTAATGGAATTCGCGCACTTTCTTAAGGCAGGATTCGGCAATCATGTCAAACAGCTCATTGTCCCAGTCGGCCCATTTTTCAAAAGCGAATTCCCTGCGGTTGATATTTGCCGGAATGTTACATGCGATCATAGCGGCTTCCGCCAGAATCGTCCCGCTGCCACACATCGGGTCGACAAAATCGCCCTGCCCGTTCCAGCCTGAAAGCAACAGCATCCCTGCAGCAAGCACTTCGTTGATAGGGGCGATGTTCGTTGCGGTCCGGTAACCGCGGTGGTGCAGCGACGCCCCGGAAGTATCCAGCGCCACCGAAACCTGATCCTGGTGGATGTGGATGTTAAGCCGCAAATCAGGATGCGTCTTGTCAATACTCGGACGCTGCCCTGTTTTCTGCCGGAACTGGTCGACAATGGCATCCTTGCATTTTTGCGATACAAATTCAGAATGCCGGAATCGATCGGAGTTCACCGTGGCATCAATCACAAAAGTCTGATCGGGGGTCATATACTTCGACCAATCCATGCTGTAAATGCCTTTGTACAGGCTGTCTTCATTGGATGCCCTGAAATGATACACCGGCTTGAGTATCTTAAGGGCAGTACGCAGCGACAGGTTGGCTTTGTACATAAAACCCTTGTCGCCCTTAAAGCTGACCATGCGTACACCGGCTTCCACATCCTGTGCGCCTAAGGCCCTGAGTTCCTGTTCCAGTATTTCTTCAAAACCGAAAAAGGTCTTGGCAATCATCTTAAAATTGGCTTCCATAATTTTTGTATTTGGATGGGACAGGCGTGTAGTGAGCTGATCCGTTTCCGGACATCATCCCGCTTTTGCCTTGAGAACAACTTGGCGTCCCTGTATAAATCTGGCAAAAATAGTCTAAATTTGCGTTTCAATCTGAAAAAAGAATATGCCCGAAAATCAAAACAGCCAATCCGCGGAAAACGGCCGCCCTGCGGACGAAAACCTGAAACCCAACTGGTACGCTTCCTGGTTTGACACGCCGTATTACCATATTCTTTACAAGGACCGCGACAATACCGAAGCGCGTCTTTTCATGGACAATATCACCCAATACCTGAATTTACCGGACGACGCTACAATCCTTGACCTGGCTTGCGGCAAAGGACGGCATTCGATTTACCTGAACGAACTGGGGTATGACGTTACGGGTGCCGACCTGTCTGAGAATAGTATTGCCGAGGCCAAAAAGCACGAAAACGACCACCTGCATTTTGTGGTTCACGATATGCGCGAGCCTTGCGCAGCACAGTTCGACGCCGTTTTCAACCTGTTTACCAGCTTCGGTTATTTTGAAGACGATGCGGACAATATGAAAACCCTCGCAGCCATCAGGGACAGCCTCAACGAGACCGGATTTGCCGTTATCGACTTTATGAACGCCGCGCATGTCATCAATCATCTTGTTCCGGAAGAAGAGAAAATAGTAGAGGGAATTACATTCCGCATTAAACGCTATCATGCTGATGGCCATATCTTTAAGGAAATTGATTTTGAAGACCAGGGTACCTCTTACCACTTCACCGAGCGGGTCCAGGCATTGATGCTGTCCGACTTTGAACATATGATGGCCCAGGCGGGAATCTTCCTTCTTGACGTTTTCGGGGATTATAAGCTCCGGAAATTCCATCAAACTGAAAGCGAACGCCTGATCATGATTTTCAAATAATGAACTATTTACTCCCGTTATTGTCTGTTCTGGCAGGTTACGCCTTCGCCATTTTCATCAGGCCCGAAAAGAAGAAAAGCCTGAAATTACTGCTTTCATTCAGTGGGGCATTCCTGCTGTCGCTGACGGTAATGCATCTGCTTCCGGAAGTTTATGAAGCGGAACACCTGAAAAGTGGCGAAGCACATTCCAATACTGTTGGTATTTTTATTATGGTCGGGATATTGTTCCAGATCTTATTGGAGTTCTTTTCGAAAGGCGCTGAACACGGTCATGTACACGGTCACGAGGAAATGCTGCGGATGCCGTGGACTTTGTTCTTCAGTCTTTGCCTGCATGCCTTCCTCGAAGGATTTCCGGTAAGCCGGCATCACGACCTCGCTATGGGAATCGCCATCCATCACTTACCGATTGCGGTCATCCTGACGCTGTTCTTCATCAATGGCAAATTGAAAAAAACCACGATTTTTATATTTATGGCTGCATTTGCAATCATGACGCCTTTAGGTACCTTTGCGGCAGAATCCTTGTCGGTTTTAAACGACTATTACACTCAGATTACGGCGGTTGTCATCGGAATCTTATTCCATATTTCCTCAACGATTATTTTTGAGGCGAGTGAAAATCATAAATTCAATGTGGCGAAACTGTCGATGATCGCCCTTGGTATTGTCCTGGCGTTGCTATTGTAGGCACTGCGCTCGGATGCGGATAACCAGGTTTAGCTGGCTACTGCATTTTTTATTAAAGTGCCAGTTTGTGCATGCAGCGACACTAAATTAGCGCGGGATTTTAATTGTAAAACCGTAACTTTGGGTTCAAATCCAAAAATCGTTACATTTTGTCTTTTACCAAAACGACTGAACAGTCCTCGAAATACAACAGCCTCGAATCGATGCCGGTTGGCGAACTGCTGGCCAGTATCAATAACGAAGACAAGACCGTCCCTTACGCGGTTGAGAAAGCGCTTCCGCAGATAGAAAAACTCGTCAATGACATCGTGTTGCGCATGCAAAACGGCGGCCGCTTATTTTATATCGGGGCCGGGACATCCGGAAGGCTGGGAATTGTAGATGCCTCTGAATGTCCGCCCACTTTCGGCGTACCGTTCGACCTTGTCAACGGGATCATCGCAGGTGGCGATAAGGCAATCCGGCGCGCGGTTGAAAATGCGGAAGATGATGCCGAGCAGGCGTGGAAAGACCTCACCGACATGCAAATCGGTCTGAACGATACCGTCATAGGGATTGCCGCTTCCGGCACGACGCCTTATGTCATCGGCGGATTGGCCCAATGCAACCGGAACAACATCCTGACCGGCGCGATTTGCTGCAACGCGGGCAGCCCGTTATCACAGACGGCAATCCATCCGATCGAGGTTGTCGTAGGCCCAGAATTCGTCACGGGCAGTTCACGTATGAAGGCCGGAACCGCACAAAAACTCGTGCTCAATATGATTTCGACAACCGTAATGATCCGACTCGGCCGCGTGAAGGGCAACAAAATGGTTGACATGCAGTTGAGCAACAAAAAACTTGTAGACCGGGGCGCCAAAATGATCGTGGAGGAAACCGGCGTAAGCTACGACGATGCCATCGAAATGCTGATACAATACGGCAGCGTGCGCAGTGCGGTTGATAACTACCAAAGCAAATCGTAATGCCTACAAACAAAGACATTTTAAACAAGGGATTGAAACTGCTGGCGTTTGCGTTGCCCTGCGCCTTCATCGGTCCGGCCGTGATCCATTTTGCATTTATAAACAAGCAGCAACCCTTGTTCCCGCTCGTGCTTGGAATCGGGATTGTACTCGCTTTTGCCGCGATTTTCCTGATGTTCAAAGGCATCATCACCATCATTAACAGCATGACCGACTGATGGAAAACCTCATTAACATTGATGTTGTTTTCGACAAATTGGCCTTCGTGAACCAGAAGTTGGCCCACCGGGAGTTTGATGGCTGTATTTTCCGGAATTGCGATTTCGCAGGCAGCGACCTGTCGAACAACAGCTTTACCGATTGTGAATTCCGTGATTGTAACCTTGGCATGGTGAAGTTTAGGGAGACCGGACTCAAGACCGTGCTGTTCAGCAATTGTAAAGTCATCGGTGTCCGGTTTGATGAGGCGGACGAATTTCTGTTCCATGTCCGTTTCGACAATTCAGTGCTCGATTATGCGTGTTTCGAAAACAGGAAAATGCCGAAGACCAGTTTCAGACATTGCAGCTTGCGCGAAGTAATTTTTACGGGTGCGGACCTTTCGGGTTCCGATTTTGACCATTGCAACCTCGAAGGCGCGATTTTCAGCGAAACGGAGTTGAAAGCCTGTGATTTCACGACCGCTTACCATTTCAGCATCGACCCGGAGCAAAATCCGATGAAAAAGGCAAAGTTTGCTGTAGAGGCGCTGCCCAACCTGCTTTCCAAATACGACATTAAAATCATTTAGCCATGGATACCAATACCACTTACCTCGAAAGTGTGCGCAAACAGTTCCTGTATTACAAGACCATTGCCGAAAAGGCGCTGGCACAATTGCAGGACGCGCAGTTGTTTACAGCGACGAACGAAGATACGAACAGCATCGCAGTGATTGTAAAGCACTTGTCCGGCAACATGCTTTCGCGCTGGACCGATTTCCTGACCGCAGACGGTGAGAAGGAATGGCGTGATCGTGACAGCGAATTCAATGATACTTACAGCTCAAGGGCCGAGATGCTCGAAGCCTGGGAAAAAGGCTGGTCATGTCTCTTTGAGGCGATTGATGGCCTGAAGCCGGAACAGCTGTCGGATATCATTTACATCCGGAACGAAGGGCATACCGTCATTGAGGCGATCAACCGACAGCTGGCGCATTATCCATATCATGTCGGACAGATTGTTTTTTATGCGAAAATGCTTAAGCAGGGTGCGTGGGATACGCTGTCGATTGCCCGGAACCGGTCGGCGAACTACAATGCCGGAAAGTTCTCGAAGGAGAAGACCATACGAAATTTTACGGACGATGAACTGGACAAATTAAACAAATAGGACAAGGTGCCCCTAGCCCCGATAGCAGCGGAAATCCTTTTATCCGGCCTGGGAAGGCCGATAAAAGATTGCAGCGGATAGCGGGAAATAGCTTCTGAAAAAAATGAAAAAAATACTACTAACCGCCGTTTCACTAGCCATGATTTCCTGTTATGAACCCCCCGAGCGCCGGTGCAATGATTTTAAGACAGGTAAATTCCGAACGGAACAAATCGTTAACGGTAAGAAAACCGTCACGGAATTTGAACGCAATGACAGCCTTGAAACCGGCATTCTCAATGGAGAAAAAGAAACCGCGACAGTGCGGTGGGTCAATGACTGCGAGTATATCATGCGGAAAAAAGACCCGAAAAATTACCGTGAAGCGGTTGCAATCAGCGTGAAAATATTGACCACCTCAAAAAATTCGTATACCTTTGAATACGGGGAAGTCGGGAAATCCAAAAAATTCACCGCCACCGCCACAAGGATTCCGGATTGATGCCGCTCCTGAAACCATAAACCAAACCTAAAATTACAAATACCGCTGCATGGAAGTCTTACTGAATCCCAATTCCTGGATTGCCTTACTGACGCTTACTTTTCTTGAAATCGTATTGGGAATCGACAACATCATTTTTATTTCCATCGCGACCGGGAAGCTCCCGATGGCAAAGCGCAAAAAAGCGACCAAAATCGGTATGTTCCTTGCGATGTTTATGCGCATCGGGCTGTTGTTCGGGATCAGCCTGCTGATTGCGATGAAGGAGCCGTGGTACAGCATCAACACGGATTGGGTTACGCTCAATATCACCGGACAGAGCATCATTTTGTTGCTGGGCGGATTGTTCCTGCTGTATAAAAGTACGAAAGAGATCCGCGAGAAGGTCGACGAACGAGGTGAAGAGGAAAAAGAGCTCAAGCGCGGTGCGGCCTCTACATTCGGGAATGTGATCCTGCAGATCATCCTGATTGATATGGTGTTTTCGTTTGACAGCATACTGACCGCGGTGGGTATGACCAATGGCGTGGAAGGTGCGATTTATATCATGATTGCCGCGGTGATCATTTCGGTGTTTATCATGATGCAATTTGCGGTGCCTATCGGTACTTTCGTCAATAAGAATCCTTCAATCCAGATTTTGGCGCTGTCTTTCCTGGTGCTGATCGGCTTCATGCTGATTGTGGAATCTGCGCACCTGGCGAACGCGTCTTTCTTCGGGAACCATGTTGAGACTGTGCCGAAAGGTTACCTGTACTTCGCCATCGCGTTCTCATTGCTGGTCGAGCTCCTGAACATGAAAATGTCAAAGAAACAAAAGAAAAGCCGCGATGAGGAGGCGTAAATCGCAGCCGATGGTTCTGATCATAAAAAAAGCTGTTGCGATGCAACAGCTTTTTTTATAATCCATAATATTGGCGATACCGACTAAAATAAGGTGATCTGTCCCTCGTCATCAATCTGAACATCTTCGTCCGGAATGTCCGTTGGTTCCGGAACTTCGGTAACTTCGGCGACCGCCTCCTCCGGGAGTTCGTAAGGCAACGGTTCGAGCATGTTCACCTGTTTGAGCTTGTCAGCCGTGAGCTGGTTCCCTAATGCCTTAAATCCTTTTACCGCGATGAACGCCTCGACGTCGACGACGAGATTTTCTTTCTGTACACCCTTCACTTTGGCGAAAACCAGTTCAGCCACGGGACGGTAATCCGTCGAGACAATCTCGAGCTGTGAATTCGGGTGTTCGCTGATGAAGGTTTCTTCCTTCCCCTCGTTTTCCACGATAAAACGCTTCACATAATAACGCTCTTTTTCGCCGTCGTAGTAGATTGCCGAAATCGGTTTTTTCGGGATCCATTTTTCCAGAACGACCATATCGGGGTCGAAATGCGTCGTCAGCTCGGGAATGATGACCTTGAGTTTTCCCGTTTGCGAAATCACAAGAATCTTATCGCTGGGCCTGAATTCCCCAAGCAACTCTCCCCTGCCGTCGACATTGAGGCGCTGCACTGTGTCGTCAAACCATATCTTACGGGGCAATAATGTAGAAATCCCTTTTTCCTTGAGCTCGATTTTCTTGATCGGGTATTTGGTCACGAGATTGCCTTTTGACGAGCGCCCCTTGATCGCCATTTTGGCGAAATCAATATCGAATTTGAGTTTTTTGATGCTTCCGACCTGACGGAGTAAAATCGTAATCACCTCTGCCTCGCCATTAGGATTGTGAGAAAAATACAGCACCTGCGACCCGGTATTCCCGTTGGTCAGGTCATACGCCTTGTCTCGCGTGACGCCTGAAACGTTGAAGCGCTTGATAAACGAAGGCCCTGATTTCCCGTCGCGGTACACCATATTGTAAATCGTGCGCTTGTCATTTTTATCAAAAATATCAACGTGTATGATGTCTTTACCAATAAATTTCTTGTCATCAACCTTGGTGATCATCATGGTGCCATTTCTCAGGAACACGATTACATCGTCAATGTCGGAACAATCGGTCACGTATTCGTCTTTCTTCAACCCGGTCCCGATAAAGCCCTCCTCACGGTTCACATACAATTTGGTATTCCGGAGGACGACTTTCGTGGCTTCGATGTCATCAAAAATACGCAGCTCTGTCTGCCGTTCGCGTCCTTTGCCGTATTTCTCCTTAAGCTTCGTGAAAAACGCAATCGCAAAATCAGTCAGGTGTTCCAGATGGTGCTTGACCTGTTCGATTTCACCCTCGAGCGCCTCAATCTTCTCCTGTGCCTTGTCGATGTCGAACCTGGAAATGCGTTTGATCCGGATTTCTGTCAGCCGGTTGATGTCTTCATGCGTTACCGCGCGCCTGAGGTGGGTAATGTGGGGTTTCAATCCTTCGTCAATCGCGTTGATTACGCCTTCCCAGGTTTCCTCCTCTTCGATAAGGCGGTAAATCCTGTTCTCAATAAAGATGCGCTCGAGTGATGCAAAATGCCAGTTTTCCTCGAGTTCATCGAGCTGGATTTCCAGTTCCTGCTTCAACAACTGCACGGTGCGTTTCGTCGAAATCCGCAACATGTCCGATACGCCGATAAACCGCGGTTTATGGTCTTCAATCACACAGCCCAGCGGTGCCACCGACGTTTCGCAGGCCGTAAAGGCATACAACGCGTCTATGGTTTTATCTGGTGAGACGCCGGGAAAAAGGTGGATTAATATCTCCACCTCCGCCGCGGTGTTGTCTTCTATCTTCTTAATTTTTATTTTTCCTTTCTCGTTGGCTTTCAATATACTATCAATCAGTGTTGAAGTATTGGTTGAGAAAGGGATTTGGGTAATGACGAGTGTGTTTTTATCCAACTGGCCGATTTTGGCCCGCACGCGCACCCTTCCGCCACGCATCCCGTCGTTGTAATTCGACACGTCGGCGATACCGGCTGTCTGGAAATCAGGGAATAGCTGGAAAGGTTTGTTTTTAAGTATTTTTATCGAAGCATCAATCAGTTCGTTAAAATTGTGCGGCAATACTTTTGTCGAAAGTCCCACGGCAATCCCTTCCGCGCCCTGTGCCAGCAACAGCGGAAATTTTACGGGTAGATTGTTGGGTTCGTTGCGGCGGCCGTCGTAAGAGGCAATCCATTCGGTAATCTTAGGGCTGTACAGCACCTCGAGTGCAAATTTGGAAAGGCGCGCCTCAATGTAACGTGAGGCAGCTGCCCCGTCCCCGGTAAGGATATTTCCCCAGTTTCCCTGGGTATCAATCAGCAGCTCCTTCTGCCCGATCTGCACCATAGCGTCGCCAATGCTCGCATCGCCATGCGGATGGTACTGCATGGTATGCCCAACGACATTAGCAACTTTATTGTAGCGGCCGTCATCAAGTTCTTTCAGCGAATGCATGATGCGGCGTTGCACCGGTTTGAAACCATCTTCGATGGCTGGTACGGCGCGTTCGAGGATGACGTACGAGGCATAATCCAGAAACCAGTCTTTATACATACCGGTAACCTTCGTGATCGTGTCATTCGGGTCTTCTTCCTCATTCTCATAGAAGTGCGAGCCTTCCGGGCGCTGTTCTTCTGAAAGTGCGTCGGGGTTGATATTTTCTTCTTCTTCGTCCATTAATTTGAAGTAAAAACCCTGTAGCCCAAGCTACTGGTTTTCGATGGTGTCTTAAAAATTATACTTCTCCCTGCATATGTGTTTCTCCGTGATGACCTGGTTGCCATGCTTGTCAATCGTTACCATTTTCTTTGTCTCACATTCATTATGGTCATTGGCATCGGTGATAAACAGGTATCCGCTCACAGCAGTCACAACGACGAGGGCTAAGGTGATGTACCAGGCTCTTTTCATTACTTTATAGTTACAGTTCCTCAATTACGTCAAGTTCGACCTTCAGGTTGTTGATGATAAACTCCTGTCTGTCGGGCGTATTTTTTCCCATGTAAAAGGACAGCAGCTGTTCGATTGATGTGCCTTTGTCGAGCATGATCGGATCCAGCCTGATGTCGTCGCCGATAAAATGTTTAAACTCATCGGGTGAAATTTCTCCCAATCCCTTGAATCGTGTGATTTCCGGCTTGGGTTTCAGTTTTTCAATCGCCGCTACGCGCTCTTCTTCAGAATAGCAGTAAATCGTTTCCTTCTTATTCCTGACCCGGAATAACGGTGTCTGCAGGATATACAGGTGCCCTTCCTTGATCAGCTCGGGGAAAAATTGCAGAAAAAAAGTGATGAGCAGTAACCGGATGTGCATCCCGTCCACATCGGCATCGGTGGCGATGACGATGTTGTTGTACCTCAGGTCGCTCATGTCTTCTTCGATGTTGAGCGCCGCCTGCAGCAGGTTGAACTCTTCATTCTCGTACACGATTTTTTTGCTCATCCCGTAGGAGTTCAACGGCTTACCGCGAAGACTGAAAACCGCCTGGGTATTGACATCCCGCGATTTGGTAATCGATCCGGAAGCTGAATCCCCTTCGGTGATGAACAGCGTACTTTCCAGGTAACGCGGATTCTTGATATCCGGCAGGTGTACGCGGCAGTCGCGAAGTTTCTTATTGTGGAGGCTTGCCTTCTTTGCACGGTCTTTGGCCAGTTTTCGGATTCCCGAGAGCTCTTTTCGCTCGCGTTCCGCCTGGAGTATCTTACGCAGCAATAAATCAGCCGTTTCAGGATTTTTATGCAGGAAATTGTCAAGCTTGTTTTTTACAAAATCGTTGATGAACGTACGTACTGAAGGCAGGTCAGGGCCCATATCCGTAGACCCCAGCTTGGTTTTCGTCTGCGACTCAAACACGGGCTCCATCACCTTTACGCTGATGGCGCTCACAATCGACTTGCGGATGTCTGAAGGCTCGAAGCTCTTGTTGTAAAACTCCCGGATGGTCTTCACAAGAGCCTCCCGAAAGGCCACCAGGTGCGTACCACCCTGCGTCGTATTCTGGCCGTTAACAAACGAATGGTATTCTTCGCTGTATTGCGATTTACTGTGGGTCATCGCAATCTCGATATCGTCGCCGAGCAGGTGGATGATCGGATAGACCATGTCCTCTTCTGAAATATTCTCATCGAGCAGGTCCTTTAAACCGTTATCGGAATAAAATTTTTCTCCGTTGTAAATGATCGTCAGCCCGGTATTGAGGTAGCAGTAATTCTTGAGCATCTTCACCACATATTCATTCCTGAACTTGTAGTTTTTGAAAATGGCTTCGTCAGGAGTGAAGATTACCTTTGTGCCTTTACGTTTCGTGGTATCGATCACGTCTTCTTCCATCACCAGGTTTCCGGCGGAAAACTCTGCCGCTTTCTGCTTTTCTTCCCTGACCGATTCTACGCGAAAGTAGTTTGACAGCGCATTGACCGCCTTGGTACCCACACCATTCAATCCGACCGATTTCTTGAAGGCCAGCGAATCGTATTTCCCGCCGGTATTCATTTTCGACACGACATCGACCACCTTGCCCAGCGGAATCCCGCGCCCGTAATCCCGCACCGACACCGTCCTGTCTCGGATGGTCACTTCAATGGTCTTGCCGGCACCCATAACGAATTCATCGATACAGTTATCAATAACCTCCTTGAGCAGTATGTAAATACCGTCATCAACCGAGGAGCCGTCACCAAGTTTCCCAATATACATCCCGGGACGCATGCGGATGTGCTCCTTCCAGTCCAGCGAACGGATATTCTCTTCGGTATATTGATTTTCGACTGACATGCAGAAATAACGATTTAGCTGATGGTGATGGCGCGTATGCCGGATGCAACGCCCATGGTTTGCTAATATAGTTGAAATCGCGGCGAATCGGAAGCGGAAAAAATCAAAGTTATTAAGAATGATATTGACAAATCCCGAGGCTATATCATTATAAAGAGGCCAACAATGTTTACGGTTTTCGGTCGAAATTTACTGGTAATGGCAAAAAATGCCACCGTCGGTCAGCGTCCACAAGGCCGCCTTCTGCCTTCCGGATTTCAGCGTGTTGTTCGTCCAGGAATTGCAGGTGTAGAACAGGCTGTACCTGCCTTCGGCTTCATAAAAGATGTCGTTCAGGCCGTAGCCCGAATGTAAAATCGGGCGTGGATTTCCGGCTGTGTCGCGCGCAAATGATTTTTGAACGAAAGCCACCATGTCCGCATACTCCCGGCGGCTTACAAAAATTTTGCGGCAGCGTTCGCCCTCAAGCGGCTGGTCGAGAAAAACCACATGCATTGCGCTGGTGCCCAGATAAAAGGCGGCATTGAAAGCGGTGCGGAATTTAAGGTCAGACCACTCCGGCGTATGAAGGTAAAAATCCCTGTCACCCCAGCCGAAAGCGACATATGCCAATGCCGCATCGTTGGCTACGGTATGGCCAACCCGGACGAATTGCTTCCAGTTAAAAACCTCATTCTCAACCGGAAAAACCACATCGGTGTGGACACCGTTGGTACGCAGGTAGATGGCGACAGCAGAGTCCGGATCCTCGTCTCGGGAATTCACCGAAATGCGTGACAGTAAAAAAGCCAGGAGCATATAGGCGGCGATAAAGACCAGCAGCGAAAGCATCAGCCTCCGAAACAACCGCAACCATGTCCAAGCTCTATACTTCAATTATCGCGCAATTTTATAGGCCGCTACTGAGCGGTTGTTTACAAAAAGTGTCAGGAATCCGCGATCCGCCGCATCAATAGGGATTTCAAATTCAGCAAGGTTGCCATTGCGTTTGAGCTCGGGGCGCTGCAGTTCGTTCTGACTGCTGAAGGCGTACGTGACGCTGTCGCGCTCACCGAGGTCGGCAATACGGAAAGGGATAGCTTTTTGTCGGGCAGGAAGTATACCGCTTTCAGGCGACAGGATTTCGTAATCAGAATTGACATAGCTACCGTAATATAAGGGCAGGTTTGCAAAGTCCTGCGGTGTTTTTTCGAGCATCGACATCCTATTGTCTTCAGGAAAATGGTTCAGGAAAAAAATTTCGGGCATTGTACAGAAATAGCCGTCATTAAACGAGGGAACAAACCGTCCGGTGTCAGAATCGACGTTCCCGGCGCCCCAGGTGACATCGATGAGATTCCATGAATTTCCGATTTTGACGGCATTCCATATGTGGTCGCTCGGTTGCGGCAGCTTGCCTATTTGTGTGGGACTGGTCTTGGCGCTGCCGGGAATGTCAATGCATTTCAGCGCCGTCAGGTCGCAAAGGTGATGAAACAGCGCTGCGTAATTCTGGCAAATGCCTTTTCCGCTTTTCAGTGTCTTCTCAGCCAGCTGGAGACGAAATTTTTTCTCTTTTTCTATTCGATCGGCTTCATCCTTATAATAGAACGCCACACCATTACCGAAACGCGAGGCCGGTAAATCGTAACGGATATTGGTCGCAATCCAGGTGTAAATCGCGCGCGCCTTGTCGGCATCAGAACTGAAATCGGTATTGATTTTCCCGGCAAGTTTTTCTGCCGAAGAAAAGGCTGACGGATAACCCCGTACGATGTCATCCACCGCAGCAAAGTCCTGTGCAAAAGCACTTTGGATGAATAAAAAGATAAAGGTGATGGTCAGCATCAGTTTGGGGAAACGCTTTTTCATGGTCATTCGCTTTACAATAATTATACCATAAAACGCGCCGGATTTAAAAAAATTTCAGCAGGCATCCTGAATTAACAGTTGACACTGAAATACATTACATTCAATCCCTCAATTTGAGTTTGAGTCCGGGAACAGTTCTGAAGATACGACGCAGGTCCGAGAGGTCGGCGTCCGTCATCTCGCGCTTCGGTATCAGGTTGGCCACCTGCTTGCTTTGGTACACCAGGAACCAGTCGCGGGTTTCCTCAATGCGATACAGGCTGTCCATTGCGAGTTCTGAATTGAAACGCTCCCCTTTCGAGAACATTTTGTCAGCTGTGAATTCGTATATCACCGGCTGTTGTATGCGCTTGTTCGAGGCGAAATTGCGTGTCGATTTGATGTACAGCATAACCGGAATAAAAATAAGGTAAAACGCGAACAGCAGCGTAAATATCGGATCCAGGCCGAAATAAGTCTGACCGGAATATTCCAGTATCCCCATCACCATCAGTACGAAACAGAGTGCGGTAAACACAATCGTAAACGGCTTGCGGTATGTGAGTTAAAAACACAGTTTTAAGTAGTCTTTGCCGGCGATTTGCGTGGTGAAAACCATGGCCCGGAACTACACTGGAAATTTTGAAACGGTTTCCCTGAGTTCGGTGTCGAGCGTTGCATTGGAAATGCGGTTGGTACCGAGATCGAAATTCTCGTAGAACGACGGAAGTGAGAATACCGCCTTGATATTTCCGCCATAGCGGGGCAAATTAGCCTGGGCAATCTCCAGCACGCTTTTCCCACCACGCTGACCGGGGGAAGTAGCCATCAGGAGCATCGGTTTATTTTGAAA
Source organism: Flavobacterium magnum (assembly GCF_003055625.1). Taxonomy (NCBI): domain Bacteria; kingdom Pseudomonadati; phylum Bacteroidota; class Flavobacteriia; order Flavobacteriales; family Flavobacteriaceae; genus Flavobacterium; species Flavobacterium magnum. The sequence continues at coordinate 2,481,803 of NZ_CP028811.1, read as the reverse complement.
AACTTCCTTGGTGATGCGGGAGCACCAGTCGAAAAGGTTCTTAAAGGCCGCAGAATAATTTCCGTTGTTCTCGGGCAGGGACAGCACGATCACCTCTGCGGAAGCGAGCTTGTCAAGGAACGCCTGGGCCAGAGGATGCTGCCCGATTTCATCCTCACGGTCCTGACTGTACAGCGGCATCTCATAGTCGTTAATGTCCAGTAATTCCACTTCCGCGTTGTCGAAAAGACCTGCGGCATATGCAGATAATTTCCGGTTTATGGATTTCGAACTGTTTGAGCCTGCGAACGAGATGATTTTCATAAAAATTGAATTGAAGGGTCTGTAAGATATTGATCCGTCCTAGGAATTATTTCGAATTTCCTGAACCATCGGATTTTACTGTCCGATTACACGTTAAACCTGAAATGCATGACGTCGCCATCCTTGACAATATATTCCTTGCCTTCGACGCGGAATTTCCCGGCTTCTTTTACCTTGGCTTCGGAACCGTATTGTACATAATCGTCATAGGCGATCACTTCTGCGCGGATGAACCCTTTTTCAAAATCGGTATGGATGACGCCGGCTGCCTGTGGCGCTGTGGCCCCGATATTGACGGTCCAGGCCCTGACTTCCTTAACGCCGGCGGTGAAATACGTTTGTTGCTGCAGCAACTTGTACGCCGCACGGATCAGCACCGATGCGCCCGGCTCTTCCAGTCCGAGATCTTCCAGGAACATCTTGCGTTCCTCATACGTTTCCAGTTCAGTGATATCAGCTTCAGTGCCAACAGCGAGGACAATGACTTCCGCATTCTCGTCCTTAACGAGTTCCCGTACCTGCTCCACGTAGGCATTCCCGGTTGCGGCAGACCCCTCGTCGACGTTGCATACATACAATACCGGCTTGGATGTAATCAGTTGGAAATCCTGCATCAATTCTTCCTCATCATTATTGTTAGGCTGAACGGTACGCGCAGACTTGGCCTGCAATAGTGCTTCGCGGACGCGGTTCAGCAGCGTTTCTTCCGTCTGGGCTTCCTTGTTCCCTGTCTTGGCGGCGCGCTTTACTTTTTCGAGCCTTTTATCTACGGTTTCGAGGTCTTTGAGTTGCAGCTCGATGTCGATGGTTTCCTTATCGCGGATCGGGTTGACGTTGCCGTCTACGTGAACGATATTGTCATTGTCGAAACACCGCAATACATGGATGATGGCATTACATTCCCGGATATTTCCCAAAAACTGGTTACCAAGCCCCTCCCCTTTACTCGCACCCTTCACCAGTCCTGCGATGTCAACGATATCCACGGTTGCCATAACGACACGTTCCGGCTTCACCAACTCTTCGAGTTTCGCGATACGCGGGTCCGGCACATTTACCACGCCGATATTCGGTTCGATGGTACAAAACGGAAAGTTTGCGCTTTGGGCTTTGGCATTGGATAAACAATTGAACAAAGTTGATTTTCCTACATTCGGTAATCCGACAATTCCTGCTTTCATTGAAAGGTATTTTTTTTAAAAGTCCGCAAATATAGCGATTTTAGATTTAAGAAATCCGGGTTAATATCGTCGTGATGTTGTTCATTCTGATAAATTTCAAAGAAATTCCGTAACACATTTCGCACAAACGGCTCGTAGTTTTGTCAGGTATAAATCAGAAAACTAAACATTATGAAAAAGATACTTTTAAGCGCGATGATGCTGTTCGGACTGAACGCAGTGGCACAAAACAAGAACATCACCAATGTGACCAAAACCACGGTGACAACCGTCAAAGACTCAGACGGAGAAAAGAAACAAGTTAAAAAGGAAAATGTTCAGGAAGTCCAGAATATTGAACTTCAGAATGCCGAGTCGAAAGAACTCAACAAAGACTTAAAGCCTACACCGGTAGAGGTTACCTCAACCACGCAGATCACCAACCCTGACGGCAGTACGCGTACCGTCGACGTCGACCGTTCATCATATTATGAGTCAAACGGCGTCAAATATGACGTAAAATTAGACGCACAGGGCTACACGGTCAATGCACCTTCGTTCCAGAAACCTGCCTTACTCAGGAAAACGTCAACGAACAGTTACATTTATCGTGGCAAAGACCAGACCTCAATCGGATACTTTGATACCAACGGCAACCTGATCCTGGAGACCTACGACGACAGGTCAGATAAGGTAAGTACGCAAACCTTCACAAAAGTAAAATAAATACCTGCCCCTTAAACGAAAAATCCTGAGCATAACTCAGGATTTTTTTTATTCATTATGGAGAAACGCCTGCCGGTTTAGCAATGTCTCTTCACTTTCAACATGGTTGTCGTCAGGTACGCAACAGTCAACCGGACAAACGGCGGCGCACTGTGGCTCTTCGTGAAACCCTTTACATTCAGTGCATTTTCCGGGCACGATGTAGTAAATGTCGTCTGAGATCGGGGTTTGCGGGTCGTCGGCATCCACGGTCTCACCAGATGGCAAAACAACCTTCCCGCGCAGCGCCGTGCCGTCTTTGTAACGCCAGTCGTCCGCACCTTCATATATCGCCGTATTTGGGCATTCCGGCTCGCAGGCTCCGCAATTGATGCATTCGTCAGTTATGATGATGGCCATTTTTCAGATTTTAGTGTTCAATGGTGAGGGCAATGGAAAAGCGTTGCATGCAACTTGTACCCTGTACCAAAATGAACTAATTTTGCGCAAAATTACATCCAAAACAATTCATAAGCAAATCATCTATGACTTTAGCAGATAAAAAAGCGGCTTTGGTGACGCTGGGCAAATTCCTGTCACAATTTTCCGCAAATGGCAATGTCGCGAACCATGAGGTGCCGCACAACGAATTGTTTTTTTCCGCTTTTGCTGATCTGATCCAGTTATCACAATCGCACAATGGCTGGTATACTCCGGAGCAGGTACATTTCGCAATCAGCGCGTGGGCGGAGGCTTTGACACTGGAAAATCTTGAAAAATGGCTTTCGCAGTACCCAATTGAACCGCACGAACCAAAAACAGTCGCCCTTATTCTGGCAGGAAATATCCCTTTGGTCGGATTTCACGATGTGCTGTGCGTACTGCTCAGCGGACACAGGGCGCTGGTGAAACTGTCGTCGAATGACCAGAAACTCCTGCCTTTCCTTGCCAATTACCTTATCGCGGTCGACGCCGGATTTGCAGAACTGATTTCGTTTACTGACGGGAAACTAGAAAACTTCGACGCGGTGATTGCGACCGGGAGTAACAATACGGCGCGTTATTTTGAATATTATTTTAAGGACAAGCCTTCGATTATCCGGAAAAACAGGAATTCGGTTGCCGTGCTCGACGGCGGGGAATCCAGGGAACAAATGGTGGCGCTGGGCGAAGACATTTTCAGGTATTTCGGACTCGGATGCCGCAATGTTTCAAAAATCTTCATTCCGAGGGATTATGACTTTGACCGTTTCTTCAACGGTATGTTCCCTTACAGCGATGTAATTAAATATGAGAAATACGCCAATAATTATGACTACAACAAGGCCGTTTTCCTGATGAGCAATTTCAAGCTGCTCGATAACGAATTCCTGACAATCAAGGAAGATCCGGGTTACGCCTCCCCGATTTCGAGTGTCTTTTATGAATATTACGACGACCTGACTTCCATCAAATCGAAACTCGGGAACGACCGCGACCAGATCCAGTGCATCGTCTCAAACAACCTCATCGAAAACAGCGTCGGTTTCGGGCAAACCCAAAAGCCGCAGCTGTGGGACTACGCGGACGATGTCGACACCATGGCATTTCTACTTTCGCTGCGCTAACCGCCTCTTACCATCCGCCTGCCTTCACTACAACGTTTTTGTTAATAACCTTATGAAATTATTACTAAAACGCAATCATTGTATTAATTTCATTTTTGGAAATTTGCGCCTGAACCCTTATTTGATGCCAAAATGAAAAAGCACAACTACAGCGCCGGTCCGTGCATCTTGCCGCAGGAAGTTTTTGAGAAATCGGCTGCGGCCATACTCGATTTTAACAACTCCGGTTTGTCGATTCTCGAGATTTCGCACCGCAGCAAGGATTTTGTTGCAGTGATGGAAGAGGCGCGCGCCTTGGTGCTGGAACTACTCGGACTCCAGGGCAAGGGCTACCAGGCGCTGTTTATGCACGGTGGCGCCAGTCTTGAATTCCTGATGGTGCCCTATAACCTGATGAAGCAAAACGGGAAAGCTGCATATCTCGATACCGGAACCTGGGCCAATAATGCGATTAAGGAAGCCCGGTTTTTCGGGGAGCCGATGGTTGTCGCTTCGTCGAAAGCGTCTAATTACACCTTCATACCAAAAGATTTTGCCATCCCTGTTGATGACGATTATTTCCATTGCACAAGCAACAATACCATTTTCGGAACCCAAATGAAATCATTTCCCGAAACCGCTGTGCCGATGGTATGTGACATGAGTTCGGATATATTCTCAAGAACCATCGATTTTTCAAAATTCGGTTTGATATATGCGGGCGCACAAAAAAATATGGGTCCTGCAGGCGCAACATTGGTGGTCATTAAGGAAGAATTATTGGGTAGAACCGGCCGTGAGATACCAAGTATGCTCGACTACCAAAAGCATATCGCTGCCGAAAGCATGTACAACACGCCCTCCGTATTCCCGATTTACGCGTCGCTGCTCACGCTGCAGTGGCTTAAAGGTCAGGGTGGCATTGCAGGAATAGAAAAAGTAAACGAACAAAAAGCAGCACTACTTTACGCTGAAATCGACAGAAACCCGTTGTTTAGAGGGACGGCGGCGGTCGAAGACAGGAGTATCATGAATGCCACTTTCCTCCTGAATGATGAATCACATGCGCCGTTATTTGACAGTTTGTGGAAAAGCGCCGGGATTTCAGGGCTGCCCGGACACCGCTCCGTGGGCGGCTACCGCGCCTCGATGTATAATGCATTGCCATTGGAAAGTGTCGAGCTTTTGGTAGCGGTCATGAAGGAACTGGAAACAAAAATATAAATCTGAAAATTAAGGTCACCAAAAAAACTTGGATTAAATACCCGGTTTTCAAATTATCCAAATAATAAGAATGATGAAAGTATTAGCTAACGACGGACTATCAAAAAGCGGTATCAATGCGCTCGAAAAAGCCGGTTTCGAAGTCATTACGACCAAGGTTGCCCAGGAACAGGTTGCAAATTTTATTAATGAAAATAACGTATCGGTATTGCTCGTACGCAGTGCGACCAAGGTCAGGAAAGACCTTATTGACGGATGTCCCGGACTGAAAGTGATTGGGCGCGGTGGTGTCGGAATGGACAATATCGATGTCGACTATGCGCGCGCAACGGGCAAACATGTCATCAACACCCCGGCCTCTTCGTCAGAATCGGTTGCGGAATTGGTATTCGCCCATTTGTTTACGGGTGTGCGTTTTTTGCAGGATGCCAACAGGAACATGCCTTTGGAAGGCGACACCAATTTTGAAGGACTTAAAAAGGCCTATGCCAATGGTACGGAACTTCGCGGCAAGACCCTTGGGATCATCGGCTTTGGACGGATTGGCCAGGCCGTGGCTAAAATGGCGTTGGGCCTTGGTATGAAGGTAATCGCCGCCGACAAATTTTTGGGAAAGGCTGAAATCAAGGTCGATTTCTACAACGGGCAGTTTATCATTGTTGAAATCCCTACCGAGCCACAGGAAGACCTCTTCAGGCATTCGCATTTTATTACTCTGCATGTCCCGGCACAAGATGGGTATGTAATCGGGGCGGCAGAACTCAGTCAGATGCGCGACGGCGTGGGCATTATCAATTGTGCGCGCGGCGGTGTCATCGACGAAGTGGCGCTGATCGATGCGCTTGATCAAGGAAAGGTTTCGTTCGCGGGGCTGGATGTTTTTGAAAGCGAACCCACACCCGAAATCCAAATCCTGATGCATCCCAAAATTTCGCTGACGCCACACATCGGGGCAGCGACGAATGAGGCCCAGGATCGGATCGGCACTGAACTTGCTGAACAGGTAATCAGTATTTTAAAAACGGAAAATAGTTAAAGAGAATACGTTAAAGTTACATCAGGCACCCGAACAGGGTGCTTTTTTTATTATATTTAAATATGAAAAAGATTGTTGTAACGACCCTGCTGCTGTCCTCGATCATGGCAGCCTGCATCGCCTCAAAAAATGGTGCGCCGGGCCAACCCGGAAAAGATGCCGCCATGGCTGTAAATGATACCGTCAGGATTGCCAATGACGAACTGGAATATGAAATCATCATCATTGATCCGGGCTTCAACTCTTGGTTCAATTCGTATGCCAAACCACGCAATTTTTATTCTCAGCCCTATCTTGAAGCACGCAACAGGGTTTGGGTCAGCGAGTGGAACATCAGGGCATCCTCACCGCTTACATACGGCGATCTTTACGGCATGCGGATCGACTACAACACGAATATCGACTACGGTTATGAAGTGAATTATATGCTGTTCAACTACATGACGTATTTCCAGATTGTGAATAAGGTGCAGCTGGGCGGTTTTGCGCCAAGGATATAAAATTGTATTTTTGGATATAAATTAAACGAATGAGCAAACTCAAACAACGCTGGGGCATTACATCGAATTTTCAGATGGCCGTAATCTTTGTTGTTTTTGCCATCAATGGTACGCTGTCTGCAGAAATCTCGAAGCTGCTCATGGGCCTGCTCGGTATCAGTAAGGCAACCACCCCAACCTATTTGTATTATCCTTTATTACTTGTGCTGGTCCTGCCGCTGTATCCATTCCTGCTGATGGCTGTCGGGTACCTGTTCGGCCAGTCGGCGTTTTTCTTTCCTTTCGCCAGGAAAATGTTGCGAAGCATCGGACTTGGTTTCGTTTTCGGCACAAAAAAAACTCCCTGAGCGGGAGTTTGTATTTTTTACTTCTTGAGCTTGTCCTTGAAATGTTCCCTGACTTTTTTGACTTTCGGGGTAATCACATAATGGCAATAGGACTGGCCCTTGTTCTGATTGTAGTAATTCTGGTGGTAATTTTCAGCAGGGTAAAATGCTACGGCCGGAGACACCTTGGTTACGATCGGATTGCTGTAGGTCTTTGCGGCTGTAAGTTGCGCGATATAGTCCTCTGCAGTCTGTTTCTGTGCGTTGCTGTGGTAAAAAATCTCACTGCGGTATTGTGTCCCGATGTCATTACCCTGGCGGTTCAGCGTCGTGGGGTCATGCGTTGCGAAAAACACCTCCAGTAATTCGCCGAACGAAATTTTCGCGGGATCAAAAGTGATTTCTGTGGCTTCGGCGTGCCCGGTGGCGCCTGAGCTGACCTGCTCATATGTTGGATTCGGCCTCGCGCCACCCGTGTAACCGGATACGACCGACTTTACTCCATCCAATTCTAAAAAAATTGCTTCTGTACACCAAAAGCATCCGCCGGCAAACGTGGCGACTTCCATTCCGTCCTGTGTATTCATCTTTATGGGTTGATTTGTTTGTGCTGTGACCGCTTTGTTTTCTTTCGCCTTGGATTGGCAGGCAATTCCGAAAAATGCCAAAATAAGAACCGATACTTTTTTCATAATGTGGGATGTTTCACAAATATACGTAATGAGGAAAATACGGTTTCCGCTTTAACGAAATTTTAATTTGAAAGCAAGTAATGGAACGAACCTGGTGTAGTCAGGATGCAGGAAACGTACAATTGATCGTTTCCCGTTTTGCAACCCAACAGTCTTTCCGTTATCTTTGCCAAAACCCAAACCATGATCCAGGCGAAAAACATCCATAAGCATTACGGGGAACTACATGTACTGAAAGGCGTGGATCTGCACATCCGTAAAAGCGAAATCGTATCAGTGGTCGGTGCATCAGGCGCTGGAAAAACGACGCTGCTGCACATCTTAGGTACATTGGATAAAGCCGATGCGGCCGATTCCACCCAATTATTGATCAATGGCGAAGATGTATTGCAGATGAACGACAAAAACCTCTCGCGCTTCCGGAACGTGAATTTAGGTTTTATTTTTCAGTTCCACCAGCTTCTGCCAGAGTTTACCGCGCTCGAAAATGTCTGCATTCCGGCTTACATTGCCGGCAAAGGCAAAGCGGAAACCGAGGCCGAAGCCAAAAAACTCCTTGACTATCTCGGACTTTCGCACCGCGTGTCGCACAAGCCCGGTGAGCTGTCAGGCGGTGAGCAGCAACGGGTCGCCGTGGCGCGCGCCCTGATCAATAAGCCTGCCGTTATTTTTGCAGACGAACCTTCCGGGAATCTCGACACCGCTTCCGCAGAAAACCTGCACCAGCTGTTTTTCAGGCTGCGTGACGAGTTCAGCCAGACGTTCGTCATCGTAACCCATAATGAAGAGTTTGCGAACATGGCCGATCGGAAACTGGTGATGTCCGACGGGAATATCGTGGGATAATTTTAACGTTTGGTGCGGTAAATCCGTAAATTGACCCCTCACGGCTTCGCTACCTTTATACTATTGCCACGATAGTATACGCCATGAAATCTCTAATCGCCTATTTTATAATCTGGGTGTTGCAAAGCTGCTCTGCCCCTGCGTCGGACACACTGGATGAGGCCGGCAATTGTCCAAAGTCCGCTCTTCCGCCCATAAGCGGCGAAACGCTTCCTGCCGACATCGACACCGACGTTATTTCGATACAATTAGCACGCGCTGAAAACTTTCGAAGGTCGTTGTCCTGCGATTTACAGGCATGGACAGCGCGCTATCCTAATTTATATGCCATTATCCTGAATGATTTCCTGGACGATTATACTGCAACCCACCGGGCGCTGGCAAAGCGGCAGATATGGTCGATGACATACAATGACAACTACTCAGGTGATGGATTTTTTGCTGATGCAGATACCGCTGCGCCGATTGCCAACGATAATCTTCAACTCATTCCGCAGAAAATTTTATCTGGCAACGGACAGGTATCGATTCACTTTGGCATCACGTCAAGCGATGGTGGTTATGCGCGGCAAAAGGTGTCGGTTGCGTTATGTCAGGTACTTTCCGATGCCCTGAAACTCGCAAACACCCAGCTTCCTAAAAACCAGCTAATAAGCGCAATCGAAATCAAATCCACCACAAATGGCAACCATCTTACCGACAGCAACCATTCGAAGAAAACCGCGATGGATATCAGTCAGATCAATGGCGTCCCTATAGCATTTTCGCCTCCCGAAACCATTGCATTGCTGCAAACTTCATTTGATGCCCAACCTCAGATCAGGGAAAATTTCGGTCCTGCATTCAAACATAAAACCTCCGCAGATGGGTCACGCAACAATTACTTCAAAATACCGGGCCATTTCGACCACATCCATATATCGGTTCAATGACTACGGAAGGATACTTTTCTCAAAAGCGCCAATACCAAAAAGTGCGTAATCATATTTTACCGGATCCAAAGGGTCGAAATCGCGCAGTTTGGCATCTAGCTCGGCCAACGCCCTGCCGTCATTCTGCTTGCGTGTAATGAGGCCCAGACTTCGTGCGATGTTCCCCGAATGCACGTCGAGTGGGCACGACAAAATCGCAGGCGAAACGGATTTCCATATACCCAGATCAACGCCGCGCCGGTCTTTCCGTGCCATCCAGCGCAGGAAAAGGTGTATGCGTTTCGCAGCGGAATTGGTTGCGGGATCGGCGATATGTTTGCGGCTGCGGGGCAGGTGATCGATTTCGAAAAATAATTTTTTAAATTCAGTAATGCTTTGGTGCAGGTAGCCTCCGGCCTGGTTCAGGACAAAAACCTGCTCCATGCCGCCGTGGTTCTTGTAAATGTGCTGTAAGCCCACGATAAAAGACCTTAAGTCAGCGGCATTAAATGTACGGTGTACAAAGCCATCCATTCGGTCCAGGTCTTTTTCCTTGTGGGACATTACAAAATCGTAGGGCGAATTTCCCATCAATTCCATCATACGCGTGGCACTTCTGATCACTGATTTGCGATTTCCCCAGGCTACGGTCGCCGCAAGGAACGCAGAAATTTCAATATCTTCTTTGATGGTAAACAGATGCGGGATCTGTACGGGATCGGATTCGATAAATGCGGGATTGTTATAATGTGAGGCTTTCTCATCGAGAAAATCCTTCAACTCGGTCGCAGTCATTCCTGAAATGTTGTTCTTTTGCATCTGCTATTTTTACGCCTGCAAAGGTAACGCAAATTCGTAGCCCGCATTGTCCATAAAATCAATACCTTTGCCGAAAATTACGCAATGGCTACATTTGAACAGTTCAACCTTCCGAAATCATTACAGAAAGCAATTGACGAACTCGGGTTTGTTACCCCTACACCGATCCAGGAGAAGTCTTTTGCTTTGATCATGTCGGGGCGCGACATGATGGGAATTGCTCAAACCGGAACAGGAAAGACATTCGCTTACCTTTTGCCTCTGCTGAAATTGTATAAATTTTCGCCCACGCATACGCCAAAAATTGTCATCCTTGTACCCACCCGTGAACTGGTCGTCCAGGTTGTTGAGGAAGTCGAAAAACTGACCACTTACATGTCGGTGAGGACACTTGGGATTTACGGCGGCGTCAACATAAATACCCAAAAAACTGCTGTTTATCAGGGTATTGACATTCTTGTGGGTACGCCGGGACGCGTTATGGACCTGGCTTTGGATAATGTAATCCGTTTTGATGAAACAAGCAAGCTCGTAATCGACGAATTCGATGAGATGCTTAACCTGGGTTTTCGTCCGCAAATCACCTCGATTTTAGCCATGATGAAACCCAAGCGCCAAAACATCCTGTTTTCGGCTACGATGACCGATGAGGTCGATGCCGTATTAAACGACTTCTTTGATTTTCCTGAGGAAGTCAGCCTGGCCGCTTCAGGGACACCATTGGAAAATATCACCCAGCGCGCGTATCCCGTGGTGAATTTCAATACCAAAATCAATTTGCTCAAGGATTTGCTGCAAAAGGATGACAGCATGAGCCGTTTGCTGATTTTCGTCAACAACAAAAAGATTGCCGATATGCTTTTCGACAATATTGACGAAGCATTTCCGGGCGAATTTGGCGTCATCCATTCCAACAAATCACAAAACTACCGGCTTAACACGATGGCAGAATTTCAGCAGGGACACCTGCGCGGGATTATTACAACCGATATTATGGCACGTGGACTGGATATTTCTGACATTACGCACGTGATCAACTTTGAGATGCCGGAAATGCCGGAATTGTACATGCACCGTATTGGGCGAACCGGGCGTGCCGATGCGACCGGAACTGCAATCAGCCTGTACACGGCGCGCGAAGAAGAAATGAAACTCGAAGCCGAAGTGCTGATGAACAAGGAAATCGAATTACTCCCGTTCCCTGAAGATGTAGCGATTTCTGATAAACTCATCGGACCGGAAAAGGATAAGCAGCCGGTAAAATTCCTGATGAAAAAACCGAAACTCGAAGGCGACGGCGCGTTCCACGAGAAATCGAAGAAAAACCAGAAGGTGAATCTCGGCGGGCCGTCTAAGACAAAAAAGAAAACCCACGGCTCTGTAAACCGAAACATGCTCAGGACACAGACCGCTAAAAGAAATAAAAAGAAATAGTTTGAATAAAAAACCCGCCAACTAAGGCGGGTTTTTTTATACTGATAAAATGCATCAAATGTGTAGCGACCGGTTATCGGTTGCCCCTAACGCGGCTTCTTTGACCGCTTCGGCGTAAGTTGGGTGTGCATGCGACATCCTCGCAATGTCTTCAGCGGAAGCCTTAAACTCCATTGCGGTTACGGCTTCGGCAATCAAATCGGCCGTACGTGCGCCGATCATATGAATGCCTAAAACCTCGTCGGTTTTGGTATCGGCCAATATTTTTACGAATCCGTCCGTATCACCGCTGGCGCGCGACCTACCGAGCGCTTTGAACGGAAAACTTCCTGTCTTGTAGCTAATCCCTGCCTCTTTGAGCTGTTCTTCGGTTTTACCTACTGCAGCCACTTCAGGCCAGGTGTATACTACGCCCGGGATCAGGTTGTAATCGATGTGTGGCTTCTGCCCGGCAAGCGTTTCGGCAACAAAAACCCCTTCTTCCTCGGCTTTGTGCGCCAGCATCGCCCCTTTGATCACATCTCCGATCGCATAAATATTCGGAACGGTCGTCTGCAAATGATCATTTACCTCAATCTGTCCCCGTTCAGTGACTTTCACTCCGGCTTTTTCAGCCGCAAGTCCGTCCGTGTATGGCCTTCTGCCGACCGCGACCAATGCGTAATCGCCGTCAAGGGTAACTGTTTCACCTTTGGCGTTGTCCGCCTGAACCTGTACGTTAGCGCCGTCCCTCGTTACGGATTTCACTTTATGCGACGTATAGAACTTCATCCCCTGCTTCTTGAGTACTTTTGTCAGTTCTTTCGAAAGTCCGCCGTCCATACCCGGAATAATCCTGTCGAGGTATTCCACTACAGACACTTCTGCGCCAAGCCTCAGGTACACCTGACCGAGTTCCAAACCGATCACACCACCGCCAATGATGATGAGATGCTTAGGCACTTCTTTGAGTTTCAGCGCCTCGGTTGAGGTGATGATACGCTCTTTATCGATACTGATAAATGGCAGGCTCGCGGGTTTAGATCCCGTAGCGATGATGGTGTATTTTGCCTCAAGGACTGTCGACGTACCGTCATTTTTAGCCACCTTGACGTGGGTAGCGTCTTCAAATGAACCCACACCTTCGAAAACAGTAATCTTATTCTTGTCCATCAGGTATTTAATTCCCGATGTATTTTGATCGACCACGGTGCCTTTACGGGCAATCATCTGGTCGATGTTGAATTTGATTTCGCCTGAAATTTCAATACCGTGCTCTGCAAAATGGGATTTGGCATCATGATAATGGTGAGACGAATCAAGCAAAGCCTTCGAAGGAATACAGCCAACGTTAAGGCAGGTGCCTCCCAAAGTGCTGTATTTTTCGATGATGGCTGTATTGAAACCGAGCTGCGCGCAACGGATTGCAGCTACATAACCGCCAGGTCCTGAACCAATAACGACAACGTCAAATGAACTCATGGTATATCTTTTTAGTTTTTTAAATTTTGAAGCACAAATTTAAGGATAATTAGCGAATTAGCCGATGAGGAAAACCGTGAAATGGCGTACCAACTTAAAACCCAAAATAACAACAACTGAAGGCCATTGTTTTTGAGCTGTTGCGATACCCTTTCATACCAAGCCGGTTAAGTTCTTGCGATTTGCCCGAGCCTGCTGTGGCGCCTGCTGTAGCCGAAATAAATTACCAAACCGATAATGAGCCAGATGGTGAAATAAATCCAGTTCCATACACTCAGTTCGGCCATCATGTAGAGGCAGCTGATTAGTCCAAGCAGCGGTATCAGGGACAGATTCCTGCGATACGTCCAAACCAGTAGTGCCAATAGCACGACCAGGAAAATCCACATCGGGATCTTGTGTTTGAACAATGAAAAGCCGGATTCATATTTAAGCGAATCAGGGATCGGTAATGACGCGACCACAATTTCGTAATCCCCTGCCTGCTGGTGGCTTGCGAGTGCGTTTTCGAGATCGGCATTACCCTGTTCCTGTGGAATGAGCACGTTGTGTACTGCCATCGCCTGTTCCTGATTTAATGACGTGACAATGTCGGCAGGCCCGAACACCTGCTTTTCATTGGTCAGGAAATCCATCGTCGCCTTATTGTTAATCGTGAAAGCGATCGTGATCCCCGCAATAAGCAATATCGGGTAAATAAATTTGGCATTGATGTAAGGTGTCCTGAATTTGCCACGTGGGATGTCTTTCTTATTCTGCAGTACCAACACGCCTGCGCAGACCAGTACAAAGGCAAATAACGTCCCGATACTGCAAAGATCGGTTACCATCGTGAGGTTTAGGAAAAGTGCGGGAATTGCCACCACAAAACCCGTGACAATCGTTGCGTACGAAGGCGTTTTGAACCTCGGGTGTACACGTGAAAATTTTGCCGGTAGCAAGCCATCGCGGCTCATGCTCATCCAGATTCGCGGCTGTCCCATCTGAAAGACCAACAACACGCTGGCCATCGCGACCACGGCACTTACCGCGATAATGCCTGACATCCACTTCAAATCCAGTTTCTCAAAAACATAGGCCAGCGGATCGCCCACATTCAGGTTACTGTAATTGACCATACCTGTAAGCACCAATGCTATCACCACGTATAATACGGTACAAATGATGATTGCCCACATCATGCCCCTGGGCAGATCACGCTGGGGATTTTTGCACTCCTCGGCTGTTGTGGAAATGGCATCGAAACCAATGTATGCAAAGAAAACTGCCGAAACGCCTTTTAACACCCCCGCGACACCGTTTGGCGCAAACGGATCCCAATTGTCAGTATCCACATAAAAAACGCCAACTGCGATCACGAGTAGGATGATACAAAGTTTCACAACAACCATCAGGTTACTGGCGTTTCTTGATTCTTTCATTCCGCGGTACACGAGGTAAGTGATCAGGACAATAATGAATAAGGCGGGCAAATCTGCCACAAAGTGTAGCGGGCCTAGTACCGGCGCCGTTTTCCAGGCGATGTACGCGTTTTGCAGCCCTTCGCCCAGACTGTCAAAGGGTTTGCCCGTCGCCATCAGGGCGGTCGCGTCCTTGAAGCCATTAGAGGCCGTCAGGTAATCCATTTGTATCCATTGAGGCAGGTCAATCCCTCCACTCTTGAGTAATCCCGTAAAATAGTCGCTCCATGAAATAGCGACCGTGATATTCCCTATAGCATATTCCATAATCAGCGCCCAGCCGATGATCCACGCGATTATTTCACCAAAAGCCACATAGGAATAGGTATATGCACTGCCCGAAACCGGTACCATTGACGCGAACTCGGCATAGGCGAAAGCGGCAAACCCACATGCGAGCGCCGTAAAAAGAAACAGGAATATTACTGCCGGACCTCCATCTGCACTGGCTTTACCAATGGTACTGAATATCCCTGCACCGACGATGGCCGCAATCCCAAACGCAGTCAAGTCTCGGGTTGTCAGGTGCTTGCCGAGACTGTTATGACCGTCCGATTCATTTTTTTCAACCTGTCGTAAGATGTCCTGTACTGTTTTTTTCCGGAATAAATCTGAAAATGCCATATTGAGTTTTTTCGAATAGGAAACAAATATATATTATTTACATGTTGCTTGGCATACTTTAAGCTGTTTGGCTTAGATAAGTCACCTCATAAGCATTATGAAAATAGTCATACGCTATCGATAAATAAATATTAATCATAATAAACTATCGACACTAAGCGGTAATCGGAATACATTTGCAACATAAAATTTATAAACCTTAATTATAATTCCTATGTCATTAGTCGGTAAAAAATTCCCAAACATCAGCGTTGACGCCATTTCGGAAATGGGCGACAACTTAAAGATCAATGTTTTCGAAGAAGCGGTAAACAACAAGAAAAAAGTACTCTTATTTTGGTACCCGAAAGATTTCACATTTGTTTGCCCGACCGAATTGCATGCATTCCAGGCAGCACTACCTGAATTTGAGAAAAGAAATACCATGGTCATCGGGGCATCCTGCGACACCAACGAGGTGCATTTCGCCTGGTTGAATACACCAAAGGATCAGGGCGGTATCGAAGGAGTTACATACCCCATTCTTGCTGACACGAACAGGAACCTGTCAAACATTCTGGGAATCCTCGATATAGAATCCACAAGCTACAGCGAGGAAACGGACTCAGTGATCATCGAAGGATCGAATGTTACCTTCAGGGCGACTTACCTGATTGATGAAACGGGTAAAATTTTCCACGAAAGTGTCAATGACATGCCGCTGGGCCGTAATGTAAACGAGTACCTGCGACTGCTTGATGCCTATATCCACGTTCAGGAGAAAGGCGAAGTGTGCCCGGCCAACTGGGAAGAGGGCAAACAGGCGATGTCTGCTACCAGGGAAGGTGTGGCGTCTTACTTAAGCAACTAACGATACAGTCCGCATTTGCAGAGGAAAATCGCTGCGCGCGCGACCTAATCTTTAAACTAAAAATTATGCTAATCGAGTTAAACGAGGATACGCTGCAAAACGTAGTGTCTGAAAATCCTAAGGTGGTCGTGCAATATTCTGCATCATGGTGCGGCAATTGCAGGATCATGAAGCCTAAGTTCAAAAAAATGGCAGCTGAAAACGAGTCGATGACCTTCGTGATTGTCGATGCGGAAAAGTCACCGGAATCGAGGAAACTTGCCAACGTGTCGAACCTTCCGACGTTTGCCACTTTCATCAACGGAAAGCTTGTGAATGAAACCCAGACCAACAAGGCCGAAGTCTTGGCCGAATTGGTGGATGAAATCGCTGCTGCCTTATGAAGCTGCCCGTATTAAAACATTTGACACAGTTCATTGAGGACAACGACCAGGATTACCTTGTCGAAACGATCGAAGTTTTGGAATCCCTGACCGAAGTCCCCTCCTTGAAAGATGAGGAGCTCGACGTAATCGGCGAACTGATTTCAAATATGTACGGCGCGCTGGAAGTCCACAAAATGGTGCGTGAAGGCATGGATAAGAAAGAGGCCTTAAACGCTTTTATGAAAAGGGTTTTAGGGTCGATTGATAAGTAGTTTTAGATTTTTTTATAATGAAAAGCCTCCGCTATGGGGGCTTTTTTATTGCAGATTTTAAGGCATCTTCCCTATCTATGCTATCTGATTCGGCTTCTTATACATTCTTGAAGTTAAGTCGGTCAACATTTTGGACTTTCTAATCCTGTCATCCTTTTTTTTTTCACAAACAAGCCTTTTCGATGTAGGAAAAAAATAAATTTTTACAGTCAAAGAAACTATTTTGCCGGGAGAGCCGAAAATCACCTACCCCAACCAGCCATCCCGATCCAAACTCCTATACTGTATCGCCTCAGCGATATGCGAAGGCCCCACAAGCTCCTGATTGTCCAAATCGGCAATAGTACGCGATACCTTAAGGATACGGTCATAAGCCCTAGCAGAAAGGTTCAGCCGCTCCATAGCGGTTTTCAACAATTGCAGCGAAGCCTCGTCAAGCTTGCAATATTCGCGAATCAGTTTGGTGCTCATTTGCGCATTGTAATGCACTTTCTCCGTTCCCGAAAAACGCTTCGTCTGGATTTCACGGGCTTTGATGACTCTTTGCCTGATTTCTGCGCTGCTTTCAGATTTTCGGTCATCGGACAACTTCTCAAACGGCACGGGAGTGACTTCAATATGGATGTCAATCCGATCCAATAACGGCCCTGAAATTTTTCCAAGATAGCGCTGCATTTCATTTTGCGAGGCATTCGAAGGGGAATCGGGGTCGTTAAAAAATCCACCCGGGCTGGGATTCATACTCGCCACCAACATGAATGAGGAAGGATATGTAATCGTAAATTTCGCCCGTGAAATAGTGACTTCGCGGTCTTCGAGCGGCTGCCGCATCACTTCGAGCACGTCCCGTTTGAATTCGGGCAATTCATCAAGAAACAGCACCCCATTGTGCGCCATAGAAATCTCTCCGGGTTGTGGATAACTGCCCCCGCCAACAAGCGCAACGTTTGAAATCGTATGATGCGGACTCCGGAACGGCCTCTGGTTCATCAGCCCGGCTTCCTTGAGTTTGCCCGCCACGCTGTGGATTTTTGTGGTTTCGAGCGCTTCCCTAAGCGTCATCGGTGGGAGGATGCTCGGCAGACGTTTCGCAAGCATCGTCTTCCCTGCTCCCGGCGGGCCTATCAATATGATGTTGTGTCCGCCGGCAGCGGCAATCTCCATACAGCGCTTGATGCTCTCCTGTCCCTTAACGTCCGAAAAGTCGAACTCTGGAAAATCCAGCGTCCTGAAAAATTCCGAACGCGTATCAATCACCGTTGGTTCGACCGTAGGATTTCCGGCAAAGAAATCGATTACTTCTGACACGTTGCTGATACCATAAACGTCAATCCCATCTACAATCGCAGCTTCATTCACATTCTGTATCGGCAGGAAAAAGCCCGTAAAACCTTCCTCGCGCGCCTTGATCGCAATTGGCAGTGCGCCTTTGATGGGTTGCAGGCTCCCGTCAAGCGAAAGCTCACCCATGATGATGTACTTTTCCACTTCATCGGATTTGATCTGCCCGGAGGCGGCGAGTATGCCAACGGCCAGAGTGAGGTCGTAAGCCGAGCCTTCCTTTCGCAAATCGGCCGGAGCCATATTGATGATGATTTTTTTGCCGGGCATATTATACCCGTTGTTTTTGAGTGCTGCGGAAATGCGGAAACTGCTTTCCTTAATGGCATTATCGGGAAGGCCCACGAGATGGTACCCGATTCCCTTGTCCATATTGACTTCAACAGTGATGGTTGTGGCTTCCACGCCAAAAACGGCGCTTCCGAAGATTTTGATGAGCATGGCGTATAAAAATTTATCTGGCGTTTAGTGGGATAAAAATAAAAAAATCCGCCAAATAAATAGTTACCGATTGTAAAAGTTTCAACAATGCACCTCACGTCAGAATCCGCTTCGTTGCCAGACTCATTCGTTTTTGCGTGATTATTTCCTGAATTTCGAAACCCCGTCCTGAAGCCATTTGTAATAGGTTACAACATCCGGCGTGTATGCAATCGGCTCATTGAGGTTTTGTTCGTCGTGGCCCATCAATACATAGTAAGGACGCGCATTACTTTGGTAGCGCTCCCTTTCAAAATCGGACCATTTTTTGCCAACGGTCGTAATCTCAGAACCGGTCGCTTTGGAAACATACTTTTCATTTTCAGGCAATTCGACGGCAGAATCGCCATAAAGCGAAACCAGTACGACGTCGTTCTTAAGCATGGAAAGAACTTTAGGATCAGACCACACATTATTCTCCGTCAGCCTGCAGTTCTGACAGGTTTTCCCGGTAAAGTCCAGCATCACGGGCTTGTTGACTTTTTTAGCATACGCCAGGCCTTTATCATAATCCTCAAACGAGACAATATGGTGCGGCCCATATACGGCGCCTTCAGGTAAAACCTCGAGTGCTCCGGATGTGTTGCTGCCGAAACCATCCGGACTTTCACTGTAAGTCTGCGGAGGCGGAAATGCGCTGATGAGCTTCAAAGGAGCTCCCCAAAGCCCGGGAATCATGTACACGGTGAAAGCCAGCGTCACAAGGCCGAACAGCATCCGGCCGACCGAAATATGCGATAACTTGTCGTCGTGCGGTAAGGTGATTTTTCCGAAAAGATACAAGGTCAAAGCGCCAAAAATAGCGATCCAGAACGCGAGGAACAATTCCCTGTCAAGCAGGTGCGTCTCCATCACGAGGTCGGCGCTGGAAAGGAACTTAAAGGCCAGGGCAAGTTCGATGAATCCGAAAACCACTTTCACGGTGTTGAGCCAGCCACCGGATTTCGGCATATTTTTGAGCAAGCTCGGAAACAGCGCCAGCGAAATGAAAGGCATCGCGAGTCCGAGTCCAAAGCCCAGCATCGCCATCGTGAGTATCGTAGCACCGCCGTCAGTTGACAGTACGCTGCCGAGGACAAACCCCAGCGCGGGGCCCGTGCACGAAAATGATACGATGATCAGTGTCATGGCCATAAAGAAAATGCCTACCAATCCGCCTGAATTTGACGCATTATCGGCCTTATTGGCAAGCCAGTTGGGCATGGTGATTTCAAACGCGCCAAAAAATGAAATTGCAAAAATGATGAAGATGATAAAGAAAAACAGGTTCAGATACACATTGGTCGAAATCTCTGTAAACATATTGGGATCCAACTTTTCAAATAGGTGAAACGGCACTGAAATCAGTACATAAATCGCGATGATGCAGAATCCATAAAAGAAAGCGTTGAATTTTCCTTTGGACTTGGTGCCCGATTGCTTGATGAAAAAACTCACCGTCATCGGGATCATCGGGAACACGCAGGGCGTTATCGTAGCCAGCATCCCGGCCAGGATTGCCCCGACGAAAATCAGCCAAAGACTTTGGGGGGCGCCTTTTTTCATGGGCGTTTTTTGCCCGTTAGGTTTGGCTACCGAGGTTTGTTTCACGGTGTCGGTCACCGTAGCAGCTGAAGTGACAGTGTCCGCAACTACGGCTGTAACTTCGGTCTGCACGGCATTTACGACTGCGGCACCGGACATTTTGGGGATATCAAACGTGAATGTCTTTTCGTCATTAATGCAACGGTCCTTACAAACCTGGTATTCAATGGTCGCCTTTATTTTTGCCAATGCAGGATTGGTGATTTTTACCTTCTGCTTAAACACCGCCTTGTGGCTGAAAAAAGTCTCTTCGACTTCAAACGCGTCGCTAAACGCTTTTTCGGTCTTCCCTTCCGATGTTTTTCCATTTAAAATGTAGTTTCCGGCTGCATTTGCAAACGTGACCACTGCCGGCATCGAACCGTCCGGATTTGAGTTTTGCGAATACACGTGCCAGCCTTCGTCAATGGCCCCCTCCATAACGAGGGTAAACTCATTGGCGCTGATTTTTTCTACACGTGAAGTCCATTTAACGGGGGTGAAAATTTGGGCGTTGCTCTGCGTAAAAACCAATAAAAATAATAAGGACGCGAAATGTTTAAGGGGAAATTGAAGTGTCATGAAGCGTAATTTGTAGTATGTTTTGAGTTGTATGCTGTATTTTAAAACGTTCGTCCTGCCGTAAACCGACAATCCAGACGATCTCGTCACCAGAACACAAAAGCCACGTTTGCTCTTTTTCAAAAGCGGAGCGCTTTTCGTCTTTGAAGAATTTACTTACCTTTTTGGATTTGCCATGCATGCCAAAAGGCTGAAAATCATCGCCTTCACGCCATTTTCTCAGTATCAGTGGGAAGTGGAGCAAATCCTCGTCGACAAAGATAATCGTATTGGGTGCATCTGAAATGTCGTTTACTTTGCAAAACGATAATTTTAAGGGAAAATTAACTTGCGAAGTGTTGCGTTCAATTGCAATCTCTGCTGCATCCACAGCCGAATTCGGTGCCAGCAGCAAGAATTCCCGGTCTTTCAGCAACCGGTAACCAGCACAAAACACCTGCTTTCCCGTTTGTGCATTCACCAGGTGGTAGATGTCCTCCCAAGCTGTAAAACCAAGGGGCGCAAGCCAGCTGTGGAGGTATGCCTTGTAATTCGGCAGCACGAGCAGCTCGTTGAGGTTAATTTTCTTTTGGAGCGGTTCAGCCGTCACGACCTTTCGGTACACGATTCTCGACGCGTCGTCGGCCATCGACAACGATTGTTGCAGGTACGATGCCGTATGGGCAAACGACTGCAACAGCGATGGATTGATTTCTTTCAGTAACGGGATAACGTGTTGGCGTAGTTTGTTGCGGAGGTATTTGTCAGAGGTGTTGCTGCTGTCCTCACGCCACGCAAGCTCATTTTGTCTGGCGTAGGTCTGGATCTCGTCACGCGAAAAAGGCAATAGCGGACGGATGATCTGCCCATTGATGGCCGGAATGCCGGTAAGACCCTCCGGGCCGGTCCCGCGGCTGAAGTTAATCAGGAAAGTTTCGAGGTTGTCATCGGCGTGGTGCGCGGTGACGACGTAATCAAATTTATCCTGCTCCAAAATCTCCCGGAACCAGTTGTAACGCAATTCGCGGGCGGCAAGCTGCGTCGATAGTTTGAAATCTTTCGCAAACGAAGCCGTATCGAAACGCGTTTGAAAAAACGGGATGTGGTGCGTCTCAGCAAAAGATTTCACAAACGCCTCGTCGGCATCACTTTCTTCGCCCCGCAATGTGAAATTGCAGTGCGCAATGCCAATTTCAAAGGGCAGTTTCAAAAAGAGATGCGCCAGCGCCATGCTGTCCAGTCCGCCCGAAACAGCAAGCAATAGTCGCTTATGGGTGAGGAACGGGAAATGTTCAGTGAGGTGTATCCGCAGTTTGGTAATCATTCCCAAATATACTAAAATTCGGCTTGAGGGGCATGGAGTACGGTGAACATCGCTTTGGCTTTCAGCAGGCATTCTTCATACTCCTTTTCGGGATCTGACAAAGAGGTGATGGCGCTTCCTACTGAAAACGAGAGGTATTTATCGGAAGCATTGAAGAGGATGCTCCTGATTACGACGTTGAAATCGAAATCGTCCTCGGGTGTGAAATAACCAACCGCCCCGCTGTAAAGACCACGTTTGGTTTCTTCAAGTGACTCGATAATTTTCATCGCCGAAATTTTAGGCGCTCCCGTCATACTTCCCATCGGAAATGAATTTTTAATTATTTCTATTATAGGGAATTGTGTATTCCATTCTGAAGTAACCGTTGATATCATCTGGTGCACCTGCGGAAAGCTGTAAATGCCGCATAATTCTTCCACGCAGACGCTTCCCTTCCGCGCCGTTTTTGAAAGGTCATTGCGCACGAGGTCGACAATCATGATATTTTCAGCGCGTTCCTTCGGATCCTGCCTCAAATGCGCTGCAGCAGCGCGGTCGGTGTCAGCGTCCGGATGCCGTTTTGCCGTACCTTTAATCGGCTGCGAAATGACCTTTGTGCCTGATTTCCCGAGATACCTTTCAGGAGAAGCGCAAAGGAGGTAGTGATTTCTGTTTTTGAAAAAAGCGGCAAAAGGCGGTTTGGAAATGGCATTCAGCGCTTCAAAAGTGTCTATCGGATCAATTGTAGCATTTTCGGCGTAAAATTCCATGCAGAAGTTTGCTTCATAAATGTCCCCGCGATGAATATGGTCAAGCATTTTCCCGACTTTCTCCAGGTAATTTTCCCTTGAAATGCGCTGTGCAATACGGCAAACCGTTTCCGTAGTTCGGGTATGGATATCGGTTGCGAAAATGTCACGAAGGTCACTCTGCATTTCATCACTGCATACATTCAGGTACAGGATTTCAACTTCATGCTGTTTGAATAGGAAGAGCTTTTTAGGTTGGAAAAAATACAGGTCCGGAAATCCCAGTCCGTCATGATGCCCTGAATTAAGATTTTCAACACCGTTCTTCAGGTCGTATGTGAGGTAGCCAAAAATCCAGTCCTTAGTGGAACTCTGGTACTGCCCGAGCGCATCAAAAGCGCTGACGAAATCCGTTTTTAATGAAGTAAAGGCATCTATTGCGAGGAGACACTCATAGCTGCCGTACTTTTGATCGTGTCCGTTGCTGTCAAGCAGCACGATTTCAGCACATTGCCCGGCCCAGCGCAGTAACTGCTTTTTGAAATCCACAGGCGGATTGTGAAGGGTATATGAAGTTCTCAAGCGCAAAAATTTGGCGCTAATTTACTGAGAAAAATCGGAATCAGAGTGTTGAGAGATTGCGCAAGGCCCATCCGGATTCGGCATGGAAAATATAAATATCGATTCTTTTCTCCGCATCCTTAAGATACTGGCTCCTGGCATCGGTTTTGGCCAATTCGTATTCAGCGTGCGGCTTAAAAAAAGTTTTCCATATCGGAAACAGGTCATCATAGGCGGCAGTGATTTCGTTAAGTTTGTAAGTAACCGATTCCGGTCGTGGCGCATTGACATCCTCACCGGCGTTATAGAATGAAAAATCAATGGTAATAAATGCCTGACGCTGCGCTTCGGTAAAATTCCCGTTCTTAAGGTCGTTGTCTGAAAGTTCACTCTGCACAAAGCGGAAACGCAGGATTCCCGCATTATACGATTCTTTAGTGGTGTAGAGCCGAAATTTACCATTAGCCGTCGCAACGAGCTGCTCTGCGATTTCTGTAGCCCGAGCCTTGTTGGGTACATGCTTCATTTCTTCAATCAGCTTGTAATCCTGGGCAGCTGACCTTGCGACAAACAGCAATGCAAAAAGCAATAATCGAAATTTCATTTTTGAGTTTTGTGGACAAACGAAATTACGCAAAAATTATTGCATTATCCTAACTGCAGTCCCATTGGATAATCCGGAAGCAGCAGCAGTAAGGACATATCGAACAGGTCCATTTCCGTCTTGAGGTACTTTTCAGCATCGGTACTTACGGCCACGATCACTTTAGAAAACTCCTCGTTACAATGGATGTAAAACATCCACCTACCCGATTCGATGCCGATGACAGCCTGTGCTTGAGAAATTTCCCAGGTCGTCCCATCCGGATTTACGCCGCCAATACTGGCGATTCGCTCAGCAATATTTTGGCTTGCGGATTTCTTTACAAAACGGATTTGATGGTTCGTATGCATATCGTTTAATTTATCAGGGGTTAACAATGTTAATCATTTCAAGACTTTAATGCGCCTCGATGCCTGGTAAAAATATTTAAAATATGCCAGTCGACATTAAGGGAAAAACCTATATTTTACTGCTGGTTTTAGCTTTTTTTTGAGGGAAAACCCTTAATGCGGTATGTCAAAAAACAGGAGGCGGTTAAACCGGTTTTTCCTGACTTTGGTTATAATTCGTCTACTGACAGGTAGTGATTCCGGAACGCATAGACAATGGCTCCTATGAAGTTCCTGGCATTGGTTTTGTCGAGGATGCGCTTCTTATGCCCTTCCACGGTTTTCGATGAGATGCAAAGCTGCTTCCCTATTTCCGCGCTGTTCAATTCCCGGCAGGCCAGTTTAATGATTTCGACTTCCCGCCCGCTCAGGGTATTTTTGTCAATCTTTTCAATCTGCAGCCCCGCCTGCTCTTCGACCGCATTGGGCACATCGATAGTCGATCGGTTCTGCCACAGCAACGCCTCCCTGATTACACTTCCCAGCTCCATTCCAAAATAATATCCGGTTTTCTGCAGGCTGTTGATTGCGTGTTGCAGCTGATTGGGATCTGAATTTTTTGTGAAGTAACCATGTGCTCCCAACTCCATGATTTTATGGATGCTTTCTTTGGTAGTAAGTTGTGAGACGATCAGCACCTTGATTTCGGGAAAGTTCCTGCGCAGGCTGATGCAGGTTTCGTAGCCGTCCATTTCCGGCATCTCGATGTCGAGCAGCACAATATCCGGTTTCACTTCGGTTTGATCTAACGTTTCCAAAAATACTTTTCCATTCTCAGAATCAGAAATCACCTTTACACCTTTAAACGAATTGACAAGCAGGACAAGGCTTTTCCTGAATAGCTGGTGGTCATCTACTATGGCGACTTTTATCATACCGGCGTTTTTATGACGATTAAAAAATGGTTGCCAACAGCGGTTTCCTTTTGTTGAAACGCGGCATCAAGTATCTTCAGCCGCGAACGGATATTACCCAAACCCGCGCCGTTAGAGGCTTTGTACAGACTCTCAAAATGATACGGCGTACCATCGTCAACAATTTCAATGGTCGTGGTGCTTTGCGATCCTGAACAGGTTACCGCACATTGGGAGATGTTGCCGTATTTGATCATGTTGGTAGAAAACTCCTGGATAATCCGGAGGACTTCGTACGCCGGCCCGGTCTCGAGGTGAGTATCGTTAGGCGCATAGACGCGGAAATTGATGGCAGGATAAGCCGTGTTAAGGCGGTCGAAATAGTCTTTTAACGTGGCGATCAGGCCGGAAGATTCCAGTAGCGGTGGCATCAATTTGTATGAAATTGAGCGTGTGTTCTGCAATGCCGCTTCAATTCCGGTGTGGATGCCTTTAAGGATAGCTACCTTATCGTCGTCCGCTTCCTGTGATTGGAGAATGGCAACAAAATTCCGCGCCGCATTCAAATCCCCTGACAAACCATCATGAATGTCTGCCGCAATGCGCTTGCGCTCATTCTTCTCACTTTGAAGCGAGGTCTTGAGCAGCATTTCGGCTTCTTCCCTTCTTATCTTAGCTAAATGATTTTGATAAAATAGTACGAGAAATATCAGGCCTCCGCCAAAAAAAAGCGAGACGGATGTACCTATCCACAAAATGGTATTTACTTCCTGAGTTTCCATATTCCTGCCATTAGAAAAAGCCGTAGAATGATATTGAAGGCGATATTGATCAGCCAGGTGTCCCTAAACCCTTCATGATCAGCGTCGATTAACTGGCTGCTCAGCAAAAATAAGAATATGGGACCGAACAGGTAGATAATTATGCCTGAAACAAAATAAAAATCAGGGATTTTCAGAAGTGACGTTTCGGGAATATCTTTGAAAATTCCCGTAAACCATTGTATTGCAAAAACATATACCGCGACCGTCGCAAAAGCTGACAGGTAGGCGTCGGTACGCATGCTTTCAGTGAAATTCCATTCAAAACCGATACAGAAGTACGTGAAAAGCAAAACAAAAAGGGCAGCAGCGGTGACGTAGAGCCATTTCAGTCTCCGCTGGTTTAATTGGTAGAAATACCATAGCAGCACGTAAAATTCCGTAAATGTATACACTTTGTAGTGCACCGCCGAGGGGATACGGTATATCGCTGCAAAAATTTCGTAAATGTCGGACAATAATATAATCAGTATAAACGGAAAGATGAAAGTTGGACCAAACCCCACGACTTTCTTCCGTCTCAGATAATATCCGTACAGGACAAATGCTGAAACAAAATAAATACCGAACACGATGATTTGAAACAACGTCATTTGAAAAAGATTATCTGCAAAGTGCGCTGGATGAATCGCAATAATTGGGGCATGGCAGCGCTTTATCCAGGATTACGCCGGAACACATATCGTTACCCGAGTTTGTCCCGACGATTACCGGCGTGATCTGGCCGGTCTCCTCGTCGTACCCGTTGTAAATCCGAATGCCCGTGCATCCCTCCTGCGCCAGTATCATCTTGATGTTCTCTGCAGAAATGAGGTATCCCTGTACGGCTTCGGGATATTTTGCCCGAAAGTTTCCCGTAAGCGCTAAAGCAGTTTCCAACGTAATCTGTTGTCCTGCGGTTTGATTTTGTTCCATAATTTGAGGTTTAATTGTTTGGAAGCAAAAATAAATTAAAAAAAAACAATCGGATTAGGGGTTTTTACTGATCATAATAGGTATTTATACTTCATCATTAGGTAAAAACCCTTAATATAACACTGTTTTTATTGCAAAAACCCTCGGCTGGCTCTGCAAAAATAGGCAAGCGATTAAGCGAAATTTCAGGGTTTTCAGGTATTGTGCAATGAAGATACTAATGATAATTTTACCTCGTAAAACCATACTATGAAAATCCAGCAATTATCCCGAAAACCTGTATTCACCAAAAGCCGAACCCATGATCCGCAACTGGGACTGGTGAGGTTTTTACTTATCATTACGGGGATTATTGTCGTGATTGCGGTTTACGCTACTTTCCGCTGACTACCTTTTTAAGTTTTGCTCATACATCGCTATCCAATCCCGGACAGAAATTTTCCGGCTCAACTCGGCGATCAGTTCAAAAGGGATTGACTCAGGTTTCTTAAACCGGATGCACCCTTTTCCCATGTCCAGCTTCAATGCAGAATGCTTGGGGTATTCGCCAACGAACCAATCCAGCAATTCCCCGCTGCCATAAATCCCGATGTGGTGCAGCGCGATAAAATTCTTTTGCGAAGCGATACTCATAAACGGCAGTGGCAGCTTTGGGTTGCAATGGTACCCACTCGGATAGATGCTGTGCGGCACAAAATAACTGATCATGCCATAACCCATGCCTTCAGAAAAACCTTCAGGCAAATTCGCTAAAATAGTCGCCCTCAGTTTTTCAACGGCTTCTTTACGCCCTTCGGGTAGTTCGTCGAGGTACTGTGGTACAGTAGTGGCTTTTAATTGCATACGCTTTTTTCAGCCAAAGTTATCAAAATGAAGTTAATTTTCTTCCACCGCAAACTTTACAAAAATCAGATTCCCGATATTTGTGAGTCTAACACTAAAAAAAAACCTATGAAAACTTTACTTACAATATGCATCGCAATGGTGACCTGCGGCACCTTCGCGCAGTTGAAACCCGTAGTCTACAATGACGACAGCCAGAAGTTAAACGGCTTTTCGATAGCTCCTGCCCGAAACCAGGGCGACAAAAAGGGCGTTCTCATCCTTCCGGCCTGGAAGGGGATCGACGCGCACGCGAAAGAAAGCGCCCAGAAGTTGGCCGATTTGGGTTATTATGCCTTTATCGCAGATATTTATGGTGAGGGCAATTATCCGAAGGATGCTGCGGAAGCCGGGAAACAGGCCGGGTATTACAAGCAAAATTACAAAGCGTACCAGAAACGCATCAGCCTGGCGTTGGCCCAACTCGTCAAAGCGGGAGCCGATGCCAATAATATTGTTGTGATGGGTTACTGTTTTGGCGGGACAGGCGCGCTTGAGGCTGCCCGTGCGGGAATGCCCGTGAAGGGTGTGGTGTCATTCCACGGCGGATTGAAAAAAGAGGCCACGAGGCCAAACAATCCACTTTCGGCCAAGGTGCTCGTCCTGCATGGCGCCGACGATCCGAATGTGCCTGCAGACGAAGTGGCGGCCTTCCAAAACGAAATGCGTGAAGCGAAGGCCGATTGGCAAATGGTATATTATGCCAACGCTGTGCACGCATTTACAGATCCATATGCCGGAAACGACAACTCGAAAGGCGCAGCGTACAATGAGAAAGCGGACAAACGTTCATGGGAAAGTCTGCTGGATTTCCTCAAAGAGTTGCTCAAATAATCAAAGTGCTGTAGGAAACGGTATACAATCTGATTTTTTTTAGTAGTTTTAGCTTCTGAACCAAACAGTTTTATACCGTTTTTTATGTCCAAAAGCCAAATCAGAAAAGACAAAACCTGCCTGAATTGCAACTACGTCGTTGACCAGCGGTATTGCCCGAATTGCGGCCAGGAAAACACCGATTCACGAAAGACGTTCCACCATCTTTTCTTTCACTTCTTTGAGGACCTGACGCACTATGAAAATGCGTTCTGGAAAACCATACGAAACCTGCTCTTCAAGCCGGCGTCGCTTACAAAAGAATACCTTTCAGGTAGGCGCCTCTCCTACCTTGCACCGGTAAGGCTGTATATTTTCATCAGTTTTATTACTTTCCTTGTCATCACCATGATGGCGTCCGGCGAAGAGTTCCACGACCTTCCGTTGGCACAGATGAAACCGAAACCCGGCACAAAACTGACTAAGAATGAACTGGAGGAAATCCGTGAAATCGACCTGATCCTTGCCAAGCAAAAAAGGATAGACTCCCTCAGGGTCGCCGGCTGGTATAACAAAGACGAAGCCGACCTGATGAAGCAAAGCCTTGAGGATAATTTTTCATCTTTCGGGCTGGGCGAAAACATGGGGTATAAATCGATGCGCGAAATGGATTCCGTGCAAAAATCATTGCCGACGGCCAAACGATACAGTCAACCGAAATACTGGCTGTACAGCAAAATCACCATGCTCAGGGAACGCCGGCTGTCGGGAGAAGAAATTGCAACCAAATTTAAAGAGTCATTCCTGCATAACTTTCCGAAAGTACTGTTCATTTACATGCCGATTTTTGCGTTTTTCCTGTGGCTTTTCCATAGCAAGAAGCGATGGTATTACTTTGACCACGGCATTTTCACGCTGCATTACTTTTCGTTCCTGCTGTTGGTCTCCCTGATTGCGATCTGCATTGACGGACTATTGGGTTTACTGCATTCCGATATTGCTGAGATCGTATCCCGATTTGTATTTTTTATCCTGGTTTGCTGGATGATTTATTATATCTTTCCGGCACACCACCGTTTTTACGGCGAAACCCGGACGTTGTCTTTTTTCAAGACACTGGTGCTTTTTTTTATTAACTCCCTGATTATAATAGCGATATTGTCACTATTCGCCTTGTATACTTTCGTAAATATCCACTAACATGAAAAAACTCTTATATTTTGCATCAATAGGACTGCTCGCGAGCTGTTCCAGCACGAAACCTGCCGGCTATGAGCAGAAGTACATGAATACCATTACCGCCGAGGAACTCAGGACGCACCTTACGATTGTCGCTTCAGATGAAATGGAAGGCCGCGAAACCGGTTCAGTAGGCCAGAAAAAAGCCGGTGCTTACCTGATCAGCCAGTACAAATCCGATGACATTCCCTATCCGAAAGGCGCTGATGGTTTTTACCAAAAAGTCCCCGCGGAATATATGAACGGAAAATACGGCGAAAATCTGCCTGATTCCGAGAACATCTGGGCTTTCATTGAAGGTTCAGAAAAGCCGGAAGAAATTATTGTGGTATCGGCCCATTACGACCACGTGGGGGTCAAGGGCGGTAAGGTTTACAATGGCGCCGATGACGATGGATCGGGAACGGTGGCCCTGCTGGAAATCGCGCAGGCATTTGAAAAAGCCAAAAAAGACGGGCATGGGCCGAAGCGTTCGATCTTAATCCTGCACGTTACGGGCGAAGAACACGGCTTGCATGGCTCGAGGTATTATTCGGAACACCCGCTGTTCCCCATTGCAAATACGGTAGCGGACATCAATATTGATATGATCGGGCGGCGCGATGACCTGCACAGCCAAAGTAATTACGTGTATGTGATCGGTTCGGATTATCTCTCAACCGATTTGTATAATATCTGCGAGGCGGCCAACAAACAGTTTACGAATCTCGAACTCGATTACAAATACAACAGCCGCAAAGATCCGAACCGGTTTTATTACAGATCGGATCATTACAACTTTGCAAAACAGGGGATTCCGTCGGTATTCCTTTTCAACGGTACGCACGCCGATTATCACAAAGATACCGATGAAGTAAGCAAGATTGAATTTGATGCATTAGCCAAACGGGCGCAGCTTGCGTTCGCCATTGCGTGGGATATTGCAAACAGGGACCAGCGCATTACAGTCGACAAAGACGGAAAATAAACAGATGGGCACATGAGAAAATTCGTATTGCTTTTACTTTTAATGCTGGCCCACGCCATTTCGGCACAACAACTTTATATCAGGACTTTTGGTTCTGAACAGGCCAAACCGATGCTGTTCCTGCACGGCGGACCGGGTTACAACAGCGCCAATTTTGAGGCCTCCGCGGCGCAAAAGCTTGCCGATCAGGGGTGTTTTGTGATAGTTTACGACCGCCGCGGCGAAGGCAGGTCGGCGGATGAAAATGCAAAATTCACCTTTGAAGAAACCATCAGCGATGTCGACCGGATATTGTCAGAATATAAGATTCCAAAGGTGACACTCATCGGACATAGTTTCGGAGGGATCGTGGCCACCTATTACGCCCAAAAGCATCCGGAGAAGGTAAATGCCGTCGTCTTGGTAGGCGCACCCATATCGCTGCAGGAATCGTTTGCGAACATTATTGAGCGCTGCAGGAAAATATACGCTGATAAGAATGACCAGTCGAGCCTCGGCTATATGGATATGCTTGAAAAGATGGACAAAAACAGCCTTGAATTCAGCAGCTATTGCTTTATGTATGCGATGCAGAACGGTTTTTATAAACCGGGATTGATCACGCCCGATGCACAAAAGATTTATGACGACCTCAAAAAAACTCCTGAATACAAATACGCCACGCAGATGACACCTCAAGGCCCGAAGGGTTTCTGGAAAAATGAAAATTACACCTCACTGGACCTGTCAGCGGATATTTCAGATTTGTCAAAGAAAATGAAAGTAATCGGACTATACGGCAGGGACGACGGACTGTACTCTGAAAACCAGATTGAGAAACTCAGTAAACTCATAGGGAAAGACCATGTTTTTTATATCGAAAACAGCTCACACAACGTCTTCATCGACCGCCAGGATGAATTCCTTAAAATAATAAAAAGCCAGATCTAAAGATATGGCTTTTCATTTTTTACGATCTGTACTTTCCCAATCGGAACGGTGTCAGTTGAATCCTTAAGAATGTTGACCCCCAGCAGGTTGAAAGGAAAATCCGGAATCCCATCACCGGATGTTTTGATCTCATGAACGAGTTCCTGGAAATCCTGTGGACTCACCACCAGGGAATCCCCTGCGTTAAGTTGGTGCGTAATGATGTAATCCCGAAGCGATGGCACGGTAATCCGGTGCCCGATTGAAATGTGTTCTGACATAGCGTTTCGTTTTAATACTAATTTAAGCATTTGCGCAGTCGCAGAAAAACCATTTAAGTTTTAATTGGGAATAAAAAAAGCCCTGAGTTTCCTCAAGGCTTACAAATTGGGTGGATGATGGGGTTCGAACCCACGACCCTCGGCACCACAAACCGATGCTCTAACCAGCTGAGCTACAACCACCGTGTGTTTTGTGAGTGCAAATATATTGTAAAAAGGTTGATTCGGCAAAGAAAAAAATGAAAAAATTATATCAGGTCGGCTAAACTATTGACCGCCAAATATCTTTCCACCGTAAATCCTTCGGCATAATCCTTCCCAATCAATCGTCCGAGATCCTGCGCTCGATAATGGATGCTGTCAAGGAAATTCTTCGTGGCAATCGGCGTCTCAGGCTCGTTGCTTCCGGGCTTGTAAAATTGGGAACCGTACGCCAGGATTGCGTCGGTTTTTTTGTCAATATATCCGGAGATGTCCACGACAAAATCGGGTTCGATATTCTTCCATTGGATGTAATGGTAAACGACTTTTGGTCGCCAGGCCGATTGCTGCAGTCCGTCATGTTGGGTTTCAATCTTGATCAATCCGGAGAGGAAACACGCGTCAGAAACCAGTTTGCTGCCCTTTCCGTGATCGATATGCCGGTCATCAACGGCATTACAGATCACGATTTCGGGCCGATACTTCCGGATTGTCCTAATTACCTCAAGTTGGTGCGTTTCATCATTTACAAAAAAACCATCGCGCATGTTCAGGTTTTCCCGTACTTCGATTCCCAAAGCGACGGCACCTGCCTTGGCTTCAGCATCACGGATTTCGGCTGTACCACGTGTTCCGAGTTCACCCCGCGTCAAATCGACGATGCCAACTTTTTTGCCGAGCGACACTTCCTTCGCGAGGGTTCCGCCACAGCCCAGCTCGACATCGTCAGGATGGGCGCCAAATGCCAAAATATCTAATTTCATAATCATATCTAAAATAAAACTTTTTTTATCGTTTGTGACTTATGTACCGTTTCGAGCCATTCGGCTTCGGGGTCGCTATCCTTTGTTATGCCGCCGCCTACGCAGATCCCGGCCGAAATCCCATCGGTGTCCACCTGCATACAGCGCAGGTTCACGAAAAAATCGGTTTGCCCGGTGCCGTGGAGGAAATCGCGGTTCAGTTCGCCATGAAATCCGGCGTAAAAATCCCTGTCGTAACCTTCGTTTTCCAGGATAAATTCCAACGCCGGGCGCTTAGGGAGTCCGCAGACTGCCGGCGTCGGATGCAGCGCGCCTATGATGCCGTTCAAATCAGCATCAGGTTTCAAATCCGCGGAAATATCGGTCCTGATATGCGCCAATGCCCCTGCCCTCAGCGTGTAAGGGTTTCCGGATTGTACCGATATTGAAAAATCCTTCAACGCGTCGGAAATGAAATCGGAGACAAATTGCTGTTCGTGTTTTTCCTTTTCCTGCCAGGTCAGTCCTTCATGCCATTTTTGTGTGCCCGCAACGGCCATTGTGTGCAGTTTCCCATCGCTGATTCGCAGCAGTTGCTCGGAGAAGGCACCAAACCAAAATCCTGTTTCCGGATGAAACCAGCAGTAAACATAGGCCTCGGGGTAATTCTGCAGCAAGGCGGCGTAAATTTTTCGGAAATCAAAAGCAACAAGATCGAAACGTTCTTTTCTGGACAACACGACTTTCTCAAAATCGTGGTCCAAAATCGCACGAATGCCTTTGGTAACCAATTTGAGGTGAAAATCCCTGCCCGTTTCATTAGCCGTTGTCACCGAAGTTGAATTCAGATGTCCGTCGTTTTCGTAGATCGAATATAAAAAGTCGGCATCATGATCAGGGATGATTAAGGTTTCCCCGTGATAAAATGGGGCAAATACATAGCCCTTTCCGTCAAAATCGTCTGCCGTATGCAACTGCGATGATTTCTGAAACAAACCACGTACAGCCGCGTGATCGGGTTTTTTATACAGTACAAATGGCAATCCTGCGCTCAAATTTCCGCCGGCTTTGTCCAATAATGACATCATCGGGATTCCAGCCCTCATCTTGAACTCTCTTTTGGAAGAATAATATTGGTCAGTTTGCACAGACAGATGAGTCGTTGTTCCTCGTCGGTAATCCTGATTTCCCATAGATGCAACGTTTTGCCCCTGTGTATGATACGGGCAGTACCCCAAACCATTCCTTCACGTTTACTGCGCAAGTGGTTTGCCGAAATTTCTATACCCCTCACCTCCTCTTTTTCAGAATCCGTAAACAGCATCGAAGCCGCACTGCCGACACTTTCGGCCAACGCTACGCTTGCGCCGCCGTGGAGTAATCCCATCGGTTGATGCACACCGGGATTCACGGGCATCGTGGCCGTCAGGAAGTCCTCACCGGCGTCCACATAGCTGATGCCCAACGTTTGCATTAAAGTATTTTGTGAAAAAGTATTGCAAAGGGCGAGCAGTTTTACCTTATCAAAAGCCATCCAAAAAATTTTGACGTAAAAGTACGGTTTTTAAGACTTTTAGCCTAAAGAATAATATTTGCTTTTTGGCGTTTGCATACCAACTTGTGCTGAACAAATTTTACTATTTTTACCGAAATTACATTCCATGATGCGTAAAACCGTATTTGCCGCCTTTATAATTGCCTTGATTTCATTGGCTTCCTGCCGTACCGACTTCGATTTTCAGCCGAGCACAGGCAGCCTCGCTTTCTCCAAAGACACGGTATACCTGGATACGGTTTTCACTGACATCGGTTCGAGTACCTACACCCTGAAAGTGTATAATAAATCCAACGACAATATTTCGATCCCGACGATCCAACTCGGCAAGGGACTGGCTTCAAAATACCGCATCACTGTAGATGGCATGACCGGCAACAACGGCAAAATCTTCAATAATGTAGAGCTTTTGGCCAAAGACAGCCTGTTTATTTTTGTGGAGACCACCGCCAATATCGCCGATGCCAACCCCGATGATTTCCTTTATACAGACCAGATCCAGTTTGGCAATGCGACTGATTTTCAAAAAGTGGAATTGGTGACCTTAATCCAGGATGCCGTGTTCCTGTATCCGCAGAAATTTGAGGACGGCACTACGGAAACACTGACTTTAGGTTCCGGCGAAAATGCGCAGCAGATTTACGGTTTTTTTCTCGATGATAACGATCCGGTGCACGGCAACGAGTACCAGTTAACAAATGACAAACCCTACGTGATCTATGGTTATGCGGGTGTTGCCAGCGGTAAGACATTGAATATTGAAGCGGGTGCCCGACTTCATTTCCATGCAGATTCGGGCATTATCGTCGCCAACGGCGCGACTTTGAATGTAAATGGGAATGTATCATCCACGGAAGCCCTGGAAAATGAAGTCATCTTTGAAGGCGACCGACTCGAGCCGGGTTTTTCCGATGTGCCCGGACAGTGGGGTCTCGTATGGCTGACCTCAGGAAGTATGGGGCATATCAATCACCTTACATTGAAAAACTCCGTGGTGGGTTTCCTTGTCGAAAATAATGCCGGGGAAATGTCGGTTAGCAATACACAGATTTATAACAACTCTGTTGCCGGAATCCTGGCCCGGAACGGAAACATCAGTGGAGAAAATCTCGTCATTAACAACTGCGGGCAGGCGTGCTTTGCGGGTACTTACGGCGGAAAATACAATATGACGCACTGTACTTTCAACAATGACTGGCCGACATCAGCACAGTCGGCGGTGCTGCTGAATAATTTTATTGAAGGCGCAGACCCTGAATCTAATCCGTTAACGGAAGCCAATTTCAACAACTGTATTATTTACGGTTCAAATCAAGGGGAACTTAACTTATTGAAGTACGACCAGACACAGACTTTTAATTATAAGTTCGACCACTGCCTGATTCGTTTCAATAATGTGGATAATGAATTTACCAATAATCCGCTTTATAATTTTTCCGATCCTACTTTGTATGACGGCTGCCTGATTGCCAAAACCAGCCAGCAGTTTGACCCTAAATTCTTTAATGCGGATAACAACAAGCTCAATATCAGC
Organism: Flavobacterium magnum; assembly: GCF_003055625.1. Classification (NCBI taxonomy): domain Bacteria; kingdom Pseudomonadati; phylum Bacteroidota; class Flavobacteriia; order Flavobacteriales; family Flavobacteriaceae; genus Flavobacterium; species Flavobacterium magnum. The sequence continues at coordinate 2,445,961 of NZ_CP028811.1, read as the reverse complement.
CCGGAATCTGCAGCATTTCAGACAGGAAGTACCTCTTTCTCAGTTCCAGTCGATGTGAATGGTACGGTACGCACTTCCAATCCTCCCGATATGGGTGCCTACCAGAGCGCCGCCTTTCCTGAGGAAAATTAATCCACGAAAGTCAGAAAGTTATCGTCCAAAACCGTCAGAATGTCCGGTGAAAGCATGGATCCGATGACCAAAAAAATGAAGAAAGTAAGGGAAACCTGGACCATGGTGGACAATGATACACAAAAAATGGAAATGTTTGAAACCGCTCCTGACGGAAAGGAATACAAAAGCATGGAGATTGTGATGCGACGAAAAAAATAACAGCTAAATCTTTATCGGCCAGCCGGCAACCTGTCGGCTTTTTTTTTGCTTATAAAAGTTATAAGGCATAAATTTGCGCCACACAACACACTAAAACACTTACAATGGTTCATTTCTTCGGAAACGAAAGCGGTACCGTATTTGCTGTTCAAACGCAGGAGACCCTTTCGGCAGAAAATATTTCAAAACTTAACTGGCTTTTTGGCGACGCTCATAAAATAGAAAAATCCGTGCTTACGGATTTTTTTATTGGACCCCGTGCCGCTATGGTGACGCCCTGGAGTACCAATGCCGTCGAAATTACCCAGAATATGGGCATCGACGGGATCATACGTATTGAGGAATTTCATAAGGTTGCAGACGGAGACACAAATTTTGATCCGATGCTTTCACAGCAATTTGCCACGCTGGACCAAAATATCTTTTCGATAGACATAACGCCCGAGCCCATTCTCGACATTGATGACATTGCGGCCTACAACCAATCCGAAGGGCTTGCCCTGAGCGACGAGGAAGTGGATTACCTGAATGCCCTTTCAGTGCGCATCGGCAGAAAATTGACAGATTCGGAAGTATTCGGTTTTTCACAAGTCAATTCAGAACACTGCCGCCACAAGATTTTCAACGGCACTTTTGTCATCGATGGCAACGAACAACCTACTTCCCTATTCCGTTTGATCAAGAAGACCGCTGCCGAAAATCCGAATGATATTGTTTCCGCTTATAAGGATAACGTCGCGTTTATCAAAGGACCGCGCATTGACCAATTTGCACCGAAGTCGGCAGACAAACCCGATTTTTACGAAATCAAACCTTTTGATTCCGTCATCTCGTTGAAAGCGGAAACCCACAATTTCCCCACAACCGTCGAACCGTTCAATGGCGCAGCGACCGGGTCAGGCGGTGAAATCCGCGACAGGCTGGCCGGAGGGCAGGGCTCCTTGCCACTCGCGGGAACAGCCGTGTATATGACGGCCTATTCCAGGCTCAACCAAAACCGGGAGTGGGAAAATGGCATGCCGGAGCGAAAATGGCTGTACCAAACCCCGATTGACATACTGATCAAAGCATCAAATGGTGCATCCGACTTCGGAAATAAATTCGGCCAACCGCTGATCAGCGGCTCTGTACTCACCTTTGAACACGAAGAAGCAGGCCGCAGGCTGGGCTATGATAAAGTGATCATGCAGGCAGGCGGGATCGGCTACGGGAAAGCGGAGCAATCGATAAAGAAAAAACCTGCCCAGGGTGATAAAGTGGTAATCCTGGGAGGGGAAAACTACCGCATCGGGATGGGCGGTGCTGCCGTCTCCTCAGCGGATACAGGCGCTTTCAGTTCCGGAATTGAATTGAACGCCATCCAGCGTTCCAACCCTGAGATGCAGAAACGCGCCGCAAATGCCATCCGTGCCTTCGTCGAAAGCGACAACAACCCGATCATCTCTATCCACGACCACGGTGCAGGCGGCCATTTGAACTGCCTTTCCGAATTGGTCGAGGAAACCGGCGGACTCATTGATCTCGATGCATTGCCTGTTGGTGACCCCACGCTTTCGGCGAAGGAAATCATCGGCAACGAATCCCAGGAAAGAATGGGGCTCGTGATTGGTGAAGCGGATTTGCAGCTGCTCGAAAGGGTGGCCGAACGCGAACGTGCCCCAATGTACACCGTCGGCGAGGTAACCGGTTCGCACCGATTTACATTTGAATCCCAAAAAACAGGTGCCAAACCCATGGATCTGGCGCTCAACGACATGTTCGGAAGCTCTCCAAAAGTAATCATGAATGACCGTCGGATTGCGCGCCATTACGAGGATTTGCATTATCACGTGAGCCACATCCAAACTTACCTCGAGAACGTACTGCAACTCGAAGCCGTGGCCTGCAAGGACTGGCTTACCAACAAGGTAGACCGTTGCGTCGGCGGAAAAGTGGCCAAACAACAATGTGCCGGGCCATTGCAATTGCCGCTGAACAATGTAGGTGTGATGGCATTGGATTACAACGGACAAGAGGGCATTGCCACGTCAATTGGGCACTCCCCGCTCTCCGCGCTGATCAGTCCGGCAGCGGGCAGCCGTAATGCGATTGCCGAAGCCTTGTCGAACATTGTATGGGCTCCGTTGAAAGACGGCCTGAGCAGCATATCGCTGTCGGCAAACTGGATGTGGCCCTGTAAAAATGAAGGTGAAGATGCGAGGTTGTATGAAGCGGTACAGGCGTGTGCTGATTTTGCGATTGAGCTGGGGATCAACATTCCGACCGGAAAAGATTCATTGTCGATGAAACAGAAGTATGCTGATGGTGACGTCATCGCGCCAGGCACCGTGATCATTTCTGCGGCGGCGAACTGCAACGACATTTCGGCGGTCGTGGAACCGGTCCTTAGGAAAAACGGCGGCAACATATACTACCTGAATCTATCCAATGACAGTCACAAACTGGGTGGTTCCTCATTGGCGCAGACCTTAAACAAGATCGGACAGGAAGCACCAACCGTGCTTGACGCCAACTATTTCAAAACGGCGTTTAATACCCTGCAGCAATTGATCCGCGAAGGCCAAATTCAGGCCGGACACGATATCGGAAGCGGCGGATTGATTACCACGTTACTTGAAATGTGTTTTGCCGATGTCAATCTGGGCGCCAACCTCGACCTGTCCGCAATCAATGAAGTTGACACCGTAAAGTTACTTTTTTCGGAAAATATCGGTTTGGTTTTCCAGGCTGACGAACGCATTGAAAGCGTTTTCAATAGTCATGGGATTGCAGTATTTAATATCGGAAAGGCGACTGACGGCAACAGCCTGCAGATTAAGAATCACAGCGACCAATTGCGCTTTGATATCGCGCAGACCAGGGACGTTTGGTATCAAACCTCATATTTACTCGACCAGCGGCAATCCGGCCGGAAGAAAGCAAAGGAGCGTTTCGAAAATTACAAGAACCAGCCACTGAAATTTATTTTCCCTAAGGACTTTGATGGGAAAAAACCGGTTGTCGATCCGTTCAAGCCACGTCCGAAGGCGGCCATCATCAGGGAAAAGGGAAGCAATTCTGAACGCGAGATGGCCAACGCGATGTATCTCGCAGGTTTTGATGTCAAGGACGTGCACATGACCGACCTGATTTCAGGACGCGAAACCCTTGAAGACATAAAATTCATTGGTGCAGTCGGCGGATTTTCAAATTCCGATGTCCTGGGATCGGCTAAAGGCTGGGCAGGCGCTTTTTTATACAACGAAAAAGCAAAGGCCGCACTTGGTAATTTTTTCAAAAGGGAAGATACTTTATCGGTAGGCATCTGCAACGGCTGCCAACTGTTCATTGAACTGGGGCTGATCAATCCGGATCATTCGGAAAAACCAAAAATGAGGCATAACGATTCCCACAAGCACGAAAGCGCGTTTACGTCGGTAAAAATCCACGAAAATAACTCGGTGATGCTGTCGTCACTGGCCGGAAGTACCCTCGGTGTGTGGATTTCGCATGGCGAAGGAAAATTTGAACTGCCATACGGCGAAAACCGATATCACGTTGTGGCCAAATACGCTTACGAAGGCTATCCTGCCAATCCAAACGGCTCGCACTTCGACATTGCGATGATGTCCAGCGACGACGGACGCCACCTGGTCATGATGCCCCATATTGAGCGATCGACGTTCCAATGGAACTGGGCGCATTATCCCGAAGGACGACGGGATGAAGTGTCACCCTGGCACCAGGCGTTTGTGAACGCGCGGCTTTGGCTGGAGAAATAATCATGCGGCTTGATTTTCGTATTTTCAACATCTGAGAACCTGAAAATCGTTTAAAAAGGCTTTCATTAATCAAAGCCTTTTTCTATTTTTAGCCCATATTCCCGAACGATGCACCATAACTCCTGCCTGAATTGCGGCAAGCTTGTACACAGCAAATTCTGTCCTGATTGCGGGCAAAAGACCGATACGCACCGCATTGTCCTGAAACATTTTCTGCTGCATGATTTTCTTCATGGCGTATGGCATTTAGAGCGCGGCATATTATTTACAATCAGGGAGGCTTTCGTAAGGCCGGGACAAGCCGCATTGGATTATATCTCAGGGAAACGCATCAGGTATTACAACGTGTTCTACCTGTGCTTGCTTATTATCGGATTGAATATCGTGCTGAACCACTTTTACGATAGTTTTTTACCCGAGGAGCATGTACAACGGAAACTTCCCGACGGTTCCTACGATGCCTCCGGTTTTTTCAGGGACAATATTAAATTCATCCTACTGGGCATCGTCCCGATTGTAGGACTATCGGCATATATTGTATTCGGCAGACTGAAACTGAACCTTGCAGAACACCTCATATTAGGCGGCATTTGTCTATTGGGTGAACTGGTTATCGGATTGGCCTTTTTTACCGTAGCTTTTCTGGTGCAATTGCCAGGCATGCCCGATGCCGCTGATTATGCCGTACTCCTGATCCTGCTGACCATGTTCTTTTATCCTTCGTGGGTGTATGCAAATGCAACGAAAGGAATTTACAAATGGTGGGGTAAACTTTGGCGGTTGATTGTGTTTTACATCCTTTCCATCATTTTGATGGTTTTTACGCTGGGCGTTGTGTTGGCTTTTCTCAGCGGATTTAAAGGCACGGTAAGTTTCTGATCATCATCTCATCGTACTGCCGCCCAGTCGCTTATCGATAACCCGTTCCATATAATCCTGAAGGAATGCTTTACAACGCCGTTCGAGCAGGTTCATTTCCGGATTGCGCTTTGAGATCAGGTTGTGTTCCATGCCTTTGTCGGTTTTCGCATAAAAACCGACGGCTTTTTTTCCGTCAAAAGTGCAGATGTAATTGCCGGACATCATCTGATACAGATTGGCCGAATACTTGATGACAAACGGCGGCACTTTGGTATCACTGATGAGGCTCCTCCCCCAACTTCTGAACGGTTTGCTATATCCGATCATATCCAAAACCGTCGGATACAGGTCGATCTGCTGTGCAAAATCATCATTCACGCCAGCATATTTGCCGTCCGGACGATAGATCATCATTGCTACGGCGTTGCGGTTAAATTCCTTTTTGTATTCATCGTAAAAGACGGTGTTGCCATGATCGCCGACGAGAATAAATATCGTGTTCCGGAACCAGGGTTGCGATTTGGCCTTTGCAAAAAATTGCTTCAACGCATAATCCGTGTAGCCTATGCATTGGTGGATATTTACGTCACCTTTCGGGAATTTACCTTCGTATTTGGCAGGGACTTTGTACGGTTCGTGCGAGGAAACCGAAAACAGGGTTGCTAAAAAAGGTTGGTTTTGCTTGTTGAGTTCACGATCAAAAAACTGGAAAAAAGGTTCATCCCAGATGCCCCATACCCCGTCAAAATCATCGTCATTATTGTATTCCGTTTTGCCAAAATACCGATCTGTGCCCAAAATATTCGAATATCCCAGGAAGCCCATCGACCCGTTTGGTGCGCCATGGAAAAAAGACGTGGCATACCCTTCACTTTCAAGTGTAGAGACCAGGGATTCCGTGGGTTGTTTCGGGTATGGTGATGACGTAAATGCGTCTTTAAACGATGGTATCCCTGCGAGTATTGATGATACCGCATGGATTGACTTGTGCCCGTTCGAATAGGCATTGGTAAAAATCAGGCTGTGCTGTGCGAGTGAATCTACAAAAGGCGTGTACCCCCGATAGTTGGGGATTTGCGTATTTTTATTGAGGCATCCGTAATACTCCCGGGCGTTGCTCTCGAGTATGAAAATGACGACATTCGGCTTTGACGGCGGGTTGTTGTGGTATTGTTTTACAGGCACCACCAATGCCTCAATATCGGAATTGGAAACCAGGTTAATTTTTTTAAAACTGTTGCTGAACATGGTTCGGATAATGGCGAAAGGCGTGTTCATCACAATATCTGCCTGGCTCGCAACACGTACGTAACGGCTGGCATCAATGAGGTTGATCGGTCGGGTGCTTTTCTTAAAATCGCCGCGTATACCGCCAATTGTCAGTGCGGTTATCGCCAGGAACGCGACGACCGAAGCAACGAAATACCGCCCGTAAAACAAGATACGGTCCGGCTTCACTTTGAATTTCCTGTACAAACAGATCCAAAGTCCGGCCATGACAAAAAACAACAGAAATACGTGCCAGTATCCTGTGAGGAAGTTCCAGAAAAGCAAAGCCTTATTGGATTCATGCGCTATTGAATCGGTGATGGCCACTGTCGATCTTCCAAAATTAAATCGGTAGTAAATAAAGTCGATGAAGTTGGCAGCGTATGCGATCAGGTTTGTAATAAAATACAGGTAAAAAAGGAATTTCTGGTACCCCGGACGGGTATTCACGGTAAATGGCAGGATCGAAAATACTATGAACAGCGCATTTACGTAAAGGATGGCGGTAGTGTCAAACGCGAGCCCATGATAGTAAAGCGTCAGGAATTCCCACGGGCCATCTATCGGGATTAGTGTGGCGTTGTACCAGTAAAACAACAGTCTGGCCACGAAGTAAAAGACGTAGGCCAGCAGGATACGGTAAAACAAGGCTTTATATTCCTGGAGTCTGGGGAATCTGGACATTGATACACAGTTTGGGTTACGGAATGCAAAAATAGAAAATTTACGCTTGCTACGGCGGCACATCGGATCAGCCGTTTTCCGTTTGTACCCGACTATTTGTAAATAATCGTGCGCGGCTTTCCAAATTCAAAATCCTGTAAGCCAAAATCCTCCGTCTCGAATGTATTGGTCTTGGTGAGATTAGTTCCTTCGCCCGGAATGGTTGGGTAGTACGCCAATGACAGCTGGAACGAACTGAACACCAGATAGTCATTACTGATGATCAGTCCGATGCCCAAACTCGAATACACCTTGCTTTTAGACAGTCCGACGCGGTCATCGCCAATCATCGCAGCGGTATAGTTCAGGTAGGGGTTCAATCGGAAACCCCAAAGATTCCAAGGCGAATAAGCCTGCGTCTGCAAAGCCAGCACCAATTTTTTGGTACCATAAACCGCGCTGTTAAAACCCTGAATACCGGCACTGTTACTTCCCTGAAAACCGGCGCCGTAGTTCCCCTGGAAGCCACTGCTTTCATTTATCGTCAATCGGTCGCCGATCGAGTTAAGCCGGTTAGTCCCTAAAATCAATTGAGGCTTGATGAACTGCCGGAATTTCCACTTTCCGCTTTCTAAAAGGTTTGTGAAATAAGTTGCCTGGAATGAGAAGGCCGTTTGCTCTGCCTTCCCCTCATTAAAAAAAGTGCCGTATTCAAAATTGGTGCTCAGGTAACCGAATTTAAAATAATTGCCGTAAGATGCCCGCGCGCCGACATAGGGCCGTTTGCTGCCGTTCTTAAACTGGTAGCCTCCCGTAATACCGTAAATCTTGCCTACCGGCACGTCTTCCACTATGCCGTAGTTAAACAGGTACTTGTCCTCGACGAACTGCCGTGACGATATCCCGATACCGGCCAGGTAGAGCTTCTCGCCGCTGAAAAAATTAATTGAGTCATATGCCGCAGCGGGGCTCTCACGAAATTGCACATGCAGCGCGCGTGCGGACAGTATCAGGTTTGTGGTCCGCTCATCCTCGGTATTTCCGTTGAAAATCCTGATGGCGTGTCCGCCCCAGTAATCCTGCGAATAATATTTAAGGTTTTGGCTCGCGTAAGCCATATTCTTATCAGGCAGGGAATCCCTGCGGAATTGCTGATCGATATACACACCGCCCGCCCATTTGGCATACGGCGAATAAAACGGCCGTTCAATATTGAGGCTTTTTCCGTAATAGCCGTCGAGATCTATCTGGTACAACGCCGTAGTCCTCACGAATGTATTGAGGATATTCGGTACCGTATATTTCATACGGTATGCGTTTTTGCCATCCTCAATCCGGTTGGTGAACTTGTTCTCGAACTGATGACCCGAGCCCAGAAAATTGCGTTCGTCGAGTTCGATAGTCGTCCGGGTACTCGATAAAGAACCACGCGGAATAAGACTCCATGAATCGAGTACGCGTACGTAGACGTCGACCGAATCAGGACTTCCGGGAATGGGTTCAGCGTCAATCAGTACTGTGCTTACAAAACGCTGGGAACGTACCAAACGCTCGGATTCCCGAACCAGTAGTGTATCGAGCGGCCGATTCCTCTTTATGAGCAGTATATTTTTAATGGCAAGTTGGCTGGACTTGATATGAAACCGGTTTCCTGCTTTTTCGGCCCAGTTTTTTGGCCGTTTGGTGGTATCTGTAACAGAATATCCGAAAGGATCCAGGGTCGTGACCTCAATCTTTCGGATGATCTTGCCTTCAAAGGCTTTGTATTTTCTTTTCCGCGGCTTGCGGATCGGGTTTGATTTTTTGACTTCCGTAGGTTCGAAAATCAGTTTGTGCATGGCCTTCATGAACTTGCTGCGTTTCGAATACTTCTCGATTTTCCTGTACATCGCCGCAGAATCCTTCACGGCCGGCTTAACCTGGGCTGAGACGCTTACGCAGAGGAAAAACAACAGCAATAAAAGAGAGGGGTATTTTGATGGCATCAGCAATTTTTGGATGAACAATGTAAGAAAAGTTCCCGTACGAAAAAAACTTTCGCCAATGGTTCGGGGTTGGATCAATCCATCAGGGAATCGGATTCGTGCCTGGTTTTCGGCGTAAGCGGCGCTTTGAGGATCATTCCTGAAACGGCTGCCTGCGCGGCGTTTCCGAGCATCCTTTTGAAGAAATTATGTGATTTGCCGACAATGGCTTTCCTTGCGATAAATCCGCCCAGAAGTCCGACGCCATATTTTATAATCTTATTTTTCAGGGTAGATCCGCCGGCAATATCCGCGATTTTGTCCCTGATGATATTTTTAGGGTTGAGGCTCTCTACGGTATGGTGGAAATGTGATGTAAGATCATGCATTTCAGCTTCCCTTTGAAATTCCATCGCCCTGATCGCCTGTCCGAGCGAATAATCGTCGTTAATTGGTTGCATCGCGTTTTTTTTCTTTAAAGATTTCCTTGATTACATAATTATTGAAACGGAGTTCAATGTATTTTTTTCGGATGAAAACCAGAATGGCGGTTACGACTACGTAAAAACCTGCCATGACAAAGAAACCGTAATACGATTTCCCCAGCAGATCGCCGATATACAGCGACAAACCGATGGTCAGCAAAAAGAAAAATAAAGCAATGCTGACCGCAATGATGATCCTGGAAGCCACAGACGCAAAAACGTCAGTGATTTTATCAATGGCTTTAAGGCGGTAAAGCTGTATTGTGGTTTTACCATACTGCTCTGCCTTGTCAAAAAGTTCGCTGACCAGCACTACTTTATCTTTCATAATTCCTGACATTTAATAATTATTTTACCGCGTTTGCAGCGCTGGCAGCACTCGACCTGGCTTCTGAAGCGATTTCTTTTCCTTCTTCATAAAAGTCTGACGCGCGGTCCTTTACTGATTCAAAACGCGATGAAATCTGGTCGATTACATCAGTGTATTTCTGCTTCAAGCCGTCAACAGAATCTTTTCCTTTTTTGGCGATTTTTCCGCGTGTTGCCGAACCTTTATCCGGTGCGAACAAGATTCCCAAAACTGCTCCTGCTGCCAATCCGGCCAGCGCTCCTAAAACTACTTTACCTGTACTCATCTTAGTTGTATTTAAATTAATGAATGATTATAATTATTTTCTATAGCAAAATTTCCCTTAAAACGCGTAACCTACAGCGAGTTGCAGCACCTGGTTCTTGTAGTTGATGTTAGATGAACCGCCGTCGCTGTCTGTCTTACTGATGTCCCAGGCGCCACGCGCAGAGATCACGAAATTGTCGAAGTTCAAATCAGCACCAACGGTAAAACCGAAAATATTCTTCTTGTAATTTTCGCCGTTGATATCTGCTTCCTGTTCGTTTGTAAACTGGCCGTCGTTAAAATTATTCTTCGTCTGGATCAGGTATGAAAACTGCGGCCCGGCCAGGATGGAGAAAACGGGACTCGCCTTGAATTGCAACTGAAGCGGGATGTCAATGTATGTGTTGGTCCTTTTGTATTCGTAATCACTGCCCAGGAATGATCCGGTGACTTTAAATCCTTTTTCAGAATACATCACCTCGGGCTGGAAGCCAAGTACCTGGCCAATCGGAATTGTAAGGAATGCCCCTCCGGCAAACCCGACTTTGCTGTCAGCGACGAAATCATTGTCGTTGTCATCATACACATTAGACAGGTTAATCCCTGCTTTTACCCCGAAGCGGATAGCTTCTCTATTATCAGCTACTGTTGCGGTCGTTTCCTGCGCGTTTGCATTGAATAAAGCCATATTGGCTAACAGGAATAAAATGGCGGTTCTCTTTTTCATGGTCGTTTTTATTTAGGTTATTATGGATTTATTTTCTGTTTATGGCTTCGAAATCTTTTTCCAGCGCAGCCGCCCGCGCATCAACGTCTTTTTTAAAACTATCCCAGGTATCGGCGTTATAACTGCCGTAGGCATCGAGCGTTTGTTTTAGCTCCATGTTCTTGATTTCCAACTTCTCAACCTGAGCGTTGTACTTTTCTTTCTGGCTCATCGTGCCATCAATGGCTTTGATCTTCAGATCGGCGATGGCGAGCTCGTTGTCAGTAATCCGCTTGCTGACTTTCATCCTGTAATTCTCATACTGGCGCATCGATTCACTTTCGGCCTTGATCAGCTTTTTTTGTGCCTGGATCATGTCCTTTTGTGCATCCTTTAATTTTTCCTCATTGTTTTTGCATGATAAAAATGTAAGGGAAACAAACAGTGAAAACGCTGAAAGTAAGATTGATTTTTTCATATTTTGGTTGGTTTGGTAATACGTTACAAAGATGCCTCAGACTTCAAAATTTTGCGTTACACAACTTTTTTTATAGTTTATAATATTTGGAGATATTGCAATCTTTAGCCGGAAACAAGCGCAAGTACGGATGAAGTATTTACTTCTTCTCTTTGGCATCCTTAGCTTTTTCAGCCTTCTTTTCTGCCTCTTTTTTAGCCTTCTCCTCCGCTTCTTTTTTAGCTTTTTCTTTTTTCCTGAAGTAACCGCGTAAAAGGAAATTATGTTTGGCCGCTTCCATGTTTTCCTCAAGCCCTTTGCTGCTTCGTTTAAGATTGCCTAAAGTCGCGTCGATATTTTCAGCCATTTTTTTATCCTGGATCAGGCGACCGAGGGTACCTTCTCCTTTATTGATTTTGATAAGGATGTCTGCTATTTCTTCCGAAGCTACAGCCGCGTTGTCTGCAGTGACCGAAAGGCTTTGCATGATGGCGTCGGTTTCAACAGGTTCAGACGAGGCAATAAGCTGGCCGTCCTTTACGATACCTGACTTGTAATTCCCCGGTGAAAGTACGATAACCTTGTCGCCGATAATTCCTTCTGAACCGATACCGGCTTCACTGTCCGCTTTTATAAATCGCTGCACATCCTTCTTGATCAGCATGCTCACCTTGACGGTCGAGTCGTTGACGATGCGGATATTGTCCACAGTCCCCACGTTGATTCCGGAAAACCGCACGGTGTTGCCAACCTGCAGTCCGCTTACATTGCGAAAATTAGAAGTGAGCGTAAAAACCGGATCAAAAAGGTTTTTCTGCTTGCCGATAATGAAGATTGCGGCGAAGAAAAGTGTGATTCCGACGATGATGAAAATTCCGAGGCGCAATTTGTAAGTAGTGTTCGTTGCTTCCATTTTAAGTTGTTTTTAGATTTTTTATATTTTGACTTTGGAAATAGGAATTGATCAGCTCGTCATCGGTATTTTCGAATTCCTGGGGCTTACCCTCCTTGTATACCTTGCCTTCCTTCAGCATGATCATTCGGTTTGCGGTTGTCCTGGCACACTCGATATCGTGCGTGATGACAATAGATGAGGTTTTGTATTTATGCTGGATCTCGTTGATAAGCAGGCTGATCTCGTGCGATGTTACCGGATCAAGTCCTGTCGTGGGCTCATCATAAAGCATGATTTGCGGATCTACGATGATTGTTCGGGCCAGACTGATCCTTTTGCGCATACCGCCTGACAGTTCTGAGGGCATTTTGTCAATCGCTTCAGGAAGCCCGACGTTCTCCAGCACTTCCTTTACTTTGGCTTCAATGTCGGCTTCGGACAGGTCCTTTTTGATACGGCGAAGTGGGAATTCGAGATTCTGCCTCACAGTCATTGAATCGTACAAGGCGCCGCTCTGGAAAAGAAAACCGATTTTCTGGCGGATCCCGTCAAGCTCCTTTTCCTTGAGTTGGTTTACATCCTGGCCCATGACATTGATACTGCCTGAATCGGCGGTGAGCAGCCGTACGATGCACTTGATCGTAACGGATTTCCCTGTACCCGATTTCCCAAGTATTACAAGATTCTCGCCCCTGCGCAACTCAAACGACAAATCATTTAGCACCTGCATGCCGCCGAACCCTTTGTACAGGTTCCGGACTTCAATCACGTTTTCGGTAGGTGTAGTATTTTCTTTCATAGCATATCTGTGATTTGTACCGCAATGAGGTCAACAACAATAACAAGCAGCGAAGCCATGACTACGGCAGAATTGGCTGCAATCCCTACACTTTCGGTTCCCCTCCCGGCATTATAGCCTTTGTAGCAGCCTGTGAGTCCGATAACGGCACCAAAGAAAAAAGTCTTGATAAATGCAGGGATCAGGTCTATAAATTCCACATCGCCAAATGCCTGCGTAATGAAAAGCACAAAACTTACATCGCCTTTAATATTTGCTCCGGCCCAGCTTCCGAGGATACCCAGTGCATCCGCATATAAAACCAATAAGGGCAGCATCAGTGTGGCAGCCAACACGCGTGGTACGATCAGGAATCGGATGGGATTGGTGGATGAGACTTCCATGGCATCAATCTGCTCTGTAACACGCATCGACCCAATTTCGGCACCCATTCCTGAACCGATTTTTCCGGCACAGATCAGCGCACAGATTACCGGACCCATTTCCCTGATAATTGATATCGCAACCATGCCCGGAAGCATGGTCTCGGCACCGAAATCAACCAGTACCGGACGCGATTGTATCGTCAGTACCAATCCAATAATAACACCGGTAATGGAAATAAGCGGCAGGGATTTGTTCCCGATCTCAAAGCATTGTTTCGTGAATTCACGAAATTCGAAACCTCGTGAGAACGTATTCCTGACGACGTTAAAAAGAAACAGGAACACATCAGCCGTATCTACGGCAAATTTTTTGAATTTGTTGCTGTTGCTGATCGTCCCCTCAGTGACGTCAATGGTTTTCTTCCTTGCATAGTAGCCGATTCTTTTGATGGGCGTAGTGTTTGTCATGGCAATTCAGATGGTTTGTTGGGTTTACTTTCTTCAGTTCCTTCTTCCGGTTTCGGAACGGTGGAAGTGACCGTGAACAAGGGCTTTTTGATTTCTTCGGCGACGTGTACTGTGGCGCTGTTTTCGTAGGTGTAGAGCGGAAATTTTATCTTACGCCATTGGTAGGTTTTCGGAAGGTCGTCCCCGACCAAATATCCCCAGGGTTCGAGAAAATCAATCCGATCGCAGATCACCTTCATGATTGCAATCAGCGGTATGGCCAGGAACATGCCCGGAATGCCCGCAATTGCCCCTCCGATGATAATTCCGAGGATTGAGATAAAAGCGTTGATTTCAACTTTTGAGCTTACAATCATTGGCACAAGGATGTTGTTGTCGATAAACTGCACTATGAAGTTGACGATGATGACACCGAGTATGATCGAAAGGTCCGGAGACCCGGTCAAAGAGGCCACGATGCTCAGGAATCCGGCAAATAATATACCGATATAAGGAATCAGGTTAAGCAGTCCCGTAAGCAGTCCCAGGAGAATCGCATATTTTACACCGATTATCATAAAGCCTACCATAGTCAGTATCGACACGATTACCATTTCAATTATCAGTCCTGTAATGTATCCTTTGACGGCAATTTTAATTTGTGTAATGATTTCTTCAAGCTTCGCATGATGCTCAGACTTAAACAATTTACAGAGGAATTTCATGAAATGGGTCCGATACAACAGCATCAGGAACATATAGATGGGAACCAGAATCAGGCTCATCAGGGTATCGGTAAAACTGAGCAAAGTGGTGCCAAGCATGGCTTTACCGGTTTTCATCGTATCCTTTGTAGCGCTGTCGATATACTCCTGCTGCTCGCGGCGGCTGATGTCAAAATGAGCCCTGACATACTCCTGAAGGTGTGAGAGGTGTATTGTGAAATTCTTTTTGATCATACCCCAATCTTCGGTAAAATCGCTGATTTGTACCGAAAGAAAAATGATAATTCCCAACACGACCAACACAAATATGAGCACGGTAAATATAACCGCCAGTACATGCGGAAAGCGCAGTTTTCTGAAAAACTGCATTACAGGTCGAAGCAGGATGGAAAAAATGAACGCAAAAATTACCGGGACGATAATGTCCTGACTCACATAAAAAATGTAGAACAGCGCGATCAGGCCTACGAGGATGAGTGCGATACGGGCGTAAAACGGCAACTTTATAGTTTCATTCATTTTGTTCAGCTATTAGTATCGTGCAGGGTTTGCACAATTTTTCCTAATAATAATGAACAAAATTCACTTTTATTCCGTGAAAATGGATTACGGAAAATACTTAATAAGTTATAGAATTTACAGATTAGAAATAGCCGAAAGATATTCGAAAACCCGGTCCACCGGGAATCCCATAACATTCGCGTAGGAACCCTCAATCTTGGAAACCGCGACAAACCCAATCCATTCCTGGATTCCGTATGATCCAGCCTTATCAAGAGGCCTGTAATTTTCGACGTAATAACGGATTGCCTCGTCGGTCAGGGGATTGAATGTCACACGTGTGGTTTCAGTGATCACATCAAATGTCTTATGGGTCCGGAATCCGACTGAAGTGATAACAAGATGCGTATTTCCCGAAAGCGATCGCAGCATATGCAACGCCTCTTTTTCATCTTTAGGCTTACCCAATGCTTTGTCCTCAAACCAAACGATGGTATCGCTCGTAATCAGGATGTCGTTTGGCGCTAGTAGGGCATCGAATGCATCACTTTTCAGTTTGGTTAAGTACTCGGTGATTTCCTTTCCTCGGAGGCTGTCGGGGTATATTTCCTCCACATCTTTTAATCTGACTTCAAAATCAATATCAAGGCCACGGAGCAATTGCTGGCGTCGCGGAGATCCTGATGCGAGAATGATGTGATGGTTTTTCAGTTTTTGGCTAAGCATATTTTATTGTGATGTTTAGGAGCAGTATAGACAATATCCCGAAAAACAAAACCAACTTAAGTAGGTTGCTCAATCGATGGAATTCCTTTGGGCTCTGGGCCGACAATACTTTTACCATAAAAAGAACCAATGGTCCCAAAACCGAGACCAGCATATATGCCGACATGATGTAAAGACTATTCGTAATATAATACGTGTTGATATAATACAGCAATCCCAGGACAGTCAAAAGTGCCAGTGCAAAAAGAATTTTTCTTGTCTTTTCCAAACCCAGTACGATTGGTAGCGTATTCATTCCCAATGCACTGTCGCCTTCGATATCCTCTGCATCTTTGGTCATCTCGCGTATCAGGTTGATTGCAAAACTGAATAAGGCATAATCGAGTATGACTTCGAAAAATAACGCCAGTGTGCGTTGCTCCTCAAATGAAATGTTCCGCCCGGTCATTGGGTACAATTCGAAAATCCCAACAATAATGACACTCATTGACGTTATTGCAGCAATAAGAATGTTGCCGATCAGGAAGCTCCTTTTGAAACTGGTGGCATAAAGGTAAAGCGTCGCCGAAATGACAATGAAAATTGCAGCAAATCCTGGTTTCTCAATCAGATTGGCCAAATAAAAGCCAATCCCGACGCCGGATACATTCAGCGCTGCGTAGATATTGTACGCCAGGCTTTCGGAGATCCTGTTGCCGGCGATGACATTGTTGGGTTTATTAATGAAATCGGTTTCCTGATCAGCTATGTTGTTGATAACGTATCCGCCGGCCGCAATCAGCAGGGTCGAGAGCACCAGCAACGCGTACTGCCAGTGATTCAGGGCTGTTGGGATATTGCGCAAATCAAGACAACCGTATTTTAAGATAAACTGCATAATGGCAATCATAAGCAGGTTCTGGATGCGTATTAACTTGAGGAATGAAATCATTTTGTCTATTTAGTAAGTTACTTACATTTTCGCGGACGGTGCAAATGTAATCCAAAGTGACTGTAAATAAAAAAGCCTGAAAGTGTTTTCAGGCTTGTTGGTTTATTTGAGTGAGGCTATCCTCTTGCGTTTCTTCGTTCTGCACCGGAACTGCTGCCCTGGCTTCTTGCAGGAGCTGATGACCTTGCCGGCTGAACGGTTCTGGTTTTCGTTTCAGTCCGTACCGGAGCTGACTGGTGGGTTTCTGTCTGTATTGTCCTAGCCGGCGCTACCGTCCTGACACTGGTCTCAGTGCGCACAGGAGTAGATTGCCTGACCTCTTGAACTGAGGTTCTCGAAGGGGCGGTTGCCGTTTCTGAGCGAGTTGTACGAACCGGCATCTCATTATTTGCTGACTGCCCCCGCGTAGGTGTGTTCACTCTAACCCTGGTTTCCGCGTTGGTTCGCGGAGTGGTGGCTCTTACTGAACCTGTTGCCGCGTTATTTCGGGTTCCATAAAGTGAGGTATTACCTGACCTTGTTACCCTAGGCGCCGAATTAACCCTTTCCGCTGCCAGTGTTTTTCTCGTCTGGTCCAGCTCATAACGGTTGGAAACATTATTGTTTCGTTGAGAGAAAGATCGGTTTGGGTGTGACACTTCATAACCATTGCTTCGTCTGCCGCTGTATAGCGTGACTGCACGCTGGCTTCGCCTCACATTGACGTAATTGTAATGATTGTGCTCATTGATGCACACATCGATATGCCTTCTGTAACGGTAAATAGGGTAAGGCGCCCAGGTATAATAATAACTTGGGTAGTAATTCCAATAATACTGTGAATAATATGGCCTGTAATAATCGGTCCAAAAGACACTGTAAATTACGGGGCGGGTAACATATACAGGCTCATATATATAATTCGGACCGTACATGTAAACATCGCCTACAACCTGAACCTGTGCCTCGTTATTGCTATCCTTTTCGACTTCTACCGTAGCGATGTCCTGAAAGACATCTTTATCGAGTATCGACTGGATAACAATCAGGTGGGTACCGGATTCGGTTGATTCGATAACTCTCAGGTAATCCACCTTACCGTCATTATTGAGGTCTAAATTTGAAATCTGCGCCTTGGGATCGTTAAGGCGCTTCTCAAAGTCTTCAAGATTTGCCGATTCGCCAAAGATAGACGCGACCGCACGCAAGTCAAGATTATCACTAATGTCACTGTTTTTTGCATTTACAGTCGTGACATCCTGCGCCCTCGTAAGGTTAACCGAAAGGGCAACAATCATCAAAAATAAAGTTTTTGTTTTCATAACCTGGAGTTTTTGTTTTAGCTGTTTTAATTATCTGATTTAACAACTAGACGATAAAATTCAGGAAATGTTTATCGGAAATGACGCATTTAGTATTTATTTAACTAAAGTCATTCCAAAATTCAACAAATTTTACCAAACGTATTAATGATTATTATGAACGCGCTTCATACAGATGCTCTCCGGCGGGTGAAGCACCATCGGAAATTTTTCAATTTTGACTGAACTGCTGTCCAGCCCAAACGCTTTCTCTTCCGACAAGCTTAACTTCTTAAAAAAGAAATAGGTGTTCATGATAATTTTCTCATCCCAGCGCATTTCGCTGTCATTTGAAAGAAATTTTTCCGAAAGGACAAACTTGAAGTCCCCGATAATGTTGTTCCGACTCAACGAATCATATCGGCTGGTAATGTCTACTTCACCGTTCTTTACCAAATCCTTCACGACTTCCTTGAACATGATATTGATTTTAGTCGGTTCACGGAAACCCAGATTAAAGTCAATTCGGATTAAGTCATCCTTGATAATTTCGGTTACTTTATACTCTGTCTTATATGGCTCGTTGAGGATATTCACGTGGATGAACCAGTACAGGTCAGCGCGCTTCGGGCGTTTCTGTAAGATTGAGTAGAGTACTTTCTCCTCAATTTCATCCGTGCGGGCCGAATTGGTCATATACACCAAATGCGTGGCATACTTAGGAATCGTCAAATCAGAACTAAGTTCGTTAAGTACTTTCTTATAGTTTTCGATCTTAACCATTTTAGTGTAATTCTTGCTGATTTTCTTAGCGCGGTACCACGTGGCCATTATTCCTATCAACGCGAGCGCAATGAAAACCGTAACGTAACCGCCTTCCCGGAATTTCTGGATATTCGCAAAAAGGAAAGCGAATTCAATTGCGAGGTACAGCGTGATGATTGCACCGATAAAATACCATTTTATGCGTTTCATGATCATAAAGTAATTGAGCAGCACCGTGGTCATGATCATGCACAACACGATGGACAGGCCGTAAGCAGCTTCCATTTTACTCGATTCCTCAAAATGCCATACAACCATGATACAGCCGGTGAGCAACAGCCAGTTAATAGAAGGTATGTAAAGCTGACCTTTATGGTCGGATGGATATTTTATCCGGACTTTCGGCCAAAAACTCAGCCGCATGGCCTCGTTGATTAAAGTGAAGGAGCCGCTGATCAACGCCTGTGAAGCGATTACAGCCGCCATCGTAGCAATGACAATTCCGAAAGGCTGGAACCAATCGGGCATGATAAGATAAAACGGGTTGCCATTATTACCACGACCCAGATTTACCAACTTTTCGCCTTGGTGCGCCATCAGATAAGCGGCCTGGCCAAAGTAATTCAAGACCAGCATCGTCTTTACGAATATCCAGCTCACCCTGATGTTTTTACGGCCACAGTGCCCCATATCTGAATATAATGCCTCCGCACCCGTCGTACAAAGGAATACCGCGCCTAAAAGAAAGATTCCATCGGGATGAGCCACGAGTAATTCGTATGCGTAATAGGGGTTTAGTGCCTTGAAAATCTCGGCATGGCCGTAAATCATAGAAACACCCAATACGCCGAGCATAGAGAACCAGATCAACATCAACGGTGCGAAAAATTTTCCAACGAGGTTTGTCCCAAACTGCTGTATCGAAAACAGGATAATCAAGATTGCTATTACATACGGCACAGTGTCAAGCCCCGGATAGAATGTATTGAGCCCTTCCACTGCGGAGGAAACTGAAATCGGCGGTGTGATGATGCCGTCGGCGAGCAGGGCGCTCCCTCCTATCACAGCCGGTACGATAAGCCATTTCACCTTTGTACGCCGCACGAGCGCATATAAAGCAAAAATCCCACCTTCCCCATTGTTATCGGCGTTGAGCGTAATAATGACATATTTAATCGTTGTCTGCAGCGTGAGCGTCCAGAATATACAAGAGATGCCGCCCAGCACCACATCAGCGGCGATTGGGTCGTCACCGACTATGGCCTTCATTACGTAAAGTGGAGATGTTCCGATATCACCGTAAATAATTCCCAGCGTGACGAGTAATCCACCCAACGTAAGTTTGTTGAGGTGGCTTTTATGTGAGCCCATAAATAGAATTTAAAGGTACAAAATTAACGAAATTTTAAATATGCCGCGATTTTGACCCCGTGTTTCTGGTGCAAACCAATGGCAAAAGCCTTAAATTTAATCCGTCTAAACTCCTCGGAAATGAAAAAACAGATTCTTATAATCCTAATCGCCTCATTACTAATTTACTGCAAAAAAAACACTCCAAAAGTGGCTTCTCCGGAAAAAGCAGCCCAAGGCTTTTTCGCGTCGGCAACCGTAGATACCGTTTTCGCCGACAGCATTTCGATACGCGCTGTAGTTTTTGATGGGAACAATATGTGGTACGCCGCGAATGGAGGTAAATATGGATTTTATGATATTGAAAAAAAGAAAATGTTCAACGGGCACATCGCACTTGACACGATAACCCCGGAATTCCGCAGTATTGCCAAAACCAAAGAGCATGTTTTTATCCTGAATGCGGGAAGTCCGGCGCTGCTGTATAGAATTTCGAAAGACGGCAGACAGGTGAAGCTGGTATATCATGAAGACGATTCCAAAGCATTTTACGACAGCATGCAGTTTTTTAATGACCTGGAAGGCATAGCGATGGGCGATCCAACGGGCAAATGCCTCTCGGTTATTGTAACCCGGGACGGTGGAAATTCATGGACAAAGTTACCATGCGATAAACTTCCAGCCATCAGTGAGGGTGAGGCTGCGTTTGCTGCCAGCAACACCAACCTCATAATAAAAGGGAAGCATGCGTGGATGGTCTCGGGTGGAAAAAAAGCCCGCCTGTTCCGCTCTACCGACAAAGGGAAAAACTGGGAAGTATACAATACACCCATCGTACAGGGGAAGTCCATGACAGGGATTTTTACAGCCGATTTTTATGATGAAAAAAATGGATTTATTGCCGGTGGCGATTATGAAAGTCCAACCCAAACCATTAGCAACAAGGCTGTTACCGTTGATGGCGGAAAAACCTGGGAACCCGTTGCTGAGGGTCAGGGTTTTGGATACGCATCTTGTGTGCAATACGTCCCTCACGGCGACGCCAGGCAACTCGTCTGCGTTGGCGCATCAGGACTTCAATATTCTGCTGACTCGGGAAAAAACTGGACGCAATTGCTGAAAGACAAAGAGCTATATACCATTCGGTTTCAGAATGATTCTGTTGCTTTTGCCGCGGGCAAGAATAAGATTGTAAGGGTACGGTTCAATAGGCAGCCGGCTCCAGCGCAGCACTATTGACTTTCAAGCTGAGAACAAAGCCGTTTAGATTAATACCAACGCTTTTTGTTTTGCTTTGATCCTGCAGATTTCCTTGAATTTTTGTGTCTGCCGCCACTGCGGTTGGAATTAGCGGCAGGCTTTTCTTCCGCTGTAGGCTCACCCTCATGCCACGGCCAGGGATGGTCGGAAATGACCTGGACGTCGACCTTAATCAGTTTCTGGATGTCCTTCCAATACCCGTGTTCGTCTTTACTGCAGAATGAAATGGCTTCGCCCGCATTGCCTGCGCGGCCTGTCCTCCCGATGCGGTGCACATAGGTTTCGGGTATATTCGGTAAATCAAAGTTGATTACGTAAGGCAATTGGTCTATATCGATGCCACGCGCCGCAATATCTGTGGCTACAAGTACACCCACTTCCTTGTTCTTGAATGCATCCAGCACACGCTGGCGCGCACTCTGCGACTTGTCTCCGTGGATGGCTTCTGCCGCAACGCCACGTTTGCGAAGGGCTTTGACGACATTATCGGCCCCATGTTTGGTGCGCGAAAAGACCAACACATCATGCAGGTTTTCATTCCGTATCAGGTGGTACAGCAAATTCCTCTTCTCGGTTTTATCGACAAAATAGATTTTCTGGTTTACTTTTTCGGCCGTAGAAGACACGGGCGTCACTGATACCGTAGCCGGATCTTTCAGGAACATCTCCGCCAGCTCTCGGATCGCTATTGGCATCGTAGCCGAAAAAAGCAACGTCTGCCGGTTATTCGGGGTCAGTTTCACGATTTTTTTCACATCGTTGATGAAGCCCATATCGAGCATCTGGTCGGCTTCATCCAATACCAGCGAATGCAGGTGGTCAAGGTTGATAAAACCCTGTTTGTGCAAATCGAGGAGCCTGCCCGGAGTCGCAATCAGCACGTCGATGCCCTTGCGCAGCTGCTCAACCTGCGGAATTTGTGACACGCCGCCAAAAATGGTCAGCTGGCGGATATTGGTATATTTTGCATAATCATCAAAATTCTGCCCAATCTGTACCGCCAGTTCCCTCGTCGGGGTCACGACCAATGCACGGATGTGCTTCAACTTGCTGCCGGAACCCACCAGCCTATGCAAATGGTGGATGATTGGGATGGCAAACGCAGCGGTCTTTCCAGTACCTGTCTGTGCGCAGCCTATGAGGTCACGGCCGTCGAGTACGATGGGTATTGCCTGTTGCTGAATCGGCGTAGGGCTGGTATAGCCCATATCGGCTACAGCGCGTTGTATATTGTTGGATAACGAAAGGTCTTCAAATTGCATAAAATGGTTTGCTACAGCCTTATTGCTGTAAAACAGGGCGCAAAGATAGTCTTATTATCTTAATAATCCTGTTTTGGCCTGTTGGAGTGTTTTGCCTTCCGATGTGATGGCAAGTATCAGGGTTTCGCGTAACCACGTTATGTCCGTTTCAAAATGCCGCGCCCACCCTTCTGAGGCCAGCAGTTTTCGGATCTCGCGGATTCTTTTGGTAACGTCTGTGGCGGAAAATAATGCCTTCGTTTCGTCGGGGTTGAGTTGATTTTTATGCTGATAAGACACCGTGCTACTTGCGATGTCATAGTGGATAAAATAAATTTTGTCGGTAGCGTTGTCGGGATGAAACGCCGTCCAGAGCGCAAAACCCAGCCGTAATCCGCTTTTCTTTTCGCGCGATTCCAGCCGCCACTTGCATTGCGCCGCACGGCCCCAATGGTCTGACAATCGGTATACGCCATTCGTTGTAAAAAAATAACTGCTTCCTGACCTGCTGATGTGGTTTGCCCTGAGGCCGGAGATTTCCGCCAAGGGTCTTTCCTCAAAAATGCAAAAAGTGTGTTTATGGAAATTGTATCTGTCGTAAGGCATTTCAAAAAAAGTATAAAATTTACGGTCCAAGGCGGTAAGGCCCTGAACCGTGAACCATACACAAAGGTAACTTTATTGTTTAATGAATTGCAGCTCGATCGCGAGTTTCACTTCCTCACTTACAAGCACGCCGCCGGTTTCGAGCGCGGCATTCCAGGTTAGGCCCCAATCCTTGCGGTTGAGCTTACCCGTGATTGAAAGCCCCGCCTTGGTGTTTCCCCACGGATCTTTCATGAGCCCACCAAATTCTACCGCCAGGCGCACCGGTTTGGTCTCGCCGTGCAGTGTCAGGTTGCCGTGCAGTTCGTAGTCGCCTTCGGTAATTTTCGTAAATGAATTTGATTCAAACTTCATTTCCGGGAATTGTTCGGCGTTGAAGAAGTCGGCACTGCGCAAATGGTTGTCACGGTCTGCATTTCCGGTGTTGATGGAATCCGTCTGGCCGGTAAAATGGACTTTGGCATTTTCAAAATGATCGCCTTCGGTTTCGATAGCGGCGTCGAATTTGTCGAATTTTCCGGAAACGTTCGTAAACATCATGTGTTTCACTTTAAATCCGATTTCTGAGTGTGTGGGGTCGATGACCCATTTAGTTGTTGACATATTAATTGAATTATTTGATTGTTATTTATTAGTTGGTATCGAAAGTTGATTCCGGCATTTTTGGCGTTGCAAGCGATGTGACGCAGAATTTCCCAATTTAAAAGACCGGCAATTGCATCGGGACTTCCATCAACAGGATTTCAGCGCCGTCGGAAAGGGATGAGATATCAATCGAATCCACCCCCGTGATGCCAAAACCGTCTCTTGTATCCAGCACCTGGCCGTCAATGGTGAAACTTCCTTTAAGAATGAAAGCATACACCCCGTTTCCTTCCTTCTTAATATTGTACGAAGTCTTGACGTCCTTATCAAATTCACCGAGGTGAAACCAGGCATCCTGGTGGATCCACACACCCTTATCATCTGCTTTTGGCGAAACTACCTGCTGCAAATTGTTGTGTCGGTCCGCAGGATTTAAAGTTACCTGATCGTAGCGCGGTGTGACACCCCTTTGGTTGGGTATTACCCAAATCTGCAGGAATTTTACCGCTTCGCCCTCGTTCCTGTTATATTCGCTGTGCGAAATACCGCTGCCCGCGCTCATAACCTGGATGTCGCCTTTGCGGATGACGGCAAGATTCCCCATACTGTCTTTATGTTCAAGGTCGCCTTCCAGTGGGATCGAAATAATTTCCATGTCGTGGTGCGGGTGCGTGCCGAAACCCATCCCACCGTTTACGCGGTCGTCGTTGAGTACCCGAAGTACACCGAAGTGTACGCGCTCCGGATTGTTGTAGCCGGCAAAGCTAAAGGTATGGTATGATTCGAGCCACCCGTGGTTTGCGTAGCCACGGGTGTTGGCTTTATGCAGAACGGCATTTTTATGATTTGTTTCCATGAGTTTGTGTTTCAATTACAGTACAAAGTTCTGTCATGTGTAATGAAAAAACATTGAACTGGGACAAGAAAGATAGGTCGTTGTATTCCGTGTTTAAATTATACAACCATTCCCAATAATTCCGTAAGGCGTTTCACGCAAAACAAATCGAAATTTACACTCACTAATTGTTTAACCAATACTATACTGAAATGAAAAAGTCAACTCTTTATTTGATGATGATGCTGTTTACACTTGCCATTACACCCACTGTAACGTACGCATCGACTCCGGTTACCACCACGTTAACCGCTGACCCTACAAATGAAATGCCGGCACGTGTCAAATTATTGACAGATCGTCTTGAGGAAATCAAGGCTATGGATAAGTCGGATTTATCTCGTGCTGAAAGAAAGGCGCTGCGCAAGGAAGTCCGTGCAATCAAATCAGAACTGCGTACTACCAATGGCGGTGTGTACCTGTCAGTAGGTGCGATCATTATCATTATCTTGCTGTTGATCCTGCTGCTGTAAGCCTAAAATTTAATATCCTGACATTTTGTGACGACGTAGAACGTGGTCTAGGTCCTATCCTCAAGAAAGGTAAGTGCGAAAAGCACGCCTGTGAAGAAGCGATACCCTTTTTGCGGAGCATACACGTGGGAGTATTTTCCAAGCTTTAAACCATCCAGAATCACAACAGTCTGGTGACAATCTTAAAAGAAATAAATTATGAGAACAACGAAATTAATATTGCTATTGCTGTTTTTTACGGCTGCAGCGCACGCGCAGATCACCGTAAACGTGAATCCTACTGTAGTGGAACCCACACCAAAACCAGTGATTGTGAGGTATTACTACCTTCCTGATTACGCTTCTTATTATGACATTTCAACGAAGCGTTACATTTACCGGACAAACAATAAATGGATCAGGGCCAAATACCTGCCTGGGAAATACAAGAATTACTCTTATGAAAAATGTCGCAAGGTGAAAATAAGCGATTACAGGGGTAACAGGCCATACATATATTACAAGAAACATTATGCGCAGTATGCTCCGGTTGTCGTGAAAAGGCCTGTCGTGTACACGGAACACAAACACGGAAAAGGACATGGAAAAAAACACGGGAAGGGTCACGGACATCATTAAATGCAGCCTACCTGAAAGCAAAGGGTTGTCTCGATTGAGACAGCCCTTTTTTTGTTAAACAAAATCCAATCAGGCTATGGGGTTGATATAATTGGTATATTTGGCGACCATCGAAAATGAATCCCGAAATGCGTAAAATCAGTCTCTTATTCCTGCTTACTTTACTATGTCAAACCGGCGCGCAGGCACAACAGCCGGTAAAACCTAACGTCGCCGACATCTACGCCCAAATCCAGAAACTTAATGTCTTGGGGACCGTACTGTACATCGCTGCCCATCCTGATGACGAAAATACGCGTCTGATTTCCTATTACGCTAACGAAAGAAAATACCGCACAGGTTACCTCTCACTGACGCGTGGCGACGGTGGGCAAAACCTTATCGGGGCTGAATTAAGGGAATTACTCGGCACCATCCGCACCCAGGAATTGCTTGAGGCCAGGAAAATCGACGGCGGCGAACAATTTTTCTCGCGCGCCAACGATTTCGGCTACTCTAAAAATCCTGATGAAACGTTGGCCATATGGGATAAAGCGCAAGTATTAAGCGACATCATCTGGCAAATCAGGAAGTTTCAGCCTGATGTGATCATCAATCGTTTTGACCATCGTACGCCGGGCACTACCCATGGCCACCACACCGCTTCGGCGATGCTGAGCTTTGAGAGTTTTAATCTGGCGAACAACCCGAATTCTTATGCTGACCAACTAGAATATGTAAAGCCATGGCAACCGAAACGCATGTTTTTCAATACGTCGTGGTGGTTTTACGGTAGTAAGGAAAAATTCGATCAGGCCGACAAAACCAATATGTACAGCCTGCAAACGGGAGTGTACTTCCCCATGCTGGGTAAATCAAACCAGGAAATTGCCGCATTGAGCCGCAGCCGCCACCAGTCGCAGGGGTTTGGAAGCACAGGGACGCGCGGTGAGGAAACCGAGTACCTCGAATTTATTAATGGCGACAAACCAGAAAATAAGTCTGATATTTTTGACGGCATCGATACGTCCTGGAACCGCGTTCAAGGGGGAAAGCCTATTGGCTTGTTGCTTGCTGCAGTGGAGAAAAATTTCGATTTCACAAATCCATCGGCGAGTATCCCCGATCTTGTTAAGGCCTATCAAATGATCCAGGCATTGGATGAAGCGCATTGGAAAGCCATAAAATCAGAAGAAATAAAGGAAATAATTGCAGGTTGCGCCGGACTGTACCTTGAGGCGGTCACCAACATTCAGGAAGCCACGCCGGGCAGCAAAATCAAAGTAAAGATGGAAGCTACCAACAGGAGCGCAGTTGATATGACGCTCTCATCGGTCACATTTTTACCCGCGCAAAAAACAATCTCCCAGGGTGTAGCGCTCAAAAACAATTTCCCGTTCACACTGGAGCAGGAACTTGAAATCGGCGCCCAATCCGCCTACACACAGCCGTATTGGCTCGATGAAAAGGGAACCGTAGGAATGTACCGCGTGAATGACCAGCAAAACATCGGAAAGCCTGATGTAATCCGGGAATTGAAGGCTGTTTTTAACATCCGCATCAATGGCACCGACCTTCCTTTTGAAAAAGAAATCACGTACAAATTCAATGACGACGCGAAAGGCGAGATATTCCGCCCTTTCGACATCGTGCCGGACGTTTCGGTTTCCATCTCGAATAAAGTTACGATCTTCAATACAAAAAAGCCGAAACTGGTTGACGTGCGTATCCAATCCGGAAAGGATAACGTGAAAGGAAATGTGTCGCTGAACCTGCCGCCGGACTGGAAAGTGATTCCGTCCCAATCGGCTTTCGATTTGAGTAAGAAGGGTTCCGAGCAGTCGTTCACTTTTGAAGTATTTCCACCGGCTGGAGGTGCTGAAGCTGTGGCCAAAGCCGTAGCCATGATTGATGGGAAGACGTTCAGCCAGGAACAGGTCAACATCAAATACGACCACATCTCAAGGCAACAGGTGCTTAAGCCGGCTGAGGCGCGTTTCATCAGGCTGGATATAAAAACAGGCAGTGAAAAGATCGCCTATATTATGGGTGTGGGCGATGAAGTCCCGAAAAGCCTGATCCAGATGGGTTATGATGTCACCGTGATCAAACCGGAAGAAATCTCCAAGGAAAAACTGGCCGGTTTCGACGTCGCCATGACCGGCATCCGCGCTTACAATGTCGCACAGGCACTATCATTGAAACAGGACGTGCTTTTCGATTTTGTGAAAGAAGGCAAAACGATGATCGTGCAATACAACACTACAGATGATTTGGTTACCGATAAGATTGCGCCGTTCCCGTTGAAGTTATCGCGGGACCGGGTGACCGAGGAAAATGCACCTGTACGGTTCCTGAATCCCGAATCACCCGTACTCAATTCCCCGAATAAAATTACTGCGAGGGACTTTGAGGGCTGGCGACAGGAACAGGGTTTGTACTACCCGAATGAATGGGACAAAGCATTCACCCCAATCCTCTCGTCCAACGACAAGGGCGAAACGGCTAAAAACGGTGCGTTGCTTATCGCCAATTATGGAAAAGGGCATTACATTTATACCGGACTCAGTTTCTTCAGGGAATTGCCGGAAGGCGTTTCAGGGGCTTACAGGCTGATGGCCAATCTAATCTCTTTAAAAAAATAGCATATGACGGACGACAAACCCCGATGGAAAAAAAGCTATTCCGCCGTATTGATTGCCAATGCGTGCTACATCCTGGTGTTTTATTTACTAATGCGTTATGCTGCCTAAATGGAATCAATTGACTGGATTGTACTGATTGCCACGCTTTTGTTCATCGTGTTTTATGGCGTCTGGAAAACGACCGGCAGCAAAAACGTGGATGAATACATCCTGGGCAACAATGAAACGCCTTGGTATACTGTCGGGATTTCAGTGATGGCAACGCAGGCCAGTGCCATTACTTTCTTGTCGACGCCGGGACAGGCTTACGACAGCGGCATGGGATTTGTTCAATTTTACTTCGGCCTGCCCCTTGCCATGGTTATTATCTGCTACACTTTCATCCCGATATACCATAAACTCAGGGTATATACGGCATATGAATTCCTTGAACGTCGGTTTGATATGAAAACCCGGACGCTCGCGGCGATTCTATTCCTTGTCCAGCGTGGCCTCGGAACGGGCATTACCATTTATGCGCCCGCAATCATCCTTTCCACTATTTTGGGGTGGGACCTTAACAAGATGATTATTGGCATCGGGACATTGGTAATTTTGTATACTTTCTCCGGCGGGACCAAAGCAGTCAATGTAACCCATAAACAACAAATGTTCATCATCATGAGCGGTATGGGTGTCGCATTTTACCTGATCCTGCATGCGCTACCTGGAGATATTACTTTCGGAAAGGCTCTGAAAATCGCAGGCGCGAGCGGCAAGATGGACATTCTTGACTTTTCTTATGATCCGAAAAGCCGCTATACATTCTGGAGCGGCATCACCGGCGGACTGTTCCTGATGCTTTCCTATTTCGGCACAGACCAGTCACAGGTACAACGCTATCTTTCCGGGAAATCAATCCGCGAAAGCCAGATGGGACTGATCCTGAACGGCATCATGAAAGTGCCGATGCAGTTTTTCATCCTGCTTACGGGCGTGATGGTTTTCGTGTTTTTCCAATTCCGCGAGGTACCGTTGAATTTCAACCCGAATGGTAAAGCGATCGTCGCGAATTCCGCATTTGCGGGCGATTATCAGCAATTGGAAACCGAACTTTCACAATTGAATAAAAAAAAGAAACTTGCTGTGCTGGCGTTGGCGCGACGCAATGACGCCGATCCAAAATTAAATGCCGAAATCAGAGCACTCAATACACAGGAAAAACAACTCCGGACAAAAGGCCAGGAACTCATCGGGAAGGCCCAGGGCAAAGAGAAATCAAGCGATGCCGATTATGTGTTCATATACTATATCGTCAATTACCTGCCGCGAGGATTTATCGGACTGTTGCTCGCAGTGATACTCTGCGCGGCGATGTCGTCAACTGCTTCAGGCTTGAATGCCCTGGCATCAACGACAGTGATTGACCTCTACAAGCGCAACCTGACTACTGAGAAACCCGACAAACACTTTGTCAATGCCGGCAAATTCTTCACGATAATGTGGGGCGCGGTAGCTATCGCCTTTGCCTGTGTGGGAAGTTTATTCGTAAATCTGATCCAATTGGTGAACATCGTCGGCTCGATCTTTTACGGCACCGTCCTGGGGATATTCCTTGTGGGCTTTTATGTTAAATTCGTAAAGTCGGCAGCGATTTTCCGCAGTGCCGTAATCAGCCAGCTGATCATTTTCGTGATCTATTATTATGCCATCCACATTTATCCTGAAGGCCAGGAAAAACTGGGTTACCTGTGGCTTAATTTCATTGGCGCGGTACTCACGCTTTTGCTGTCGATTGCTTTTCAGTCCATCTCCCGAAAACCAGTCTGCAGTACCGATCAGCCCTAAATAAAAAAGCTGTCGCAAATGCAACAGCTCTTTATAATTTCGGGAAGGTCACTCGGAGTTACTTCTTGCTCCACTCTGAGATACTGTCCTTGTTCATTTTCACGTAGTCGGCATTTTTAGCGGCTTCAGCGGCAGCGAGCGAAATTTTAGCGGTTTCGATCGCGCCTTTCTTGTCACCAAGTTTCGCCTGGATCAGTGATTTCTGGCGGGTGTACCAAAACGGATTCGGCTGCTTCAATTCCAACGCTTTATTGATGTACTCCAAAGCCATCTTCATGTCGTCACCCGATTGAAAATAATATTGTGCAGCAGAAAAGTAGTCATCTCCTGTCGGACCGGCCAGCGCTTTTTTGATGCTTTCGGTTGCCGTCTTTTTGGTAGGCACTTCAAATTTGACGGCCACTATTGTTTTCTCCCAGGAGATTTCAAGCATACCGTAATTGTTGTCCAGTCCGTTGATACCGATAGTCAAACTCTCTACCATGCGGTTCAGCATTTCTGGTTTAGCCATTGTTTTAAGTGCTACTTTGGAATCGTCCCAGGTCTCGGGCGTACCCCAATTGTCGGTTGAGCTGTAGAAAATGACTTCCCAATTGTCTGCTTTTGGAGTCGTGTACAGCGCATATTTCCCTTTTTTAAGCGTCTTTCCGTCGATGACCACGTCTTCGCTGAAATTGATAGTGGTGTTCGCATTGGCTCCGGTACGCCAAAGTTTCCCGAAAGGAACCAGGTCGCCAAATATTGTACGGCCTTTCACACCCGGCCTTGAATAGTCTACCGTCACATCGGTCAGGCCAACGACCTGTTCTACATGGGCTTTCGGACTCGGCGCAGGCGTTTTTACCTGAGCAGTGATCCAGGTCACACACATCAATGTGGCTACAATAAATAATTTTCTCATAAAGTAAGGTTTTATATTTTTCCAAAATTAAACATTACGACTCCGCTGAAATGTTAATGTTATATTAATTTAAATTTAGTTTTGTTTGATGTTTTAAATCAATCGTTAAACGTTGTATCTTTACAGAAAGTTAATCTATGTACACCAAAAAGAGTATCCAAAACCTTCCGATTTCTATAGAACAGGCGTGGGATTTTTTATCGGATCCTAAAAACCTGGCGACAATAACGCCTCCCGACTTAGGATTTGAGATTGTATCCGGTGCCGAAAGATCGATGTATCCCGGGCAGATTATCAGGTATATTGTCAGGCCTTTGTTCGGGATCAAGACAGAATGGGTCACCGAAATCACCCACGTAAAAGACAAGTTGTACTTTGTTGACGAACAACGATACGGACCTTACCAAATGTGGCACCACAAGCATTTCCTCAAATCCATTCCAGGCGGTGTCGAGATGGAGGACATCATTGACTATAGGCTTCCCTTCGGGATATTGGGCAAGCTGGGCCACAGTCTAGTCGTTAAGCCGAGGCTCGATAAGATATTTGAATTCAGGCGCAAAAAACTAATCGAAATTTTCGGCCAGTATCGTCCCGATGCTGCCAAAGACATGTGATGGAAAAAGAAGCAATAAATGTGTTCTGGTTCAGGCGGGATTTGCGACTCGACGACAACCGCGGACTTTACGAGGCGTTGCGCTCCGGGTGCAAGGTACTTCCTGTTTTCATTTTTGACCAAAACATCTTATCGGATTTGCCTGTTGATGACGCACGGCTTTCGTTCATTCACTCGCTTCTGGAACAAATGAACGACAAGTTGAAGGCATCAGGAACATCGCTAGCGGTGTTTCATGACGATCCTGATGCGGTTTTCGAAGATCTGGCTAAAAAGCACAAAATTGATACGGTTTTTACCAACCATGATTATGAACCGTACGCCCGCAAACGGGATAAAGCGGTTTACCAGATATTTAAGAAGCATGGCATCGCATTTAAGACTTTTAAAGATCAGGTCATTTTTGAAAAGGCTGAAATTGCCAAAGATGACGGGTCGCCTTACGTAGTGTACACGCCCTACGCAAATAAATGGCTTGAAACCTTCCGTAAAACCGAATTGATGCACTACCCTTCCGAAAACCATCTGAATCATCTTGTCGCCCATTCAAAAGGCTTTCCGTCATTGGAAAAGATAGGTTTCAGGAAGTCCGAAATTTCCGTTCCTGATTACAATGTGTCGAAAAGCCTGATCCATAACTATGAGGAAACGCGGAATTTTCCGGCTTTGGATAAAACATCGAAACTGAGCCCACACCTTCGTTTTGGTGCGGTTTCCGTTCGGAAAATGGTGGTCAGGGCAAACCAGGACGCAAACACCACCTTCTTGAAAGAACTGATCTGGCGCGAATTTTTCATGCAGATTCTTTGGCATTTCCCACACACGGTCAACAAAAGCTTCCGCCCTAAATACGACAACATCAAATGGAGTTACAGCGATGCGAATTTTAAAAAATGGTGCGACGGCAAAACCGGCTATCCGATTGTTGACGCCGGCATGCGCGAACTCAACCAAACGGGCCACATGCACAACCGCGTGCGGATGATCGTCGCAAGTTTCCTCTGCAAGCACCTGTTAATTGACTGGCGCTGGGGAGAAGCGTATTTTGCTGAAAAACTGCTTGACTACGAGCAGTCGAGCAACGTGGGCAATTGGCAATGGGCTGCCGGCAGCGGTGTAGATGCTGCGCCATATTTTAGGATTTTTAATCCGGCAGAACAGGCAAAAAAATTTGACAAAGACGGAAAGTATGTGAAAAAGTGGGTGCCCGAAGTGGATACTAATTCGTATCCTGAGCCAATGATTGACCACAAGGAAGCGCGCGAACGCTGCCTAAAGGTTTTCAAGGAAGCCTTAGCGTAACCGCTTCACTTTTTCAAAATCCAACTCATTAAAGTGCGAAATAATCTTATCCGCAAGCGAGAGGTCCTGTAATTTTGAATTTGGGCTGACGTAACCTACACAATAAATGCCTGCTGATTTTGCGGCTTTTACGCCATTGGCACTGTCTTCGATTACGATGCAATTTTCAACCGGCGTCCCCGACAATCGTGCCGCCTCAATGAAAATCGCCGGATCCGGTTTGGATTTTGGGAAATCTTCGCCAGATATGATGTGGGTAAAATAGTGATGCAACCTGAATCGGGTGAAAACACGTTCAATGGTCACTTTTGCAGACGAGGATGCCAATACAAGCTGCATGCCATTGGAAAACAAATCCCTGATCAGCGTGTCGACTCCCTCCAAAAGGAACAGGTCCTCTTTTTTATCGAAAGCCTCGTTGAACAATTCACGCTTGCGATCGACCAACTCAGCCACCTCATAGGGGATGGCAAACTGCTCTTTTAATTTTTCGTAAGTATTTCTCGTAGAAAAGCCCGTAAAAGTCGCATACATTTCCGGCGAAACCTTAATGTTCAAATCATCGAAATGAAGGTGGTATGCAAAATGGTGCAGCGGTTCGGTGTCAACGATGACGCCATCCATATCAAAAATAACCGTTTGTATCATAAGCCTGTTTTTGTGTGGCGAATTTACGAAGTTTCAATAGTCACGACACATTTTCACAAAAAGATAACTTAGCCATCGAAACGGGATTTAAACTATTTGGAGTAACTTTAGTCGGATGGGTAAAAAATTTGACTTTTGACCGGCGAAGAAGAATTCATTAAGGAACTGCTTGATCCGAAAACGCAAAACAGCGCATTTCAGAAATTGCTTGCGCAGTATCAGCGGCCTTTGTATTCGCACATACGCAGTATTGTTCTGAACCACGACGATGCAGATGACGTGTTGCAGAACACCTTTGTAAAAGTATTTAGGCACCTCCAGAATTTCAAGGGCGACAGCAAACTTTTTACATGGATGTACCGCATTGCTACGAATGAGTCAATCACCTTCATCAACAATAAAGCCAAAAAGCACAGGCAGACCAGCGAAGAATATCAGCAGCGGCAGATTGAACGCATCAAGGCCGACACGTATTTTGACGGTGACGAAATCCAGCTTAAATTGCAGCAAGCTGTTTCTCAATTACCTGAAAAACAACAGTTGGTCTTTAAGATGAAATATTATCAGGAACTGAAGTATGAGGAAATTTCCCAAATTTTGGGCACTTCCGTGGGCGCTTTAAAGGCGTCTTATTTCCATGCCGTCAGGAAGATAGAAGAATTTATGAATAAGGGTTAAACCAACGAAACCCTAACAAGTCAGAGCAACATGAAAAATTTTAAACTCGATGAACATCCAAAAATAGGCAGCGGTTTGCGTGCGCCGGAAGGTTATTTCGATAATCTTTCCGTTTCAGTAATGGAGCAAATCAATACGGACGTGAAAGTCATTCCTTTGTACCGCCGTCCGAAAATGATCTGGATAGCTGCTGCGGTTTTGGTCGGATCACTTATGGTTCCACTCGTACAACATAGGAATAACGACCAGTCGCAGCCGGATGCTGTTTCAATTGAAAATTACCTGACCTACCAAACCAATATTTCCGATGCTGATATTGCTGCGCTTCTCGATGCAGAAGACCTCGACAAGATGGACAGCGAAATTTCCATTGACGATAAGTCCATTGAGGAAGTGCTTACATCAGATTCCAATTTTGAAAACCTAATAGATTAGTTATGAAGACCCTAAAAATATTGCTTGTTTTAATTTTGTGTTCCACTGCGTCGTTTGGACAGGCTTCAAAAGAAAGAATTAAATCGCTGAAAGTTGCTTTCCTGACCAGGGAGCTCGCGCTGACATCTTCGGAAGCCGAAAAATTCTGGCCGTTTTTCAACGCTTATGAAGACAAACAATTTGAGGTCAGATTCAAAAAAATGAGAGAAATCAAGAGCAAAATGAACCCGCCTGCCGTTGACAGGCTGTCTGAAAAAGAAGCGGCTGCGTTATTAACCCAGCTCGAAGAGGCTGAGCAGGAACTCGCAGACAATCGTAGGAAACTCATTGCAAACCTTAAAACCGTCATCAGTCCGATAAAGATTTTAAAACTTAAAAAAGCCGAAGACGACTTCAACCACAAATTACTGCGTCAATACAAACAAAAAGGCGGAGATAAGGAATGATAGTTTCCATGGTTTCATAAAAAGCGATAGCTTTGTGTCCTAACCCGATACCATGATAAATCCCTCGGCGCCAGGCTGGATCGACAAATTTTTCGCGGAACAGCGCTCACTGACACTGCCTGCGGTCAGCGGCCCCGAGTCATTGTACCATCGCATCAGGAAAACCGGGCTTATCTACGGCCACATTGTGTCGTTTGATACGCCGAGAGCCATTACTCCCAAAAATAAATCGCCTGAGGAGATTTCCAAAATTGCATTGCTCAACACACTGTACGCTGTGCACAATCTCGTACTCGAAACCTACGACGCGGCGGGATTCCTTTCTGATGCCGTGTCGTTTTACAAAGCACTGAACAAGACGGGTTATAACCCGCTAAAAAAAGTACTTCCCGAAAATAGCATTTCCGCTGAGTTGGAGAAAATCATCGGGGAACGCGTGCAGACAAACGAGAACCCGATCAGCCGGAATTTTTCGCATATCCTTACCAATGCACTATTATTTGAAGATGTGCTGGCATTCCAGCAGTACCTCATAAATGGCGAAATTTCAGGCAGCTACATGAGACGGCTCGAGGAAACGGTCATCAGTGTGGTTTCACTGGCGCTCAATACAAAATCCGAAAAATCTCCATATGACGATTTGCTGGTCAGGCTGTTTGAATCGTCCGTGCGTTACACTAAATTTTCGAAAGTTAATATCAGTAATGTCGAGGCCCTGGAGCTTGAATACTTCGGATACAAACTGGAAAAATATTACCTGATAGATATGGCTGGACTGGCGATGTGCAGTGATGGAATTGTCGAGGAAAGCGAATCCGGTTTCCTGCTCAAACTCGCGGACATCATGGGCATTGAGCGATCATTTGTTGAGGAAAGTATTTCCCAGACCGATGCCTTCATCAGCAAATACAAAAAGGAAATCCCTTATTTCAATTATTCGAACCCGGTAAAGCATTTCTACGACCACACGACACAATACGTCATGATGCTCATCTCCCGGAATAAAAAAAGGTTACAGAAAGAATTGGCCAACAACGGCGAACTGATGCTGCTGCTGACACATTCCACGCATCGAAGCCTTGACAGCAAGGAAAAGAAAAAGGTAAAAAAACAATTGCTGGAATTTTGCAAAACCGTGCCATCGCTCACGATTTTCCTGCTGCCCGGTGGTAGTTTGCTTTTGCCGCTGCTCGTAAAGTTTATTCCTAAAATGCTCCCGACGACATTCAACGAAAACCTTGAAGAATAAAAAAAGCTGCATGAAGCAGCTTTTTTGTTTAGAATTTCAGTCGGTAGACACTCTCCAGGTCTTCCGTTCCGGAAAGATCCACATTGAGATCGGTAACGTAACCGGAATTGAGTCCGTACACCCAACCATGCAACGTTAATTCCTGCCCTGACTTCCAGGCCGCCTGTACGATTGATGTTTTGGCGAGGTCAAAAACCTGCTCCTTTACGTTCAATTCCACAAAAGCATTGAAACGGTCGTCTTCATTAATGATTGAATCAAGGTAGGCATGGTGAAGCCTGTATACGTCTTTGATGTGGCGGATCCAGTTGTCGATAATTCCGATGGAGGAATTGCCCAAAGCCGCCTTTACGCCGCCGCACCCGTAGTGGCCGCATACAATTACGTGTTTGACTTTCAGGACATTGACCGAATAATCGAGCACGCTGAGCATATTCATATCAGAATGGATAACCATATTGGCGATATTCCTGTGGACGAATACCTCGCCCGGCTTGGCACCGATGATTTCGTTTGCGGGAACGCGGCTGTCTGAGCAACCAATCCACAATAGTGGCGGCGTTTGCCCTTTGGCCAGGTCCTTGAAATAATTCGGGTCTTTTGAAAGTGTCTTTTCAACCCATTCCTTGTTGTTGTCTAAAATCTTCTTATAAAAATCTTCCATTTCTTTTTTGTTTTTTCAGGTGTACAAATCCGGAAATAAAATTACGGAATTCGCAGCAGCCTGAGGTTATTGATTGTTAATTATTCTCTTCTGTCTTTACATCTTTATTTTTCCGATCCAAATCTTCCTGGTGCCTGATGGAAACATGGTTTTGGACTTCCTCAGTGTTTTCGAGCTTATAGGCTTTTTTAAAACCCTTGAGTTTAACCTTGATATTTTCGTCCTTGGCGCGCACCGCCTTAAACTCGCGTATCAGATCCAGCACATCATGGGCAATATACACCGTATCGGCTGCATTGATGATCACTTTGGAATTTTCGGGTATGTCGTTCAGCGTAGACTTTATCGCCGCCTTATTCAGGAATGACACCTCCTGCGCCAGGTCGATCTGGATGACATCGCCATCTTCGTATTCTTTCCTATGGAAATGGTACGCACGTTTCAGGTTTCCTTTTAACACAAAAATAATACTGATCAGCAGTCCCAACGCGACGCCTTTAAGCAAATCCGTGAAAACCACAAACACCAGCGTGGCAATAAACGGTACGAACTGGTATTTCCCTTTTTGCCAGAAATGTTTTACCGTCGATGGTTTGGCCAACTTATATCCGACAAGTAAAAGCACTGCGGCCAATGCGGCAAACGGAATCTTGTTAAGCAATGCCGGAATGGTCAACACGCAGATCAGCAGGAAAAAACCATGGATGATGGTTGACATTTTCGACTTCGCTCCGGCACTGCTGTTTGCCGAGGTCCGCACGACCACCGATGTCATCGGCAAACCGCCTAAGAGTCCGCTCAAAATATTCCCGATGCCTTGCGCCTTCAGCTCTATATCGGTGTCCGTATAGCGTCTTTGCACATCCATACGGTCCGCCGCCTCAATACACAACAATGTTTCAATTGAGGCAACAACCGCAAGCGTGGCCCCTGTAATCCATACTTTGTAATTGCCTAGCGCTGTAAAATCGGGCATCACAATAATATTTTTAAAGTCATCTATGGTTTTTGGAACCGGCAATTTTACCAAATGTTCAGACGCAATGGCCAAAGAACTGCCTGTGGTAATAAACAGTTCATTCAGCACCACGCTTAAGATCACTACAACGAGCGCGCCCGGCACCAGTTTGATTTTCTTCAGGAACGGCACTTTATCCCAGGCAATGAGTATAGCAAGTGAAACGGACGTAATCAATATGGCTCCGAGGTGAAGGTGGTTAAAAATCCCGAAGATCTCAGAAAAGGAATTCTCCCCGTCAAATTGCAGGAACGCCTCATCACCCTCAAAATCCCCGTCATAGCCGAGCGCATGCGGAATTTGCTTCAATATAATGATCACGCCAATCCCGGCGAGCATCCCTTCGATTACATTTGTAGGGATATAATTTGACAGCGTTCCCGCCTTGATGAATCCAAGTATAAGCTGGAGCAATCCCGCAACCAATACGGCAGCGAGGAAAATATCGAACGCCTTGAACTCAGTTATGGCGGTCAGCACAATGGCCGTGAGTCCTGCCGCAGGACCTGAAACGCTGAGGTGTGAGGTGCTCAATGATCCGATAACGATACCACCGATAATCCCGGCGATAATTCCCGATAATGGCGGCGCGCCTGAAGCAAGCGAAATGCCGAGGCACAAAGGAAGTGCCACTAAAAACACCACGAGACCGGACGCAAAGTCCGATTTGAGGTTTGCAAAAAGGTTGATTTTTTTTGTCATGTTACCTAAACTGAAATGAATACAAAGTGTGTTTTCAGGCGCTCGCCTGATAATCGGGTTGAAATGAATCGGCAGTCCGCACACAACCTTAAGGGCTGCAAGCTCCCGTTATCAAAGGTTTACGAACTCCAGACTTTGTATTTACGCGTTAGGCGGTGGGGAAAAAATGGAGCGCATCACGTTGTCGTGACGCAATTGGTTTTCAGAGATGATAATCCGCGAAGTGCATTTTTGGAAATTGAAAAAATCGTATTGTAAAATCCTGAGCTCCGCTTTCAGTTCCTTGACTTCCTTGTGTGCGAGTTCTTCCTCAGACATATTGTAGAACATTGAGGTATCCGAACTTTTCCTGATCAGGCTCACTATCGTTGGCGTGGCGAGAAAGGTCAGGAAAACCACAATCATTATTTTTACGGCGAATTTCATCGGGACAAATGTATCAAATGAGTTTGGTTGGAAAAGCGCTACGCGGTAATTGTTTAAAATTTTAACATTTTGGAAAATCAAGAGCCAGAAGCCAAGACCTTGCGGGCCTCAGTTCTGACTCTGATTTAAATGTATACTGAAGATTAAAGTGACTCCTCCAGCCAGGCGTTCATCATCCAGATGGTTTTTTCCTGTTCCGAGATAAAGTCGCTCATCAGCGAATTGGTTCCCTCGTCGTTGATCTCGCCGCTTTTGTTGAGTAATTCGCGCTCTATCCTGAGCAGTCCGGACAGCGATTCGACAATCAGCTGTATGGCTTTCTCATCATTGGAAATATTTTTCCCGACAACAATCTTGTTGTTTTTAATATAATCGTCAAACGTGTGCAATGGTGTTCCGCCGATGGTCAGGACGCGTTCCGCCACGAGGTCGACCTTCATCTGGGCATCATTGTAAAGTTCTTCAAATTTGACGTGCAGATTAAAGAAACGCTTGCCGCGGATATTCCAGTGAATACCACGCAGGTTTTGGTAATATACCTGGAAACTGGACAACAGGATGTTCAGGTCGTTGCTAATGGCTTCCATCTCCTTTATAGGGAGACCGAGTAGGTTTGTTTTCATAAAAAGTGTCGTTATTTGTTTTAAAGATAAGCATTTTCATACGAAAGGTGCATAAGATAAATTGATAGTTTTTATATTTGCATCAAATTTTGCTATATTATGACCATTACACAACTCCAATATGTACTCGCTGTTGCAGAATATAAGAATTTCACGCTCGCCGCTGAAAAGTGTTTTGTAACCCAGCCCACACTGAGCATGCAGATACAAAAAATCGAGGAAGAGCTCAGCATCCTGATTTTCGACCGCAGCAAAAAACCCATCCAGTTAACCGACATTGGACAAAAAATCGTGACCCAGGCCAAGAACATCGTAAACGAGGCCGACCGGATAAAGGATATTGTAGAACAACAAAAAGGCTTCATCGGGGGGGAATTCCGTTTGGGGATTATCCCAACGATTATGCCTACCCTGCTCCCGATGTTCCTGAATAATTTCATCAAAAAATATCCCAAAGTAAAACTCATTATTGAGGAACTCAACACCGAGGAAATTATCAACCGCCTCAAAAACGGTCATCTTGATGCCGCCATTGCCGCAACCCCTTTGGAAGAGGAAAAACTGAAAGAAATCGTACTTTATTTCGAGCCGTTTGTGGCGTATTTACCCGAGTCGCATGCGTTGTCTAACAAAAAGGACATTGAAGTCGCCGATCTCAATATTGAGGAAATACTTATGTTGCAGGACGGGCATTGTTTCCGTGACGGCATCCTTAATTTATGCAAAAGCAACGGCGGTGGAAATAACAACGGCAACTTCCGTCTCGAAAGCGGTAGTTTCGAAACCCTGATTAAACTGGCCGATGAAGGCCTGGGCACCACGCTCCTGCCCTATCTCCACACATTGGACCTTTCTGACCGGGATAAAAACAAGCTGCATCAATTTAAGGAACCTAAGCCCGCGCGCGAAGTGAGCCTTGTCTTCCCGAAAACAGAACTCAAAATACATATAATAGACGCGCTTAGAAGCACCATTGCCGGTGTAGTGAAAGGAGCGATCGTGTTCCAGAATGTACAGATTGTCAGTCCGCTTTCTAAAACGACAGCAGCTAAATAACTATTTTCTGTTCACGTGCACATGAAATAAAAAAGGAGCCATTTAAGCTCCTTTAGTTTTATGCGTTTAGATAAATCTGGCAGTGTTTCAATTCGGGCTTTTCTTCCACGAATCTCGACAGCCACTCCGTTAACTGTTCGATTTCGTACGGTAGCAATACCTTGAGTGCCTTTCGGACTTCCTTGCAAAAAAGCATGGGGTCAAAACTGACGCTTTCCAGTATGCTCTTGGTATAGTTGAACATAGTTTTTTCCATAAATGAAATTGCTTCTTTTAGTTAAAAACCTATTAAATCAGTCATATCAAATTTAAAAAAATAAGTTTTACAAATTTACAACGGGCTGTTAATTTATTTTTTTTAACTAATTGCGGTTGGCCTCGATCTTTTGGGGCGAATTTACCCAGTAATCATTTATATTTGCAACCGATTAAAATACCCTTATGAAGATATCTTACAACTGGCTGAAACAATTTATCAAAATCGACTGGAAATCCGAAGAAACCGCCGCCCTGCTGACTGATCTGGGCCT
Organism: Flavobacterium magnum; assembly: GCF_003055625.1. Lineage (NCBI taxonomy): Bacteria > Pseudomonadati > Bacteroidota > Flavobacteriia > Flavobacteriales > Flavobacteriaceae > Flavobacterium > Flavobacterium magnum. The sequence continues at coordinate 2,404,639 of NZ_CP028811.1, read as the reverse complement.
GGAAGTGGAAGCCGTCGAACCGTATCAATCCGTTAAAGGAGGACTCGAAGGCATTGTCGTAGGGCATGTACTGACGTGCGTACAACATCCAAACGCGGACCGTTTGAAAGTAACCACGGTGGATCTGGGGAATGGCGCTCCGCTACAAATCGTTTGCGGCGCCTCCAACGTTGCTGTGGGCCAAAAAGTAGCTGTTGCGACCATCGGGACGACCTTATATGACAAGGACGGTAATGCGTTTCAGATCAAGAAAGGGAAAATACGGGACCAGGAAAGCCATGGCATGATCTGTGCCGAAGACGAAATCGGCTTGGGTGACAGCCATGATGGCATCATGGTTCTTGATGAGGCATTGGTTCCGGGAACGCCGGTTGCCAAAGTCTTCAATATCGAAAATGACGAGGTTTTTGAAATCGGGCTGACACCGAACCGCGCCGATGCCATGAGCCATATGGGGGTAGCGCGCGACCTGCGCGCCGGACTGCAGCAGAAAAACATAAACACAGAATTGAAGACGCCGTCGATAAGCAATTTCCGGATTGACAAGCGGACGCTGAAAATTGATGTTAAAGTCGACAATGCGAAATTAGCTCCGAGATACTGTGGCGTCACAATTTCGGGAGTGACCGTTAAACCCTCTCCGGACTGGCTTCAGAACAGGCTGAAAGCGATTGGGCTGACACCAAAAAACAACATCGTCGATGTGACCAATTATGTACTGCACGAGCTGGGGCAGCCGCTTCACGCGTTTGATGCCGCAAAAATCAACGGCAATAAAATCATCGTAAAAACGCTGGAAGCCGGAACCAAATTTGTGACGCTCGACGACGTGGAGCGGACTTTACACGAAGATGATTTAATGATATGTGATGAAAAAGGACCATTGTGCTTTGCGGGCGTTTTCGGTGGGAAACACTCCGGCGTAAGCGAAAACACCAGCAATATATTCCTTGAAAGCGCTTACTTCAACCCGGTAACCGTGCGTAAAACAGCAAAAAGACAGGCACTAAACACCGACGCGTCTTTCAGGTTTGAACGCGGTATCGACCCGACCATCACAGAATATGCACTCAAAAGGGCGGCAATCCTGATCCAGGAAGTAGCAGGCGGTGAAATCACTTCAGATGTGATTGATGTGTATCCGAAAAAAATCGAGGACTTCCCTGTTTTCCTGAATTTTGAGAAAGCTGCTAAAATCATCGGGCAGGAATTGTCGAAGGAAACCATCAAAAAAATCCTCGTGTCGCTCGATATCAAGGTGAACAGCGTTTCAGACGCCGGCCTCGGACTCATCATACCGGCCTACCGCGTGGATGTGCAGCGGGAAATCGACGTGATCGAGGAGATCCTCAGGGTGTATGGTTACAACAACATCAATTTTACGAAAAAACTGCACGCTACGGTGGCCAATGCGCCACGGACGGAAGATTATAAAATCCAGAACATCATCGGCGGACAACTTACCGCATCAGGCTTTCATGAAATGATGGCCAATTCGCTGACCACGCCAGATTACATAGCGCTGTCCGGGAACCTGAAGGAAGACGAAAATGTGATGATCATCAACCCGTTAAGCAAGGACTTGTCGGCGATGAGACAATCGCTTTTGTTTTCAGGACTTGAAGCGGTTTCTTACAATATCAACCGCAGGAATTCGGATCTGAAGCTTTTTGAATTCGGGAAAAGTTATCGTAAAGTTGACGGCACTTACACAGAAAAGAAGCACCTGACATTATTCATGACAGGCAACCGCAGCCGGGAAAGCTGGACCATGCCACAGCGTGCCTCTGATTTTTTCCTCTTCAAAGGGTACGTTAACAGCCTGCTTTCAAGGCTTGGCATTTCAAAAATCAATATAAAACCGGTTACGTCAGACGTTTTTGCGGAAGGAATTTCAATGGCTGCTGGCGACGAAGTTTTGGTTGAGATGGGTACCGTGAAAAAATCAGTAGCCAAACAGTTTGACATCAAGCAGGAAGTTTTCTTTGCCGATTTCAATTGGGAATTGGTGCTGAAATCCATCAATACCAAAATACGCTTTGCCGATATTCCGAAATATCCTGAAGTGCGTCGCGACCTCGCTTTGCTGCTGGACGAAAATGTGCGTTTTGACGCCATCTATGACGTGGCTCGACAATCTGAAAAATCATTGCTGAAGGACATCGACCTTTTCGACGTATATACAGGGAATAATCTGCCGGAAGGAAAAAAATCCTACGCTTTAAGCTTCATCATCCAGGATAACAGCAAGACGCTGACTGACGTGCAGATTGACAAGATTATGGGCAAACTGCAGCAGAAATTCGAAAATGAACTGGGCGCCGTTTTGAGATAAAAAAATCCCGGCCTTGCGGTCGGGATCTTCAACTAACCAAAACAAGTATCTTATTTGTGCATCAGTACGGTGTCAACAACATGGATGACGCCATTTGACTGTTGCACATCGGCAATTGTAACAGTTGATTTACCACCTTTTTCATCGGTCAGCACCAATTTGCTTCCACTCATCATAGCAGTCAGCTTTCCGCCTTCTACAGTCGTAAGCACGGCTTTTCCATTACCGGCCTTTATAGCGGCAGCGATGGCTTTGCTGTCCATTTTTCCGGCCACAACGTGGTAGGTCAAAATACCCTGCAACATTTTTTTGTTGTCCGGTTGCAGCAATGTTTCTACGGTGCCCTTCGGCAATTTGTCAAACGCCGCGTTGGTCGGTGCGAATACAGTAAACGGGCCTTTGCTTTGTAGGGTCCCTACAAGATCAGCCGCTTTGACGGCAGCCACCAGTGTGGTGTGGTCTTTGGAATTTACTGCATTGTCAACAATATTTTTGTTGGCATACATGGCGGCCCCTCCCACCATCGGGTTTTGTTGCGCAGAAGCAATACCGGTCACGAAAAATGCGGCAATGGCAACCGCGGCTGAAAAAAACTTTGATGTTTTCATAAATTGAGTTATTAAGTTAATATTCTAATCTACGCCGAAGTCCCGAGGGTGGTTTTACAGGATCTCCATTTTAACATCGATTTATGATAGGCCGGATTTTCCTTAGTGCCAATAAAAAGCCCCGCAAATAATGCAGGGCTTTCAGATTTCAGACTTTTTTGGAAAACTTTACCTTTTAAAACTATTCAAAGATAGTCATTGCTACCTGGTCAAATGCGGCTAATGAGTATCTGCGCGTTTTGACTGAGAATTTCCCGATTTACAATTTTATAAATTTTGTTGCGGAACTTCCGGAAGGAGTGTTGATTTTCAGGATATATGTTCCGGCAGCCATTAGCGAGATGTCGAGCTTTTCTGATGGATTGTCAACCACCATTATCAATTGTCCGAGCAGATTATATACAGAGACCGAGTTTATCAGGATGTTACCTTTTGCAGCAATGTTCAGGATTTCCGATGCTGGGTTCGGATAAATTGAAAAAGCCTCATTGAAAGGAAAATCACTTGTTCCGAGGACCTGAATTGCCGTGGTGGCCGTATTCGTAACTACCGGAGCATTGTAATCAAAATAAATACTTGCAGTATTGCTGAAGGTATTTCCGACAACCAGCGTGGGCCTGGTTTTGATTTTGAATGCCACGTAGCCGTCGTTGTTGGCGTCATCAAATGGGAGTTGGATGTTTTCAAAAATGAATTCTACTTTATTTGTATCTGAAATCCTCGTCCTGAACGGATGGCTTCCGTCCAATGGTACCAACGATAAAACATCAAACTTTGCCGTGTCGATCATGTCCTTCACCACCACGTTTTGTGCATTGGCTGTTCCCGTATTTTCGAATCGGACCATATAGTGAACGTACTTACCAGCCACATCCGGCGTTACCGTGCTGCCCTCCAGACAGATCTTATCATTGGGATCCATCGCATTGTATACATATTGGACTAAGGCTGCCGTATTGTTTGTCGGAGATTCGTCAGTTCCGGCTGAGGTGATTCCGGCCGTGAAATGCAGCAAATCACCTTCATTTACCGCCGGGTTCTCTACTGGTGTGTTGATATTCATACGGACGAAAATTGCCTTTTCCTCGAAAGGCCTGAGGTCGATAAAATTCCAGCTGACAGTATTGGTCGTCTGGACTGAAGCGGTCGGCGTCGCATTGACGAGATCCATGATTGCATCTTCGAAAGTCATGGAAACGGAACCGGACTGAACCGTGTTTCCTTTGTTTTTGTATAGGATTTTATAATTGGCATCAAACCCGGGAATGGCAGTTCCAATCGGGATCAACGTAATTTCAAGATCATCGTGCGTGCCGATTGGCGTGATGCAGAAATTCTGGGTATACGGACTTGCAGTTGCCGGAAAAGTTAGGACCACTGATGGTGGCGAGATGGCAAAATACGCCGGATTTTCAATTTGCGGGGTAATGGTGTGTGTACCGATCTTAGCCGTAATCTCATAATCACCCGAAGCATCTGGCACAGTAGTCTGAGAAGTGACGCCGCTCACGGTATTGAACTTTAGTCCCGGTATGGCGATATCCGCGTTGTCGCAGCCGTTGTTGTCGGAATCAAATTTCACATTCCCGGCTACGGTAAAATAATTGCCTCCGGGAACAAAAGAACAGTAAGAGTTGATAACGACATTGAGCCCCTGGTTTGCCGCTGTTGCCTGTATACCGGCTACATCCGACTCATCGCAGCAAATGTATCCAATAAATGAATTATTAAAGCTAACGGTACTTTCGTGACTGCCATTCTTCAGGAAAACTGAATCAATTCCCATCCCGTCGCAAAAAAATACGTCGAGGTAACTCAGTTTGTTGAGATCCAGCGTCGTAAAATTATTGTGAGAACACAACAGTACTTCAAGATAAATAACCGGATCGAAGTCGATTAAAGTAAAATGGTTGAAGTCCATCTGGAGTGTCGTTAAGGCCGCCATCGGCGACAGATCAAGGTTTGTCAGCTCGTTATACTGACAGTGCAACTCCGTAAGTTGCGGACAATTGGTAATGGTCAAAGACGTCAAATCGTTGTAAGCCAGATCGATGACATGGATAAGCGGCGAATCCGAAACGGTCACGGTCGTGAGGTTCCCGCCAACGCCGTAAAGACCATTCAACGCAGGAAGGTCAGTAAGGTCTACGGTTGTAAGCGGACTGCTTGAACTCCCGAAATACAACTCCCGAAGGTGCTGCATCCCGGCGACCTGTAGCGACGTAACCGGGTTTGCGCGACAATCGAGCACTTCAAGATTAGTCAGCGAAGTGACATCCATGTTCGAAACACTATGCCCCGCTATGTCGAGTTTTTTGAGCGCATGGAAATACTCAATCCCTTCAATTGAATAAATTTCAGCGGAGGCGTTTGTCAGGATCAGGTTCTCAATGACCGCCGCTTCCGATTGCTCAATTTCGCCATCCTGATTGGTGTCAAATCCGAATCCGGGTGAAATCAGCGCGGTCTTAAATCCAGGATCGGGAAAGTCGATAACCTGCGCATTAACCTGGCATCCGATTGCGAAAAAAAGTAAAATGTAAAGTTTTTTCATGTTAATCGATTTAGTTTACACAAATGTATCGGTTTAACGACTTATTCGGGGTACGATTGGGTAAAATGCGGTTCCGGATTAGAATACGAGCAGACGGGTCCCGCATCACCTGACGATTTAATCAAAAATCCAATTACTTCTTGATAAACTTCGACGACGCCTTTCCCTTATCCGTAACAATACTAATGACATAAGTTCCTGTGGTCAATCCGGACAGGTCGATGCTTTCCATCGGATTGGCAACGGTTAAAACCAACTGTCCCAAAACATTGTAAACTGAAAGAGAATGAATAACCGCATTGTCTTTTGATTTGATATTCAAAATATCATCCACAGGATTCGGGAATAATGTAAAATGATTATTTAAATCAAAGTCATCAATTCCTAAACTGGACTGAACTGTTGTAAGCGTATTGTTGGTTATAACAGGCATATTATAATCAAAATATATGGAAGCCTTATTCCTGAAACTATCGCCCGCGACCAATGTTGGCGATGTTTTTATCTTAAAAGCCACGTAACCATCATTATTAGCATCATCAAAAGGCAATTGGATGTTTTCAAAGATAAATTCGTAAGTGTTATTGTTGCGCCTTCTGGTGACAAAAGGATGACTTCCGTCAAGTGGTACCAGAGAAGCGGCATCAAATCGAGCCGCATTTATGATATCCTTAATGACAATATTCCGGGCATTCGCGCTTCCGGTATTTTCAAAATGAATAATATAATGCACGTATTTACCGACCGTTTCCTCCAAAACCTTTTTCCCTTCGAGACAAACCTTGTTATTGGGATCAAAAGAATTAATTACAGTTTCAGTCAGCTGAAAAGTGTTGTCTTCCGGCGTCTCATCCGGATCAGCAGATATAATGGATGCCGTATAGTTAAGCACGTCGCCACTGTTGAGATCGGGTGTATCGGTGGGAGAATTCAATTCCATATTGACCCAGATTACACCGCTCTGCAATGGCTTAAGATTGTTGAAGTTCCATGTGAGCAATCCGGTTGTCGAGATGTCGTGGGCGGGATTGGCATTAAAAAAATCGACTACCGCATCATCATATGCAAAACTTATCGCTCCGGACTGTGCCTGATTGCCTTTGTTCTTAAAAATAATCTTGTATTCTGCGTGGTCGCCGGGAAAAGGCATATTAAGTGGCAGGACTGAAATTTCCAAATCCGGATGGTTCCCATTGGCGGTGATACAGAAATCCTGTATTGAAGGCGAAGGCTGCGAAGGAAACTGAACCGTCACCGACGAAGGCGAAATATTGAAATAGTCTGTGTCAAAAAGCGGCGTGATAATGTATTCTCCTTCGGGTGAAGGAAAGATGAAATCCCCTGAACCGTTATAGAAGACATTGGCGGACTCACCATTCCTTTCAATCTGGAACTCCATCGAGGGGGTTACGGCCTCAGAAATTTCACAGCCATTATTATCGTTGTCAAATAATAAGTTTGTCTTAATGCTGTAAAAGCTGTCTGCAGGATGAAGCATGCAATAATCGTTTACGATAACATTTGTAAATCCGTAGCTTTGGAGAAAAGACTCTATAAAAGGCCTGTATGGTTCCGATGTACAGATATAATGCAGACTGGGAACATTATACATATAGAGCCCGTTTACATCGAAAGAATTGCTTTTCAGCAATATATGTTCAAGGAGCAGGCTGTTAGAACACGCCAAAGACTGCAGGTGGTCAGAGTAAGTGACGTCAAGTGTTACAATATTGTTATCGCCAATGTAAAGCGTCTCTAATTGATGCAATTCTGAAAGATCAATCGATGAAATCGGATTGCTTTCGCAATGCAATAATTTCAATTGTGTGAGTGTGGACACATCAAGGCTTGAGAGCATACAGTAGGAGCAGCTTAACTTTTCAAGGTTTACAAGGGGTGAAAAATCAATGGAAGTAAAATGATTGAATCTGCAGTATAGTTCCTTTAATGTTATAAATGGATTAAAATCAAATGCTTGCAATTCATTTTCAGAGCAATCCAGTGATTCAAGATTAATAAGTCCATTTAAATTCATGGACAAAAGGTTATTTGCCTGGAAATCCAAATATTTCAGGCCTGAAAGCCCGGAGACATCAATAGATGCTATTTGATTGAACTCACAGGAAAACCATTTAAGATTCTCAAAACTTTTTATCCCTGTGACGTCTGAGAAATAAGGCATTGGATTTGTGTAATTGCCCGCATCAAGATAACTTACCTGCAATGCTTCAGAGACTTCTATTTGTCCGTTGTCATTCTGGTCAATCTTAAAATACTGATTGCTCAGGTTTTTTGCTATTTGATTCGAAGCAGAAGCCGCTAAAAGCTTTAACTTAAAATTCGTATCAGGAATATCAACTATTTGTGCATTAACCGAAATGCAGCAAATTGCAATAATAAATAAGTAAAGATTTTTCATAATCTATCCATTTAGACGTATGCGAACATACAAAGCAATCTGCTGATATTTTATACAAAATGAGTATTCCACAATCCTGAATTAGAATCCGAAAAAAAAGCCCCGCATCTCTGCAGGGCTTTCCTAAAAATATGGGAAAATATTATTTCTCTCCTTTTTCCATCTTCGCTTTCAATTCAGCTAAGATGTCGTTGTTGTCTCCTAATGTAGACGACTGGCTGTTGTTGTTGTTTGAAGCCACCGCATCGCTTGCCGCTTTCGCGTTTTTCTCCTCTTCCTCACGGAAGATGGCTGTGTGCGAAGCTACAACCCTCTTGAATTCCTTGTTGAATTCGATTACCTTGAAATCAGCTACTTCGCCTTTCTTCAATTTCTTACCGTCTTCTTTCTCAAGGTGACGTGAAGGGATGAAAGCAACGATGTCATCGCCAAATTCTACAGTAGCGCCTTTATCAACGATTTCTGCTACAGTCCCGTTGTGAACGGTACCTACTGCGAACGAATCCTCATACTTATCCCATGGGTTAGCCTGGGTTTGTTTGTGGCCCAAAGACAGTTTGCGTCCGTCAACATCAAGCTCTAACACAACCACGTCCAGTTTTTCACCAACGCTTACGAATTCAGATGGGTGCTTGATTTTCTTAGTCCATGACAGGTCAGAGATGTAGATCAATCCGTCAATTCCTTCTTCCAATTCTACGAATACTCCGAAGTTTGTAAAGTTACGAACGATACCTGTGTGCTTAGAACCTACAGGGTATTTCGCTGTAATGTCAGTCCATGGATCCTGAGACAATTGCTTGATACCCAAAGACATCTTACGGTCTTCACGGTCTAAAGTAAGGATAACCGCTTCAACAGTATCACCCACTTTTACGAAATCCTGGGCTGAACGCAGGTGCGTAGACCATGACATTTCAGATACGTGGATTAAACCTTCAACACCTTCAGCTACTTCGATAAATGCACCGTAATCAGCGATTACAACTACTTTACCTTTCACTTTATCACCTACTTTCAGGTTTGCATCCAATGCATCCCATGGGTGAGCGTTCAACTGCTTAAGACCCAACTGGATTCTTGTTTTCTCGTCGTCGAAATCAAGGATTACCACGTTCAGTTTCTGATCCAATTCAAGTACTTCACTTGGGTGGTTGATTCTTGACCATGAAAGGTCAGTGATGTGGATCAATCCGTCAACACCGCCAAGGTCGATGAATACTCCGTAAGAAGTGATGTTTTTCACCACACCTTCAAGTACCTGTCCTTTTTGCAACTGACCGATGATTTCTTTTTTCTGTACTTCAATATCCGCTTCGATAAGCGCTTTGTGAGAAACCACAACGTTTTTGAATTCGTGGTTGATTTTCACTACTTTGAATTCCATCATTTTGTTTACATACTGATCGTAATCACGGATTGGTTTTACGTCAATTTGTGAACCTGGTAAGAACGCCTCAATTCCGAAAACGTCAACAATCATACCGCCTTTAGTCCTGCATTTTACAAAACCGTTTACGATTTCTCCTGTTTCGTTTGCGTTGATTACGCGATCCCATGCTTTGATCGTACGTGCTTTTCTGTGTGAAAGTACCAACTGACCGGTCTTGTCCTCACGGATGTCGATCAATACTTCTACTTTGTCACCTACTTTCAGGTTTGGATTGTAACGGAACTCGTTCAAAGAGATAACTCCTTCAGACTTCGCGTTGATGTCAACAATAGCGTCACGGTCAGTGATCCTTACTACAACACCTTCCACTACTTCTTCCTGATCTGTTGAGATGAAAGTCTTGTCTACCAATTCTTCGAATTCCTGTAGGTTTTTCTCATCCACAGCATCAATTCCTTCCTGGAAGTTGTGCCAGTTAAAGTTCTCTAAAAATTCCGCTTGTGTTTTTGTTTGTTCAGACATGCTGATAAAAAATTTGTATTCTGTATCCCTGCATTGCTTAAGATAAAAATATCAGAAGTGTTTTTTTAAAATAAAGTTCAGTACCTAATGGGCAACGCTTCTCTTCCAAAAGGTGCGCAAAATTACAACTTTATTTTTGATTTGCAAATAGTTGCAGATTCAAATACGATAAAATTTGCTTAAAATGAAAGCTCTGATTTTCAGGAGCATCACGATGGTACTTTTTAGGACTTAACTGCCCGCTTTCCACTGCAATCTTTTTGTCCTTAAAGAAAGGACGAAAAAGGATTTTCGTTGCAATCGGGGCTAAGATTTTGGTATCGTGCTTCGATGAAATGAAAAGCCCCTTCGTTTTATGGAAAGGGCTTCAGTATTTATGTTAGTGCGCTATTTCCGCCACATCTTCCGGCACGTGCTTGTGCTTAAAGAAAAGTCCGAACAGCACCGCTATTATCAATGAATATATCGCAAAGGAAAACCAGATATTGTGCCAATCCTTAAGTCCGTCATGGGTGAAATATTCATCAATAACAATCCCACTTATTTTACTGCCCAAATAAGCCCCTACTCCATTGGTCATCATCATAAATAATCCCTGGGCACTGGAACGAATCTTTGAATCCGTGGTCGTTTCTACAAATAAAGACCCGGAAATATTGAAAAAATCAAATGCCATTCCGTACACAATACAAGACAGTATAATCATCCATAAACCATCCGTTGGATTTCCGTAAGCAAACAATCCGAAACGCAATACCCATGCAAACATCGAAATCAGCATGACGCGCTTTATCCCGAAACGCTTAAGAAAAAATGGAATCGCCAGGATAAATAAGGTTTCTGATATTTGTGAAATAGACATAATAAATGTTCTCCCTTCTACCACAAATGTTTTCTTATACTCAGTAATCTTGCCAAAATCATCCAGATAGGAATCGCCATACATATTCGTCAATTGCAGCGCCGCGCCAAGAAAGAGTGAAAAAAGAAGAAACATTGCCATTTTCGAATTCGAAAACAATTTGAAAGCGTTTAAACCCAGTTGCTCTGCCAAAGAAGCATCGTCTGCAATAAGTTTCTGCGGTGGGCATTTTGGAAGTGTAAATGAATAAACTCCCAATATAATTGCAAAAAATGCGGCTATGTAAAATTGGTTGGCAAAAATTGGGCTGCCAAAAACATCAGCAATAAATTTCCCTATGCCCAATCCGAAATCCTTGATGAACTCGGGTGGCGTTTCAGAACTGAAAATATTGGTAAGCCACATAGCAATAATAAAACCGATGGTTCCCCAAACCCTGATGGGTGGAAAATCTTTTACCACATCATATTTGTTGTTCTTAAGAATATTGTAGGCAATAGAATTTGACAGCGATATGGTAGGCATATAGCAAATCATCGCCCCGAAAATCACATAATATAATGTGTTGGGATCATTTACTTTCGGGACAAAAAATAAAATGATACCATAGAAGATGTGAAGGATTCCGTAGAGCTTTTCAGCGTTGATCCATTTATCGGCGATAATACCTGTGATCGCCGGCATAAAAAGAGATGATAAGCCAAGTGTTGAAAAAATGGCTCCAAATTCGGCTCCAGTCCAACCTTTGGCATTAAAACAATAAGTCCCGATCGTTATCAGCCAGGCACCCCAAACAAAAAACTGCAGGAAACTCATGACCGTAAGCCTAAACTTTATACTCATATTAAATTAGTTTTTGGTTGATTTATAAACAGCCTGTAAAACTAACATTAAAAATGAGACGTGCAAATCGGCGAATGATAAAATTAGTGCGATAGCACGGATCACTTAGCGGCCACTTTGCTGATCAGGTCAAGCACCGTATCGAATTGCGCTTCGCGCGTGAGGTCAGAATTGTCAATCTCGTATGCCCCATCCGCTTTCACCAATGGGGAATCCTCGCGGTGGGTATCGATATAATCGCGCTCTTCAACGTTTTTTAGTACGTCGTCAAAAGAGACGTTATCCCCCTTGGCTTTGAGTTCGTCGTACCGCCTTTGTGCGCGGGTCGTGGCACTCGCGGTCATGAATATTTTTAATTCGGCATCCGGGAAAACAACCGTCCCGATATCGCGGCCATCCATCACGATGCCTTTATCCTTGCCCATCTGCTGTTGCTGTTCGACGAGCTTCGCGCGTACTTCAGACACTTCAGCCACCCTGCTTACAAATCCTGACACTTCGATGGTGCGGATTTCCTTCTCCACATTGACATCGTTCAGGTACATCTCGCCGAAACCCAGTTCCGCATTGAAAACAAAATGAAGCTTGATGTAAGGCAGGCTCGCAATCAAGGTATCCCGATCAAAAAATTCCTTATCGATATAACCGTTCTGCATCGCGAAGAATGTTACTGCCCGGTACATCGCGCCGGTATCGACGTACACATAGCCAAGATAGTTGGCGAGCTGTTTGGCAATCGTACTTTTTCCTGTGGATGAGAAGCCGTCAATGGCGATGGTGATTTTTTGCATAAATGTTGTCGTTTAATCTGGCAAAAATAAGCAAAAAAAAAGCTGCCAATTGTGGCAGCTCATATATTAACTAGCAAACGTTTCTAACAATTTATCAGTCGCGCGCAAACCCTTGCATTAGGTGCATTTCTCTTAATTCTCAAATCTATACATTTTCCGGTAACTAAAGATTCAGAAAGAGCTGCCATGGCTTCTGAAGATTTTTCCTTAACACATGACTTACTCATACATGTTCCATAACTCTTCCATCCATCACCTACTTTCCCACTACAAGCTTCACCATCGCCAACTGAAGCTGTATTAACGGTAACAGAAGAAATTGGGTCAGGGTACAATGTCAATGTTCCTGTACTGTCGTTCATCACCATGTCGACCGCAACTTCATCAGAAATAATAACTTCCCCTTCATTGTGATGCCGCAGATCCGTCTCGTAAATATCACCAATAATATTTTCTATTATTAAGTCTCTTTCCGTTGAATCGGCATAATAATACACTACTGGTTTGGTAAAATCAATCTTTAAAGCTGACGGTGCCAATCCGGCACCTTCAACTATATTTTCTTCAACTGTGGTTACTTCTTCCTTTTCCGAGCATGAACCAATGGCAATTGCTAATAATGCTGTGTAAATAATTTTTTTCATTTGACAACAGTTTTAATGTTCTCAAATATACACAAATATAACTTTAAAGCACTACGTAAATATACCTGATTTTAAAAAAACTCCTTTCTACATTAATTTAATCACAAAAAGCGACTATTCATCCCCGAAATTAATGGTCAATCCGAACAGGCTCGTATTGGCAGCCAAAGTATACCGTGAATAAGAATAATCAAATTTCAGTTTGTTGATTTTTAAACCGAATCCGACAGAAATCCCGGAGAAATTCCGTTGTTCCAAAAGACGCAGCTCCTCTGCCCTCCTGAAATTATAACCGACACGGAGGTTAAAACCTTTCTTTGGAAATAATTCGGCACCAAGGATTACATGTCGCAGGGCATTGTTAAAGATGGACACTTTTTCAGGAGTCGAACCGCCATCGATTGACCCTTCGGCCCGCGCCGGATTTGAAAAAGCGATTTGCCATTGCTGCAGGTTTTCCAGCGTCACATGCCATCGGATCGGCACATTCTCCATTTCCTGTGACACGCCGAACATGACTTCCAACGGTAATTTTTCACGGGTTCCGGCATAAGTCGTAATCTGTGTGCCAACATTCCTGACCACAAAAGCCCAGTTCACATCATTATCCTCATCGATATACAGCGCCCCGAGGTCTACCGCAGCCCCAAACGAATTGTAGCTTTCCAGCGTTGACGAAATCAGCTTCGCATTGGCGCCCACATAAAAATCCGAAAAGGGCACATTGTACGCGTACCCAAACGAAAGCGCGATCTCGCTGCCCGTAAAGTCTGACGTGCGGTTTCCATTCTCATCGGTGCCTTCAAACGTGCCGTAATTGACATAGTTGACCCCGCCATGGAACGTCTGCACATGCCGGTCGTAGGTATAGGCATACGCGGCTGTGCCGTAGGTTACCTCCCCAAACAGGCTTCCATAATTTACAGATAGCCGGTTGTCCATCGCAGGGTTAATCGTCGCAGGGTTGAAAAACGCCTGGTTCACATCGTAATCATACAGCGTCAGCACTTTACCGCCCAGCGCTGACTGCCTCGGCGAGGTGATCAGGCTCAGGAACTGGTAAACCGATTTCCCGCCTATCTGCCCGAAGGAAGCAGCAGAAATCAAGAACACTATGCAGGTAAGTCGGTTTTTAAACATGAATGCCGTAGTAAATGCGGTACTATAACGCAGCTGCGAAGATATTATTTTTTCCTTTAGGAGAAAGAATCAGCAGCGCGGAATCAGGTGTAATCTTAAACGGAAGCCTTTTTTGGGCGTGCCCCCGTTGCGGCAATCGGGTCCTGACGGAAAACGGTACGGCAACGGGGTCGGGCCGTCCGCTGTAGCTTTTCCGCTGCGCTGCAAAGGCTGCCGCTCCCGTCCCTCACGCGGTTCCCGGCTGCCATCGTGCCTCGGCTAAAAAAGAAAGCCGGGAAAAAGTCCCGGCTCCTGTATTGCAGTGGCGTCACATTTATGACAATGTCTTCGCGTTTTTTACTTTTTCATCCAGTATCGCAATTTTCAGCACCTCGCTCATTTCCTTTACATAATGAAATGTCAGGCCCTCAATATACGTCTTGTTGATTTCCTCGACATCGCTCTTATTATCGAGGCACATAATGATTTCCTTAATATTGGCGCGTTTTGCAGCGAGGATTTTCTCCTTGATACCACCCACCGGCAATACCTTGCCGCGCAGCGTAATCTCGCCGGTCATTGCAAGGCTCTTACGTATTTTCTTCTGCTTCAGCACCGATACGAGTGAAGTCAGCATTGCAATGCCCGCGCTCGGTCCGTCTTTGGGCGTGGCGCCCTCCGGTATGTGGATGTGCAGATTGTATTTTGAGAGAATTTCCTGGTCAATGCCCAATTGTTCCGCATTCGCCTTGATGTATTCGAGTGCAATGGTCGCCGACTCCTTCATGACATTCCCCAGGTTTCCGGTCATGCTCATTGTGCCTTTTCCCTTAGATATCAGTGACTCGATAAACAGGATGTCGCCGCCCACGCTGGTCCACGCCAGTCCGGTGACGACGCCCGCCACCTCATTGCTTTCCGATTTGTCACGGTGCAGTTTGGGAGCGCCCAGGATTTCCACGATGTCCGCATCGCTTACCTTACTGTTGTACGCTTCTTCCATGGCAACTGATTTCGCCGCATGGCGTATCACCTGCGCTAACTTGTTCTCGAGGTTGCGCACTCCTGATTCGCGGGTGTAGCCTTCAATGATTTTTTCAAGCTGCTTCTTCCCGATGGTCAGTTGCTTCGGCGTTAGGCCATGTGCTGCAAGCTGTTTCGGGAACAAATGATTTTTGGCAATTTCCACCTTCTCCTCAATGGTGTAACCTGACATCTTGATGATTTCCATCCTGTCGCGCAGCGCGGGCTGTATGGCGCTCAGGTTATTCGACGTCGCGATGAACATGATTTTCGAAAGGTCATAGCCCATTTCAAGGAAATTATCGTAAAACTCACTATTTTGCTCCGGATCGAGCACTTCAAGCAACGCCGATGACGGATCGCCCTGGTTGCTGTTCGACAATTTGTCGATCTCATCGAGGACAAATACAGGATTCGACGTACCCGCTTTCTTAATGCTCTGGATGATGCGTCCGGGCATAGCCCCGATATAGGTTTTCCGGTGCCCGCGGATTTCAGCCTCGTCACGCAAACCGCCCAGCGAGATGCGCACATATTCTCGTCCGAGCGCCTCCGCTACAGATTTCCCGATGGAGGTTTTCCCTACCCCGGGAGGTCCGGTAAGGCATAGGATCGGCGATTTCATGTCGTTGCGCAGTTTCAGGACCGCAAGGTGTTCGATCATCCGCTTCTTCACATCCTCGAGCCCAAAATGATCCCGATCCAGCACCTGTTGTGCGCGCTTCAGGTCAAAGTTGTCTTTGGAGAATTCATTCCACGGCAGTTCGAGGAACAGTTCAAGATAATTTCTTTGTATGCCAAAGTCAGGCGCCTGCGGGTTCATGCGCTGCATTTTCGACAATTCCTTATCGAAATGCTTCTGCGTCTTTTCATCCCATTTTTTGGCTTTCGCCTTTTGGCGCATGTCATCAATTTCCTCCTCGTGCGAGACGCCACCCAGTTCTTCCTGTATGGTCTTCATCTGCTGATGCAGGAAATATTCGCGTTGCTGCTGGTCAAGGTCGAACCGTACTTTCGACTGGATGTCGTTCTTGAGTTCAAGTTTCTGCAACTCGATATTCATGAATTTTAATGTGGCCAAAGCGCGGTCCTTGAGGTTGTTCATCGCAAGCAAATCCTGCTTTTCCCTCACCGAAAGGTTCATGTTGGACGACACGAAATTGACGAGGAATGACTGGCTTTCAATATTCTTGATCGCAAACGTCGCTTCAGTGGGGATATTCGGACTTTCCTGAATGATCTGCGTAGCGAGTTCCTTGAGCGAGTCAATGATCGCTGAAAATTCCTTTTCACCATTTTTGGGGCGCTCTTCGGGCACTTCCTTGATGTCGGCTTTGAGATAGGGTATTTCAGTGGTGACCCTTTCGATCTCGAAACGCTTTTTCCCCTGGAGGATGACTGTGATGTTCCCGTCGGGCATTTTCAAAACCCGCAGGATTTTGGCCACGGTCCCAATGGTATTAATGTCTACGGATGTGGGATCTTCAACTTCCTCATTGATTTGCGACACCACCCCGATAATCTTATCGCTGTTGTTGGCATCGTTAATCAGCTTGATCGATTTGTCCCGGCCCGCTGTGATGGGGATGACAACACCGGGAAACAGGACCGTGTTGCGTAACGGGAGTATCGGTAATGAAAGCGGAAGCTGCTCATTGGCCATTTCTTCCTCATCTTCGGCCGTTAAAAGGGGTATAAGATCGGCTTCGGAGTCTAAATCCTGAAGTGACAAGTTGTCAAGTGTGGTAATTTTTTGGCTGGACATATTTTGTTTTAAGTCATTTTGTCATTACCCGAAACACGGATAACAGCAAATTTATTGTTTAAAAATGTTGTATACTTCTGAACACCAGATAAAATTGCGTTAAAATTTTTACTGCGGCACCGTTGTCAGGCAATGATTATGCCAAACAAAAATCCCGGACAAAGCCGGGATTGATATTCTTAGTTAAGTCTAATATTTAGTAATCCACGCTGAAAGCGCCCTCAGTAACCTGACGCGTGACCGTGCCTTCGAAATTTTTCATCGTCACGGAAAATGTCCCGGTAACATGGGTAGCCGTCATCTGCGTAATTGTAACGGTACCTGAGGTGGCCTGATACAACACATCGTCCTGCAGCAGGTGTGCGCCCACGACATCATCGGTAAGCGGACCGGTAATCGTATAAGTCCCCGGCGCCAGCCCGTCATTAACACGCAGTCCTAAATTGTCGCCGCTTGGCTTTGTGCCCACAATACTGATATAATCCGGCACGCCTGAAGCAGATACGAATCCTACGTCAATCTGGCTTTCCGAAAATTCAGTACCGTCTACTTTAGCGAAAAAGGTATCGCTACCGGGATTCGGGTTGGTGGAGGTGTATGGGACGGTAAAGGTTCCGTTAGTGAATTCCTTATTTGGCACCGCAGGAACGGCATCAAATTCGGACCAGATTCCTGTAAAATGGAACGTTCCGGAAATCGTGTGGTTGGTTGTATTGATTTCGGTAATCACGACCTCGCCGTTGGTTTCAAAATCCGCATTGGCATTGGAATAACCGAACTCAGCATTCGCGCTTTGGTTGTAAAAAATCCCCGCGTTATCGGTATAAGTACCGGTAGTCTGTCCGTCCAATAAGATGGCGAATCCGGCGCCGTTGGCTTTCAGGCCCGTAATCGCGATACCATCACCTGTAATAAATGCAGTAGTGGTTGTCGCTACGAAAGTACCGCCATCAAAGTCGGCTTTGAAAGTACCGGTCTGCGGATTCGGATTCGGGTTGGGATTCGGATCGATGATAACCGTGTCATTAACGCCAATGGGGCCCACCCAGTCGCTGAATACATCACCGCAGCTGGTGCGTACGTAGAAATCGTACTCCTGTGTGGCAACCAAACCATCGACCGCAAAGGTGCGTTCCGCAGTAGTTACCGAAGTTCCCTGACCGTGTGCGAAACCTGCCGGACCATACTCCACTTCCCATAAATCACCCTCGGAAACCCAGGTCAAAGTAACTTTGGTTTCAACGAAATCGCTGGAAGTAAAGGTTGTCGGTTCGGGACATTCGGTGACATTCGGATTTAACACATAAGGATCAATAGGTTCCACGTCTCCGGTACAGGCCGTAATTGACAATAAGACCAGAAAAGCAAAAACTCGAAATAATATTTTGAAATTTTTCATACAAATCTTTTTAAGATGCCCCAAATATAATTTATTTTATGATTATGCCAACTTTTTACGGGGCACTCTTCTAAGCAGCAGCAACCCGACAAGGAAAAACAGCGCGAGGAAGACGATCGCAAACCTGGGGCTGCCCGTAATCTGGTCGATGATGCCATAGACGAGCATCCCGATTACGATACCGATCTTTTCCGAAACATCATAAAAACTAAAAAATGATGCCGTGTCAGTGGTTTCCGGAAGCAGTTTCGAATAGGTTGACCGTGACAGCGCCTGTATGCCTCCCATAACGAGACCTACCAGCCCGGCCATACCGTAAAAGGCCATTGGTGTGGTAATAAAATACGCCCCGATGCACAGCAGCAGCCAGAATGCGTTGATGGCCATCAGCACCGGGATATTGCCAAACCTCGCAGACGCCCTTGACGTCAGGACAGCGCCCAATACGGCAACAAGCTGAATGACGAGGATACAGATGATCAGACCAATGGTGCTTTGGTCCGCATTTTCCCATTTGATTTCCTGGGAACCGAAGTAAGTGGCGATGAGCATCACCGTCTGTACCGCCATGCTATACACAAAAAAACTGCTCAGGTACCGTTTCAGTGGCACATTCTGGTTGAGCAACCCCCACACTTTCCTGAGTTCGCGGAAGCCGTTGAACAGCACCGCCCGGGTCACTTTTCCAGCGTTCCGGTTGCCTTTAGGCAGGTAATGGTAGGTATATTGGCTGAAGACGATCCACCATACGCCAACGCTGATGAAAGAATACTTCATCGCCTTCAATGCTGCTTCGAGCGGTGCGCCCGTAATCCCGAAGAGCTCCGGCTTCATGACCATGGCCAGGTTGATGACCAGCAGGATGACGCTGCCCAAATACCCCAGCGAGTACCCTTTTGCGCTGATCTTGTCCTGCTGCTCCGGATAGGCGATATCCGGCAGATATGAATTGTAAAAAACCAGGCTGCCCCAGAACCCGATCAGCCCCAGGAAGTAAAAAAGCAACCCTACGTAGATGTTGTCGAGGTCGAACCAATACAGGCCCATACAAGACAAGGCGCCGAGGTAGCAGAAGAAACGCATGAAATTTTTCTTGTTGCCCACATAATCGGCTATGCCGGACAACAAAGGTGAAAAAAACGCCACGGCAAGGAATGCAGCCGCAGTGACGAAACTGATCAAAGCCGAATTTTTCAATGAGGTGCCGAAAACATGGATGTAATGGTCGCGGCCCGTAAACAGTTTCTCATAAAAGATCGGGAATATTGCAGAAGAGATTGTCAGTGGGTACACTGAATTTGCCCAGTCGTAGAAAGCCCATGCATTGAGCAGCTTCTTACTGCCTTTTTCTAAATTGGCCATATCGGAGATTTTCCACGAATGTATTTATTTTTTTCGTCATACGGCCAATCGGCAAATAATTTGACTGAAAGATAATCCCTGAAACACGCTACCCTTCCGGCTGCCATCTTCGGTGTACCAAAACAAAAAAGCCATCCCGGGGAATGGCTTTACTTGTATTCAGTTTAAACGGCGCAGCTTATTTGTACACGACACCGAATTTGGCCGCGGTCGCCTTGGCTTGCGGAATCAAACGCTTCAGGTCCCTGATCCTTGTAGCATCTGACGGGTGTGTACTCAGGAATTCCGGCGGTGCGCCTCCACCCTGTGCTGACATCCTCTGCCAGAACGTAATGGCCTGATCAGGGTTGTACCCGGCGATGGCCATCAGGGTAAGCCCGATTTCATCGGCTTCAGATTCATTGCTGCGGCTGAACGGTAAGGTAACCAGTAACGTAGACCCTAAACCATAGGCTTGTGAAAAGATGGCCTGCTTTTCCTGTGACTGACCGGATACAGCAGCGCCTACCCCTATGCCGACAAGCTGCTGAAGCTGATCGGCGCTCATACGCTGTGCCCCGTGATTGGCCAAAGCGTGCGACACTTCGTGCCCCAGTACTGTTGCAAGTCCGGCTTCATCTTTAGTGACAGGCAGAATTCCGGAGTACACTACGATTTTACCACCCGGCATGCACCAGGCGTTCACTTCCTTATTCTCGACGAGCTTGTATTCCCAGGCGTAGCCGTTCAGGTATTCTTTCTGTCCGAGGGAATTCAGGTATTTTTCAGCGGCAATCCGGATTTTATTACCGACGGTCTGCACCTGTTGCGCAGCGCCACTGCCTGAAACCACTTTATTTTCGGTCAGGAATTGTTTGTATTGCGCAAACGCCATCGGAAAAATCTGGTCATTTGAGACAAAGTTCAGTGTCTTTTTTCCTGTAAAAGGATTGGTGGCACAGGAAATTCCCAGCGCCATCGCAAAAGCGGATATTATTACGTATTTTCTCATGGTTATGGTTTTAAAACACTCCAAAAGTACGATTTTAATTACGCGCCCGTAATATGTAATTCTGTAAAATCTTTATCAATAAACAATGTCGTGCCATCAAACCGGGTCGCCTCTGCATCAGCGCGCTCATTATCGATGTAGATCGTCTTGACCTTAAATGGGAGTCCGTGCAGGTTGACCTTAAATTTACCGTACGGCACTTCAAACTTCCCCTCCTTATGCTGTTGGATGATCAGCTGGTTTTCCTTGCCATTGAACGTGAAGGTCGACAGGCTGTAACGGCCTTTGTTGTAATCGTAGCCGTCCTGGGCGTCTTCATAAAGGAATGATTTTTCCTTGCCCAGTTTGTAATATACTTCCAAAGTGACTTCATCGAATTTAAGTTGGCCCACATACTGTTGCACGGGATACTTCGGAATGACCGCGCCCTCCTTTATAAAAATCGGAATCTGGTCGTAGTCGGCTTTTACCCAAAGCTCTTTTCTGCCTGAAACCTTTTCGCCGGTCCAATAATTGTACCAGTTGCCTGCGGGAAGGTACATCCGGCGGCCCTGGGCGTTGGGTTCGAGTATGGGGCATACGAGTATATGGTTCCCGAACAGGAATTCGTCAGTGCGGTAATGCGTCTGCGGGTCATCCTGATCGAAGTACACCAATGGCTTCAGCATCGGAACGCCATCATTGACGTATTCATAGAACATAGTGTACAGGTACGGCAGCAGCTGGTAACGCAGGTTGACGAATTTACGCGTGATGTCGACGATTTCAGTATCAAACGACCACGGTTCCTGGTCGCCGTGGTCGCCTGACGAATGAGTACGGCAAAACGGGTGGAACACGCCCAGCTGGATCCAACGCGCATACAATTCGCCCGAAGGCTGCTCGGCGAAACCACCGATATCGGAACCGGTAAAGCCCATGCCGGAGATCGACATGCGCTGCATTTGAATGTTGGCAATCCAAAGGTGCTCCCAACTCGCGACATTATCGCCTGTCCAGGACGAAGTGTACCGCTGGGCGCCGGAATAGGCTGAACGTGTGATGATGAAAGGCCTTTTCGGGTAAGCAAAACGCTTAACGCCTTCGTAGGTGGCGCGCGCCATCTGGGTACCGTAAATGTTGTGCGCCTTGCGGTGGCTGCAGGGATTGCCGTCATAATCATGGCGTACGTCCATAGGGAACGTCTTACCGGGAACCTCCATCACGGCGGGTTCGTTCATGTCGTTCCACACCCCCTTGACCCCGATATCGGCAATGAGCTCCCGGAAGAGTCCCGCCCACCATTCGCGCACTTCAGGATTGGTAAAATCAGGGAAATTACATTCTCCGGGCCACACCTTGCCTTTCATGTACGGGCCGTCGGCCCTTTTGCAGAAATAATCCTTTTCCAATGCCTCCTGATACACCCAGTAATCCTTGTCTATCTTGATGCCGGGATCGATGATGACCACGGTCTTGAAACCGTCTTCGGCCAATTCTGCCACCATTTTCCTGGGATCCGGAAAATACTCCTTGTTCCAGGTGAAGCAGCGGAAGCCGTCCATATAATCGATGTCCAGGTAGATGGCATCGCAGGGGATTTGGAGTTCGCGGAACTTCGAGGTGATCTCGCGCACTTTGCTTTCCGGGTAGTAGCTCCATTTGCATTGGTGGTAACCCAATGTCCACATAGGCGGCATTTCCGGCTTACCGGTCAGATGGGTGTAAGTCGTGACGACATCAGCCATTTGCGGTCCGTAAATAAAGTAATAATTCATCTCCCCGCCTTCTGCCCAAAAGCTTGTCACGTTGCGGCGTTCCTGTGCGAAGTCGAAGTTGGTCCTGAAGGTATTGTCAAAGAAAATCCCATAAGACCTTCGGTTGTGCAGTCCGATATAAAACGGGACGACCTTATACAACGGCTCCTGGTCTTTGTGGAACGCATATTGGTCCATTGCCCAGTTCTCAACCCGCTTGCCTTTGAGGTTGGCGTGTGAGGCCTTGTCGCCCAGGCCGTAATAACTTTCCCCTTCGTGGGACACTTTACTCATCTTGACGATATTTCCGCCAAACTGGTAACTTTCTTCCCAGTGAAAACCGAGCTCGTCCTCGAGGATGACATTATTTTCCAGGTCTGTGAGTAGAATCCTGAGGTCCGATTTATCCACGCGGCAAATGAGCTTGCTGGTGCTGATCTGGTAAAAAGTGTCGTGTTCGATGAGTTCCAGCGCGTTGTAACCGTGTGATTGTGACTTGTCGATGGCGTACGAAAAATCGTTGCTGAAGTATCCTTTTGTCGTATATCTGAACCGTATCAGGCTGTCGCGCAGTATGGTAATCTTGAGGATGACATTATTATCGGTGTGGAAAAAGACCGAATCAGCGTCCTGCCTTATTTCCGTGACGGCTGAAGGGAACAGGTCGCCTTTATATTCCAGTTCGGTGTTTGTGATCATGCTTGTACGGGTTGTAAAAAGCCAAATGTACAAAGTTACTGCCAAGTTGTTGTTGGTAAGTTGGTGGAGTTTTCAACGATAACGATTGCGGGCGGATGCTTGCGGTTTATAATCTAACAGGAAGAAGAAGTTTTTTTCCTATTTTTTCAACGGCAGACGTCAAATTCAAATATTATGATTTAATTAAGGCTGATTTTCGCTAAATCCCTACAATATTAGAATATTTTTTCTGGGAAAATGAATCATTTGGATTAAAATTGAGTAGCTTTGAGAGAACTAATAATCAAAAATATATCATGGATGCTCACGAAAAAGCTCATGGACAGGCTAATGCCCCTCCTGTTTGTAATCGGAATCGTTATCAATTTTCGATTCCGAAACTTAGTCAGTTTAGTGTATTTAACCTGCTTCAAATCAACCGGCTTTAAGCCACAAATCAATTTAACCAGAATATCATGAAAAGAATTTTAAAACTATTTGTTTTCCTAATGCTTGTGGCGAATGTCCATGCACAGGTTACTGTGTCAATTACCAATATGACATACATTAATGGCACACCCATTAGCAATTGCGGAACCATTGAGTTCGGCACAAGTCCAACCGTAAGGGTACAATTCGGAATCAACCTCACCAAACCCCACAACCAGGTTGTTGGCTTAAGTCATTTGTATGTGTATTCTCTTAATGCATACGGAAACAGGCTGATCCATAAAAATGAAGTTTTACAGGACGCAAATTTTGACACAACCTATCCTTCCGGCGCAGATGTCACACTTAATGCCTCTGACTACAATGCCTCCGGCTGTACTTTGTTTGCGGTGTTTACAACATTCGATAATGTGGAGTACTCTTCGTGTAGTTATAACATCACCAAAACAACCTTTTCACTCTCGCCGACCACCGTTAGCATGCCGTGTGGCGATAGTAACGCCCGGACTTTTACTGTGACCCCAGCGAACGTTCCTGCTGGTGCCACGGTTACGTATCAGTGGAATTACAGTGGTTGGAATCCCCCTACGGTAAGCAATACTATGAGTTCTGTAACACTGACTCCGATTTCGGGAACTTCACTTCCTTCTAGCGTCACTGTGACACCAAAAGTGAACAGCACATCATCTCAAACCCTTGTAGCCAATACTTCCCGGTCGGCATACAGCAGTTCGGCAACAATTTCTGGAGCAACGAACATTTGTGCAGGCACATCAACGTATACGATTGGAGTAATATATCCGAACGAGTCGGTAGCATGGAGCTTAACAAACAACACTACGGCCTTTACAAGCAATCCAACCAATAGCCAGGTAAATGTCACGTTTACAGGTACCGGCCCGCAAACCCTGAAAGCTACCATCACCAATACCTGCGGGCAAACAGCCGTAAAGACGTTTGTAATTAATACCAATGCGACGACTTTTGTCAGCAATGCCATACTTTCGAGCCCAACGAATACCTGTGCGGCATCGAACGTATTTAATATCACCGGTGTAGGCAGTGACCAAACAGTTACATGGAGTCTGTCAAATACATCTATTGCCTCGCTCAGCGGTTCAACCAATTCCCAGACAACAGTAAATTTTACCGGTAGCGGAAACCAAACATTAACTGCTTTGATTACCAATACCTGTGGCCAAACCGCTACTAAAACCAAAACATTTTATATAGGAAAACCGTTTACGACAGTTTTGAACACACCTTCCGGAAATCCTTATGACCAAAACAACCTTCCTGCTGGAGCCACTTCAGGCGCTCCTTACTGGGTATTCAGTTCTTTCTACCCGGAAGCCGGCGTTAGCAGCTATAAAATCATTAATAACGGAGTGACCACTTATAAAAATGCCACCGGCGGCAATGTCACACTGACTGCATCGGAGCTTGGACTTGCTGAAGGCGAGACAAGGGTCATCAAAGTGACTGCCATCAATAGCTGCGGAAGCTTCTTTAAAGACCTTGTATTTACAATCCGCAGGCCTACACTATGCGAATCAGGGATCGGAGCTGGATGCAACCTGAACAGACAGGCCAATACAACAAATCCTGTTTTTACAATATATCCTAACCCATCGAGGGACAAAGTTAATGTCGATTTGAGAGATAGGGAGAATTTCCCGTTAGAAGCAAAACAAATAAGCGGCGAACTGTTTGATATGTGGGGCATTTCCAAATCAAAAGTGCAAATCACAGATGGTAAAGCAACTTTTTCTGTAAAGGGTCTTTTAAAAGGTATTTATATCCTTGTGATAAACTTTGACGGAAAAACAGAGCGTCATCGGATTGCTGTAGAATAAACTTCAGTCAGGTACAATCAAAAAAGAGCAGTTTCGCAAGCCGGAACTGCTCTTTTAGTAAAATAATATTTTTTATCTTGTTAACGGGCAATCTAAACCCCATTCAATTACCTCAAGATCAACAAGAACAGCGAATATCTCAACTTAAATCATTCGAATTCGATCTCTTAAATTATTTTTATCGTTATCAAATGAAACCAGAACCCAGGATAACACTAACGCTCTCCCCTACCGACAAATTCATCGAATTAATATGCTGGCTTTCCATTATCAATATCTGGATTTTAGTATTCGTAAATTACCCAAAACTCCCCGGTATCATTCCCATCCACTTCGATCTTTCAGGAAAAGCGGACGGCTTCGGTGCAAAGGAAAACCTGTTTGCGTTGCCGGTGGTGACGACCGTTGTGGCCGTGGGACTGACCTTGTTGAACCGGTTCCCGCACCGCTTTAACCACCTGGTGACGATCACGCCCGACAATGCCTTGCGGCAGTACACGATGGCGACGCGGTTTATCCGGTGCTTAAAACTGGCCACCGTTCTGATTTTCGGGCTGGTTGTCTGGGGAATGATCCGAAGTGCAAGCGGTCATTAATGCGTAGCAGTTGACCCCAACGGCGTTCATGGACCACCAGATTTTTCAGCTTAATTTAAAGACGACGACCCCTAGAGGCGGCAAGGTTATTTCGCTCGAAAATGCCCTGCCATTCCATTCCTTTTTTTCCGTTTTGGGACTTTTCGGATTGCCGACACCTGAGCCTCCGTAGATTGCGCTGTCCGAGTTAAAGATTTCGGTAAGCCTGCCTTTCCGTGGCAGTCCGATGCGGTAAGGGGTTCGCACAACGGGAGTGAAATTGCAGACCACCACAAGATCCTGCTTTGGATTCCTGCCTTTACGGACGAATGAAATGACGGCATTCTGATGATCGTCATGGCTGATCCACTCAAAGCCTTCCGGGCTGAATTGGTTTTCGTACAACGCCGGGTTGTTCCGGTATAAGGCGTTCAGATCGGTAATGGTTTTCCTTGCCCCTTCGTGAAAGCTGAATTCAAGCAAATGCCAGTCCAGGCTGCCGTCGAATTTCCATTCGGCCCACTGTCCGAATTCGGATCCCATAAACAGCAATTTGCCCCCGGGATGCGTAAACATATAACTGTACAACAACCTTAAATTGGCGAAGGCCTGCCATTCATCGCCCGGCATGCGACCCAAAATCGAGCTCTTGCCGTGCACTACTTCATCGTGCGATAGCGGGAGCATAAAATTTTCCGAGAAGGCATAGGTCATTGAAAACGTAAGGTCATTTTGGTGGTATTTGCGGTAGATGGTCTCGCGCTTGAAATACTTAAGCGTATCGTGCATCCAGCCCATCATCCATTTCATCCCAAAACCGAGTCCGCCGCTGAATACGGGTCGCGACACCATCGGGAACGAGGTGCTTTCCTCGGCGATGGTCTGTACGCCTTCGAAATTCGAGTACACCGCTTCATTGAAATCCTTCAGGAAACTGATCGTATCGAGATTCTCCCGGCCACCGTAAATATTGGGTTCCCATTCTCCTTCATTTCGCGAATAGTCGAGGTGCAGCATCGAAGCGACCGCATCGACACGCAGTCCGTCAATATGGTAATGCTGCAGCCAGAACAAAGCATTGCTGATGAGGAATGAGCGCACCTCATTGCGGCCGTAGTTGAACACCAGGCTCTTCCAGTCAGGATGGTAGCCTTTACGGCGGTCGGGGTGTTCGTACAGGTGCGAACCGTCAAAGTAACCCAGGCCATGCGCATCGTCAGGGAAATGTGACGGCACCCAATCGAGGATGACCCCGATACCTGCCTCGTGCAGCTTATCGACGAGGAACATAAAATCCTGCGGTTTGCCGAAACGCGATGTGGGTGCGAAATACCCGACGAGCTGGTAACCCCATGAGGGGTCGTAAGGGTACTCCATGACCGGCAGCAATTCGACATGGGTAAATCCTGTTTCTTTTACGTAAGCGACAAGCTGGTCTGCGAGTTCGAGATAGGTCAGGAATTTGCCTTCCGCATTAAGGCGCCACGAACCGAGGTGTACTTCATAGACGGAATATGGTTTATCCAGTCCGTTTTTGTCCTTTCGGGTATCCATCCACGATTTGTCCTTCCATTTGTAATCGAGGTCCCAGATTACGGAAGCGGTCTGGGGCGGATGCTCGCAGTACAATGCAAACGGGTCGGCTTTCTCGGTAATGATATCGTTGTTAAAGGAATGGATCCTGTACTTGTAGCGCATCCCTTTTTCGGCATCGGGGATAAATCCCTCCCAAATCCCTGAGCCGTCCCAGCGTACGAGGAGTTCGTTAACGCCTTGTCGCCAGTCATTAAAATCCCCTATAACACACACCGAACGTGCTGCGGGGGCCCATACAGCAAAGTAGACCCCTTTGACCCCGTCTACTTCGACACTGTGGGCGCCGAGCTTGTCGTACAGCCGGAAGTGCTTCCCTGCACGGAACAGGTCGATATCAAAATCAGTGAAAAGGGAGTGTGGCAGGGTTTTGGTCATGGTGTCCGGTTTTGGAATATAAACTTAGTGAAATTCCCATTGCTTTTTGATTCCCTGCCTGTGAATGTTTGAACCCATTATTTACTCACCCAAATTCAGATAAACTCATTTTACAATCTACCCCTATTTTTTTAGGGGTGTTTTATTTTTAAAAACAAAAAACCATATATTTGCATTTAAATTAACAGGGTATAAACTTTAAAAATCAATTTTTATGTCAACATTACGTTTTCAGGCTTTAAAAGAAGCATCGACAAGGAAGCCGGTTAAATTTGAAGAGGCAGGCCGTAAATCAGAAATTTTCGCTACCAATGTATTCAACGACAAGGCGATGCGACAATTCCTGACCCAGGATGCTTATAAAGGCGTAAAAGATGCCGTCCAGCATGGAACAAAGATTGACAGGAAGTTGGCTGATTATATTGCCATCGGGATGAAGGAATGGGCGCTTGCAAAAGGCGTCACACATTACACCCATTGGTTCCAGCCTTTGACAGGCGCGACTGCTGAAAAGCATGACGCATTTTTTGAAACATCGTACGACGGCAGCGATCCGCTCGAGAAATTCGGCGGCGGGCAGTTGGTACAACAGGAGCCGGACGCGTCTAGTTTCCCGAATGGCGGCATCCGCAACACATTTGAAGCCCGTGGTTATACCGCCTGGGATCCTACGTCGCCGGCATTCATCTTCGGTACGACATTATGCATTCCCACGGTTTTTATATCTTATACCGGAGAAGCCCTGGATTACAAAACCCCATTATTGAGGGCATTGAATGCAGTAGATGAAGCAGCGACGGACGTGTGCCGCTATTTTGACAAGAATGTAAAGAAAGTCACAGCGACTTTAGGCTGGGAGCAGGAATATTTCCTTGTAGATACGGCTTTAGCGAATACAAGACCGGATATATTAATGACCGGAAGGACGCTTTTGGGCCATACTTCTGCAAAAGGTCAGCAATTAGACGACCATTATTTCGGATCAATCCCTTCAAGGGCTTTGAATTATATGCGCGAACTCGAACAGGAGTGTATGTATCTCGGCATTCCTGTGAAAACGCGCCACAATGAAGTGGCACCGAACCAATTCGAACTCGCCCCGATTTTTGAAGAGACCAACCTCGCGGTAGACCACAACTCGCTGTTGATGGACGTCATGCAGAAGGTGGGCGAACGCCATGACTTCAAGGTACTGTTCCATGAAAAGCCATTTAAAGGCGTTAACGGTTCAGGGAAGCACAACAACTGGTCACTCGCGACCGATACCGGGGTAAACCTGCTGAGTCCGGGTAAAACCCCGATGAGCAACTTACAATTCCTGTCGTTTTTCATCAATACGATTAAGGCGGTAAATAATTATGAGTCGCTGCTCAGGGCTTCCATCGCCACGGCAAGTAACGACCACAGGCTGGGTGCCAACGAGGCGCCGCCGGCCATCATCTCAGTATTTATCGGGGAACAACTCACCAAGGTGCTTGCGGAACTTGAAGGTGTCTCTTCCGGGAAATTATCGCCTGAGGAAAAAACCGACCTGAAGCTGAATGTTGTCGGCAAGATCCCTGATGTGCTTCTGGACAATACCGACAGGAACAGGACTTCGCCATTTGCGTTCACCGGAAATAAATTCGAGTTCCGTGCAGTAGGCTCCTCGGCAAATTGTGCCAACGCAATGACTACGCTCAATGCCATCGTAGCCAAGCAATTGAAGGATTTCAAGAAGGAAGTCGACGCGCTTATTGACGGAAAAGGGCTTAAGAAAGATGAAGCCATTTTCAATGTCCTGCGCGAATACATCAAGACATCAAAGGACATTCTTTTTGAAGGAGACGGTTACAGCGATGCCTGGGAGAAGGAAGCTGAAAAACGCAAACTCAGCAATTTCAAGACAACGCCGCTCGCGTTGAAGGCAAAAATCTCCAAAGACGCGCTTGAGCTTTTTGAAGAGCTGCACATCATGAACCACGTAGAGGTCGAAGCGCGTTACGAAATAGAACTTGAGGAATACACTAAAAAAATCCAGATCGAAGGGCGTGTATTGGGTGATATCGCGAAAAACCATGTGATCCCGACAGCGATCCGTTACCAGAATACACTGATAGAAAACGTCTGCGGACTTAAGGAGATTTTCGGGAATGACTTCCAGAAGTACGGCAAGGAGCAGATTTCGCTGATCAAGGAGATTTCAGAGCACATCGAAGGCATCAATACGCAGGTCGAGGAAATGACCGAAGCGCGTAAAACGGCCAATGCCCTAACCGATGCGCAGCAAATGGCGGAACAATACTGCGACAATGTAAAACCGTATTTTGAAGTAATCCGTGAGCATTGCGACAAGCTGGAATTGCTTGTTGATGATGAGAGTTGGACGCTGACAAAGTACAGGGAGTTGCTTTTTACCAGGTAATTGAAGCATTTCATAAAAAAAGCCGGCTCATTTGAGCCGGCTTTTTACTTTGGGGATGTCCCTTAGGGTACCTGGGTTACAGTATAAGCCCCTGTTCCGTTGACGTTCAAGACAAAATCAATCTTATAATTTTTTGGTGTCGACGGCGATGCTCCCGGAAACGAGATTTCCGTACCGCCCATTTCTGCAATGCCATCTGCAAGATAATCACCATAGTTGGTAATCCCTGAATTTGGATTCGGCAACATGAAATAGAATTTGTCGCTGCTTACAATACCGGTTACAGTAGCACTGGCTGTATTGGTTGCGACATTGTACGTCATATTGTAATCGGTAAAAGTCGTGGCAATGCGTACTTTAGGCACGAATTGCGTTACATCCAGGTACATCCCGTTATCCATGTCGTAGGCACTGATACTGATCCAGTATAATCCTGATGAAGGCGCAGTAAACGCACTTCCGTTCAGGACCAGCATGCCGCCCGAATTTCCATATACGGCTGAGTTCGGTGATGTACCAGAAGTGAATTTAATCTGGCTGCCTCCGGTCAGGTATTTGAATCCGGTAAAGTAGCTGTCATTATAATTCAGCAGCTGTGCAGTGGCAGTGTTAAAGCCATTAAAAGTACCATAAACATACAAATCAGCAGGATAATTGCTTGCGTTTGCCGTAGTTGGCAATGACAACACACCTGCATCATTTACCGATAACTGATAAGGCGTGCCATTAGGCGATGTCAGCGTAATGCCTTCCCCCGGAGCTAAAACCAAAGATTTTGCAGCCAAAGCATAAGGCACAGAAAGCAACTGCGTCGTACCAACCATAACATAATTCGTTCCCCCGGCAACATCCATCTCCACCTTCAGGAACTTTGAATTCGTTTTCCAATTGATTCCTGCAAAAGTTCCCGAAACCGGCGTCCCCTGCCCGATGACAAGATTGAAAAGGCCTTGTGCGTTGGTGGTTTTTGTCTGCGTTTCAGTATACAAAGCGGTTCCTGTAGCGGAAACATCCAGAACTGAAAGGCGGATGCCCACATTAGAACTCACAACGGGATTTCCTGATGGATTCAATGCGATGGCCTGGTAGGAAATACCTTGTGGCACCTGCGCAAAAGTAATCGCTGATATCAATAAAGCGGATAGAAGTAATAATTTTCTCATTAGTGTTTGATGATTTTAAATGTTTTTGTTTTCTCGTTTGAAAGTTGGATAAGATAAATGCCCTGTGCCAAATCTGACAAATCCACGGCATTGTCCGGGGTAATTTCCTTTTGAATCACAAGCTGCCCTGCATCATTGAAAACGGAGACGCTTTCTTTGGTCAGGCTCTGCGTTGATTCAAAATACACTTTGGCAACCGTAGGATTCGGGTACACTGTGATCTTATCGGACAATTCCAAAGACGGGACTTCCAAAAATTGCTGGTTTACCTGCGCCAATACACCGATAAGTCCGGTGGCCGATTGGTTCTGATTCTGCGGGATAACGACAATTTCCCCAACCCCGACAGTCGCTGTCGCTGAAATGACGCTTCCGGAATTGATGCTTTGTATGACCGACTGCGCGTTGCAAAGGCCTCCACAAAACAGTAAAATGATTAGTAAATTTTTTCTCATACGTTTGATTTTAGGCATCAAATATATGAATTGATTGCAGATTGGCGTTTTATTCTTCGCGAAACAACCAAAAAACTGTAAATTCGTGTATACAACCCTGACATGAGAATCATCCTGCTAACCATATTGCTGCTGCGCTTCGTTCCCTGCCTTTCTCAGGAATCCTTCGCTGTATATTTTGACAGCAACCAGTTTTCCTTGACCCAAAAAGAGCGCGCCCGCCTTGATCATTGGATTGCAGCAAACAAGGAGTCGAAAATTGTGGCCGTGAACGGCTACACCGATGAAGACGGCACCACCGGATTCAATGACACGCTCGCAAAAAAAAGGGTTGATTTTATTGTCAGCCTCCTAAAAGGCAACATCAACATCCGCGACGATTTTAAGACCAGGAGCTTCGGCGAGACATTTCAGTCTTCCAGGATAAAAGCCGAAAACCGTAAAGTCACCATTTACTATCTTCTGGCAAAGGACCTCCATCGCGAAAACGAGATCTTGGGCATTGTACCTAAATCGGAAGTGCCAAAACCTAAGGTCCGCCAACCCATCCGGTTCCCGACCAACATTGCCATCGACAACCCCAACGGCACCAAGACATCGGTACAGCTCGATACGCTTTTTATGCAGAAAGTAAACCTGGCCAAAGCCGGCGATAAACTGCAGATTGAAAACCTGAATTTCCGCATCAATACTTTCATTGTTGTCCCGGAATCTGTCCCAAAAATGTATGAACTCCTGCTGGTATTGCAAAGCAATCCCGACCTGAACATCCGCATCCTCGGGCATTTGTGCTGCATGCCCTCAGACAAGCAGGATTTGTCGACACAGCGCGCCAAAGCCGTATACAGTTTCCTGACCGCATACGGAATCCCCAAAGACCGGCTGTCGTACAAAGGCCTCGGGGTAACCCAGCCGTTGTTCCCGATTCCCGAAAAAAATGAGGCCGAGCGTGCCGCAAACCGCCGTGTAGAAATCGAAATCATTGCAAACTGATGAAAATAAGACTGTTCCTTTTGTTGTTGTGCTGCTTCGCCCTGCCTGACGCCAACGCCCAGGGCCGGCTCGAAGTATTTTTTGATTTCAACAAATACGACATCAACCCCGGGGCAAAAGAAAAACTGGACCGCTGGCTGTCGGAAAACAAGAACATCGAGGTGACCGGAATTTACGGCTATTGCGACTGGAAAGGTACTAATGGCTATAACGATACATTGTCGCTCAGGAGGGTGAACCAGATTTACAATTACCTGATCAGCAACCGTATTGCGGTGGCGGCCGGTTATGAAACCAAGGGCTTCGGCGAGGATTTCACGCAGTCAAAGATACAGTCGGAAAACCGGAAGGTGCTTATCGTATACGAACCCCTAAAGCCAAAACCCGAAGCCATCCAACCGAAAACGCAATACCAGACGCTTACCGAACAGGTTAAGACGGCAAAGCCCGGCGACCTGATAAAATTAGAGAACATCAATTTCTTCAACAACTCTGATGCCGTCGTTCCCAAATCAAAGCCCGTGCTCGCCGAACTGCTTTGCATCATGGAAGACAACCCGAACCTGAAGATCGAAATCCAGGGCCACATCTGCTGCCAGACGCAGGGCGACGTAAACGATATTTCGACGAAGCGTGCCAAGGCGGTGCATACGTACCTGGTGCGCAATAAAATCAGCCGCGACCGACTCACATTCAAGGGGTATGGCATCACGCGGCCAATGCACCCTATCCCTGAAAAAAACAGCCAGGAGGAAGACGATAACCGCCGCGTTGAGATTTTAATCCTTTCCAATTAGACGACTCGGATAACTTTTGATATCACTATGTCGCTCTGTATTTAACAAATAAAAAAACCGCCCTGTTCAGGCGGTTATTTTTTTTATCAAAGCGTCAATTATTTTTCGATAATCGATTTCTTTTTCTCCATAAGGTTCACTTCTTTCTTAGCGATCACCTCTCCTTTAATCTTGAGTGCAATCTTGCCGCCCTCGACATTCACCGCATTCGACTCGACCGTAATGGTCTTACGGATCGCACCCGGATTCATATTGTATTTTACGTCGATTTTTCCGGTTTTGCCCGGCATGATGTCTTCCGTGGGTTTTGAAGGTACCGTACAGCCGCAGGTCGACTGCACATTGATGATCTTCAACGGTGCATCGCCGGTATTCTTAAACTCGAAACTCCGGATACCGTTATCGGATTCTTTTGAGACCGTTCCGTAATCAATCGTATTGTCTTTCGCCATGAACTCGATTTTAGGGCCGGACTGGGAAAATCCAACAATCGAAAACACCATAAAAACCGCTAAAAATAATGTTCTTTTCATTTTGTACTTTTTCATTTGGGTTCGTAAATTTAAATTCTTTTGACTAATGCGCAAATAATTAACTCTTAATTTTTTATCCCACACGATTTATTTATTTTTGCACACTATTGCAAAAACCGTACCTGAGATTTGTTTTTTCAGGAGCCCATCCTGCTGTCCGCTGTATCTTTTCCCTGCTAAAGAAGCAGGCAAAAGGATGCCGCTGCCATCAGGGCTAAAACGCTCAGAACCAGCGGATATTTTGCACACAGCAACAATGAACCGAATTTAATGCCAAAATGGCAAACCCACACTATGACAATCCCATCGCAATTCGACGCCAAAGCCATTGAAGACAAATGGTACGCTTACTGGATGAAAAACAACTATTTCCATTCAGAGCCGGACCACCGTACGCCCTACACCATCGTAATCCCGCCGCCAAACGTCACCGGCGTGCTGCATATGGGCCATATGCTCAACAATACGATCCAGGACGTATTGATCCGCCGCGCACGACTCAAGGGTTTCAATGCCTGCTGGGTTCCGGGAACGGATCATGCTTCGATTGCGACTGAGGCCAAGGTTGTTGCCAAACTCAAGGCGGACGGCATCAGCAAAAACGATTTGTCGCGTGAGGAATTCCTTGCGCATGCCTGGGAATGGACAGACAAATACGGGGGCGTGATCCTCGAGCAGTTGAAGAAACTTGGCGCCTCCTGCGACTGGGAGCGCACAAAATTCACGATGGATCCTGACATGTCTGCATCGGTTATCCGCTCTTTTGTTGATCTGTACAACAAGGGCCTTATTTACCGGGGTTACCGCATGGTCAACTGGGATCCCGAGGCCAAAACGACGCTGTCGGACGAGGAAGTGATTTATGAGGAACAACAGGGAAAACTGTATTTCCTTAAGTATAAGATTGAAGGGACGAAAGATTTCCTGACTGTGGCGACGACACGCCCTGAAACAATTTTCGGTGATACGGCCGTGTGCATCAATCCTAACGATGAACGTTTTTCCCATTTGAAAGGCAAAAAGGCCATCGTTCCCATCTGCGGACGCGTGGTTCCCATCATTGAAGACGATTATGTCGATATGGAATTCGGGACCGGCTGCCTTAAAGTGACGCCTGCCCATGACGTCAATGACAAGACGTTGGGTGAGAAACACCACCTCGACATCATCGATATTTTCAATGAAGACGCCACGCTGAACGCGTACGGACTCCACTACGAAGGGAAAGACCGTTTCGCTGTCCGCACCGAAATCGCAAAAGAACTTGAGGAAAATGGCGATCTGGCTAAAACCGAAAACCACATCAATAAAGTAGGTACTTCGGAACGGACCAAGGCGGTGATTGAACCGCGGCTGTCTGATCAATGGTTCCTGAAAATGGAAGATTTGGTAAAACCTGCGATCAAATCGGTACTGGAAGACAACGAAATCAAATTATATCCAAAGAAATTTGAAAGCACTTACAGGCATTGGCTCGAGAATATCCGCGACTGGAATATTTCGCGTCAGTTGTGGTGGGGGCAGCAAATCCCCGCTTATTATTACGGTCCGGGCAAAGAAGAGTTCGTCGTAGCGGAAACAGCTTCGGACGCGCTGGAACTCGCAAAAACTAAAACGCAAAATCCAAATCTGCAGGCAGGTGATCTAACACAGGATGTGGATGCATTAGATACCTGGTTTTCATCGTGGCTGTGGCCGATGGCGGTTTTCGGCGGTGTCCTGGATCCGGAAAACCCGGATTTCAAATATTATTATCCTACAAATGACCTGGTTACCGGCCCGGACATTTTATTCTTCTGGGTTGCCAGGATGATCATCGCCGGCTACGAATATACCGGTGAAAAGCCGTTTACAAATGTCTACCTGACCGGGCTCGTACGTGACAGCCAGAGACGTAAAATGTCGAAGTCATTAGGGAATTCGCCTGATCCATTGGATCTGATTGATAAATTCGGAGCTGACGGCGTACGTGTGGGATTGTTGCTGAGCGCGTCTGCCGGAAATGACATCCTTTTTGACGAGGAACTGTGCAATCAGGGAAAAGCGTTTACGCATAAGATCTGGAATGCATTCCGACTCATCAAAGGGTGGGAAGTGGCTGAGATTCCGCAGCCGGAATCTTCAAAAACAGCCATCGAATGGTATGAGGCAAAACTGCAGCAGACATTGGCTGAAATCGAAGACCATTTCGAAAAATACCGCATTTCGGATGCATTGATGGCGATTTACAAATTGGTTTGGGACGATTTCTGTTCCTGGTTCCTTGAAATGATCAAGCCGGCATACCAGCAGCCCATCGACAGCGCAACTTTTGCAAAAGCGATCGAGATGATGGAAAACAACATGAAACTGTTGCATCCATTCATGCCGTTTTTGACAGAGGAAATCTGGCAGCTGATCGCAGAACGCAGTAAAGACGAAGCTTTGATCATTTCGGCCTGGCCGGAAGCAAAGCCTTTTGATTCAAAATTAATTACCGATTTCAACCATACGATAGACGTAATTTCAGGAATAAGAACGATCAGGAAAGAAAAAAATATCCCGTTCAAAGATGTGATTGCACTAAAGGCTGTAAATAACGAACAGGCTTCAACCTATTTTGACGCCGTAGTTTCCAAACTCGGCAACATCGATTCGTTCGAATATGTTTCTGAGAAAGTAGATGGCGCACTGTCTTTCCGCGTAAAATCGAATGAATATTTTGTACCGATTACCGGAAATATTGATGTTGAAGCAGAGATCAAAAAACTCACCGAAGAACTCGAATACAACAAAGGCTTCCTAAAATCGGTGCAGGCAAAGCTCTCCAATGAAAAATTCGTGAGCGGTGCACCGGAAAAGGTTATTGAAATGGAAAGGAAGAAAGAAACTGATGCTTTGGCGAAGATCGCGATGATTGAGCAAAGTCTTTTAAGCCTTAAATAATGTAAAAACCCGGAAATATCCGGGTTTATTTTTTTATGATCTTTTTGGTCAGTTCGCCTTTAGGTCCCGAGACTTTTAAATAATAGATTCCGGATGAATAATTTCTCAAGTCAATATTATTGGCAGCGGCCGGATTTGCTTCTCTTAAAATCTGACTCCCTAATGAATCAAACAGCAAAATTTCGGATCCTGCTTCCCTATTGTCAACGAAATCAACGTTTACAAAATCAGTAAAAGGATTGGGATATACATTTACAGTTGCGATTTTTGACACAGGATTTACAGACAACGAGACCGAAGTATTGTACAAAAGGACGAGTCCGTGGTTATAATCAGCCACTGCAACGTCCTTCAAACCGTCGTTGTTGAAGTCACCCAGCGCAAAACCCTGCCTGTTATAGTGTGTCGCATAAGGTAATGGGAAAGAATCATATGAAGTATATTGCCCCGACGCGTTTTGCTCATAACAGCTAAGGCTTCCACCACCATGAACTTCGAAGATCTCATTTTTCCCGTCGTTATTCAGATCACCGATTTCTATCGGCTCCGGAACATCGTAAGACGAAATGATCGAAGGGCTGTCCAGCAAATGGGTCGTCTGGTTTTGCTTCCAGATATATAATTTTGAAGCAGGTGAATTCCCCCCACCGGAAGCAGCTACATCGCTTTTTCCATCGTTATCCAAATCTCCTACTGCTATGCCGTTGATGCCCCAAATGCTGCTGCCGATAGCATAGGCAGCCTCGGTGTCCAATATTCCCGATAAATTCTGGGTCAGTACATGGATTTGATCAGACGATTTTGTAACTACATCCTGCCTTCCGTCCCCATTCAGGTCGGCAATATGAATTTCAGCGTCATAAGCGGTAGTACAGGTATAAGATGCTGTTGTAAACGCACCACCCGCAGATTGCATCAGCGTAGCTACATTATTAGCATAATAAGCGATAGCAATATCGTTTAGCCCATCATTATTGAGGTCGCCTACTTTCAGGCTCTTGACAAGGTTCGGCATCACGATTTCGGTTATAGGGTTTAGTGTACCCGAATCATTCTGGTAAAAAATACCAATTTTGGTACCGAAACCGATCACTACATCGTTAAGTCCATCATTGTCGACATCAGCGATATCGAGTGTTTCTATGTCTGACGATGTTGCGGTATACGGATATTTTACCGCTGGATTGAGTTCACCTGAATTATCCTGTGTGAAAATAAAAATCCGGTAATCATTATTTGTGTCGAAATAACTAGCCATGCCCAGTACAACATCGCTGCGCCCGTCATTGTTTACATCGCCGACACATACGACTTCAGGCCATGAGCCTGTTGGTATTGAAATATAAGGAGCAAAACTTACCTGAGCATTGCAAATAGAAAATCCCAATAAAAAAATAAGTATAAATTTTTGCATTGTATTAACTGCTTTTCTTCATCGCTTCCTCATACTTCTCCCCGACTTTCTGCCAATTGATCAGGTTGAAAAATGCATCGATATAATTCTTTCTTTTGTACTGATACTGAATATAATACGCGTGCTCCCAAACGTCGAGGGCAAGAATCGGTTTGCCTGAAACAAGCACACCCGGCATTAAAGGGTTGTCCTGATTTGGCGTGCTCGTTACCTGCAATTTTCCGTTCTGATCGACAACAAGCCAAGCCCAGCCTGAACCAAACTGATTCGTTGCTTCTTCGGTAAATCGTGTTTTAAAATTTTCAAAAGACCCGAAATCGGCAGCAATAGCCAAAGCCAAGGTATCCTTCGGCTGGCCGCCGCCTTTACCGGAGAGCGATTCCCAAAACAGGCTGTGGTTGTAATATCCGCCCGCGTTGTTGCGCAACGGCATATTTTCAGTGCCTGCCTTCCTAAGGATGTCTTCGATGGGTGCTTTTTCGAGATCCGTTCCGGCGAGTGCCTTATTGAGGTTGTTGGTATACGTAAGATAGTGCTTTGAGTAATGCAGTTCCATAGTTCGCGCGTCGATATCCGGCGCCAAAGCGTTGTAGGCGTAAAGCAATTTCACCATTTCAAACGCCCCTTCATCCGCTTTCACATCGGACGGATCCCCGACGACGGCTTTGGTCGGCACTTCGGTTTCAGGTAAAGGCACCTCAACTTCGGTGAGTTTCTTTTGGTTACATGAAAAAACCGCAGCGGCAGCAAACGGCAATAACAACAAACGTAAAGTTTTCATGACGATGTATTGAGTGAGTGGATCAATTCAATGTAAGCTTCTTTGGCCTCATCCGGCGAAAGGTGGCTGATCTGCATCCAGGCATTGGTCTTAAAAGCGTTGCGCAGGTCGAAATTTGAAGCATGGCGGCTGTTGTCGATGGTGCCAAAGGTAGCCTGCTTGTAAAACGCATACAAACGCAGCTGCACGTCCTGAGGCAGCGACGACTGTGTCATACGGTCAGCAATCTCGACCGCATCATTAAAGCGTTTATTTAAATCTTCGGGGTGCATCAGGATTTGGCAGCGATAATGGTCCTGTTTCCAATGGCTTTTTGTCCGAGTTTCACGTCCACTTTCGTGCCTAACGGCAGGAAAATGTCAACGCGGGAACCAAATTTGATAAATCCGGCATCTTCTCCCTGCACAACATCCATGCCTTCTTTCGCGTAGTTGACGATACGTTTGGCCAAAGCGCCCGCAATTTGCCTGTACAGGATTTCGCCAAATACCTTGTTTTCAATGACTATGGTCGTGCGCTCATTCTCCTCACTGGCTTTTGGGTGCCACGCGACGAGGAACTTCCCGGGATGGTATTTGCTGAACTTCACTTTACCGCTGACCGGAAAACGCGTGACGTGCACATTGATTGGCGACATGAAGATGGAAACCTGCAGTCGGTTGTCCTTGAAATACTCGCTTTCATACACTTCTTCAATCACCACCACTTTGCCATCTACAGGCGCGATGACATGGTTGTTGTTTACAACCAGCGTCCGGTTAGGGTTCCTGAAAAACTGGAGGATAATGATCAGGAAAAGCAATACGGTAATCTGGAGGGTTTTCTGCATCCATAAATCGGCAATAAACTTATCGGCCAAAAGAACAATGCCGACGCTTATTGCGCACGCGACCAAAATAATCCTTGCGCCTTCCTTGTGAAATTTTAAAAGAGCCATTTTATATAAAATTTAAAATCTGGTAAAATAAAAAAATGAACGGTGCTGCAAATATAACACTATCCAGCCTGTCCAGGATGCCACCATGGCCGGGCATGATTTTCCCGCTGTCCTTCACTCCTGCAATCCTTTTGAATTTCGATTCGATCAAGTCACCGATGGTACCGAAAACGCTCATGATCAGGGCAAAACCAATCCATATATTCTGCGCGAGCTTTCCGCCTTCAATATAATATTTTGAGATCAGGAAACCGGCCAGCACTGCAAATGCTACGCCGCCGAGAAATCCTTCAATCGTCTTTTTAGGCGAAATCCTTTCGTACAGCTTGTGCCTGCCAATCGATTTTCCGACAAGATATGCAAAGGTATCATTTGTCCAGACTAAAATAAAGATGCCAATGAGAATTTTTGGGTTGTATCCCTTGATGCCGAACGGAATTTTGGTAATGATGACGAATGGCAGGATGATGTACCCTGCGAGGTAGGCATATTTTGAAAACGTGCTGACCGTATCGCGGTTCCGGCTGAAGAGAAAAATAATTCCTTTAATTGAGACCAGCATGGTCAGTGCCAGCAGCGCCAAATCAAAATTCCGGTCAAGCCGTATGTCGCTGAACAGCATATAGCTGATTGTCCCGTAAGCGGACAGGGAAAGTAACACGGGAAAAATGACAGGGAGCCGCACAAGGCTGCAGAATTCGAACACGGCAATAATCAGGAAGATCCCAAACAGGAGGAAAAAAGTTTCCGTAGAATAATAAATCGAAGCTATCAGTAAAATCACATAAACAGCACCGGAAATCCCCCTCTTGAGCGTTTCGTTCATCTTAAAGATCCTCTAAAAGCAACAAATAAAGGTTTTTGGCAACGCTTCCGTAATGCAGGAAGTCTTCCTCTTTGGCTTTTTCAAAATATTTGATGGTGGTGATGTTGGTAGGGTAATCTTTTTCGTAACGCTTTTTAATTTCACGCAGCCCGTCGCTCTTGTTTTCAATAATCTGGCTGGTCGTCCCTACAATGACGATGTTTCCCGGAAGTTCCTGAGGCTTGAGCTGCTTGATCTGGTTTGACGAGAACAGCACCGAGCCCTCATCGGCAATGAGGTTTTCACAGGTGGCAAAAAGGAATTTGGGGCCGGCAGGACTCTTGAAATTGATCCTGTTCTCCTCGAGCATGCTGAACAGCTTGGGTTCAAAGCACATGGCCTCTGTTTCAAACCAGTCGTTCTCTTCAAGGATGTCTTCGAAATGGTTCCTGACTTCAGTGAGGTTTTCGCAGTAAAGGAACTTACCGCCGTTTTTTCTGAAATTTATCGTAAACTGTTCGTCGATCGGGAGATTTGACGTGGGAATGGCATTTAAATCATTCGCTTTCTCTTCGTCAGAAGAATCCCCGGGACCAAAAAATTTTCTAAAAAGACTCATATAAATTGTTGAAAAACCAAATTCCGGAATGAAATTTATCAAAGATAAAAAAATCTTAATTCAAACAGTTTTTTGAATTAAGATTTTTGTGAAAAGTCCGTATTTTACGGCTATGACGTCTCCTCCTGCAGGTTTTTGTCAAAAGGCCGCTTCCCGAAGATATTCTCGAGGTCGTCTTTAAAGATCACTTCCTTGTCGATGAGGATGTCAGCCAATTGGTTGAGCTTGTCCTTATTATCTTCCAAAATCGCTATGGCACGCTGGTATTGGCTTTCAATCAGTATCGAAATTTCCTCGTCGATGACTTTTGCCGTCTCTTCTGAGTAAGGTTTCGAGAAATTGTATTCGTTCTGTCCCGTCGAATCGTAATAGGTAACATTTCCGATTTTGTCGTTCAGGCCGTAAATCGTAACCATGGCCCGTGCCTGTCTGGTTACTTTTTCGAGGTCGCTCAGGGCGCCTGTTGAAATCCTCCCGAAAGTCACGTGCTCAGCGGCACGGCCGCCCATCGTGGCACACATTTCATCGAGCATCTGATCCGGGCGAACGATCTGCCGTTCCTCAGGAAGATACCAGGCAGCACCCAGACTCTGGCCTCTCGGTACGATGGTCACTTTGACCAAGGGTGCCGCGTGCTCCAGCATCCAACTCACCGTGGCATGTCCGGCTTCGTGTATCGCAATGGCTTTCTTCTCTTCCGGGGTAATGATTTTATTTTTCTTTTCCAATCCGCCGACGATACGGTCTACGGCATCAAGGAAATCCTGCTTATCTACGGCTTCCTTGTTTTTACGGGCGGCGATCAACGCGGCTTCGTTACAGACATTCGCGATGTCGGCGCCTGAGAATCCCGGCGTCTGTTTGGCTAAGAAATCCGTGTCTAGGTTTTCGACTTTTTTAAGTGGTGCCAGATGCACTTCAAAGATTTCCTTGCGTTCCCTGATGTCCGGGAGGTCCACAAAAATCTGGCGGTCGAAACGCCCCGCGCGCATCAAAGCCTTATCGAGCACATCTGATCGGTTGGTTGCCGCGAGTACGATAACGTTCGAATTGGTGCCGAAGCCATCCATTTCAGTCAGCAGCTGGTTCAGCGTATTTTCCCGCTCATCGTTGCCACCTGACATGTTGTTCTTTCCGCGCGCGCGTCCCACGGCATCAATCTCATCTATAAAAATAATTGCAGGTGATTTTTCCTTCGCCTGTTTGAACAGGTCGCGAACACGCGAGGCACCCACCCCAACGAACATCTCAACAAAATCAGAACCTGACAATGAGAAAAAAGGGACTTTCGCTTCGCCTGCTACTGCTTTCGCCAGCAGGGTCTTACCCGTTCCCGGAGGACCTACAAGCAACGCCCCCTTCGGGATTTTACCTCCAAGGTTTGTATATCTTTCCGGATTTTTCAGGAAGTCCACGATTTCCTGGATTTCTTCCTTGGCCCCCTCGAGTCCGGCCACATCCTTGAACGTGGTCTTGATGTCATTCTTTTCGTCAAACAACCGCGCTTTCGACTTTCCGATGTTAAAAATCTGTCCGCCGCCACCCGCGCCGGTACTAGACATCCTGCGCATCATGAAGATCCCGAAGACAATCAGTAATATAATTGGGATGATTGTAATAATGTCGATCCAATTGGTTTTCGGGGCAAAATTGTAGCCTGCAAGCTTTCCAGCTGTCTTGGCGTCTTCTAGTTTCTTCTGGAATAATTCATCATTCCCGATCTCATCAAGGAAAAGATGCGGCCCTTTGTTGGGGTTTCCGAAAACATCCTTAGCCACTTTGGCAAAAAACTTATCCTTGAGTGCCGCCTCATTGAGATAGACATCAGCCTGTGTTTTGTTGACTACCACTTTGGAAATCAAACCTTTATCAAGGTATTCATTAAAAGTCGAGGAAGTGATTTTTGATGGATCTTTTATCGAATTGTCGCCGGTAATGTAAACGAACAGTATGACAGCGATTACAGACAGGTAAATCCACATCGGATTGAACCTGAGCTTTTTTGGATTTGGAATATTGTCTTTAGACATGAATGTGGATTGCTTTAGTATTTGTTTTGGATGGTGGTAATTTTGGCATCGCCCCAAAGACTCTCGATATTGTAGTACTCACGGATGGGCTTCTGGAACACATGCACGACGATGTTGACGTAATCCATCAGCACCCATTCGGCGTTCTCAGCCCCTTCTACGTGCCAGGGTTTGTCTTTAAGTTCCTTCGAGACTGTTTTCTGGACAGAATTCACGATGGCGTTTACCTGGGTATTCGAATTCCCGTTGCAGATCACGAAATAATCCGTGGCCGAGTTGTCAA
Source organism: Flavobacterium magnum (assembly GCF_003055625.1). Lineage (NCBI taxonomy): Bacteria > Pseudomonadati > Bacteroidota > Flavobacteriia > Flavobacteriales > Flavobacteriaceae > Flavobacterium > Flavobacterium magnum. The sequence goes on along the minus strand of NZ_CP028811.1, from coordinate 2,360,604 downwards.
TTTCCCTGAGATCCAGGATATCTATGTCGTTTCCTTTAACCTCTTCAATTCCTTTTATAATGAGTGCCAGCAGCGCATCGTTATTTACAGACTTTTTTGCCATTTAATATTTTTTATAAGTTTGCAAAGTTACCATTTTTTGTATTTACTTTTGAACCTTAACAGAAGATTAAAACACCTCCCATAATCGCGTCCGATGCAACTTATCAAACTCAGTGCCATAGATTCGACCAACGATTACCTCAAGCAACTGAACGCACGGAACGACCTCAAAAGCTTCACCGTAGTCACCGCCGAAGTACAGACTGCGGGCCGCGGCCAGATGGGAGCCCAATGGCTCACTGAGGACGGTAAGAATCTAATTACAAGCATCTTGATCAAGGATGTACTGACCGAAACGGCACAGGTATTCCTGCTGAATGCGGCTGTCGCGGTGGCGATCGTGACCGCGCTTAAAAACTTTGACATACCCGATTTGTCAATAAAGTGGCCTAACGACATATTGTCAGCCAATAAGAAAATTGGTGGCATACTTATAGAAAACAGCTTTAGGGAAGACGGACGAATTGACTCGGTTATTGGCATCGGGCTCAATGTCAACCAGACCCATTTTCCAGGTTTGCCAAAGGCGTCCTCGCTGCGAAATGTAACGGGAATGGACTGGGATAAACACGCGATACTCGAATCCATCGTGGCCGTCCTGAAACAGGATGCGCAGCGCAATTTCCCTGCGGAAATCTGGGATACATACACGGGCCTGCTTTTCAGGAAGGGCTTGCCCACTGCGTTTGAAAGTGATGGCCGGCAATTTATGGGGATTGTCTCAGGCGTCAGTCAGGACGGCAGGTTGCAGTTGCTGCTTGAGGACGAATCGGTGGCGCTTTTCGGGATTAAGGAAATTACGATGCTTTACTGAGATTTGGCTCTTACAGGGCAGTAATACTGACGTGCTGAAAAAATTGGCCAACAAATCAAATGGTTAAGCCCAACCCGTTTTCAGATGCCGAGCGGATCGTCATACAGGTAATGGATGTGTCCGTTTGTGATGACGACATCGGCGTTGCCGCCCTGCAGGGTGCCCGAAAACGTGGCCTCAAATTCCGTCCTGCTGTTCATACTGATATTACTGGTAAACGTGCCTTCGGTAGCATTATCATCTATCCCGACCGGGCTCAGCGTAGTGTAAAATCCTTTGAACCCCCCGTTGCCCGTCTCGCCGTATGTCGCAATCAGTTTCGCCGATTCATCCGTGCCGCCGTCATTGGCGTACATCCAGATGGTGAGTTGGTAGCTTCCGTTTTGCTGCAGCTTCGTCTCCACACTTAAAGGTTCAAAAGTACGCGATACGCCGTTGACTGTCATGGTGACGGTATTGCTCTTGTCAGCATCGTCGTCAGCGGTACACGAGGTTAAAGAAACGGCTGAGAAAACCAGCAATAGCAAAGACGGTATTTTCATATTGGTCGGATAGATTTTGAACCAAACGGCATTTGCATAAAAATATTGTAATACTGTGTTAACGTGCTTCGCAATGCTTACGACCCCAGGCGCGCCTTCCTTAACCGAAACGTAACCCACAGTTTACCTGTAAGTCATACTGCCGTCCGTATTTTGTAACAAATAAAGTAAGATGAAATTCCCTGTATTGTCTGTAATCAAATTTTTCCGGCAGTGGCTTTTCTTCAGGGCCATGCAGTCGACATTCCTTCATTGATGATGCGACGCTGAATGGAAAAAGAGCATCCATTGCACCGCCTGCAGTTCGGCACGGATTTCCATTGGGGCGTATCCACTGCCGCATTCCAGATTGAGGGCTCTGGCGATTCGGATGGCAAAGGTCGCTCGATCTGGGACACTTTCACTGCCGGAAAGGGCCGCATCAGGAACAACGACCACGCCCGGATTGCCTGTGATTTTTACAACTCCTACGAACAGGATATCGCATTGCTGTGCGGCCTGCACATTCCGGACTTCCGCTTCTCATTAAGCTGGACGCGCATGTTGCCCGCCGGTCGGGGCGCCTTGAACCAGAAAGGGATCGACTATTACAACCGCCTTATTGACCACCTGCTCGGACAGGGCATTGTACCCTGGACCACACTCTACCATTGGGATTTGCCGCAGGCTTTGCAGGACAAGGGCGGATGGGTAAACCCTGACAGCATTTCCTGGTTTGCCGATTATGCCGCCGTGTGCGCAAAGCATTTCGGGGATCGCATCCCGAATTGGATGGTGATGAACGAACCGTCCGTGTTCACGGGTGCGGGCTATTTCCTGGGCATACACGCGCCGGGAAAACGCGGACTTACCTCTTACCTCAAATCCGTACATCACGTGACCATGGCCACTGCTGCGGCTGCCGGAGTATTGCGGGGCGATACGCAAAGCAATATCGGCACGACATTTTCATTTACACACATCGAGCCCACTTCGCAAAAACCTAAAGATGTAGCCGCTGCTGCACGTGTCGATACGCTTTTGAACCGCACCTTTATCGAACCGTTGCTTGGGATGGGCTACCCTGACGACGATCTCCCACTTTTACGCCGGATCAGGCGCCATATGCGGCCCGGAGATGAAAAACTGCTGGCATTCGATTTTGATTTTATAGGGGCGCAATGCTACACCCGGGAAATCGTGCGCGCGCGCTTTTTTACACCCTACATCGGTGCAGGTTTGGTGCCGGCAACAAAGCGCGCTTCGGAAACAACCGAAATGGGTTGGGAAGTGTACCCGCCGTCGATGTACCACACCTTAAAGCGGCTGCATGCCTACGACAAAATCAAAAAAATTATTGTCACCGAGAACGGGGCCGCATTTCCCGACACAGTCGTCAACGGGCACGTATACGACAGCCGACGCCGGGACTACCTCCAGTCGCACCTGCGTGAACTGTTGCGGGCACAACAGGAAGGTGTGAATGTCAAAGGCTATTTTGTCTGGACACTGACCGACAATTTTGAATGGGCTGAAGGCTACCATCCGCGTTTCGGGTTAATCCATGTCGATTTTGAAACCCAGCGCCGCACCATCAAGCAGTCCGGATACTGGTACCGGGATTTTTTAAGACAACTGTAAAAAACACGAAATATGAAAATACTTTACGGCATACAGGGTACGGGCAACGGGCATCTCAGCCGCGCCGTCGATATCATTCCGTGCCTGCAGCGGCATGGGCAGGTCGATATCCTTGTCAGCGGCACACAGGGCGATTTGAAATTGCCATTTCCAGTGCAGTTTGAGGTGCGCGGACTCAGCTTCATTTTCGGGAAAAGTGGCGGTGTAGATTTGTGGAAGACTTTCGCGAAGGCCAATACGCGCAAACTGGTCAGGAACATCCGCAGGCTGCCTGTAAAAGAGTATGACCTTGTGATCAGCGATTTTGAGCCGGTCACGTCGTGGGCCTGCTACCTTCAGGGGAAAACCTGCGTTGCCCTGAGCCATCAGTCTGCTGTACTTGCACCGGAATATCCGGCTGCCGACACTGTGGACCGCATGGGCAAACTCATCTTGGGGCACTACGCCCCTGCCGATCACGCTTACGGTTTCCATTTTTCGGGAAACGGAACCAACATTTTCACGCCCGTCATACGAAACCAGGTGCGACGCCATCCCGTGACCAACGACGGCCACTACACGGTGTATCTTCCCGCATACGATGACAGGAAATTACTCAAACGCCTGTCTGATTATCCTGAGGCGCGCTGGGAAGTTTTCTCGAAGCACAATAAAAAGAAAATCACCAAAGACAACATCACCATCCGCCCGATTGACGGCAATGCCTTTACGGCGAGCATGGCTTCGAGTGCAGGCGTATTGTGCGGCGCGGGGTTTGAGACACCTGCCGAAGCGCTTTTTCTCGGCAAGAAATTATTGGTCATCCCAATGAAAAACCAATATGAGCAACACCTGAATGCTGCAGCCTTGAAAGCGATGGGCGTCGCAGTCGCAAAAAACCTGAAAGTCGAACACGCAGCCGTCATCAGGGACTGGCTCGAAAACGGCCAGCCGATCCCTGTGGATTATCCTGACAGGACGCAGCAGATTATAGATGGGATTGTGGGGAGATTTGGGACTTCTCAAGCAAGCAGTGACAACTATACGCCACATTGAAATTCTGTAACAATCAATACCCCTTTTATAACCCAAAAGACAGCCGAATACATCAAATTTGTAAGTAATTTGTTTCAAATTTGGATGTGGCATGGCATTGAATAAATACGTAAGGAAAACCCTTAAAATATTGGCATGGACAGTGGGCTCGATCCTTGGGCTTTTCCTGCTTTTGGTGCTGCTGATCCAGGTTCCATACGTACAGCAACGCATCAAGGACAAGGCCGTTAGCTACCTTGAAGGCAAAATCCACACTCCGGTGCGAATAGGTCGGATCGAACTTGGCCTCCCCAAGTATGTTATTCTCGAAGATGTATACCTCGAAAGCCAGCAGAAGGATACGCTGCTTGCAGGCAAAAAAATCAAGGTCGACATCAGCCTTTTCAAACTTTTTGACAATCAGGTCGAACTCAACGCCGTCATGCTCGAAGGGATTACGGCGAACGTTAAACGCGACAGGGATTCCGTGTTCAATTTTGATTATATCGTCAAGGCCTTTGATTCGGGCAAGGCGAAGGACACCTCCGCGCCAATGGTATTTTCGCTAAAGAAAGTGCGCCTCGACAACATCAATGTTCGGTTTGACGATGCGATCTCAAAAAACGACCTTAAAGTAAAACTCACGCATTTTGATACCGATGTCCGCACATTCGACCTTCAAAAAATGGATTTCGATATTCCGGAAATCAATCTCAGTGGGTTGAAACTAAATCTGGAACAAGGTGACCTCGTACGCGAAATTGCCGTCAACACGATACAAAAAACCGATTCTATTGTCAGGTCCACGCCAAACCTGAATATCAGGCTCAGAAAAATCCGCCTGGCAAAAATTAATGTGGCATACGACAATAAGGATACACGCCTTAACAGCGGACTTAAGCTGCGGAAACTCAATATCGATTTTGACAGGTCGGATTTGCCCGGACAACAGATTATCATAGACAACTTGGAACTTGACGGCCTGAACGCTGCACTGACATTAGGAAAACAGCAACAAATCCCAATTCCTGCTACCCCCGCCGCCAGCACGCCAAACGATTGGAAAATCAATGTAAAAAACACGCGGCTCAGCAACATCGCGTTCCGTTTTGACGACGAAAATGCAAAACCCGTTGCAAAAGGCATTGATTACAAACACATGACCATTTCGGGTTTCAACCTCAAAGCCAATCAACTTCGGTACAGCAAAAACGGCATTTACGGATCGCTCGCCTCACTTTCGGTAAAAGAAAAGAGCGGCGTCGATATCGAATCGTTGCAGACAGATTTCAGCTACCATGACAAAGGCGCCTCGCTTAAGAATTTGTATTTAAAAACGCCAAAAACACTGGTTCGCGACCAAATTGCCGTGGCTTACCCGTCACTCGATGCCATAAAGCAGGATCCGGGGCGCGTTTCGGTAAATGCTTCGCTGGCGGACAGCCACATCGCTTTTGAGGACATTTTACTGTTTGTACCTACATTGTCGGACACGAATCCGTTCCGGGACAATAAAAAGGCAGTACTCAATATCAACGGGGAAGTGAACGGGCAGCTCTCCGACCTGAACATCCCGAATCTGGAAATTGACGGAATCGGCAGCACACGGCTCGCGGCAAGTGGAAAAATCAAAGGGCTTCCCGATGTGAAGACTGCGTACTTTGATCTCAATATCCGTGACTTACAAACTTCGGCCAAAGACATTAACGGATTTGTCCCTAAGGGCACTGTGCCGTCTACCATTCAACTGCCCTCACGGCTCGCACTCAAAGGCCAGTTTAAGGGGGCGGTCAACAATTTCACCACAAATCTCGCGCTGACCACGAGTTTTGGTAACGCGAAAGTCAGCGGTCGTTTTGACCAACGTGTGAAAAACCGCGAGCAATACGATGGTAATGTTGCGCTGGACAATCTCGATCTGGGCCGCCTGCTCAGGAACGACTCTCTTGGAAAAGTCAGCATGAAAGCGAAAATCAAGGGCACCGGCCTGAATCCAAAAACCGCGAGCGCTTCTGCAACCGTCAACCTGATCAAGGCGCGTTTTAACGGCTATGATTACAGAAACCTCGCTGTACAAGGCAACATCCGAAACGGTAGGTTTGAAGCCAATGCGGGTATGGCTGATCCAAACCTTACGTTTGACCTGGTGTCAGAAGGCGATTTCGGGGGAAAATATCCTGCCGTGAAGCTTCGCCTGAACGTCGATATAGCTGATTTGAGCAAACTGAACCTGCATGCCGGCGTAATGAAATTGCGCGGCAAGGTCGATGCCGATATCGCCACCGCAGATCCTGATTTCCTGAACGGGAAAATCAGTGCGTATCATTTTGTCATCGCCAATGAGAAAGAGCAGTTTCAGCTTGATTCTGTAAACATTAACGCGATTTCCACCGCCGAAAGGAATGCCCTGCAGCTGCGTTCACAGTTCCTCAAAGCCGATATCGACGGGAAATACCAGCTCACAAAAATCGGTACGGCAATTGCCAATTCTGTCGCGAGGTATTATGACGCCAATCCCAACTCGAAAAAGACAGCCACACCGCCGCAGCAATTTGCGTTCAGGCTCAACGTCATCAACGACCCCATCATTATGAAGCTTATGCCGCAGATTACGCGCATTGAGCCGATTGCGATCTCGGGCCGTTACAATAGCGTAAACGACACGATTTCGCTGAATGCTTCCATATCGAGGCTGGTGTATGGGGCCAATACCATCTCCAACGCCGTTATCAAATTGGACAAGGAGGACAACGCTTTGGTATACAGCGCACTGATTGACGAAGTGCAAAGCGAGCAATTCCGCTTGCCTTACACCAGCCTGACCGGACGGATTGAAAATAACCTGATCGCCTACAGGCTGCAACTCAAGGATGCGAAGGACAAAGACCATTATATTGTCGCCGGGACGCTTAAGGCGACAGGCGGCGATACTGAACTGCACCTGATTCCTGCCGATCTGCTGCTCAATTACGAGCCCTGGCTGATTGCTGATAACAACGTTGTGCGTTTCGGATCAAAAGGTATTTATGCTGATAATTTTGAACTCTCCAATAAGGGCAGTGCCGTGAAAATCCAGTCGCAATCGACAGCTGCCAATGCTCCATTAGCGGTGGATTTTAAGGACTTCGACATTGAGACGATTTCACGCATGGTGCAGAAAGATTCGCTGGCGCTCGGTGGAAGGCTCAACGGCAATACCGTACTCAGAGACCTGATGAAAAAGCCGGTTTTCACTTCTGATCTGACTATTTCAAATTTTACGTTTAAAAAAGATACCATCGGCGATATTGCGATCAAGGTGGACAATGAATTACTGAATACCTATCGCGCCAGCGTGCGGATTACCGGACAGGAAAACCTTGTCAATCTCGACGGGACCTACAGAAATGACAACAGCAGTTTCAACATGGCACTGGCAATCGACAGGCTTAATATCGCGAGCATTCAGCCGTTCACAGCGGGCAACATCACTAAGGGCAGCGGTTACATCTCGGGCGATATGAAAATTTCAGGAACGGTGGATGCACCCAAAATCATCGGCGGAATCCAGTTTCATGACGGGGCTTTTACGGTTGTGAAGCTCAACTCACCCTTCAGCCTGATGAACGACCGCATCGATTTCACTGAAACGGGCATCGTATTTACGGATTTCTCGCTTTCGGATGCTGAAAAAAATTCGCTGAAAATAAAGGGTAAGGTCAACACGACGAATTACCGCGACTATGGTTTCGACCTGAACATCACAGCCGACAATTTCCGCGCGATGGACTCCAAGGCCAAAGACAATGATCTCTATTATGGCAAATTGTTCCTGGATTCGCGCCTCGCCATAAAAGGCGACCTGAACAAACCGATTGTTGACGGGACCATCAAGATCAATGAGGATACGAGACTCACCATCGTGTTGCCACAACAGGACCCGTCGATTGCCGACCGTGAAGGTATCGTGGAATTCATCGACCAGGACAGTCCCCAGCTGACGGAAAAACTGCTCACCGATGCCGATCTGGTCAGTAAAACACCATTCAAGGGCCTTGACGTCTCCGTGAATATTGAAATCGATAAAGATGCCGAACTTACGATGATCATCGATAAAGGCAACGGTGATTTTGTAAAAGTAAAAGGAGAAGCCAGGCTTTCAGGCGGTATTGACGAATCGGGGAAAACCACGCTCACAGGACGCTATGAACTCCAGGAAGGCTCTTATGAAATGACATTCAACCTGATCAAAAGGAAATTCGACATTCGTGAGGGAAGCTACATATTATGGACCGGCGAGCCGACTTCAGCCGACATCAACGTGACAGCGGTATACGAAGCCAACGTTGCCCCGATTGACCTGCTCGATGACCAATTGGGATCGGTTACGCCCGCCGTCAGGAACACCTACAAACAGCGCCTTCCGTTTGAGTTGTTGCTGAACCTCAAAGGCGAACTGCTCAAACCGGACATCACGTTCGACATCACTTTACCCGAAGGGAATTATGGTGTGGCATCAGATGTGACGACGAACACAAGGGCAAAACTCGACCAATTGCGCCAGGAGCCGTCTGAACTGAACAAACAGGTTTTCGCATTGCTGCTGCTCAACCGTTTTATTGGTGAAAATCCGTTTGCAAGCGAATCGGGTACGAGCGCCGAGGGAATGGCCCGGCAAAGTGTCAGCAAGATCCTGTCGCAGCAGCTCAATGACCTGGCCGGCAACCTGATTAAAGGTGTTGATATTGCGTTTGACCTCGAATCGACTGAAGACTATACTTCCGGCCAAAGACAAAACAAAACCGACCTGAATGTAGCCGTTTCTAAGAAATTGCTCAATGACCGCCTCAAAGTAACTGTTGGAAGCAACTTCGATGTAGAAGGCGAACAGCAGGTTAATGAGCAGGCCAATACGATCGCCGGCGATGTTTCGGCCGATTACCAATTGTCAAAAGACGGCAGGTACGTCCTGCGTGCTTACCGCAAAAACGAATACCAGGTGGCGCTGCAGGGTCAGGTCATCGAGACCGGCGTGGCCTTCATCATCACAATGGATTACGACAAATTCCGTGAACTGTTTCACCGCAGCAAGGCAGAAAAACGCGAGCAACGCCTGCGCCGCCAGAAAGAGAAAGAAATACGCGACAAAGAGGCCGCAAGAAAAGCTGCGGAATTCCAGGAACAACAAAAAGAAAAGGAAGCTGACCAACCCAACGATACAAAAAAACAATGAGACACCGGATTTTGCCCTATTGCCTTGGTTTGCTGTTGATGATACTGTATTCATGCAGCAATACGAAATACCTTCCTGAAGGGGAATACCTTTATACCGGAGGGAAGATCAAGGTGAAGGACTCGCTGATTTCACGCAAGGAACGCAAGTCGCTCGAACGCGAACTTAAAGTATTGCTGCGCCCGAAGCCCAATTCAAAAATCTTAGGCCTGCGTCCTAAATTGTTCATTTACAATCTTGCGGGGGAGCCGAAAAAGGAAAAAGGCTTCAGGCACTGGCTGCGCACCAAAGTGGGTGAACCTCCGGTTTTGTTCAGTCAGGTCGACCTGGATTTCAACGCCGACATATTGCAGAATTACAGTGAGAACCGCGGCTATTTCAAAACGATGGTCAGCTCTGACTCGACAAGGCGCGGCAAAAAAGTTAGCGCCGAATATACCGTGATGCCCGGCAAGCAGTACAAGATCCGAAACGTGATTTTTCCGCAGGATTCGACTGCCCTCGAACAGGCAATTACCCGCACGAGCGACAAGACGCTGCTCAAAACGGGAAATCCGTATGACCTGGAGACGATTAAACTGGAACGCACGCGGGTAGACGCAAGGCTCAAGGAAGAGGGGTTTTACTTTTTCAGCCCCGATTTCCTCAAAATACAGGTCGACAGCACCGTCGGGAATTACCAGGTGGATCTGCTTGTAAAGGCAAAGGATGAAATGCCATCGCAGGGCGCCAAGGTGTTTACCATCAACGACATTTACGTGTATCCTGACTATTCCCTGCGCAGGATGCGGCGCGACAGCGTTCGGGGCGACACCACCGGCGTGGTACAATACAAGGATTACACGATTATCGACAGGAAGAAACTATTTGACCCGAGGATTTTCGACCGCACGCTGTATTTTAATAAGTACGATGTGTATAACAGGACGGACCACAACCTTTCGTTGAACCGCCTGGTAAATCTCGGCACATTCAAATTCGTGAAAAATCAGTTTAAGATTTCAAAGGAAAATGAAAGCGCACTGGACGCTTTCTACTACCTCACGCCCCTGCCCAAGAAATCCATCCGTGTGGAAGTTCTTGGAAAAACCAATTCCGCCAATTATACGGGAACGGAACTCAACATCAACTGGAGCAACCGCAACACTTTTCGTGGAGCGGAATTGCTGAACGTATCCGTTTTCGGCGGACTCGAAGCACAGATTTCGGGCCAAAACAATGGCTACAACGTGTACCGCGTCGGATCGGAAGTCAGCCTGACCTGGCCGCGTTTCATTGCGCCTTTCAAACTGAAATCATCGAGCGGATTTGTACCGAAGACGAAAGCCACTTTAGGCTACGAATTCCAGAAACGCGAAAAACTGTATTCCCTGAACTCGTTCAAAGGTTCTTTCGGTTACCTGTGGAAAGAAAACATCCGCAAGGAACACCAGCTGAATGTGACGGAAATCAATTATGTCGCACCATCATTGGTCACCGACCTTTATCTTGAGCAGGCGCAGGGCAATAAGACACTTGAAAAAGTCATTGAGAAACAATTGATTTTCGGGCCAACCTACTCGTTCACTTACACCAATACGATGCAGACTACGAGGAAAAACACTTTCTATTATAAAGGCAGCCTCGATCTCGCAGGGACCGCTGCAGGACTTGCGCTTGGAGCCGATGTAAAAGCCGGTAAGGAAAAGGAAATCCTGGGTGTGGCGTTCAGCCAGTTTGTAAAAATGGAACACGACTTCAGGCATTACCTCAAGCTCGGCGGTGAAGCCGTGTTGGCCAGCCGGATCATTGCCGGCGTCGGGTATGGCTACGGGAACTCGACCGAGCTGCCGTACATCAAGCAGTTTTTTATCGGGGGTACAAACAGCATCAGGGCGTTCCGCGCACGCTCGCTTGGTCCGGGTTCGTACAATGGCGCATCGGAAAGCAGTGATTTCCTGCCTGATCAGTCCGGTGACATCAAACTCGAATTTAACACGGAATACCGTGCCAAGCTCTTCAGCATAGTCAAAGGTGCCGTGTTTGTCGATGCGGGAAACATCTGGCTGATGCACAAAGACGCAGACAAGGCCGGAGCCGAATTCTCCAAGAAATTCCTCAGCGAAATCGCCGTGGGAGCCGGTGTAGGATTGCGGTTTGATTTGTCATTCCTCGTGCTGCGCACCGATCTGGCTTTCCCGTTGCGTAAACCCTACCTTCCCGAGGGACAGCGCTGGGTCATCGATGATATCAGCCTGGGAAGCGGTTCGTGGCGCAAGGAAAACCTGATATTTAACCTCGCCATCGGGTACCCGTTTTAAGCGGCCGGGCGCTATCTCTCTCGTTTTTTCAACGTCTCGTACGCCTGCCATTCCGGGTAATTCCAGGAGAGTACCGATTTGGATTCCCATGTATTGACAAACTCCTTTTTGCGCCTTTCGATTTTGTTGTGGAAAATTGTCGCCGGCATCAACTCGGTATCAAAATGGAATTTTGATTGCTGGATTTTGTCGATTTCGGACAGTTCGGCTTCCGACTTATCCAGTTCGGGAAGTACCTTATCCGAAAAATCCGAATTGTAGTCCAGGTCAACAAATGACGTCCTGTAATGGCTGAAATTATAATTCACGATGATCTTGTCCCAATTAAAAACCGACGCGGAAATCAATAAAACATACAATACCAGGGCATTGGTCCTGACAAGGTAAAATGCGGATTTCCTGCGCATCACTTTAACTGCAACCGTATACAGCCAGCAAATCACGAACAGCAGGAACACCGCGAGCGCAATGCGCTTATACGCCAACGCAAAATAGCGGATGTAGTGAAAATTCCGCACCCCCACAGACACTGTGAGGACTGCATTCTGAACGATCCAGACTAGGCACAGCGACCTGATGAACTTGTTTCCCGTATAAAAGTTCAGGTTGCCACGGAAGAAATACAGTACAACCAAAATGGAGCATACGATCGACAGTAGCAGCAAATATGTGCCTTCATGAACAAACTGCTTCAGGAAGTCGCCGTTCCAGCTGAAATTAAACCAGACCCAGTAAATGTCGATGCTGTTTACAATCAGCAGCACGGCATTCAGTGCGAGCAGCAGGAACACGCCCGCGCGCAGTTCGCTTTTCAATCCCGTTGTCAGACCACGCGAATGGCGCTTTCTCCTGATCCTGACGATTTCATCGCTGGCGTTGGCGTCGTCGCGTATCGTCTGCTCGTTGGTATTTCGGATGAAAAAATAATTGCAAATCACCAGTCCGAGAATAAAAGTAAAAATCAATGTCAGGTCAAGATTGATGAAAATGCTGTCCAGAAAATCCCCAACTTTTGTAAAAATCTTTTCCATCAGCTTGTCGAATACCGGATTAGAACTCCGGTAAATCGCGATAAATACGCCAATCACGATGACGGGTATAAAAAATACGCGTGATTTCCACAGGGCGCGGGCCATTTTGCCTCCGCCGACTTTAGCGCTGAAAAACGCGTCTATGAAACGGATCTGAGCGTAGAAGATATTGAAAAAGGAGAGTTTAGCCGAACTTACCAATGACCTCGCCTGCGGGTAAATCAAAATCCCGACAAAAACAAACAGCGAAAGGGCATTCATCACCACGGCATAATCCGAAAAAACGAACACCACGGCAACCGCAGTAATAAAAAAACCGCTGCCAAAAATAAGGTGGTTGCGGTTCGTGAAATCGATCTGTTTTGTAAAAGCGAGCCAGATCAGCGCGGCGGCCTCGATGATCAGCAGGTTTAGTCCCACATACTGGTTATGGAACAGCAATGTAAAAAATACGGCGAAAATCAATGCCCCCTTCAGTCCTTTTTTAAAATCCATCTTGTTTTGCAGTTTGCATTTTAACGCAGGAAATCGCAACGTATTGTAAACTGTTAGCAGGTCTTGTGAACCAGGACGGCGTTTGAATTCAGGAAAAGAATCGGTCAAGGGCTTCGGCCAGCGCGGTCACGGATACCTTTTCAATGGGGTGCGGCGTCTCAGGAAATACCATGAAAGAAGCGTCAGGCAACTTGCGGTACACAGCAAGGGTTTCTTCAGGAGTCACCATCGCATCTTTGTCGCCAATCGAAATCCTTACCGGAACGCTGATGCTGGGGAAATCTCCGGGTGCCAGCGGATTATGGTCGCCCATAGCCACCATCATTTTTGCGGTTTCTGACAACACCGTTTTCCAGTCGTTGGGGTGATGCCTTTTTTCAAGAATTTTTGCAAAAGCGGGCACTTTCTCAAGCATTATTTCCGGATCGAGCATCCTGATTTCCTTTGCAGCGGTTTCGGGCGTCCAGTGGAATTTTGTTGCCAGCGTAAAAACTTTTGCAATCCGCTGTGGTTGCTCTTTTGCAAGATACAACGCGACATATCCGCCCATGCTGTATCCGAAAATATGCATTGACCGGAGGTTGTTGACCGTGAGGTAATCGGCGACTTCGGTTGCAAAGCCCTGAATCGAAAATGATGTCGGCATGGGCGCACCGCCGTGTCCGCCGAAATTGAGCGCATGCACGTCAAAACGGTTTTCAAGCTGTTTCACGAGTGCATCAAATTGGTCTTTTGCACCGATGGCGCCATGGAGTATCAGGAGTGGCTGCATGCTTTTCTTCCAAAGTTAAAAATTTCCGCCAATTGATTGACCAAACATTTATATTTGGGCACAATTTGTAACTATGAAAAACATACTATTGGTCGCTTCGTTTCTGATTTGCGGTTTGCTGGCCGCCCAACCCGCCGATACGTTTTTCATCGAAGCCGAAAAAATGTATGTGCGGGAAGAATACGCTGCCGCGATTGCCCAATATGACAAGGCATTGCAGGCCGACCCCAAATTGGTTTTGGCCTACAACAACCGCGGCAATTCTTACCTGCAGCTGGGTGAATACGCCAAAGCCATGGCAGATTATGACGCCCTTCTGGCTGTCGATCCGGGTAATGCCGTGGCCTACAGAAACAAAGGCCTGGTTTTTAGCGCACAGCAAAAATACCCCGAAGCCCTGGCCGCTTATGAAAAGGCCATTGCGCTCAAACCTGATTTTTTTAACGCCTATGCCAATAAGATTACGGTATTCATGTTGCTTAAACAGGACGACAACGCCAGAAAAACGGCCGCGCTTGTCAGGGAAAAATATCCCGATGCCCCCGAAAGCTACGCGGTAAGTGCCACTTATTACCGCCTGAGGAACGACTATTACATGGTTTTTGCCGAAATGGATGCGGCTTTGGCCAAAGACCCTAAAAACGAAAAAATCCTTTCAGAGAGAGCGCAGCTCAAAGATAATCTGGGCGATGAAAACGGCGCCGTTGCGGATTACACCCAACTGATCAAAATTGATGCCGGGAACGCGAGATACTTCTCCGGAAGGGCGAGCGCCTACCACGACCTAAAACTGTACGAAAAGGCCATTTTCGACTGCAACCAGGCCGTTGCACTGGATGCATATCATTACGCCGGCTACACATTACGGGCTTTTATCGAAGACCAGCTGGGACAGGTAGATAAAGCCATCGCCGATTATGAAAGGGCCATTTCCGTAAGGCCGTCTGCGGAGTTTGCCTATTTTGAGCTTTCCACCTTATACGACTGGCAGGAGAAATACAATGAGGCACTCGGCGTGATCGGGCGACTGCTGAAAATAAGACCCGACGCCTACCAGGCGCTCATCAAGCAGGCCGATTTTACCGCGAAAACGAAAAACTTTAAGGAAGCCATCCGTTTGTGGGATGTGGTCATTCAAAAAAAACCAACGTTCATTGCGTTCTCCCAAAAAGCATTGTGTGAAAAGCAGGTTGGCGACATGGCGGCAGCCTGCAACGATATGACGGCGGCCAACAAACTGGTCACCGACAAAAAATCAGAGGATTATTTTCTGAGCATCAATTTCCTTTACAACAACTGCCGCAGCGCCTTCAGTTCCCGGGATTTGAAGATCATGGACCTAAACACGCAACTGCTACAGTTTTATGACCGCAATGACGCGCAAAACGTATTGAAAAAATACGACGAAATGATTGCCGTCGCACCAGATTCGGCGTCACTGTACGTAGACCGCGGATTGTATAGACGCGGCATCGGAGATTATACGGGCGCCATTAACGATTATAAAAAGGCGATAGCACTGGATAATGACAATGCCGTTGCACGCAGTGCCATGGGGTTCGCGCTGCTCTATACCGGCAAACCCGACGAAGCGATAAAAACCTACCTTGAAGCGATACGCCTGCATCCTGAATACGCGCCGGATTACTATAACCTTGGACTGATCTATGCCCAAAAAGGGGACTATCAAAAGGGCATCGACTATTTGCAAACCGCGGTACAGAAGGATCAAAACTATTCGAGCGCCTACTACAACCTGGGTTTGATCTACCTGAAAACCGGGCAAAAGGACAAGGCATGCTATTATCTAAAGGCCGCCGAAAAATTGGGGTCGATGGAGGCAAGGGTGAAGCGCATCTCGGAATGCGGGTAACCCCTTTTACATATTCCTACGATATTGCCCCCCCACCTCAAATAATGCGGAAGTGATCTGCCCCAGCGAACAGACTTTCGTCGCCTCCATCAGTTTTTCAAAAATATTCTTGTTGCTGATGGCCGCTTCCTGGATGGCTTCGAGTTGTTCTTCTTCCTTGCCTGCATGGGTTTTGTGCAATTCTTCGAGCATCGTAATCTGGTATTGCTTTTCCTCTTCAGTCGCGCGGATGACTTCAGCCGGGATTACCGTCGGTGACCCTTTGGAACTTAAGAAAGTGTTGACCCCGATGATTGGAAAATCACCGTTGTGCTTGAGCGTTTCATAGTAGAGGCTCTCCTCCTGTATCTTCGAACGTTGGTACATGGTTTCCATGGCCCCGAGGACACCGCCTCTTTCTGTAATGCGGTCGAATTCCTGCAACACGGCTTCCTCTACCAGGTCTGTAAGCTCTTCTATGATAAACGATCCCTGTATTGGGTTTTCGTTTTTAGCCAGTCCCAATTCCTTGTTGATGATCAGCTGTATGGCCATCGCACGACGTACGGATTCTTCAGTAGGTGTTGTAATCGCCTCATCATAAGCATTGGTATGCAACGAGTTACAGTTGTCGTAAATCGCATACAGCGCCTGCAAGGTCGTGCGGATGTCGTTGAAATCGATTTCCTGGGCGTGCAGCGAACGGCCTGAAGTCTGGATGTGGTACTTGAGCATCTGGGCGCGTTCGTTAGCCTTGTACTTGTATTTTAAGGCTTTCGCCCAAATTTTCCGGGCCACGCGTCCGATAACGGCATATTCAGGATCAATGCCGTTGGAAAAGAAAAAGGACAGGTTCGGTCCGAAATCGTTGATGCTCATGCCACGGCTTAAATAATACTCCACGTAAGTGAAACCGTTCGCAAGGGTGAATGCCAGCTGCGTAATCGGATTGGCACCTGCTTCGGCGATATGGTAACCTGAGATGGACACCGAGTAAAAATTGCGCACATTGTTTTGAATGAAATACTCCTGCACATCGCCCATCAGCCTGAGCGCAAATTCAGTTGAGAAAATACAGGTATTCTGCGCCTGGTCTTCCTTGAGTATGTCGGCCTGCACCGTACCGCGTACCTGCGCCAGGGTTTTAATCTTAATTTCCCTGTAGACCTCGGCCGGAAGCACTTCGTCGCCTGTGACTCCAAGTAACAGCAACCCGAGCCCGTTATTGCCTTTGGGCAGTTCACCCTGATAGGATGGCCGTTTGGTACCTTTCTGTTTGTAAATTTCATTAATCTTCTCCTCGACGACAGAAACCAGGTTGTTCTGCCTGATGTAGATCTCGCATTGCTGGTCTATCGCTGCGTTCATGAAGAATCCGAGCAACATCGGGGCAGGTCCGTTGATCGTCATTGACACCGAAGTCAGCGGGTGCACGAGGTCAAAACCCGAATACAGCTTCTTTGCGTCGTCAAGGCAACAGATCGATACGCCCGCATTGCCGATTTTTCCATAAATATCGGGGCGCAGGTGTGGGTCGTTGCCGTAAAGCGTTACGCTGTCGAATGCGGTTGACAGTCGCTTTGCCGGCATACCCTGGCTCACATAATGAAACCGTTTGTTCGTGCGCTCCGGACCGCCCTCGCCGGCAAACATCCGCGAAGGGTCCTCTCCTTCCCTCTTGAAAGGATACAAACCCGAAGCGAAAGGGAATTCGCCCGGTACATTTTCCTGCAGACACCAGCGCAGGATGTCGCCCCAGGCTTCATACCTTGGCAACGCCACTTTGGCAATCTGCGTATGCGACAGCGATTCGGTATGCGTAGCGATCTTGATTTCCTTGTCGCGTACTTTGAACGAGTAGACAGGGTGTTTGTAGCGATTGACCTTGGTATCCCAACTGAGTATGATTTCCCAGTTGTAAGGGTCAAGGTCCATTTTTACCTTGTCGAACTGGTTGAGCAGCAGGTTTAGGAAGATTCTGTTTTCATGGCCTTCATCAATGGCCGATAGGATCGAGTCATCGTCGATGCCCGCCTTCGTTATCACAGGATGCCTGCCCGAAACACTTTCAATCGTCTTGAAAATACCGAACAGCTTTTGCGCCACCTGCTGCTGTGACAAGGCATCGGCGTCGTATTTGCGGTTGTTTTCTGAAATCTCAGACAAATAGCGCGTGCGGTGCGGCGGGATGACGAAAATCTTCTCGCTCATCTCACGCGTGATATGGAAATCAGACTGCAGGTCAGATTCGGTTTTTTCATGGATCTTATCCATCACCGATTTGTACAACGTGTTCATCCCGGGATCATTGAACTGCGAGGCGATGGTACCAAACACGGGCAGCGTGTCGGGATCAGCGTCCCAAAGCTGGTGGTTTCTTTGGTACTGCTTCTTCACGTCGCGCAGGGCATCGAGTGAACCGCGCTTGTCGAACTTGTTGATCGCGACCAGATCTGCGAAGTCCAGCATGTCTATTTTCTCTAACTGGGTTGCGGCGCCAAATTCAGGTGTCATCACGTAAAGCGAAACATCAGAATGATCCATGATTTCAGTATCGGATTGCCCGATACCCGAAGTCTCCAGGATAATCAGGTCGTATTTTGCCGCCTTCAGCACTTCGATGGCTTCGGCCACATATTTGGATAAGGCGAGGTTAGACTGGCGTGTTGCCAGGGAACGCATATACACACGTGGGTTGTTGATCGCGTTCATTCGGATGCGGTCACCCAGCAGCGCGCCGCCCGTTTTCCGTTTGGATGGATCGACAGAGATGAGTCCGATGGTCTTCTCAGGGAAATCAATCAGGAACCTGCGCACAAGTTCATCTACGAGCGACGATTTTCCCGCGCCACCTGTTCCCGTAATCCCGAGCACAGGTGTCTTGCTTTTTTTATTCTTTTTATAAATAAGGTCCATCGCCGGCTTTGCCACTTCTGGAAAGTTCTCGGCTGCCGAAATCACGCGTGCGATGGCCGTCGGATTCTTGGATTCAAGATGGTTCACTTCGCCGTTGAGCCTGTCCCCCACCGGAAAGTCACTGCGTTTCACGAGGTCATTAATCATCCCCTGCAGTCCCAGCGAGCGCCCGTCGTCAGGCGAATAAATGCGCTCAATCCCATATTGGTGCAGTTCTGCGATTTCTGAAGGCAATATCACGCCGCCGCCGCCGCCAAATATCTTGATGTGTCCGGCGCCTTTTTCCTTCAGCAAGTCGAACATGTATTTGAAGTATTCGTTGTGCCCGCCCTGGTAGGACGTCATCGCAATCGCATTGGCATCTTCCTGAATGGCGGTATTGACCACTTCCTCGACACTGCGGTCGTGCCCCAGGTGGATTACCTCAACCCCGGTCGACTGGATGATGCGTCGCATGATGTTTATTGCGGCATCATGTCCGTCGAAGAGTGACGCGGCGGTTACAATCCTTACTTTATTAACAGGAATATAGGGCTTTACTTGTTCCATCTGTATTTTGCAGTGTGTTTTGAGCGCGCAATTTACGGAATTTATAATGAGTAGCAAAGAAGCATGAGGCCAGAATCATAAACTTGAAACGAACATATTTCTTCATCTCATTTTGATTCCCGCTGGAAGGTGGCACAGATAATTTACCGCATGGATCACTTCCCTACGGTACTTTTTTGATATATTTGGTTCACATCAGCAAGCAACGCCATGGCAGTGATTTTTAAAGGCGAATACGTTTCCTTCCAGATCCGATTGATAAAAAAAGTGGCATCCATTTTGCCCATTCTGATCATTGTCTTCCTTAAAATAAATTATGACGACAGCAACATGATATTTGCAGGGTATCAAAACTATCTCAATCTATTTCTTGTTGCCTGCTTCTTTTTCGGGATGTATTATCACGTTCGCGATATCCGGACCGTGGTCACTGAAGTCACTTTTTCTGAGGATAAACTTCAGGTATCCGGGTACGACCTTAACCGCAAATTTGAAGATACGTTGGCCGTAAATCATACGTTTATCGAAATAAAATCAAGAAGCAAGTCGCATCTTTACATAGAAATCTTTGCTGATGGTAAGTACTTTTATATAAACAATTATTCGCGCTGGGAAAACACGGTCATGTCGGAACTGCTGCAGGAATACCGGCGAAGGTGCGATAATAAGATCACAGGACACAGTTTTCCCGGCCTGTTATAGCCTGAACAAAAAACAAAAAATAGCCCATCGCACAAAACCGAGCTAAGTGTCTTCATATCCAACTGCACAACTAGCATTAAAAATGATATCACATCGCAAATATTTTCCGAACCTTAACGGACTGCGCTTCATTGCTGCCATGATGGTGATTGTCTTTCATATCGAAGGATACAAGGCGATGCTTGGTTTTGAGAACGCCGCGTCAGTCCCGGCGGTTTCAGTGGCGGGTCCGCTTGGCGTGGTTTTGTTTTTTGTGCTCAGCGGATTCTTGATCACCTACCTGCTGCTTGCAGAAGAAAAGTCCGCCTCGCAAATCAATATCAGGAATTTTTACCTGCGCAGAATCCTGCGCATCTGGCCGCTGTACTTCCTCATACTTATCCTGGCTTTTGCGGTATTGCCGCACATCAGCATCTTTACGCTCCCCGGCTATAACAAAACAGTGATTTATTCCGATCTCAGCTCAAAAATACTGATGTACCTATTCTTGTTGCCAAACCTTGCCTGCGCGGCTTTCACGCCCGTCCCCTACGCCTCGCACCTATGGTCGATTGGCACTGAAGAGCAATTTTACCTGCTGTGGCCCGTATTGCTGAAAAACATAAAAAAGTACCGGCGGCTTCTTATGGTAGTCATTGTGGCGGCATACCTCGCGGTAGCCGTGTGGCTGCGGTCGCATTATGCCGAAAGCCTGCCATCTCATGATACACTGCTGCGTTTCTGGAATAGTTTTAATATTGACTGCATGGCGATCGGCGGCATTTTCGCACTGCTATATTTTCAGCGAAGCCGTTTGTTGAAACTGCTGTGCGACAGCAGGCTGTTTCTCGGTACGGCCGCCCTCGCTATGCTGTTATTGTCCATGGGATGCCAGTTCAGGTACCTGCACAATGAAATCTACGCCGTGTTGTTTGGCATTATCATCCTGAACCTGGCAACAAACAGCAGCGCCGAAAAGGTGCTCGAGGCGAGGCCGCTCCGTTACCTGGGCCGCATTTCCTATGGGCTGTACATGTATCATCCGATAGGCATCATGCTCGCCGTAGGCATTTGCAGCCGTGCAGGGCTTTCGATACATTGGATGCTTTATCCGACTGCGATCGCGCTCACCGTCATCATGGCTGCCGTTTCCTATTATGGCTTTGAACGCAGGTTCCTCAACTACAAGCGGAAATTCCGTCATCCCGCCCATGCCGGGCCGTCCGACTAAAAACAGGAAAGCAGCCTCTGGAGCTGCTTTTATCTGGTGTTCCTGTCGGATTATATCCCGTTCACTATCGCTGCAAAATCGGCAGCCTTGAGTGCTGCGCCACCGATCAGGCCGCCGTCAACATCCGGTTTTGAAAAGATTTCCCTGGCATTTTCAGGTTTTACGCTGCCGCCGTACAGGATGGAAACGTCCTGTGCGATATTGCCGTATTTTTTATTAATCGTCTCACGGATAAAATGGTGCATTTCCTGCGCCTGCTCCGGAGTGGCCGTTTCTCCCGTACCAATTGCCCAAACCGGCTCATACGCGAGAATGATGTTTTCCAAATCTTTTGCTTCGAGATGGAACAGGCCGTCTTTCAATTGGTTCTCTACGATATTGAAATGGTTTCCGGACTGCCTGTCCTTCAATTCTTCGCCAAAGCAGAAAATCACCTCCAAATTGTGTTTCAGCGCCGTAACGACTTTTGACGCCAATAACGCATCGGTTTCATGGAAATACGCCCTGCGCTCCGAATGCCCAAGGATGACAATCCCAACGCCAATACTTTTGAGCATGTCCGCCGAAACCTCTCCTGTATAGGCACCGGATTCCGACTGGTGCATGTTTTGAGCGGCCACACCGATATTGGTAAATTCGAGGTGGTCCACCGCCGAAGCCAGGTTGACAAATGCCGGAGCCACAATAATCCGTACCTCCTTATCGTCGGGAAGCTTATCAATCAAATCGTTAAGTAAATCTTCAGTTTCCTCAGCATTTTTGTGCATCTTCCAGTTTCCGGCAACAATCTTGGTCCTCATTATTGTAGTGTTTTTAGTGTTTGTTCCATTGCGTCAAAATCGGTTTCTATGGCCCGGTAGGTTACTACTTTGCCCTTAGCGTCCACAATAATGTACCTGGGTATCCAATCGAGGTCGATGGCTTTCCCGAATGCGCCCTTCATCATTTTTTCATCATTGGCCCAATAGTGGTCGCCCTGGAGTTCGTGCTTGGCGATACCCGCTTTCCATTTGTCTTCGGCCTTATCCATCGATATAAATACATAATCCACATTGGGATGGTTTGCCTGGAGTTTCTTAAGTTTAGGCATGGCTTTGACACAGTCGCCGCACCAGGAAGCCCACACTTCGATTACGGTCACCTTGCCGTTGTGTTTTTCGAGGATGCTCCCAAGGCTCGAGTCGTTTCCGTCGAACGTTTTCAGTTTTTCGGACAGCGCCTCTTTCGAAAAGGTTTTTTGTGCCTCACAGGAGACCAGCGGGATGGCGATAAGCATCATCAGGAATATATTTTTCATTGTAGTTTTTTTTTAAGCCTTCCGGCAGAAACGGCGCTGTACCGATCCACCTTGCGGGCTGATTTGAAGTGTCACAAAAATACACATTTTATGCCAATTACTGCAACCTGATTTTCGGGTCAAGCCACGCATAAATCAGATCCACGAGAATGTTGATTACGACAAATGTTGCCGCAATCACAATCACCGAACCCATGATTACAGGCAGGTCAAGGTTGCTCAGCGCTTCGACTATTTCCTTGCCCAGCCCATTCCACCCGAAGATAAACTCCACGAAAACCGCGCCGGCGAGCATCGAGGCAAACCAGCCGGAAATCGCCGTGACGACCGGATTCATTGAGTTTTTAAGCGCGTGTTTGCGAATGATCTTCCACTCGCTCAAACCCTTGGCCCTTGCTGTACGGATGTAATCCTGTGTCAGGGTTTCCAACAGGGCGTTGCGCATCAGCTGGATCACTACACCCAGCGGCCTGATCCCAAGCACTACCGCAGGCAGGATGATATTTTTCCATTGGATATATGAGCCTTCGCCAAAATCATAAACTTCATACAGGCTGCCGGTCATGTTGAGCCCGGTCACGTTGTGCAGCAAAAAACCGAAAATCCATGCAAAGAGTATCGCGCTGAAAAACGACGGGATACTCATGCCCAGGGTGCTGAATAAGGCAATGAGCCTGTCTGTCAGCGTGTCTTTGTAAAGTGCGGACACAATCCCCAGCAGGATCCCGAAAACGACCGCGATAACGATGGCGGCCACGGCCAGGATAAAGGTGTTCGGCAGGGTATTGGCGATAATTTCCGATACCTTCTTGCCACTTTTCTGGAAACTTTCGCGCAGGTAAGGCTTCTTCAAAACCAGTTCATTATTCCCGACCCGAAATAGCGTCATGGCGTTGTATTTCCCATCGCTTAAAAACGTGTAGTCTTCCGGCGATTTGCTGTGCAATGACAGGGGCGAAAGGTCGTTGAGGTAATACAGGTATTGTGTGGTCACCGGTTTATCGAAACCATATTTCTTACGAATGACGGCCAGTTGTTCCGAATTTTCGTTCTGGTCGAGCATCATGCGCGCCGGATCTCCGGGAAGGATCGTAAAGAGAAAGAAAATGACCGTAACCACGCCGAAGAGCGTCACCAGGGCATAACCGGCTTTACTTAGGAAATATCGGATCATCCGCGGAGTTGCTATTTTTTTGGAAGTGCTGAAAAAGGCTTACTGAGGAGCTTCTCCAAGTCTGCCGGATTGAATTTATTGTCGGTAATGCCCCAGTAGTATTTGTATTCATTACCATTCCAGAGGTATTTCACGCCTGGCGTGTCCTTCCCGCTGCCCAGCACATTCCAGAATGGGATCACGCCGATAATCTTGTACGGATACTCTGCGCCGGCGTATTTGAAGAACTCGGGGATCAGGTCGGCTTCCTCATCCATAAAGATGATGCGCACTTCAGGGAAGTTTTTGTCCTTTTTACGCAATTCGGTAATCTCCTTCGCGGCATCACGGCAATGGTCGCAGCCCGGGACGAGGAAGCACAGGAGTTTCCTGCCTTTGTCAATATCGGCGAAGTACGATTTGTACCCCGATTGGTGCGGCGAAGGCGCGTCCTGGATTTTCGGCGCTTCGGCCTTTTTTACTGTATCGGCAGCTTTACCGACGGCTTCGGGCAATTCAATTTTTCCGGCCGGTTCGGGTAAAGCGGTAGTGTCCGCCGGAAGCTCGCTACCTATTACCGGGGCAGGCATCTCAACGGCTTTCGGTTGGATGGGTGCGAGCATGAATATACCGAGTATCGTGGCAAACAATACGGTAGTCAAAATCCAGAAATTGCCTTTGGGCTCAATTTTCGGCAGGAGCAGGTACAACCAGGCCAGCAATGCGATGGCGACCACGTTCTTTATAATGGCCTCAATGGGTGTCATCGGAAGCAGCTCCCCGAAGCAGCCGCAGTTGCCTGTATTCCCGCCACTGATGAATGTCACGTAGGTCAGATGCCCCACAAACACCAACAGCAACAGCGTCGTCACCGGGATTATGAACCGCCTCAGGAAGTTTTTCTGAAGCAACAGGAATCCCAAAGCCAACTCGATCCCGATCAATATCCTTGAGAAATAGGGGGCGAAACTTTCCGAAAAACCCATCGGGTAAAGCTGCTTCACCTCGAATGTCGAGATGGCAAAATACGGCGAGTCAAACAATTCGCTTTTGGACAGTTTGGCTACCGCGGAAACGATAAAAAGCAGCGAAACGATGATCCGCAGCGTCCAGGCAGTGTAATTTTTAGTACTGGCAGTCATGATTTTTTAAGTTTTGCCAAAAATAGGGCATCCAGTTTTCAGCGGCTGTTAATGAGTTGTTATTTGTGAAAATCCATCAGGATCAAGGCAAAAACGGCATAATTGATCATATCCTGGTAATTCGCATCAATGCCTTCTGACACGAGCGTCCTGCCCTTATTGTCCTCTATTTGCTTGACACGCAGCAGTTTCTGCAAGATGAGATCAGTCAGCGAACTGACCCGCATCTCGCGCCAGGCCTCGCCATAATCATGGTTCTTGGCTTCCATGAGGGCTTTGGTGACGCGGATTTTCTCATCGTAAAGGCGTGTGGCTTTTGCCTCGTCAAAATCGGGTTGGTCGGCTACACCGTACTCAAGCTGGATCAGCGCCATCAAAGAATAGTTGATGATGCCGATGAACTCTCCTGTTTCGCCTTCGTCCACCTTACGCACCTCATTTTCCTGCAGGCTCCGTATGCGTTGCGCCTTGATGAAAATCTGGTCCGTCAGCGAAGGCAGTCTTAGGATACGCCAGGCACTGCCATAATCTTTCATTTTATTTACAAATAGCGTGCGGCAGGTCGCAATCACCTGATCATATTCCTGGGAGGTATTACTCATTTCGGTGTATCTTTGTTTTGTAATTTTTCCAAAAGTAGGGAAATAAGATTGAAGTACAAAGTCGCAACCACAACGTAAAACCGACCATATGACCATCAATTGCAAAGGAAATCTCATCGACCTGAGCGTGCCGAAAGTTATGGGCATCCTGAACGTCACGCCGGATTCATTTTTTGATGGCGGCCGATTTGATTCCGACGGGGCGCTTCTGGCACAAACCGAAAAAATGCTTTCGGAGGGCGCACATTTTATTGACGTCGGCGGCTACTCAAGCAAGCCGGGCGCTGCCCTCGTCACCGAAGCCGATGAGATCAACCGTGTTGTGCCTGCCATACGCTCCATCTTAAAACATTTTCCCGATGCGCTGATTTCCGTAGATACGTTCCGAAGTCGCGTCGCAGAAGCCGCTGTCGCGTCAGGTGCGGCAATTGTCAACGACATATCGGCAGGCAATCTGGACCCGGATATGATGCCGACGGTGGCGAACCTTCGCGTACCTTATATAATGATGCATATGAAAGGTGACCCAAAAACGATGCAGGGTTTGGCCCTATACGACAACATAAGTCGCGAGGTGGTTTTTTATTTTTCGGAAAAGGTGGCCGAAGCGAGGCGTCACGGCATCAGCGATCTGATTATCGATCCGGGTTTCGGGTTTGCCAAAACGCTGCCACAGAACTACGAGCTGCTTCGTGAAAGCGACCGCTTGCAGTTTCTGAACCTGCCGATACTGGTTGGGATTTCGAGAAAGTCCATGATTTATAAAGCGCTCAATATCAGCAATACCGACGCGCTTAACGGAACCACAGTGTTAAATACGATGGCATTGACCAAAGGCGCGAATATCCTGCGCGTGCACGATGTCAAGGAGGCGGTTGAAGCCATTGCCTTATTCAATTTGGCTTCCCCGAAAAATTAGCTCTTACACTCAGGATTATTGGTGGTGGTAAGGTTCATTTCTGAGAATCGTAAAGCCGCGATACAACTGCTCGATAAAGAACAGGCGCACCATCTGGTGGGAGAAAGTCATCTGCGAAAGCGATATTTTCCCCGACGCCTTGGCATATACCGCATCAGAGAAACCATAGGGCCCGCCGATAACAAACACAAGCGTCTTCACGCCGGAATTCATTTTCTTCTGTAACTCCCCCGAAAAAGCGACACTGGAAAAACTCTTGCCGTTTTCATCAAGTAGGATCAATTGGTCGGTGGGCTGGATTTTCGACAGGATCTGCTCACCTTCCTTCTCTTTCTGCAACGCTTCGGAAAGGTTCCTGGCGTTCTTGACGTCGGGTATGACCTCGAGCTCAAACCGGATATAAAATGACAGGCGCTTCATATATTCTTCGATCAGCGACTGTAAATGACTGTTGTCCGTTTTCCCGATGGCGAGCAGCCTGATGTTCATATCATGCGAATTGGTCCTGCAAAGGTGCAAAGTTATTTAGTATTTTTGGCTAAATTTTTTCCGATGCCTGAATTTAAAGACCAGCTTGGCCAAGTATTCACTTTTGAAAAAGCGCCGTCACGCATCGTGTCCCTGGTGCCCTCGCAGACCGAAATGCTGTATGACCTGGGCCTTGAGGAACAACTCGTAGGGATTACGAAATTCTGTGTGCACCCGTTTCACCTGAAATCGACAAAAAAAATTGTTGGCGGCACCAAAAAGGTGCACGTCGAAAAAATACGACTCCTTCAACCCGATATCATCATCTGCAACAAAGAAGAGAATACACCGGAGATTGTAGCTTCACTGCGCGGGATTGCACCGGTCTGGGTGACGGAAATTGTGACCTTGGAAGACAGCCTGGAGATGATTTCGCAATTGGGCATGTTATTCAACCGCCGTACCGAAGCGCGCAAGTGGATTGACAAGATCAACCACGCTAAACAGGATTTTGATCGTTTCGTAAAAGACGTCCCTATTCGGAAAGCGGCTTATTTTATCTGGAAAAATCCGTGGATGGCTGTCGGCAGCGATAATTTTATCAACGAAATGCTGTCAACGAACCGCTTCGCGAACATCTATTCGGACAAGGGGCGTTATCCTGAAGTGCACATCCAAAAGATCCGGATACAGGGCGACCCTGAAATCGTGTTCCTGTCCTCAGAGCCTTATCCATTCAATGAACAGGACGCCTTCGAGGTGGGCCGCTGCACACACCACGCCAAGGTTGTCTTTGTGGATGGCGAGATGTTTTCATGGTACGGCACGCGTTTGGTAAAGGCGTTTGCCTACTTTAGACAGTTGCAGGAACGCATTTCGTAAATCGGATGTCATCAAAATAAAAAGAGCCGGAATAAATCCCGGCTCCTTAAAACTCTAACTAACCAAACCAATATGAGTGCATATTATGGTACAAATATCATACATTTTTCAGAATCAATATGTTAACACTCTGTTATTTATTTGTTAGCAGGTGATCGGGAGGTCAATCCTGCATTGCAAATACGCGTCGCAGCAAGTCGCTTGACCGCGCGCTCAGGTTGGTTCGAATATCTTTTTCTTCCACGGCAATCATTTTAAAAACGCCTTTCAGCGCTTCCCGCGTTACGTAATCCTTGAGATCCGGATTGACATCGTTGGTCAAAGGTACCGCATTGTATTTGGTGATGATATTGGCCCAGACCTTGTCTGCCCCCACTTTGGCCAGAGACGACTGGACTACCGGGCTAAACTTCGCATACAACGCCGAAGTTGTTGCGCCTTCAAGATAAGACGTTGCGGCACTGTCGTTGCCCAGCAGTATGTTTTTGGCGTCATTGAAGGTGATGTTCTTCACTGCCGTCACAAATATTGGCGTAGCTTCCTTGACGGCGCTCTCGGCAGCGCGGTTCAATACTTTCAGTCCCTCGTCAGCGAGACTAGACAAACCAATCTTGCGCAGCGTGTTGTCAACTTTCTGCAATTCGGGCGGCAGCAAAATCTTTACGGCTTCGTTTTTGAAAAATCCGTCGGTGGCGGTCAGCTTTGTGACCTGTTTAGAAATGCCATTGTTGAGTGCTTCACGCAGTCCTGCGGCGATATCGGCATTCCCGAGTCCGCCCAACTGAGGATACTGACTCGCAACCTGTTGCAGTTCAGCACAGGAAGACAACGTAAAAATGAGCAGCAATGCGAAAATCTTTTTCATATGGTTTTATTTATGGTCCTGCATCGCAAACACTTTGCGCAGTAAATCTGAGGTGCGGGAATCCAGGTTGTTGCGGATATTTTTCTCTTCGACGGTAATCATCTTAAACACGCCGTCGAGCGCTCTATTAGTGACATAATCATTGATGTCGGGATTGACTTTGGTCACCAACGGGACACTGTTGTATTTCCTTATGATCGAAGCCCAAACGACATCGGCCCCAACTTTCCCGATGGATTGACGCACGACAGGAAGGAACTTCGCATACAGCGGCGCCGTGGTCTCAGACTGAAGGTATACGGTAGCCGCGTTGTCATCTCCCATGAGGATGTTTTTCGCATCTTTGATCGTAATCCCCTTAATGGCATCGATAAATATCGGCGTGGCTTCCTTCACCGCATCTTCCGCGGCACGATTCAGCATCAGGATGCCTTCATCGGCGAGCTTCGCCATACCCATCTTGCGAAGGGTCTTGTCCACTTGCTGCAGTTCGGCAGGCATCAGGATCCTGACGGCCTCATTTTTGTAAAAGCCGTCCCTGGCAGTGAGTTTGGAAACCTGCTCAGTGACGCCTTTGTTCAGCGCTTCCTTGAGGCCCGCGCCGATGTCTACGCCGCTGTTCCCTTTGGTCACCGATTCCACTTTATCGGATGCTTTCTTTAAAATGCCTTTCAGCTGGGCGTTGCCGGCCAGGGGGAAGACGAGCAACAACAAGAGTATTTTTTTCATAGCGTTTTCTTTAGCAACACAAATATAAACCCGATAACCCCATTTGTGCCGGAATCCTGTTAAATTTTAAAAAAACATTATGAAACGCCGAAGTGTCGACCGGTTTTTTATACATTTAAATACTTAAATCATTTGCGATGAAAACAGATTACTGGGATGTGACCGATGAGCAGGTCATTGAAAAGACAGGAAAAAAACTCGCCGAATGGGTAGTTATTATGGATGACTTCAACACGGCGGCCAAAAAGTCTAATGACACCGTGACGATGCTGCAGCAGGTTTACCAGGTGCCACGCTATTGGGCGAGGACTTTGACGACTTATTATTTGAAGCAGAAACAATAATGCCTTTTACCTTTTCCCATCCGGCAATTGTGTTGCCGCTGGCCTATTTGCCCAAAAAGTCGTTCTCGTTGACCGCCCTGATTGTGGGCAGTATGGCCCCGGATTTCGAATACTTCCTTCGGATGAGGGTAAATGGCACTTACGGGCATACCGTCGCAGGAATGTTTTGGTTTGACCTGCCCTTAGGTATCCTGCTTGCGCTGGCCTTTCACAATCTGGTCAGGGAAGCACTGATCAGTAACCTGCCTTCTCATCTTCAGGGCAGGTTTGCTATTTATGCAAAAGCAGATTGGAATGCGTATTTCAGGGAACACTTCATCGTGGTCATATGTTCTATGCTTATCGGTGTTGCATCGCACCTTTTCTGGGACAGTTTTACGCATGAGCATGGCTACTTCGTGCAACGAATCAGTATCTTAAAACAAATTGCGATACAATGTTTTCCGTGGTATCGGATATTGCAGCATTTGAGCACCTTATCAGGAGCGCTGGTCATTTGTTTTGCGATTTACAAAATGCCTGTTTATCAAGCGGCGCACAACAAGATTTTAGGCTATTGGTTAACAATAATGCTGGTGGCGGGGCTGATTTTTTGCCTAAGAATGCAATTCACTGGCAGCCTGGGCATTGGGAGTTTTATAGCGTCGGTAATCGCTTCCGTATTGCTATCATTAATCATCGTTTCATTAGTATGGACAAAGAAACATTCTGTGAGAAACTGACCCGGCTGCATTTTATACTGCTTATGGCCGCATTGCTGAATTTCAGCGCCAGGAAAGTTATCGGATTCAGTTTGACTCATGAACTTTCCTACATCCTGAATGTTTCGGTTTACCTGACAGGGATTGTTACTTTTTTTAAGCTTTACTTTTCGCGGTTCAGGAAAATCGTTATCTATTTCTCCTTTTACTTGATTTCTATGTTAAGCGCTCTGTTTTTCTTTATGATGGGCGGTATCTTCTGGGCTGTCATCGTCACGATTACCGCTTATCCTGTCTGGCATGACGCGAAAGTAATCAATAAGAATGATTTGGTCGTATATGAAGACTTCCAGGGTTTCTTAGGCAGTTGCTGTAATTATACGGTTTCCGAAAAATGCCTGATATTTGAAAAAAGGCTTGGCCTTATCAAAACCGATGGCGAAGACCTTAATGAAGAAAATTACAGCCTGATTGGCGTAAAAGGCGATGCATTACAAATCAGGGATATGAATGCCAATGAACCATCCGGATACATTTACTTTGAAATTAAATAGTTTAAATGAAATTTGTGAAAATGCTTCTATACGCTCTCATATCAGTTATATGCTGTACTGCTGTTTATTATTTCTGGCCGGAAAAAAAACTCCCGGCTGGCACCCGAATCGATTCCATCGTAGTGTATAAATCTAAAAGGCAGCTGCAGGCTTATTCTGACGGCAATCTCATAAAAACCTACACAATTGCATTGGGCAAAAATCCTGTTGGGCATAAAGTGTCTGAAGGCGACATGAAAACACCCGAAGGTTTGTATACCATCAATGCCAAAAATCCCAACAGCGCGTACCATAAAAATCTGGGTATCTCCTACCCTGACGATTCGGACCGCGCGGCCGCAGCACGTCTTGGAAAACCGCCGGGTGGCGACATCAAGATTCACGGACTGCGGAACGGCCGGGGCTACATCGGCAGGTTCCATCGCTGGACCGACTGGACGCACGGCTGTATAGCCGTTACTGATGACGAAATTGACGAACTATACGACGCGGTAGCTGTAGGCACCCCCATAACGATCCAACAATGACCGGGCTCAACAGCGGCTTTCCATGTAAGATAACTCACCGCCAGGCAATTTCTTTTCAGGTTCCGCCCCAGGTCCGATCAGAATCAAATTCCTGCGACGGACCTGATCTCGTCCATAATCCTTACGGCCAAATCATCAGCCTGTTGTTGCGAAGGCGCTTCAGTGTAGATGCGGATGATCGGCTCAGTATTGGATTTGCGCAGGTGTACCCAATCGGATGGAAAATCAATCTTGACCCCATCAATCGTGGAAATGTTTTCATCAGCGTATTTTTTTGTCATGGCGTCAAGGATTGCGTCCACGTCAATTTGCGGGGTCAGCTCGATCTTGTTCTTGCTCATGTAATACTGTGGATAGGAAGCCCGCAGTTCCGAAACCTTCATCTTCTTATTGGCCAGATGGGTCAGGAACAGTGCAATGCCCACGATGCTGTCGCGTCCGTAATGCAATTCGGGGTAAATAATCCCACCATTGCCTTCGCCGCCAATTACGGCATTGTTCTGCTTCATCAGTTCGACAACGTTGACCTCACCGACCGCGCTGGCTTCGTACGAGCCGTTGTGCTTTTGGGTAACATCCCGAAGCGCGCGCGAGGACGACAAATTCGATACCGTGTTGCCCGGCGTTTTACTTAGCACGTAATCGGCGACCGCAACTAGTGTGTACTCCTCACCGAACATCTCGCCGTCTTCGCTGATAAAAGCGAGCCTGTCCACGTCCGGATCGACAACGATACCCAGATCGGCTTGCTCCTTGACAACCAACTCACAGATGTCCGTGAGGTGTTCCTTCAGCGGCTCCGGATTGTGCGGGAAATGTCCGTTGGGTTCGCAATACAGCTTGACCACTTCGACGCCCATCTGTTCGAGCACCATCGGGACAATGATACCACCCGACGAATTCACGCCATCGACGACCACCTTGAACTTCGCTGCTTTCACGGCTTCGACATCCACGAGCGGCAAATTGAGTACCTCATCGATATGCATATCCATATAGGCATCATTGGAAGTGATTTCACCCAGGTTATCCACGTCTGAAAAATCGAACGCTTCGGCTTCAGCAATCTCAAGGATTTTCGCACCATCGGCACCACTCAGGAATTCGCCTTTCGCATTAAGCAACTTCAGGGCATTCCATTGTTTGGGGTTGTGGGAAGCTGTCAGGATGATCCCGCCGTCAGCCAGCTCTAAAGGCACAGCCACTTCGACCGTCGGTGTAGTCGAAAGTCCGAGGTCAATCACATCGATGCCCAGGCCAATCAGTGTATTGACGACGAGATTGTGGATCATGGGACCCGATATGCGCGCATCCCGACCAATGACTACGGCCAGTTTTTTATTTTCCCTTTGGGAAGTGTCGATACTGTTTTTCAAGAAGGTGCCGTATGCCGAAGCAAACTTCACGGCATCAACCGGCGTGAGGTTATCACCGGTTTTCCCACCGATGGTACCGCGGATGCCTGAAATGGATTTGATTAGAGTCATAATTGGTTTGTTTTGTGCAAATATAGGAGTTCTTTTGTGAGTTGGTATCCGGATACTATCAACCCTCCCTTATACACCGGTCCTAATTGTATTTGCCTGGTCGGCGCGTAATCTTTTTTTGTTACATTTGAAAATTGCCGGTAGTTGTCGGTGACACAGATAATACTAAGCATTCGCGACGGTCCGATACAAACAGCCAAACAACAGCAATTAAAAAAACCGCAAGGTGAAAAAGCTCCTGCCATGCAAACCCGTTAAATTTTGGCCTGGCACCAAAACAAAAATGACTATGAAAAACCTTGCGTTCATACTGCTGATGGCTTTTGCCGGCGCTGCAGGCCAACAACATGATGTCGTGCACCCGTTCGTTGTATACGAAAATGGGAAAACCAAATCGCTCCGGCACGTCAGCGTTTCCCTGGTTTGCGGGAATGACACCATCAGCTGTGCAAAATCAGGCGGTGGCTTTCGGTTCCCAACCTGGGATAAGGAGTGTTATATAGCGGTGCAGTCCGGAGCGCGGCGCGATTGGCTCGGTCCTGTAAACTTTTCCAAAATCCCGGACAATGCCGTGATCACTTACGGGTTCGTAAGCGATTTGAGCAATTTGATCAGTATCAAGGACGAAGTGGATTTGTATCGGGTTAAAAACTCCGGGCATACCGTCTCGATCCAGGACAGGGAAACTTTAAAAGATGTATCATTTATCATTTTCAAATCGTTAACCCATGTGAAGGACAACATTTATTCTGACAGGACTACCGGAGTGGTATCGACCCACAGAACCGAAAAATAACTATCAGTACCGTCTCACAAAAAAATTTAGTAACAGCATGAGGATACGAAGCATCATTTTGGTTTTTGTTCTTGCTTTTTCCGCGACTGCCAACGCGCAAATCATCAGCGACATGCTCAGCGAGGCAACATTGGAATTTACGCCAAAGCAGGAGATCGACTATGTCCAACTGGAATTTTCCGGACATGGAAAACAATCGGTCCGCAAAATAACATACAACCGAAACCTGCAGGTTGTCAGTGAGGAAAATGCCGCTGATGCTGGTCAGGCGTTCAAAATCACCCGTGAATATGACAGTATCAACCGCCTGGTCAAAGAGTCTACACGCTCGAGTTCGCTCCATGGTACCGTGTTCACCTATAAAAAATTTTCCTGGAGCACTGCAGGCGCCGAAACTTTGGAATACGATAAGAACGGAAAGCTCACGAGCAAATCGACGATTGCCTATGACAGTCTGATGAATCCTACAGAAGTCGTGACATTTGACGCCAACGAAGCAATGATCGGGCGTGAGGAAGCCAAATATGATTATGGGGATAATATCGTTGAGATCCATATTTACAACCACGATGAAAAACTGGTCGGGATACACCTGACAAACATTTACTCAAAAAACACAAAAATCCCGTTCATGGATTATGTCCGGCGCATGCCGTTTGAAGAATACAGGCCATTGTGTACGAATTGGAAGCAATTTGAAGTGGCCATTTCAGAACGGAAATACAAATTGGACAAAAATAATGCGTGGAAAAGCCGTACGCTCGAAAAGCTTTTTTACTCGCCTGAGGCAGGCACCACGAGAAAAAATTTTAACGATACGACCGTACGAAAGATATTTTACAAGAAATAATCTTTACAAATCCAGGCATCGCATAAGCATCCTTTTTCCGGGCTGTGCATCCAATCAGGGTGATGCACGTAATAAACCAAACCAATACCTAAAATTTACGTTGAAAACGAAGCTTCTTTCCGTACTCCTTTTCGCATTGGCCAGCAACCTTTCAGGCCAGGCCAAAAAGGAAATCTATCAATTTTCCAAAGACATCGAAGCGCAAACCGATAAAGACACCGTCCCCTGGAAGTACCAGCTCAGCGCGACAGATTATTCGATCAGCGGCCATTATGAGAAAGCGTTGCAGGACTGGGACAAAAACGGAAGCCGCGCACAGCAGCTTTCCGCACAGGACAGCGCTTATTTTAGGTCATTCCAAAAATACGATGCCAAAGCGTATATTGTCAACCGTTCCAAAAACGAAAAAGTCATCATTATCAATGAGGCCCACCACAACGCACGCCACCGGGTCTTCACTGCCTCTTTGTTGCAGGGATTATACGACAATGGCTACCGATACTTCGGACTCGAAGCGCTTTCAGACACGCTGATCAACAACCGGAAGTTTGTCACTTCGGAAAGCGGTTATTACACCAATGAACCCCAGATGGCGAATTTAATCCGTGAAGCAATTCGAATAGGTTTTACCGTTTTTGGTTATGATGCCGAAGACGTCTCGAACGGAAAACAGCGGGAAATCGCACAGGCGCAGCATATTTCGAAGCTGATGAAAGCCCATCCCGAAGCGAAGTTTTTGATCCATTGCGGCTGGGATCACGCCATCGAAGGCACGCCTGGAAATAAAAGCTGGGAAAAAGCGATGGCGGGAAGGCTTAAGGAACTTACCGGCATCGACCCTTTTACGATCGACCAAACGGCCTATTCTGAAAAAAGCAATGTGGCCCTCAGCAGTCCCTTTATCGAAATGGCCCATACCGAAAAAACCGTCATCCTGGTTGACAGCCACGGCAAAACGTTTAACGGCAGCGCTACGAATGATCAAACCGACTGCCGTATCATTCACCCGGCCACCCGTTACCTCCACGGACGACCCGATTGGCTGCTGATGGACGGCGCCCGAAAAAGCTATGCGGTGCCCAAAAGCAGGATAAAGGAATGTCCTGTATTGGTGCTGGCTTATCGGGAAAAGGAAGCCGAACACGACGGCATACCCGCAGATCTTATCGAGATCACAAACCGGGATACGCCCGCGAGCCTGATCCTCTCAGAAGGCCGGTATACGATTGTCATGAAAGACAGGAATTACAAAACGATCAATACGTTCCAGGCGAAGGTCCGGTGATTGCTTCGAAAAGTTGCGACCTAAGGCACCTCCCCGATACTTATTCATGGGCTGTATTTATAACAAAAGCCCGCTGTAAGGCGGGCGTTTATCCTGGTCTGCGATTATCGTATTGGTTAAAAGATCATCTTTTTACTGACCTGGTGGCCATCGGCTGTGCCAATCCTCAGCAACAGCAGCGCGCCCGATGCGTCCAACCCGGGGACCCGCACTTTGTTGCCGTCAGCCTGGTTGGTATAATACAGCAACCTGCCGGCGGTATCGTACACGGATACTTCTGTTATCGCCACTTCTGACGACCTGATCTCTATCCGTGCATTGTTCCTGAAGGCAATGATTTTGTTTTCTGTGGTAACGGGTACAGCCATACCGAGATTGTTGCTGGTATACAATAAAGTGAAGCGGTTAGTGAACGTGCCTGCCTCAGAGAAAAAATTACAGCCACCTGATTTGAGGTTTGTGATTGTTCCCGTTTGGTTGTCTTTCAGGAAAATATCCTGCGTCCCTTCAAAAACGCCTTCGAGTCTCCCCAGGGCGATCGTATAATTGCCGGCCTGCCCAGCAATGAAACCCAGCCTGACACTGTCAGTATCTGTGAATGGACTGGTCTTCCCCTGAATGACATAAGGCGTTTCGGTGTCGATCAAGCTGTATAAACGGGTACCTTCCAAAAGCAGTTGCTTTGCATCAAACTGATTGTCAACCCCGTTCGTCGCGCCTTCTACGTAGCCAATCAGGATCTCACTGCGTGCCGCCCCTTCTCCGGTAAGGCCAACCCATAAACGGTCCCTTTCTGACGCCGCTGTCCTGAAAAACTGGTCTGCATTGTTGGCTACCCTCA
The DNA here is from genome assembly GCF_003055625.1 of Flavobacterium magnum. Classification (NCBI taxonomy): domain Bacteria; kingdom Pseudomonadati; phylum Bacteroidota; class Flavobacteriia; order Flavobacteriales; family Flavobacteriaceae; genus Flavobacterium; species Flavobacterium magnum. The sequence continues at coordinate 2,324,031 of NZ_CP028811.1, read as the reverse complement.
TGTTGTTGTTGAAAACTGCATTTCCTGCGGTATTCACGTACGCTACAAAGCCCTGACCGACCTGGATGGTTCCGTTTGGGGTATCGCTTTCCGGGGTTGTTGATGAGGCTGCCGTCTCACCAGTGGCGTTAATCGTTGCGTAATTGGCGCCGGGTGCTGATCCCTGTACCGTGTGCGTCCAGAAATAAATCGTGTTTATTCCCGGATTGGCGTTCAGGAACGAAGCCGCATTGATTGTTGACGGATAAGGGTTTCCGATCAGGTTATACCCCTGCCCATCGAGAGTAACCGGAATCGAAAGATTGCCATTATGAGGCGTACCGGTAAAATGCCCGTTGAAGGACTGTGGCGTATTGGCATACACATCGGGCGCACGTATCACATAACCTTTGGCAAGACTGAAATTATTTACATACGGATCGACCGCAGTGAAGTTATTACCGGCTTCAGTGATGGTGTAAAAGCGGTTGGCCAGTGTCTCCGGTGAAAAGTCGTGAAGGTTCTGCCCTGCTACGGGTGACGACCAATACACATAGTCCAGCCTGCGCATCAGGGCGTTTCGGTCAATGGTGATCGCGCCGGCGTTCGTGTTAACAGCAGCGATCTGCAATAGGTTGGCATTGTTCTCGATGGTGAAGGAAGATGCGGCCGCATTGTTGGTGATGGTACTAACCACAGTAATATTCGTTCCGCTGGCGACGGTCAGGCTGCCGTCATTCGTTACGGTCAGGTTTTTCGAAGTGAATGATCCGTTCGGCGCGGTGTTGTAATTTCCACTTACAAAGGCATTGATGCCGGCGGTAGGCGCACTGTCGGTCCACCCGATGCCGTCCCAGGTAGTCTCGTCAGTGGTAAGCAGCCCGATCGTATTTGAGTTTTGTGAAGCGCCGTCTGCGTCAATAGCCCGTACCCTGTAGTAATAAGGCGTGGCAGGATTGAGGCCTGTGACGGTGTAGTAGGTTACGTTTTCGACAAACAGGTTTTCAAACACAAAGTCATTGTCGTTGCCCTGGCCAAAAGGCGTCGTACTCACATCCAGACGGTAACTGGTCGCGCCGGGCACTACGGTCCATTGCGCGCCAAACGTAGTATTCATGACATTGGTGGCCTGCACGGCGACAGGTGCCGCTGCCACAAGGACGCTGTGCGGCATTGCGGAACGGATCTCGGCTTCGGCGGTAGCTGTGTAAAGGCATAGGAAAGCCATAACGCACAGCGTACGCAGTTGTAGTAATTTAATTTTCATAGATTTTAATTTGTGTGCGCTGCCGGGCTATGCCCTGACGAGTACACGGATTAAGGCCCCATCGAGTGTGGTACGGACAGTCGGCACTTCCCAAATAAATGCCGTAGTAAGCTGTCCAGGACCGCTGGAATACCGGGTGCAAATCTAGCCGTACGCTTTCGGTAAACATTACAACATTACGTTTTAACATTATACACTTGGGTCTTCATCTGTGTTATTGTGTAATAAAATCGGCAAATGGTGTAAATGGAAAAACATTTATTGGACAGACATTTGGGTAGGATTTCAACCCTTAAGCACCAGAACATGAAAATTTTGAAAACCCAGGTGTTGCGCGGACCCAATGTCTGGAGCAATTACAGGAACAGACTCATACAGGTCAGGCTCGACCTCGAAGACAAAGAAGACTCCCCTACCGATACTATCGACGGATTTTGCACAAGACTTAAGACGTTGCTCCCCGGCATGATAACGCATGAATGCTCAGAGGGCCGGCGTGGTGGATTCTTTGAGCGTGTCGAACGCGGCACCTGGCTGGGCCACGTGATGGAGCACATCGCACTCGAGTTACAGAGCATGGCCGGAATGGAAGCGGGCTATGGCAGGACACGCAGTACCAGCACCAAAGGCGTTTACAATATCGTATTTACCTATGAAGTTGAGGAAGCCGGGTTGTATGCTGTGGAGGCTGCCTTCAGGATTGTCAATGCGCTTTGCGATAACCAACCCTATGACCTCGACGCCGACATCACAGAACTCCGATTACTCAAGCGCCGCTTCGGATTGGGTCCGAGTACGCTGTCCATCGTGCAGGAAGCCGCAGCCAGGGGCATTCCATGGACAAGGCTCGGGAAAAATTCGAAAATACGGCTCGGGTACGGCAAAAACCAAAAGCAGTTCCAGGCGACCATTACCTGCAATACATCCAATACCGCGGTAAATATTGCCGGCGATAAGGATTCGACCAAAAAGCTTTTGGCCCAGGCGATGATTCCCGTCGCAGCAGGCGATGTATGCCAAACCGAGGAAGGGCTTAAAGAAATCACCGACAGGATCGGCTTCCCGATTGTCATCAAGCCATTGCATGGGAATCATGGAAAAGGCGCCACAATCGGGATTGATGATTTGGAGGCTGCCAAAACTGCCATGGCAGCAGCAAAGGTCTACGGACAATATGTTATCGTTGAGCGATACATCACCGGCACTGATTTCAGGTTACTCGTTATCGACGGCAAATTTGTGGCTGCAGCCAAAAGGATCCCCGCACATATCGTGGGCGACGGCATTTCGGATATCACTTCACTCATAGCATCGGTTAACAGCCAACCGGGTCGCGGGGAAGGTCACGAAGCGCCGCTTACGCGGATAAAATACGACCAGGACACCGCTTTGCAACTCAGCAAATACGGATACACACCCGACAGCATCCCCCTTCAGGGAGAAACCGTGTACCTGAAATCGACTGCCAACATCAGCACGGGAGGAACGGCTGAAGACGTAACGGACCGCATACACCCGGAAAACATATTCATGGCAGAGCGCATTGCCAAAATCATCGGACTTGACATTTGCGGGATCGATATTATGGCCACTGACCTTTCTGTACCCATGCGAAAAAGCGGCGGTGTAGTCCTCGAGGTAAACGCTGCTCCGGGTTTTCGGATGCATTTGGAACCCTCTGCGGGTAAGCCGCGCAACGTCGCCAAAGCCGTAGTCGATATGCTATACCCTCCCGGGACGCCGAGTACCATCCCATTATTTGCTGTCACAGGCACCAATGGCAAGACCACGACGACCCGACTGATTGCACATATGGCGAAGACAACCGGGTATCAGCCCGGTTATACCACTACCGATGGCATCTACATTGGCGACTACAGGATCAAAGAGGGCGATACTACCGGTCCTGACAGTGGCCGTGTCGTACTGAGCGATCCTACGGTCGATTTTGCAGTACTGGAAACAGCGCGCGGCGGATTGTTGCGTGGCGGACTTTGCTTTGACCAATGCGATGTTGGTGTCATTACAAATATTCAGGAAGACCACCTCGGATTGAATGATATCGAGGACCTGCAAGACCTAGCGCAGGTCAAGGCCGTTGTAGCTCGCAGTGTTAAGGAAAACGGCTGGGCAGTGCTGAATGCGGAAGATCTGTACTGCGAAAGGATTGCAAACCGTATCGACTGTAACATCGCTTTTTTCTCTATGGATGAAACGCTTCCGCTGATTCAGCGTCGGATTGCCAGAGGCAGGCCCGTTGCCGTACTCAGCGGTGAGAACATCGTGATTATCAAAGGTACGGAACGGATCATCATTGATTCGGTTTTCAATATGCCGCTCACCGAAAATGGAAGCTGCCGGTTCATGATAGCCAATATACTGGCCGCATCGCTCGCCGCCTACTGTGGTGGCCTGCCCGTCGCGCAAATCCGACAGGCACTGCGCACGTTTGTGCCCAGCTATGAAACCACCCCCGGACGTATGAACCTGTTCGACATGGGCCAGTACAAAGTGCTCGTTGACTACGCGCACAACCCGCACGGACTACTGGCATTGAAAGACTACCTTTCACACTTTGATGCACCGCGTAAGGTGGGTATCATTGCAGGCATTGGTGACCGAAGAGATGAAGATACCATCGCATTCGCGGCCATTGCAGCCGGCATGTTTGATCACATCATTGTGCGGCAGGAACACAGCCTGAGAGGAAAAACCATAGACCAGATCAATGCGCTGGTGGTACAGGGAATCGAATCTTCGGGCAGGGTTATCCCATATGATCTGGTCCCGGACGAGTCGGACGCCATCGCCTTTGCACTGAACATGGCTGCGGACGGCGATCTGATTGTGGCACTCAGCGACGCGCATCAGAAGGTCGTTGAAATCATCACGGAAACACAGAAAGCGTTATCCGAGATACCAGCGATTCAAGCTACTGCGCCTGTACTGACTTAACCGTCTTTTAAAAAATGGTATAAATCAGGGACTCGCCAGAACGGTAAACCTTTGCATACTTCAACCTAATACAAAAGCCTGCTTACAGCAGGCTTTCGTCTTGATAATAGTCTGGTAATCAACTTACTCAGCTGCAGCTTCAAAATTGATCTGATTGTATGCCGCGTCGCTCAACAGCATGTCGGCCTCTTTCTCCTCAGCCAGTGTCTGCATGAGCAATTTTGCCGCATCATTCTCACCCAATGTTTTCGCAAAGGCGCACAACGTGCCATAGGTCGCAATCTCGTAATGCTCAATCTTCTGTGAAGCGGCGATGATTCCGGCGTCCCTGACGGGTCCCGGCTGGGTTTCCGCGAGGATGCTGTCACCTTCCTTCAACAGTCCGGCCATGGCCTCGCATTTTTTTGCTTCGGCTTTTTCACCGAGCAGTTCAAAAACCTGCTCCAATCGCCTGAGCTGATTCTGGGTTATGCTGTGATGCTCGCTGATCGCGGTTGACAGATGGGGCGAAGTAGCATTGGCGGCCATCTTTGGCAAGGCTTTCACCAGTGCATTTTCTGCCCAGTAAATGTCCCTTAAACTGTCAATGAAGAACGCGCGAAGGTCATTGGCGGCGTCTGATGCAGCAGCAACGAAACCACTCTTGTCTGAATTATTGGTATTTTTCATAAATAAATATTAAGATTGAATAAACTATACTTTTGGTTCCCGATCCCAGATACGATGCCTGCCCATGGCCTCAACAAAACGCTGCCCGAAATCTTTCTGCCCATCCCTGTCGGCAATGAGGCCCGCGTCTTCATTATTGGATGTTTTTGACGCAAAATAAGTATTGGCCAGAAGATCGATGCCTTCCCCTTCCGCACCAATAACCTTACAATGTTTATACGCTTCGTTAATGAAATCAAGTACGTCAGGATCTTCGGCGATTATACTGATTGCCGTCCCACCCGGGATGTACACCGCATCAAATAACACCGAAGAGGTATTGAGGAAGGTGGCTTCCACAGCCACAGCGCCACCGCGATCGGTAGTGACAAATCCCATATGTGGTGCAATCACACATCCTTTTGCGCCCTTTTCGACCAATAACGCCCTGAAGGCTGACAGCTGCGTTTCATTGACGCCATCATGACACAGGATCGCTACTTTCCTGGTTTCAATTGTCGGACTGACAGTCGGGTTCCTGATCATACCCAGCGTATCAGAAGGCTGTTGTGGCGCAAGGAGCGGTTTGGGTTCCTGACTGCCATCCGCGTCAGCACCCACGCCATGGTTCATAGGTGATTCGGGTTTTGAAGGGACCGGGAGGCCGAGGCCCAGCGCAACCTTTTCTGCTAGCCCCGCATCAACCTGCGACAACAGGCCGACCATCCTGACCCGAATCGCAGTGGTTTCAACCTTGCTTAGTTCAAAACGCAATGCCTTTATGATGTGGCCCTGTTCAACTTCAGTCTGGCTGTTGAAAAATAAAGTGGCCTGGCTGAAGTGGTCCGAAAAGCTGTCACTACGCTGCCTGACTTTATGGGCATCGATGCGTTCGTTAAAACTGGCAAAGCCGCCTTCCGCAATCCTGGCCTGGTACGGACAGCCGCCACCGAGGGAATTCGGATGGTAGCTCACACGACCCGTGTTGATTTCCTGCCGCATGTGCCCGTCGCGCTGGTGGTTGTGTGTGGGCGAAATGCTGCGATTAATCGGAATTTCGTGGAAATTCGGGCTGCCGAGCCGCGACAGCTGCGTATCGGTGTATGAAAACAACCTGCCCTGAAGCAACGGATCGTTACTGAAATCGATGCCGGGCACGACATGCCCCGGATGGAAAGCCACCTGTTCGGTTTCGGCAAAAAAGTTATCAGGGTTCCTGTTCAATACCATCCGTCCGATTATCGTTACCGGGACCAGTTCTTCTGGTATGAGTTTGGTAGGATCGAGCAGGTCAAAATCGTATTTGGATTCATCGGCTTCAGGAATTAGCTGCACGCCCATTTCCCACTCCGGGAAGTGGCCCGCCTCAATGGCTTCCCAGAGGTCACGCCTGTGGAAGTCGGGGTCTTTACCTGAGATTTTCTGGGCTTCGTCCCACACCACTGCATGCGTCCCCAATTTAGGCTTCCAGTGGATTTTTACAAAGTGGGACTCATGTTGTTCGTTGATGAACCGGAAGGTGTGTACGCCAAATCCTTCCATCATCCGGTAACTCCGCGGAATGGAGCGGTCAGACATCGCCCACATCACCATGTGCATCGATTCGGGCATCAGTGATATGAAATCCCAGAACGTATCGTGCGCAGAAGCGGCCTGCGGAATCTCATTGTGCGGTTCAGGCTTTACTGCGTGAATCAGGTCCGGGAATTTGGAAGCATCCTGGATGAAAAATACGGGAATGTTGTTGCCTACGAAATCATAGATACCGGCCTCCGTATAGAATTTCACGCTGAATCCACGGACATCCCGCGCAAGGTCGGTCGAGCCACGAGACCCTGCCACGGTGGAGAACCTCGTAAACACAGGTGTTTTCTGGCCTTTCTCCTGAAGAAAACCTGCTTTTGTAAATTGAGGGATCGGATTGGTTACCTCAAAAAATCCATGGGCTGCAGACCCGCGGGCGTGCACGATCCGTTCGGGTATCCGTTCGTGGTCAAAATGCGTAATCTTCTCGCGCAGGATAAAATCCTCGAGCAATGAAGGGCCGCGATCCCCTGCCTTCAGGGAGTTGTTGTCGTCGTTGACACGGACACCCTGGTTGGTGGTCATGAATTTATTGTTGGCGTCAGCTGTGTTTACTGACAAATCAGTTTTCTTCGAGTCCTGATGGACGTCGGAACGCGCGTTGTTGCTTTTCATAATATAATTTGTTGTGTTTGCTTAAAAAAAAAGCGGCACTTTCGTGCCGCCAAACCAAAACAAGTGAAAAAACCGGGTGGTTGAATCCGTTACATCAACCATTTTCACTTCAGTGCCACCCGGACTTTCCGCTTGCCGGTTTTTTATTTTGAGGATCGCCGTTTGAACGGCTTGTTCGGTATTGTAAATTTAGTACGGGACTGAGCGACAGGGTTATCTTATTATCGGCTATTGTTACAACTTACACACCTGCACGGACTGCAATGTTACAACAGCAAATTCCAAAACTGTAAAATACCTTGAGAGCGGTTGAAATACCTTTAGTCCATTAATCGGAACCAATTTCCCATCTTATGCCTGAAGGCCCAACCATCGTCATACTCAGAGAACAGCTTGCGCCGTTTACTGGCGAAAAAGTGACTGCTGCGCACGGAACCGCGCGGATTGACCTGTCCCGGCTCGAAGGACAGCACATCACCGCATTCAAAAGCTGGGGCAAGCACTGCCTGATCTGTGTCCGGGGATTCAGCATACGCATTCATTTGCTGATGTTCGGGAGTTACCGCATTAACGATCACAAGGATGTCGCGCCCCGTATCGGACTTACCTTCAACGATGGTGAAATCAATTTTTATACCTGTGCCGTAAAGCTGCTGGAAGGCGATGTCAATGACCATTACGACTGGACCGCTGATGTGATGAACGACAACTGGAATGCGCGGCTGGCCAAGAAGAAACTGGCTGCCATACCTGAGCAAATGATTTGTGACGCGTTGCTGGAGCAGGACATATTTTCGGGCGTAGGGAATATCATCAAAAATGAGGTGTTGTATCGCGTAAGGCTTCACCCTGAGTCGCTTTGCGGTTCAATCCCGGATGCCAAGCTGCGCGAACTCATCAGAGAAGCACGGCAGTACAGCTTCGAATTCCTTGAATGGAAAAAGAAATCCGAATTGAAAAAACACTGGCTGGCCTACACCAAAAAAACCTGCAAGCGCTGTAACCTGCCGTTTGCAAAAAAATACACCGGGACCGGAAAGCGACGCAGTTTTTTCTGCGCCAAATGCCAGAAACTCCACCATGGATAAAAAAAGCATCATCACCGGCTGCTCCTCGTTTAACGAAGCCAATTGGAAGGGTGTATTTTATCCCGAAGATTTGCCCAGGAAGGCATGGTTTGAGTACTATTGCCGGTTCTTCAATACCTATGAAATGAACGGCACATTCTACAAATTTCCTACGGAGAAGACCCTGGCGAACTGGTATACCAAGGCGCCCGAAGGTTTTCGCTTTTCAGTCAAGATGTACAAAGGCGTAACACATTACAGGAAGTTTGTGGACTGCGCGCGCGAGTTGTCGGGGTTTTATGAGGTTTGCCGGAACCAGCTCAGGGAAAAACTCGGGTGCATATTATTCCAGTTGCCGCCGTCATTCCATTATTCCGAAGCGCGGTTGCAGCTGCTCCTTGACGCACTCGATTATAGTTTTACGAATGCGGTGGAGTTCCGCCATAGCAGTTGGTGGCAGGAGTCGGTATACGAAGCGTTTCGAAAAAAAGGCATAGTGTTTTGCAACGTAAGCTACCCCGCGATGCCCGAGACGCTGGTCGCTACTGCCGATACAGGCTACGTGAGGCTGCACGGTGTCCCGAAATTATTCTATTCGGGGTACGCGGATGCGACGTTGCACCAACTGCACCATGACCTGCTCGAACAACATTGGGAAAAGGCATTCGTTTATTTTAACAACACCGCCAGCGTTGAGGGAATCCGGAATGCACTGTCATTCGACAACTTGTAATATACTCCACATAATCAAAAAAAAAGCCTCCGTTTTATCAGGAGGCTTTTATTTATTTAAGCGGCATCGCGCAGTGCGCGCACCTTGTCATGCTCGCCTTGCAGCGCAGCCTGTTGCTTCCTGATCATCGCAATCTGGTCGGCTGATAAGTCAGCAGTATGGTTTGTCAGCACATGCTCGTAGGTTTCGAGGGCCTTGTCTTCTCCAAACTCACATGAGTTCAATACTGACTGGCGGTCATTGCCTGTGAGGGCTGCTTTCACTTCCATCCAGGCACGGAAGAATTTGCCGGTAACGCGCGTCCCTTCTTCGGGTTTACCGCCCAGGCGTGTCACTTCCTGACGTAATTCTGTGAGGTTGGCCTGGCTTGTCGACTGCAGCGTGGCGAAAAGTGCCTGTAAGTCACTGTCTTTTGTTTCTTTTGACGCGGTTTCATAACCTTCTACGCGGTCGTTGTTGATTTCAATCAGCTCGTTCAGTACGCTGATGGTCTTGGTATTTTCCATGATGCATTTATTTTAAATGATTTTTGTAAAGTTCCATTTTACGTTCAAGGAAAAATTACAGTATTACGGGTCAATTTTATAGCTTTCCGATTCGGGGAAAATAAAAAAGCACCCACAATGGGTGCTTTCATATGAACCAATATTGCGGTCCTTATAATTTGTGCATGTTTGTGGCCAGTGTCTCTATGAACTTGCTGATCGGACCTTTCACCATCATCGCCATCATCGCATTGAACTCGCCTTCGAAGAACAGCTGTACTTCGGAAACCGAATCTGACACTGAGTAAATAGCGGCAGTCAGCGTAAACGGAAGTTTGTCACTTGCCGCGCCCAAAACTATTTTAGTCGTCGGGATCTTGTCTTTCATGCGCAACTTGATTTCGGGCATGCCTTTCAATCCGAACAGGAATGAATCCGCATCAAGCACTTCAAATTTGGAGATGGTGTCAGGCATCAGTTTTTCGTAATTGCTCACCTGTGACAACGCATCAAATAAATACTGCGCTGATTTTTCTACGGTAACTTTCGGGCTTTCGAGATTCATTTTCTGTGTTTAAGGTTAAAGGTTAATGTTGTGCGTTAACGACGCCAAGGCGCTGAAAAACGGCGTTTCACGCTGTGCCTGCGAATTGTGCCTATACTTCCACGCCCCATGTCGACGGACTCACACGCCATTCGATCAGGGTTTGTTCCTCTTCTTCGGTAATGTATTTTTTTGCCACGGCCAATGGGAGCAGGCTTTCGTAATTGCTCAGGGTGTAGAGGTCTACATTTGCGGCCTTGAAATTCTTATTGGCGACATCAAAACCATAGCTGAATATGGCGGCCATGCCTTTGACATTGGCGCCGGCTTCCTTCAACGCTTCCACGGCCATCAGGCTGCTGTTCCCGGTACTGATAAGGTCTTCAATGACGACAACGTTCTGTCCCTTTTGCAGGAACCCCTCAATCTGGTTCAGGCGGCCGTGCTTTTTCGGTTCAGGCCTTACGTAAACGAATGGCAGCGCCAAAGCTTCAGCCACGAGCAGTCCGATGCCGATCGCTCCGGTAGCAACCCCCGCAATCACGTCGGGCTTTCCGAATTGTTTTTCGATATTCTTGGCAAATTCTTCCTTGAGGTAATTCCGTATCGGCGGGAAAGACAGCGTGATCCTGTTGTCACAGTAAATCGGGGATTTCCATCCTGATGCCCATGTAAAAGGATTTCCTGGATTCAATTTAATTGCATTTATTTGTAAAAGCAATTCGGCAGTTTTACTGGCTGTATCTTTATTGAAAATCATACTACAAATGTATAAAGTTTTTGTAAACGACAAACCGCTTTTCCTCACAAATGAAATCGTCAAGGAGACGGATTTTCAGTTATTTTTACTCGAAAGCGCTGATATAAAGAAGGTTATTACCAGGATTTTCCAGAATAAAATCGAAAAAGCGTACTTATACCATCCCGACGAGAAGGAAATCCTGAAAACGCTCAAGAGCAAGATGCCCGTACAAAAGGCGGGCGGCGGAATCGTATACAATAAAAAGAACGAAGTATTATTCATTTTCCGCAACGGCAAATGGGACTTACCCAAAGGCGGCATCGAAAAAGGAGAGGAAATTGAGTATACCGCGTTGCGCGAAGTCGAGGAAGAAACCGGCGTGGGCAAGCTGGTCATCACCGACAAACTGCAGAAAACCTACCACATCTTCAAGCGCAACGGGCGCTATAAACTCAAGGTGACGCATTGGTTTGAGATGCGAAGCAGCTACGACGGGCCATTACTGCCGCAATTGGAAGAAGGGATTGAAAAGGTTGCCTGGCTTGGCCCTAAAGAAATGGAAGAAGCTTTGAAGAACTCTTATGAAAATATTAAATTATTGTTTGAGAATTCCCCTGTTATTTCCTGATCAGTTTTGCCGAATGGTGCACACCATCCGAAGTCTCAAAGTTCATTAGGTATATTCCTTTGACTAGTTGTGAAACATCGGCTTTATTATCAGAAAAAGGACAATACACCCTTTTTCCATCTATCGTAAATAATTCTGTCTTAGCTACATCTTTTGTAAAATTCACAACATCAACAGCAGGATTAGGGTAAAAAAGTGTTTTGCCATCGCTCATATCTTCCACATAAAGATTAGACTCCAAAATATATTTCGCCAACATAAAATCATACGAATTGTTTACCGGATTGTAGACCGCGCCGGTAAGCATGGCTTTGCCATCAGCAGTCAATGTCAGCGCATTCTGATAATAACTGTAATGCCATGGTAAATCAAGCAACACGGCACCGTTCGTACTAAATGTAATATCAGGCATTCCTTCCGGAGTGAAGCGCATAATGGAGAAGTACGCTGATTCGTCGGACTGGTCATTGTCAAAACTCCCAAATACATATATTTTATGATCCAAAGAAATTTGGAAATCGTATCCTCTTGAAAACGACAGATATTGCGCATAGCCATCCTCCCCGAAGGAGGTGTCCAACGATCCATCAGCGTGGAAACAGGACAATGTAGCCCGAACCTGGTCTTCTCCATTGCCAAATACGGTGCCCAAGAGCAGGATTCTGCCATCGTTCAGAAGTCGCATTTTTTGGATATAGCTGTTAGATGTATTGGAAATTTCCGCGTTAAAAGTGTTGTCAATAGTGCCATCTGTATTGAACCTCATTATTTCCGACCGGGTGTAAGGACTGTCATTAAAGCCATCAACATGTCCCAGCACAAGCATTTTTCCATCTGGCTGGATAATTAACTGGTTGAATTCCGATTTATGGTCAAAATCCACGCACATTACAACCCTGCCTGCTGTCCCGAATGATGTGTCAGGTGTACCGTCCGAATTGAATCGCGCGAGGAAATGACAATCCAGGACATAGTTGTTGACGACCGAATCAATCCTACCGCAAATCACAATTTTATTGTCAGCCTGAAGCTTAATGTCACTGGCAGTCATATATCGTGTGTTAAACGCATAGCTTCCCGAGGAGGCAAATGAGCTATCGGGTGTTCCATCGGCATTAAATCTTGACAATTTCGCATTATAAATCCCAAAGTCGGAAGCATTCCATGTCACGATTTTTCCATCAGGCTGCACGGCAATATTTTTAATGATTCCCCTGTCAAGCAACTTTACATTGCCCGAATTTCCAAATGTCGTATCAATACTGCCGTCTGAATTATATTTAACCAATGCCCCGTAAAAATCATTGTCGCCGTGTATGCCGCCACAAGTAATTATCTTGCCATCGGGAAGCACTGTGGAAGCGGCGGCAAAATCACCTGAAGCTTCAGGAAATGTGATAAACAGCTTTCCATTTGCTGCGAAAGTATCGTCGATAGCCCCATTCATATTAAATTTCGCGACCGCAATTTTTTCTCCTGCATTACCGCCCCTGGCATGGCCCGCCAGAAAGATTTTATTGTCGTAGATATCGAAGTCTGGTGCAAAGTCTCTAAAATTAAGGAATGAGAAATTTAGATATCCCATACCATTGAAAGCAGTGGCAAGCTGTCCGGCTGAAGTATATTTAAGCAGTATAACATTGGAATTTTGGGTCGTTGAATTGTAAATATCAGTACTCAGGAGGATTTCTCCATTATCAAGACATTTAATCGTCCCCGTAAAACCAAAAACCCCCATTGTATTTCCTAAACCATAGTTTGTATTAAAAGAAGTAATTCCGTTAGTTCCGTACCCGGTGTCTATTGAACCATCTGTGTTGATTCTGCCCGTAATTAGTTTTGAAGCTGAAGAATAATTTACTCTCTTGGCAGAAAAAATGATTTTATTGTCCGGTTGGATGTCCATTGCATAAAAATCCTCGCCATTCAAAGGGGCATTGAAAAAAAATGCGCAGCCGTTAATACCAAAGTCAAAATCAGAAGTACCATCTTCATTGAATTTATAAAAGCAAATGTGGCTGTGAGTACTTGAATCAAAATACTCGCCTCCGACAACAAATTTTCCATCGGGAAGTATCTCAAGCCGATAGGCATATTCATAATCAAAATAATCGACTATCCTGCTACCGGTATTATTAAAAGTAGTATCAGGGCTACCGTCAGGATTTAATTTCGATAGCCTGAAATTATTGATATTGTTATAACTAACCTGAGAAACTACTAAAATCCTCCCGTCGGCATATACTTTTATGTCAGTAACATTACCATAAACGGAACTTCCATAAAGCAGCTGTCCTCCTATCCCAAAGGTTTCATCAAGTGTACCATCTTCGTTGTATCTGGCTAACGCGATCCCATACCATTGGGTATTTCCTCCAACGATTATTTTTCCATCGGGTTGTACCCTCATACAGGAAAAACCCAATATATCTGTATTTGACACACGGTTTCCCCCATTAAATTGGGTATCGATATTGCCGTTAGCATCAAGCTTCGTAATATAGCCCTCATAATCGGATTGCGTCAGGTTTATACTAACCTTGCTTCCCGCTAATAATATACTGCCATCGCTTAATATTTCCTGGTCGATAACAGTAAAGTCGGCGAACCCTAAATCTGCATAAGCTTTGCCTGAACTACCAAAAGAAATATCAGGATCTCCTGCTTGTTGGGCGCGGCAAAATAAAATACTGAAAATACTCAGGAAAGAAACAAAAATCTGCTTGTTCATAACGAAGAAGGTTAGATGAATGCCAAATATCTTAAAATAAATTTAAATACAAAATTTATGTCACCCTTACAGATTCCGGTACGAGCATCTCGTATTGCCCGCCATTCCTGATCACATCGCGCACGATGCTCGAACTGATATACGAAGTATTGGCAGCCGTAAGCAAAAACACGGTCTCTATCTTTGACAACCTCCTGTTGGTGTGGGCGATGGCCTTTTCGAACTCAAAGTCTGCAGGATTGCGGAGTCCGCGCAGGATATAATGGGCCTTCATCTTCTTGCAGAAATCAATTGTCAGCCCTTCATAAGTTTCTACCCTAACCGACGGCTCATTGGCAAATGCCTCTTCGATAAAACGCTTTCTTTCTTCAAGGGAGAACATGTACTTCTTCTCGGCGTTGACGCCGATAGCGACCACAATCTCATCAAAAAGCGGAATGCTTCGCTTGATGATGTCATAATGTCCTAAGGTGATCGGGTCAAATGAGCCCGGAAATATCGCTCTTTTCATCGTGTTGGCATTGGTAAATCCAAAAGTAATATAAAATACAGGAATCAGGTAATGCGCAGCGTTTTTATTGCGGCAACCCATTCCGGTTTGGCGCAGACCGCGCACAGCGCTTCACCGGGACCCAGTTCCTGCGTATGCCCGCAGAACGTACAGGCGTACAGCCCCGCTTTCGGGACCTGCTTACTTTTTTGTGCAAAGTAGTGCGGCAATATCGGCAGCCCGGGCCTCACCTCTTCGTCTTTGTAAAAGAACACACTCACCTCCCCACTCGTTTCGAGAAACGCATTCCGTACCTGCCCGAGGTGGTCGACGGATTTCAGTCGCAATTCCGTAAAGAACTCATCCTGTGCCAGGCTTTCTTTTTTGAAAGACGAAATTGAAAATTTCCCTTCACTGATCAGGCATTCCGTCTTTCCTTCAATAAACTCTTCAAACTTGCGGTTCTTGCCCGCAACCCAGGTAACAAGGCGGTACATGGCAATAATCACTAAAAACACGGTGATCGCAGGGATTAGTCCCACATCTTCGTAAAACATCGGGTCGCCCGCGGCAGAACCCAGGGCGATGATAATGACGGTTTCAAAAACCGACAATTGCCTGACGCCCCGTTTGCCGGTCATTTTCAAGGTCACGAGCAGGATGATGAACATCGTGGCCGACCTGAATACGACCTCGTACAGGAACTCCAATGGCAGTTCATTGAGCAGCACGCGCTCCCATTCAAAAATCTCTTTCATACCATCGGGGTTTTTATATGCTAAAGATACCTATTTTTTCCAAAGCGTCCTGCGCTCCAGGGCCAGCGCAATCTCATTGTCGAGCAAATCAGAAAAGGCGATGCCGGCATGCGCTGCCTGCTGTGGGAAAATACTTTGCGGTGACAGGCCCGGGTTGGTGTTCATTTCTATGAAATGCGGAACGCCGTCCATTACTATAAAATCGGATCTTGAGAAACCCCTCATACCGAGCGCCTCGTAAGCCTTTGCCGCCGTCTCGCGCACTTTCCGCTCGGTCTCCCTGTCGAGCCTTGCGGGGGTAATCTCTTCCGATTTGCCTTCGTATTTGGCTTCGTAATCGAAGAAGTCATTTTGCGAAACAATCTCGGTCAGGCCCAGAACCGTCGTTTGTCCGCGGTAGTGCAGCACGCCGACCGAAACCTCAGTGCCTTTCAGGTTGGATTCTATCAGGATGTCGTTGTCCTCCGCGAAAGCGAATGCCAGCGCCTTGTCAAAATCAGCCGGGTCATTGACCTTGGACACGCCCAGGCTGCTCCCGGACTGGTTTGGCTTTACGAAAAACGGAAGGCCGAGCTGCGCCACAATCTCATCAACTGACACGGCCTGCCCTTTGGAAAGGTAGATGGATTTGGCCCGGGGTATCCCGAATTTGGACAACACCGACAAGGTATCGCGCTTGTTGAATGTGAGCGCCGACTGGTAAAAACTGCAACCCGAATACGGAAGTCCGAGCAATTCCCAGTAGGCCTGCATATGGCCGTCCTCGCCGGGCGTACCGTGTATTGTATTTACCGCGACGTCGAACCGGATGTGCCTTCCGTCCATGTCAACGGAAAAGTCGGCTTTGTTGATCGGGTATTTTTTATCGTCTGCCACCACATGCCATCCGTCCTTAAGGATGTGTACTTCAAACGCCTCATATTTCGATTTGTCGAGATTACTCAGGACCAGCTTTCCGCTGCGCAGCGAAATCACCGATTCGTCAGAATATCCGCCCATGACCACGGCTACTTTCATCCGGTATTGATTATTTGGTTTAAGCAAAAATATCATTAATTTTTCAATCCATATCACATACAGGATTTTTATATCTTTGCCGAAACATTCAACCCATGAGCTTACGCAATTACCTTACCAGCAAAGTTTTTTTCAGGCAACTTGCATTGGCATTCCTGATTTTACTGGTAATCGGCTTCCTGCTTTTACAATGGATCTCTTTTTCGACGAAGCATGGGGAGGAAATTACGGTGCCCAACCTCGCTAAAATGTCGATCGAGCAGGCAGAGGAAGTGCTTGACAATGCCGACCTCGATTATGAGGTGCTCGACACGGTTGATTTCAACCCGGATTATCCTAAATTCACCATCGTGAAACAGGATCCGCTGGCCGGGGCCAAGGTGAAGGAAGACCGTAAGATTTATATAAAGATCAATTCCGGCGGATTCAACTCGGTCCGCGTACCCAATTTAATCGAGCAGACGCTCAGGCAGGCGGTGCCCACACTGCAGTCCATTGGCCTGCAGCAGGGCAAGATCACTTATAAACCCTACCTGGGCAAAGACATGGTGCTTGAGATGATGCAGAACGGCAAAGTCCTCAAGCCGGGCGACAAAGTACTGAAATCATCCAAGATCGACCTCGTCGTAGGTGATGGGAAAGTCGGTTTTGAAGAGGAAAATGATACCCAAACCGATACGACAGATACCGGAGCCGAGTAATGAGTACTGATTTTACACCCGAAATGGAACCCGAAGACGAGCTTTTCGAACACCATCGCTTTGTAGTCGCTAAAGGGCAGGCCCTGCTGCGCATCGACAAATACCTGATGTCACAGATTGCCAATGCCACGCGCAACAAGATACAACAGGCCGCGTCGAACGGCGACATTTACGTCAATGACATTCCGGTCAAATCGAATTACCGCGTCAAGCCGCTGGATGTGGTGACCATCATGCTCACGCACCCGCCATTCGAGAACCGCGTTGACCCTGAGAACATTCCGCTTGATATCGTTTATGAGGATGAGGCGCTGCTGATTGTCAATAAGCCCCCGGGGCTTGTCGTACATCCCGGGCATGGAAACTATACCGGCACCCTGGTCAATGCGTTGGCGTACCACTTTGAAAACCTCCCGCTGAACAGCAGCAACCGTCCCGGACTCGTGCACCGCATCGACAAAGACACCTCAGGCCTTTTGGTCATCGCCAAAACCGAAACGGCGCTAAGCCACCTGGCTAAACAATTTGAGAACAAGACCTCCGAAAGGGAATATGTCGCGCTGGTATGGGGCAACATGAAAGAGGACGAAGGCACGATCAACGGCAACCTGGCCAGGCATTTGAAAGACCGCATGCAGATGGCTGTGTTCGCCGATCCTGAAATCGGGAAGCCGGCCATCACGCATTACAAGGTGATTGAGCGTTTCGGCTATGTGACCCTGGTATCCTGTATACTCGAAACCGGAAGGACACACCAGATCCGGGCACACATGAAATACATAGGGCATACGCTGTTCAATGATGAGCGCTACGGCGGCCACCAGATATTGAAGGGAACAACATTTACAAAATACAAGCAATTCGTTGAAAACTGCTTTAAGATATTACCGCGTCAGGCACTCCACGCCAAGACCCTCGGCTTCGAGCATCCCGTGACCGGCGAAATGATGCGTTTTGACACGGAACTCCCTGATGACATGCGGGAAGCCATCGAAAAATGGCGCAACTACTCGAAGTCGCATACCGTAGACGACGATGAGGAATAGACTGAACCGAAAACCAAAGAGAGTAGTAATATTCAACACACGGATAATCTAAAATCTATAATCCTTCCCACAAATCCTGTAACGTTCCTACTTCACCGGCTGCTAATTTTGTAAAGCCATAACTGGCTTATTTCCAATAAAATGATACAGCCATGAAAAATGAAAAAACCATCAACTATAACAATACTTTTGAAAAATTCGCTTCGAAAGTATCAAGGCTTACCGGAAGCACCGCCGCTTTTTGCTGTGCGTTCCTGGTAATCATCGCCTGGGCGGTTACCGGACCCCTTTTCAACTTCTCACAAACCTGGCAGTTACTCATCAACACCGGCACGACCATCGTCACCTTCCTGATGGTATTTATTATCCAGAAGGCGCAGAACAAGGATTCACTCGCCATACAACTGAAGCTCAACGAACTGGTCGCGTCGCACAAATATGCGAGCAACCGCCTCGTCGATATCGAGGACATGACCGAAGAGGAAATGCGTACCATCCAGAAGTACTATGCACACCTGAGCAAGCTGACGGAGCAGGACGAAAGCCTGCAATGCTCCCATTCGATTGAGGAGGCCGAAGAGCTGCAGGATTTTAAGCAGAGTGTCAGGGAAGCCCGCAAAGAGGATCTGGAGGTACAGTGAGGGCCATCGGGTCGTCTCACCGTGCCGTTTCGCTGCCCAAAATCCGGTCCATGATCCAGGTCGTGTGCGCCGCCGACCGACCCTGAGACGGATGCGGTCGCTCACCCGCCAGGTGGGCGCGCATCGCCTCGACATGGAACAGTTGTATGTTTTCAGGCGGTGCGATATCAAACGATTGACTCGTGCCCTCTTTTTCAAACAGTATGGGCAGGTGGTTGTCAAACATCGAAAAGGAAATCTTTCCCTCACTGCCGTGTATTTCCACCACATCTTCACGCACGCTGCTGCCGAAATTCCAGTTCGCCGACCCGACGATCCCGGACTGATGGATCCAGCAGGCTGATAGGGCGTCTTTTGCACTATACAGTCCCTGCTGGTTCGTACTGATGCCGTGCACCGCGGCTACTTCACCAAAAAGGAACGTGAACAAATCCAGTCCGTGGCTCGCCAGGTCCTCAAAGTAGCCCCCACGCGCGATGGCTGCATCAGTACGCCATTGGTATTGCCCCGAGCGGTCATTGGCATTGGGTACGCGGCTGAGCTGCCAGCGCACCGATCGCCCGGCGCCTATCTCGTCCAGCAACGCCTTTACCTTCAGGAACTTCTCCAGCGTACGGCGGTAGTAAGCCACAAACAACGGCAGTTTTTTTTGTTCAAAGGCTTCGCAGATCATCACGCATTCGTCATAATCACTGGCCATCGGTTTTTCAATACAGCAGATTTTGTCCGCGGCGGCCACCTTCAACGCATAATGGGCATGGGTATCGGGTGGGGTCGCAATATACACAGCGTCGATATCCGGGTCGGCAATCAAAGCCCCTGCGTCGGTGTAAAATCGCGGCACACCATGCCGTTTGGCATAATCTTCGGCTTTGGCGGCATCACGGCGCATGACCGCAACCAGCGCAAAGCCTTTTGTTTTCCGGTAGGCCGGGCCGCTCTTCAATTCTGTCACATTGCCGCAGCCGATGATCCCCCAGCGGATAGTCTTCTCCATGATTTTTGGTTTGGGAACTAAGGTATGAAAATGTGCCGCCATGCGCAACAGCATGATGCAGCGATATTAGGCTGTTTAGCATGCCACGCGGTGAAGATTTCGTATCTTAGGGAAATCAACGCCCATACCATGAAACAATCCGCGGGACTTCTTTTATACCGGTACACCGACGGCCAGCCCGAGGTGTTGCTCGTCCACCCCGGCGGGCCGTTCTGGCAACACAAGGATGCGGGCGCCTGGTCGATCCCGAAAGGCGAATTTGACGGTGACGAACAACCGCTTGAGGCCGCCATCCGCGAATGCCGGGAAGAAACCGGGGTGACGCCCACGGGCGAATTCATGACACTGCAGTCCGTAAAACTCAAATCCGGCAAAATTGTGCACGCGTGGGCGCTGCACATGGACATCGATGCGCAAAACATAAAAAGCAATACCATCGAGATTGAGTGGCCCTACAAGTCCGGAAAGCGCCTGACCATACCCGAAGTGGACCGTGCGGAATGGTTCAGCGTATCCGCGGCGCTGACTAAAATCAATCCGGCGCAGGCCGCTTTTATCCTGCGACTGGCAGATAAATTCGCAATGTAACACCATACGGGTAGCGAATTGCGATACCGCTGTTAAACTATTGGTAAAGACTGGGACACCTCCGCAGGAAAGGCGTAATTTAGCCCCACCTACCCATTAACCTGCTCATATCCTAACAGCAGTATAATGAAATACCTTTTATCGATTTTATTCCTTGTGCCGGCAATTGTGCTGGCGCAGCCACGCTATTCAGAAACCAGGGTCACGCAGCTCACACGCCCCGATCACGATTCGGCTTCCCACCGTGTCGTGACGACCACATTGTTGCGCGTGGCCAACAGTAAAGAGTGGATCCCGATCTACACGCATGATACGCTCGTCAGGAAGTACCGCGATACCGGAAAAGCGAAACTCAGGGAACTCTCACTCGCCAAAGCGGTAGGCAAAAAATACCTCGAGGATGCTACCGCGGCCGAGCGGAATACCAACCTGCCGGTCCTGGGAACCGACGTGCCGCGCTAGTATGTTCCGGCGGGCCGAAGGAACCCGCGGCGCCTAACGCTTCAGGTAGGCCGCGATCGCGCTGACCAGGTTGCTGTCCGTTCCTGCAACCGCCTCACGCAGCTTCTCTTCGGTGACCTCAAAGTGTTCCATCCAGTGTGCTACCGCACGCGGGTTGTCCAGATCTACCGCGATGACACCGCGGTAGCCGGCCTGCTCGTCTTTGTCTAATGTATCCATAACAGATTGGTTTCTTGTATTTGAACGCTAAAGATACACCCGCCTGCGGCCGTTTGGCTTATCAATAAAGATTGAAATGTTTCAGTTTTTTGATGGTGGCGCCAGTCCGTCGCTGGCGTATTTATCGAGTGAATGCCCGCAATGGTAACAAAACCGTGCATCGTCGCGGTGGTGGTCCGCACTGCAGCTCGGGCACACCTGGGTGTTATTGCGCGTGCCGCCTTCCTTGGTCATGAATTCGGCCGTGACCAGTCCCGTAGGTACGGCAATGATCCCATAACCCAGGACCATGATCACCATCGACACAAACTGGCCGAAAGGGGTTTGCGGCGTGATGTCCCCGAACCCAACCGTAGTCAGCGTAACAATCGTCCAGTAAACTGCGACAGGGATGCTCGTAAATCCGCTCTCAGCGCCCTCAATGATGTACATCACGGTGCCCAGTATGACGCACAATACAATGACGCTGAACAGGAACACGATGATCTTCATCCTGCTTTTTTTCAGGGCCAGGACCAATTGGTCTGAGGCGCCTACGAACTGCCCCATCTTCAATATCCTGAAGATGCGCAGCAGCCTGACCGCCCGGATCGATATCAGGAAATGCAGCCCCGGGAAAACCAGGTCAATATAAGCGGGAATCGTGGCGAGCAGGTCAAGGATGCCCTGTACGCTGCAGATGTACTTCCAGGGCCTTTTTACCGCGATGATGCGACCGATGTATTCGAGCGTAAAGAAAATCGTGATCACCCATTCGACGATCTCGAGTTCCGCACCATAACGCGCCTGGATCGATTCGACACTCTCAAGCATCACGGCGGCGATGCTTACCAGTATCAGGAAAATCAGCAGCAGGTCAAACAATTTGCCCGCCAGGGTATCGGCCTCATAAATGATCTCGTGGAACTTCCTGCGGGCTTTTTCCGTTTTTGTTATATCCAAAATGTACGCTTTTTGCGGGTTATGGTAAAGCTACGAAAGTTTGCGCAAAGAAGCATGGCCATGCTGACAGTTTGCCTCGCCATGCTTTTACCCGCGCATTCTTTTTTTTATCCGAAAGCCGGGCGCAAATCCGTATCTTTATGAGAGGCGACATTGCGGTGATACGCTGCCGCGATGCAATGCCCCAGACGACAAACACTTAAACACACGCCACATGGACATTGACATCATCCGCGACATCTGCCTGTCGTTTCCGGCCACCGAAATGGAAATCAAATGGAAAAGCGACCTCGTCTTTATGGTGGGACGAAAAATGTTCTGTATGGTCGACCTCGATGCGGTGCCGCCCGTAGTGTCCTTCAAAGTGTCCGATGAGGATTATGAGGAAAAAGTCGCCTCCTACGGTTTTAAGCCTGCCCCCTGGTTTGGGAAAAACAAATGGGTTGCCGTGACCGATCACCACATGCTGACCCACGCCGACTGGACCCGGTACCTCAAAGCATCCTATGGGCTTGTCCGGCAGAAACTGACGCAGCAGCTGCGCCGTGATCTGGGCATCTCCTGATGCCCGCCCCAGGCTATCCCAATAAAAAAAGTCCCTTTCGGGACTTTATCATTTCCGGACCGCCGTGTTGCTGATCGGTTTCCGCTTTCGCGCCGACGTTGGGTTTGCTGCATGTACGAACGGGTGGAAAGCACATGCCCCGTTACAGCCTCCGCGACGAACTGACACCCGTCGTCTTCGTACCGAAAGTGATATGATAAAATTAAAGCGCGCGAGCTGACTTTTATTACAGGATCTTAAGCGGACGTTACAAAATTCACCGGATATCGTAACCGGCGTCGCAAATCCGCAGCGATTGTCGGTGGGATATTAT
Organism: Flavobacterium magnum; assembly: GCF_003055625.1. NCBI lineage: Bacteria > Pseudomonadati > Bacteroidota > Flavobacteriia > Flavobacteriales > Flavobacteriaceae > Flavobacterium > Flavobacterium magnum. Next base: position 2,301,314 of record NZ_CP028811.1, on the reverse strand, counting down.
TCGGTTTGGCTGGCCATAATCCGGAACAGGCCGGCATTCGACAACAGGAAGCGGTTCTCCGCATTGATCCTCGAGAGCTGTGCCGAAATCAGGTTGTTCTCCCGGGAGTTAATCAGGAACAGCGAACTTTCGCCCACAGAAAACAGCCGCTCTTCCGATTGCAGCATCACCGTATTGTCGGCCACCAGCCGCGCGATAATCTCCTGCTGTTTGCGCAGCGACTCGATTTCGGTCCTGCGGTAGGCAATCTTGTTTGTCAGCTGCAGCCGTTCCAGTGCGAGTTCGAGCTCGGCCTGCTGTATCTTGAACTTCGTCATTTTCAGGCTGCCGCGCTCCTTGCGCAACAGTATCGGAAGTGTGAAATTGAGGGCAAGCTTGTAATTGTCGAGGCCGTATGCATTCGCATTCGCGCGTTCTGACAGGTAGTAGTAACCCAGGTCAATCTTCGGCAACAGCGCGTTGGCCTTGAGTTTGCGCTCGACATCGAGCAACGCGATTTTGGTCTTGAGCGCATCGATCTTTGGATGGGTCTCGATATCGGGCTGCTGTGCCAGCTGGTTTACGTTCAGCGTTTCGGTGACGGTCTTCAGGATGTTTTCTTCGGGCTGTACGGCCTCACTCAATTCTACAGGGGTGCGGTCAAGCCACAGGAACGTCGACAGCTCCAGCCTCGCCTTTTCGAGTTTGAGCTTTGCGTCCTCGACATTCAGCTGCCGGCTGCGCACCACTATGCCCGCTTCGACTGAATCCACCGCAGGGCGGTCGCCGTTGTCGATCAGCTTGCGGATGCCGGTGTAGCGGATGTCTGCATTCTTCAGGTAATCGCGGTACATCTGAAACTCGCTGTAGGATTTGCGCCACTCGAAATACGCGGCGGCGGCGTCTGACAGTACCTCGGCGGCCTGCAGCCTGCGCTCGGCCCGGCTGAGGGTAATCTGCAGTTTTGCCTTCCTGAGGTCGGCCATGCGCTGGTTTGTAAACAGCCCCTGCCCCAGCGGCACGCTCAGCCCCACTGAGGTGAGCCCCGACTCGGGCACCGTATTTTCGGGATTGATGTAAGGGCCGTCGTTGTCGTCGAATGCGGCTTTAAGCTCTATGCCATACCAGGTCGGGACCTTAAACGTGCTGTTCAGCAGGCTGTAATATTCTTTGCCGTTGAAGCGCTTCTTATCGAAATCGACTTCAATCTTGGGGTCGAACGCGCCGCGGGCCATCATTAAGTTGGCCTGTGCCATGTCGAGCTGCAGGTTTGCGTTCTTCACCAGCGGATGGAACTTCTTGACATAGCCGAGGTACTCGCTAAAGGACAGTTCCCCCGCATTGAATGACTGGGCGTGGACGAACGACGTAAAAAGCAGCAGCGCCAATATCTTTTTCATGCCGTCACTTTTTTGCGGTTTTGGTTTCAGGGGTGTAGTAGTTGGCCGGGAATCCGTTCAGGCTGCGCCAAAGCTCATACCATACGGGCACGTCTTCAAGCAGCGCGAGCGTCTGCACGCCTGAACCCATACTGATCTGCTTCGGCCAGGGTGCTTCGGCGCGGTCCGGTGCGATCAGTACGCGGAACTTGCCATTCGGACTGATGAAATTCTCCACCGCGACAATCTTTCCGCCAAAGGTCCCATAGCTCATGTCAGGCCAGCCTGAGAATACGATCGTCGGCCAGCCGTCAAACCATACACGCACTTTTTCGCCTTTATGGATCAGTGGCAGGTCATTCGGACTCACATAGGTCTCGACCGCAATATCATATGCCGCAGGCATGATGCTTACGATTTCAGTCCCTTCCTTTATGGTTTCGCCCAATCCGGATTGGATGGCGCGGTTGATGTAGCCGGTCTGCGGGGCCGTGATGTAATACATGCCATTCCGGATGCTGTAGTTGTTGTACTGGTTTTTGAGCTTGTTGACCTGCGCCTTGGTGTCATACTCGCTGCTGCGCGCGGTGTACTGCTCGCTCTGCGCCTTGGCCGATTTCTCGGCATACTCGGCCAGGATGCGGTTGACTTCCGCGCGGGCATTCAGGTACTCGTTCTGTGATCCGATGTATTTATTCTCCTGGGTGATGATTTTCGCCTCGACATCCTGGAGCTTGAGGCGTTTCTCCTCGACATCGGTCAGCGGTTTGAGGCCTTCCTTGTTGAGTGTCAGCGAGCGGTTGAACTGCGTGGTCGCGATCTTCACCTGCGTGCGCACCGCAATCAGGTCCATGCTGTCGCTTTTTACTTTGAGCAGCGCCTGGCGGATTTTGTTCTTTGCCTGCTGCAATTTGATTTTCTTCTCGTTCTCGATGGCGGCGATCTGCAGCGACAGCGCGTCAACCTTACCGGCATAAGAGCGCTGCGCCATTTCCTTGGCCTGCATCTGGTCTTTGGTATTGCCGACGAGGTTCGGGTCCAGGTAGTCTTCCTTGATTTCCGAAATAAAAAGGATGGTGTCCCCTTTTTTGACGAGGTCGCCTTCCTTCACATACCACTTCTCAATCCTGCCCGCTATGGCGGACTGCACGGTCTGTGGCCTTTGGTCCGGCGTCAGGGTGGTTACGGCGCCCGCGCCCGAGATGCTCTGTGTCCAGGGCAGGAACAGGATGATCAGGCAGACCAGCGACACGGCCCAGATGATCTTATTGAGCACCTTGTAGTCAGGCCGGTTTTCGAGGTTCCGCACCGTGGTAAAATGGGAAATGTTTTCCGTAATCGGGTTTTCTTTGGATATGTTCAGCATGTTACCGGCGTTTTTTATCTTCAACAATCTGTCCCTGCTGCATCGTGATGACGCGCGAACTGTGCGCTTCCCAATACGGGTTCCTCGACGATACCATCACCGTCCACGGGTGTCGTGCATCGGTAATAAAGTCGATGATGTCACGGGCTGCCCCGTCGTCCATCTTATCGGTTGGGTCTTCATAAAACAGGATGCGCGGCCGCGTCACGATGCTTCGGGCGAGCAGGATCTTTTGGGCGTTTGACGACGTCAGCTGATGGCCTTCCGGATGTATCCTGGTTTCGAGTCCCTTCGGCAGCGACTTGATAAAGCCACCCAGCCCCACGGCCTCTATCGCCCACTTCACATCCTCGTGCATCACATCGGGGTTGTTGAAAGTGATGTTTTCCAGAACACTGCCCTCAAACGGGGTTTCGCCGTGTATGATCACACCGATGTGCGAACGGTATTGCGCGAGGTCCATTTTCTTGTAGGTGTCGTCGTTGATGAATACCGCGCCAAATGACGGCTCCAGCAGCCCCGAAAGCACGCGCAGCAGCGTGGTTTTCCCCGATCCGTTTTCGCCGCGCAGCAGGATGCGCTCGCCGGGCTCAATCTTGAGCGAAATGTCATGCAGGGTGTAATCGGCGGCGTCCGGAAAACGGAACTTCAGGTTGGCCGTCTCCAGCGTGATGCTGTCAAACACGCAGTGCTGGTTCTTGATGTCGGGCGTCTCCGTCTGCAAATCGGTAATCTGGCCGATCTTCTCGACCGCCGTGAGCACGTCATACAGCGTCTCGAGCCCGGTAATGATCTTTTCCACGGAATTGATCACCAGCAGGATGATGATCTCGGCCGCCACAAACTGCCCGATGTTCATCTGCTGGTTCATCACGAGCAGCCCGCCGATGATCAGCAGCCCCGCGGTGATGATAATCTTGAACACGATCAGCTGGATGTATTGCCGCCTGATGACCCCGAAATGCTTCTCGCGGTTGTCGATATAGGCCGCCACGATCTTGTCATTCTTATACAGCGAGAAATTGAAATTCTCCCTGCGCCGGAAACTGTTGTTGTTGCGTGCAATCTCCTGCAGCCAGCCGGCCACCTTGTATTTGTATTTTGATTCCTTGAGGCTGGTGCGCAGACCGCTCTGGTACGAAAACCGGAAAATGCAGTACAGCAGCAGCAACAGCAGCGCCCCGAACAGGATGAAGAATGCGTGGTACAAGGACAGTAAGAGGATCCCGAAAATAATCTGCAGCAGCGCCGTAGAGAAATCGATGAGCAGTTTGGAAGTACCTTTCTGGATCGTCATCGTATCGAAAAAACAATTCGCCAGTTCGGGCGGGTACTTGTCGTACAGCTCACGCAGCCTGATCTTGGGCAGGCGGTAACTGAACTCAAACGACGAGCGCACGAAGATCTTCTGCTGCAGGTTCTCGGTGATGCGCAGCTGCATCAGCGACAGGATCCCGATCAGCGAGACACCGAGCACCACCACCACGACGAGCACCACCCAGGAGGTGCTTACGCGGCCCGACTGGATCAGGTTGATGATCGCCTGTATGCCCAGCGGGAGTGACAGGCTGACGAGCCCTGCGAATATGGCGTAGAAAAAAATCTGGTAAATGTCTTTCCTGTCGAGCTTGAGCAGGTTGATGAAGCGTTTGAGCGGTGTGTGTGTCATTGATCTGTGTCTGTATGCTGTTTACAAAGGTAAGTTAAAACTTATCTTTACATGGTTTCCGTAAGAAATTCGACCCTGCCGGTGTGGATGTTGTAGACCGCCCCGACAATCATAATCTCCTTGTTGTCATTCTTTTGTTTCAGTACGGGCGCCAGCCGCTTCAGGTTTTCGACCTGCCGGATGACATTCCGCCGAACCGCGTCATTCACGCTGACCGATTGGCCCCCGCCCTGCAGGGCCGGCCTGATGTTCTCAATCAGCGTGCCGATGTGCCCCGGCGGATCCTTGATGTCCTTCACGGCTGCGGAAACCGCGCCGCATTCGGTATGCCCCAGCACCACGATCAGCCGGGTCTTCAGGAACAGCACGGCATATTCCATGCTCGCATAGGAAGCGTCGGCACTCACCTGCCCCGCGGTCCTGATGATGAACAGATCACCCAACCCCTGGTCGAAGATGATCTCATTGGGCACGCGCGAATCCGAACAGCCCACAATCACCGCAAACGGCTGCTGCCCCGTCTCGAGCGATAACAACCGAAGGCTGTCCTGGCGCGGCCTGACGCTTTTCTGCTCATAAAACCGGCGGTTGCCTGCTATGAGTTCGCTGATGCCCCGTGCCGGGTTCAGGTAAGCTGAATCGCGGGCTGCCTGGCTGCGTTCACTCCCCTGTTGCGCCAGTGTATAACAACTGGCCAATATCGTTAAGCAAAATGCAAAAATGTTTTTTTTCATTGTGTTAGTATTTAGTTAAAAGTGATGATGGAAAGGTAAATCGGCATGCCGATGGTGATGTTGAATGGAAAGGTCACTGCGAGCGCCATCGGCAGGAATAAACCCGGATTGGCCTTCGGTACGGCAATCTTGACGGCTGCGGGTACGGCGATGTAGGAAGCGCTGGCGGCGAGCACCGCGAAGATGAAGCGGTTGCCTGTGTTTTCAGTGACCCATCCGCTTGCCAAAGCCACGATGCAGCCGTTGATTAACGGGATCAATATCGCGAACACCAACGCAAACCAGCCGTTCCTGATGAAGTCGCCGAGCTTCCTGCCGCTCACTATGCCCATATCGAGCAGGAAAATAGCGAGGAAACCCTTGAACAGGTCTGTCGTAAACGGCTTGATGCCCAAGGCCTGCTGCTCGCTGGCCAGGAACCCGATTATGAGGCTGCCCAGGATCAGGAGCACACTGCCGTTGGTCAGCGAATGCCGGGTGATGGCTGCGATGTTGGTCTTCACGCCATCCCCTTTGTCAAAAAACCGGATCAGGATGACCCCGACGATGATCGCAGGCGCTTCCATCAGCGCCATGACGGCCACCATATGCCCGTCCATGTGGAGGTTCTGTATTTCGAGAAAACTGGCGGCAGTGACGAAGGTCACGGCACTGACCGAGCCGTAGGCGGCCGCAATGGCGCCGGAATCGAATACGTTGAATTTCTTTCGCAGTATGAAAAAGGCGTATACCGGGATGGCCACCGCGATGCCGATGCCGAACAGCGCCGACCATAGGATGCCCAGCGTGAAGTCGCTGTGGGCCAGTTCCTGCCCGCCCTTGAAGCCGATCGAGAACAGCAGGTACAGCGAAATAAACTTGGATGAATTCTCAGGAATCTGCAGATCGCTCTTGAGCCGCACGGCCAGCACGCCCAGAAGGAAGAACAGCAGCGCGGGATTGGTCAGGTTGTCAAGCAATAAATTAAAGTTCATATTATCAGGGTTTAAGGATTACAAAAATCACAGTAGGCCGGGTCTTCATACTGCTTGTCGTTTGGAAAGGGTGCCTGGTGCGTGTGATTGCATCTAACGCAACCGTACGTTACACTCAGCGTGGAACGCGTGGGCGCATGGCACAGCATACACGGCAATCCCGGATTGGCCCGGATGATGCTGTAGCCCGGTGTGCCGCAGCCTGGGCAGGCGGACCGTGCTTTCTGGGACAATTTTTCAGCTGCTTCCCGGATCACCGCCATGCGTGTCGGGTTGTAGAGCGCACGCATGTCGGTTTCCACATGCAGGCTGCCATAGGCTTCGAGCAGTTGCAGTCCCAGGCGCTGCAGCTCCCCGGCATCGGTGATGCCCTTGTGGATCTCCGAATAATCACCGCTGCTTTTTCTCAGGATGAGGCCGTGCGACGGAAAGCGCGCGGTGGTTGCAAACGCCAGCAGCGCCTCGGGGCTGTCCACCGTTGCCGCATTGAAGTTGGTCTCCAGAGACAAATGCCGCGCGGTGATTTCAAGTCCGTTACTGCGGTCGATCAGCATCAGCAGCTCCTCATTGGCATGGGCAAAAAAGATCGACGGATGCGGCCCGAACGACCCCTCGCTGGCCATCCCCAGATCGGCACCCTGCCGCTCCATCCCCAGCAGGCATTTCCTGCGCACGACCTCAAGCGGTGTGCCCTGGCGCGCCACCTCGCCGGAGAATGTACCCAGCCGGTCGGTATCGATACCGCCCGCCGTAACGCAGTGCACCCCGAGGTCGCGTTCCAGCACCGGTGCGATGACGCTTTCCTTGGCATGCATGGTGGTGATGACGAGCCGGCGGCCCGCAAAGACATTATTTTTCATCGAGCAGCGTAATCGTGACCTGGCTGTCGATGGCAATGCGCTGCCCCGACCGGGCCGCACTGTCAAACAGTTCGCTGACCGAGGCTTTCATCTCCTGCAGCGCGGCGATGCGCGACTGCGAGTTGTCAATACGGTCATTGAAACGGATGTGGTTGCTGAACGCCCTGAGGTTGTGGTATTCGATCTTCCTGTCAATCAGCGACAGCAGTACCTCGCGGGCCTCCTCGGGTGAGAAGTTCCCATGGATCAGCCGGAATTCATTTTGTGTTTTCATGGTCTCCTATTTTAAATTGGTGTGGCAAAATTCAAGATAATAAACCATATATTTTTATTTATATTTGTAATGACATACATAAACAATATTTATGAACTACACCTTACACCAACTACAGGTTTTCCTTAAGGTTACCCAAACGCTGAGCATCACCAAGGCCGCGGAAGAACTCCACCTGACGCAGCCTGCGGTGTCCATACAGCTCAGGAACTTCCAGGACCAGTTTGACATACCGCTGACCGAGATTGTCGGGCGGCAGCTGTTCGTGACCGATTTTGGTAAGGAGATTGCCACGGCGGCGGAGAAGATTATCAACGAGGTACACGCGATCAACTATAAGACGCTCGCCCATAAGGGACAGCTCAGCGGACGGCTCAAGATTTCGGTGGTCTCGACGGGCAAATACGTCATGCCCTATTTCCTGGCGGATTTCCTGAAGCGGCATGAGGGTGTGGAACTGCTGCTCGACGTGACCAACAAGGCGCGGGTGATTGACAGCCTCGCGGCCAATGATACCGACTTTGCGCTGGTGTCCGTGCTTCCCGCCAAGCTCGACATCCTCAAGGTCGAACTCATGGAAAACAGGCTGTTCCTGATCAGCGACGCCAAAATGCGCCCCGCAAAGCAGCCTGCCGAAAAATCGATACTGGAAACGCTGCCGCTGATTTACCGCGAACAGGGATCGGGCACGCGCTATGTGATGGAGCAGTTCCTCAAAGGGGCCAACCTGAACGTGGTAAAAAAAATGGAACTGTCTACGAACGAGGCCGTCAAGCAGGCGGTAATTGCCGGGCTGGGCTGCTCGATCATGCCCATCATCGGCATCAAGAACGAACTGGCGTCGGGCGACCTCCAGATCGTGCCCGTCAAGGGCCTGCCGATCAAATCAAACTGGAACCTGATCTGGCTGCGCAGCAAGAACCTCTCCCCTGTCGCCGAGGCCTTCCTCAAATACATCAACGACGAGAAATCGACCATCATCGACGAATGGTTCGACTGGGCGCTGTAAGTTTCTGCCTCCCATGGCACGTACCGCACTTTATACACGTCGTTCCCGCGGGTCGCTGCCCGCTATGGCATTGCCAAGGCGAAACCGCGGGATGGCGCGCGTTCCACCAGCCCTAAAGTTATCATAAAATCAGGCGGGCTTCCCGATAATCTCCCTAACTTAACATAACCATCGGCCTGCGACCATGCACCGCCGATGGGCAACCTATACCCTATTTGCTATGAAAAAAGACCAAACACAAAACGGCCTCAGCGGCAAGACGGTAGTCATTACCGGTGCCAGCAGCGGTGTGGGCCGTGCCGCAGCAGAAGCTTTTGCCGCCGAGGGCGCGCAAGTCGTAATCGTGGCACGCGGCCGCGAGGGCGTTACCGAAACCGTAGCCCAATGCCGGGCGGCAGGCGCCGTCGCCATCGGGATCTGCGCGGACATGTCGGTCGCCGAGGACGTACAACGCGTGGCCCAGGAGGCGCTGCGCCTCAACAACCGCATCGACATCTGGGTGAATAATGCGGGTGTGATGGCCAGCGGCCAATTTGAGGAAATCCCGATGGACATCCATGAGCAGGTCATCAAAACGAACCTGTTCGGCTACATGCATGGCGCCTACGAGGCGATTAAGATCTTCAAGCGGCAGGACGAAGGCATCCTGATCAACAACGTCTCGATTGGCGGCTTTATGCCTGCCCCTTACAGCGCGGTGTATTCAGCGACCAAGTTCGGCATCCGCGGCATGATGGCCTGCCTGCAGGGCGAAGTGTCCGGTTACCGCGACATCCACATCTGCAACCTGTACCCGCAGCTGCAAAACTCGACGGGCAACCTGCATTCGGCGAAGTACTCGGGTTTCAGCCTGTCGATCCCGCCGATCGCGTCAGACCCGCGCGAGACGGCCGCCTGTATGGTGAAACTCGCACTGCGGCCTAAGAAAGACACGTTTCCCGACTTCACAGCGGCGACGCTGACGCGCCTTTACCAGCTGTTTCCCAAACCCATCATCAATACCGCCTCGGCGGCGCTGCGCCTCAAGATGATGGCTCACCGTGACGAGCCCGGCGACCCGGGCAACATCCTCAGTCCGTCGCGCGAACCGCTGCGCGTCTACGGCAACCCACCGGGTGGGCACGGCCTGCGCAACGTAGGGCTTGCCGTACTTGCGGGCATGGGGGTCGGCGCGCTGCTTTTTACGCTGCAACGCCGCGCGAACTGAGGCCAGCGGACCCGCGTCATGCAGGGCGTGCACGGGCTGGCGCTTCAACCACCGGGCACCGTTTGCAGTACGGTCCCACGCCGCAAATGTACCCCACAAAAAAAGAGGCCCGAGGGCCTCTTTTCCTATTTACTGCCATGTAATATATTATAAACTCGGCAACAACACTTTGTCAATGACGTGCACCACGCCGTTAGACGCCTGTACGTCAGTCGCCGTGATGGTACTGATCCTTCCGGCCTGGTCGGTAATCTTGGCACCGCCGGTCAGGTTGATCGTAAAGCTGTCCCCGGCAAAGGTATCGACCATCATGCCGTTGGTCAGTGAGGCCGCCAGCACATTAGACCCGGCCACAACGTGGTACTTCAGCGTCTTCTCGAGCGTGGCCTGTGGGATAGCACTCAAGCCCGGCACGTTCAGCTCCGTAAGCAGGTCACCGAACGCGGTGTTTGTCGGTGCGAAAACCGTAAACGGAGCCCCGGCGGTTCCTGATAAAATGCCCGCGAAATCCGGCTGGTCGTTGCGCGTCAATGCCTGCACCAGGATTGAGAAATTCGGGTTGGCCTTGGCGTGATTCACGATTGTCGGCAATCCGATGACGCCATCCACCACATGCACGACACCATTGCTGGCCTGCACGTCGGCGCTGGTTACGGTGGCCCCGCCATTTGACGTACCGCCGTTAATCACCACACCCGAAGCGGTGTTGATGTACATGCTCAGCGTGTTGGTCGCCGATGCGCTGCCTTTGGCGAGCGTCTTGACGTAGCCTGTGCTGAGCTCTGCAGCCGTTTCCTCACCTGCAATCACGTGGTTCAGCAACACTTCCTTCAATACCGGCACCGGTACGGCATCGATGTTGGCAAAGCCGTTGGCCTGCAGGAACGCGGTGAAGGCGGCGTTGGTCGGTGCAAACACCGTGTACTCTGTCGAGCCATTGAGTGTAGTGACCAGGTCCGCACGCTCAAGTGCGTCGACAAGGATGCTCAGATTGGCATTGCCCTGCGCGAGTTCCGCAATCGTCTGCTGGTTGTTGCTGTTGTTGTCGTCATCGCTGCAAGCGAAAAGTGATATGGCCAATGCCAGTACCGCCCATTTTTTAACATTCTTTTTCATACGTATTGATTTATGGTTTCCGTAAAATTAAACAGTTGCTTCTTTTTGTTTGATGATTTTATGAAAACTTTAAACAATGTAGAATCTCACTTACGGAACCATTTCGTTTGCGACTGTGCCACAGTCCCGTAGCGCACCGAATGGAAAGTGCCGTGGCGCCACCCGGGAACTGAACTGCCGGTGCCCTGGCTGCCGCGTACATAGGCCGGAGCGGACAGGCCGGTCGGGCTATGCCCCGATAAACAACCTGGCACGGCGCTAGCTGCTGCAGCACAGCCTCTTATGCGCCTGCCCGGTAAACAAAAAAACCCGGAGGCGGCTCCGGGTATTGGGTTCATAGCACTGTGTTACAGCACGGTTGCGGTCAGGTGCAGGCTTGTCGAGGCGCGGTAGCCGCCCATGGCCGTAAAGCCGATCCAGCAGTGCACGACATCGCCCTGCCAGCTGTCGGGCAGCGACAGTGAGAGCGCGCCGGCGCTGCGCTGTTCGGTGTGGTCGAACTGGAAGCGCGCTTTCTCGGGGTTGTAGACGACGACCAGCAGCAGGTCAGTCGATACGGCTTCGGGCTGCCCGGAGTTGTCTGTCCAGGTGAATTCGAGCACGGCATTGGCCTGCGGCACGAGCACCGCGTCCTGCGGCCCGGCGAGTTCGCCTTTGGTGATGATCACCTTGTTGTAGTCGAGCGTGATGTTCGGGTAGCTGCCTGTGGTCGCTTCCCTGAGCAGGTAAGACGAGGCGAGGTCGGCACGCGAGCGTTCGTTAGCCGGCTGCCCGTAATACTTGTCGAGCAGGCCGCGCAACGGGTTGAAGAAACGGATCACGAGCGCAAACACCATGCGCTGTTCCAGCTGCTTGTCGGTGGCCTGGCGGCCACTGCGTTTGGGGCGGCTGCGCATCACGTCGATGCCGCGCCAGTTTGTTCCTACCACGGGCCCTATGGTGCCCCTGAATCCGCCGAGGATTCCTTTTTCAAATTTTCCCATGTGTTCATTTTTTTAAAAATTAGCCTATCATATCAGCCTGCAGGACTGGCGGGAACCTTTCCCGATTCTGGACCAAAACTAAAACGCATTTTCCTGACGTCCAAGCCCGTTGCCGCTATGTTCCGGGTTTTACCGCTGTCTACCGCAAAAGGGCGTCAAAGGGCCGGAATTACCGCTTTTTACCGCTTTCTGTCCCAGGGGGCCACTGCCTTTGGTATGGTTTTGTTCGGGTTTGGTTATGGTTTGGTTCGGGAAACGCTGTGGTTTGTTCGGGGCGCCCCGAACAACTCCCGAACAAAACTGCCGGCAAACCCCTGCGAAACCCGCTGTCAAAAATCTATCAAAACGGTCTTTATGAAAAAGTTAACAAACCCGTCAAATCGCATCATATATGGACAAATCGTGACTATACGAAATCGTTATAGTTAAAATTTTGAAAACAAATAGTATGCGTGCCGAATATTTTACGTTCTTCGTAACGATCTAAGCCTGAGCCCCTAATCAGGTATAACCGATGTACTAACCAAAAACGAATTAAGATGAGCAGGGTAATCATTTATGTCAAGGATGTGAGTATACTGATGGGTACAAGCGACAAGACGGCGCGCGGCTTTATGAAGACACTCCGTATCCATGCCAACAAGGGCCGCAACGTGCCACTCACCGCCTACGATTTTTCAAGCTACACCAAGATGGATCCGCAGGAGGTGATCCGGATTATTAACGGGAAGTAAGGGCTTAATCAGAAGTCGCAGTGTTCAGCTGGTACGTTTGCATACTATAAAATTATTACTGAACATTGCCTTCCTAACAATACAATCTAACATTCTAGAATGAAATCTCTATTGAGGTGGCTGTACTTTTTGGTAAGATATTTGGACGGAGTCAATCCAATTGCGTGTCTCTCGTATCGAATTTTAATTCGAACCTATTGGACAGGATGAATCACGTCACAACTGTTATGTTCACGCTCTTCCACATCATGCCTGAAAGGATGATGACGCTATAAGACAATCGCGTTATATTACACGTACAGATAAAGTCTTTTTTTAACAATTATATAATTGCTTACGAAGTAACAATTTTTCCAATTATAATTTATTAAATCAGGTATTTATACGGTTGCATTTTTAGCAACTACGCAATTGAAGAAAAAAATATTTGGATTACATTTATTCCCTATTATAATTTTCGACTTCTTTGGATAACGTCCTCATAACCATGCGAAATTTTCCTCATCAAAAACTGTACGAATGTCCTTCGAAAAAATTAAAGGCAAAGAACATCTTGATAAAGACTTTCTTGAAGAACTAAAACATAAAATATGGTCGACCAAAGGCGCAAGATTTGGAGCCGATAACAGGCTGAAGACCACTGCTCGATATTCGAGTTTAGGCAACAGTATCTTGTCTGCATACATTATAATTTTTGGGCTAATTTCAGTTTATAACTTATCAAATGTAAGCAGTATTAGTGATAATCTTACCGCATTCTCACTAACTGCCTTGTCAGTTATAAGTCTAATTTTCTCATTAGTTGACAATGGAAGCAATTACCTATTAAAGGCTAAGGATTTTCATGATTGCGCGCTAGAATTATCAGAACTTTACAATGAACTTCAGATTTTTAAAACATATAGTGAAGGCGCTACCAAAGAAGAAATTAGGAAGTTTGTAATTGAACTCCAACATAGATATCAATTTGTTTTGGAGAAGTATGATAATCACTTGCCAATCGATAATGAGTATTTTAGAGCGAAACACCACGATTATTACAGCAGCGTAACTCGGACTGACAGATTTTATGCACACTTAAAATTATTCGCTATGACTAAACTTTTATATATCATAATGATTTTTTTCCTGCATTAACGTTACTTATAATAATATTCGGAGATTAAATTAAACATCATTTAATTAAAAATTACATATTGATTATAGATTACAGAAAATGGTTTATTATTAAATTATTTAAACTCTATTTTTGTTTCAAATTTAAATGATGGAAAATATCAGCATATCACAAACGCTAGCGGCAATAAAATCTGAAATTCTCAATGGTGAAAACCATGACAAAAGAGAGTTTATCAGAAAATTATTAAACTACCCGGCTATGATGGTGCCATCTGTGCAAGAATCTATTATTAATGCACTAATCACATTCCTACCAAAAGATTCTTCACTAATTGATCCATTTATGGGAGCAGGTAACACACTTGTAGCAGGAATGAAATATGGATTCAATGTTTTTGGGCAAGATATCAATCCACTTTCAGTGTTAATTGGACAGGTCAAAACAGCTTGTTATGACGAGAAAGAACTACATGAAGCGAACGTCCGAATTCAAGCAAAGATTAAGGAAGACGTGACCACAATTATTGACGTAAACTTCAAAAATATTGGAAAGTGGTTCAAACCTGAAGTACTGTGCGAATTAAGCCGAATTAGAAGAGCTATCTTAACCGAAAATGACTACAAAATTAGAAAGTTTTTTTGGGTCACACTTGCAGAGACAGTGAGGTTAACTAGTAATGATCGAACATCTACTTTCAAGATGCATATACGCTCTGAAGAAGATATAAATACACGTAGCATATCACCGATAAAAATCTTTGCCAACACTTGTAAAAAAAGCATTGCCGATATATGCGATTTTATGAGTGTGTTAAATAAAAATAAGCGCTTAACTGGTTGTGCTTATAATAAAAAAGCGGAAGTCATTTGGGGTAACTCACTGGATTCTATAAAGACTGACAAAAAGTATCAACTTTTGCTAACATCTCCGCCATATGGTGACAATCACACAACTGTTACATATGGACAATTTTCATATTTACCATTACAATGGATTCCTGTTGAAGAAATTGACATAACGATATCAATTAATTACCGTGACATAATTACCCAAATTGATACCGAAAGTTTAGGAGGTTCTTCAAAACCTAGAATTTGGATTGAGGAAGAATTATTTGCAAAGTCCAAAACTTTAAAAAATTACTTTGATAGTCTTGATAAAAGTGAAAAGTTACGTGCGCAAAAAGTCATTAATTTCACAGATGACCTGGATAAAACTATTGATAAAATTCTGCTGAAACTTGACAAAAATGCTTTTCAAGTTTGGACGTTAGGAAATAGATATGTAAACAATAGGGAGGTTAAAAATGATTTAATTATAACTGAACTTTTACACAGCAAAGGTGCGGAAATTATTACCGATTTGCATAGAGATATTTTAAGTAAACGAATGCCTGGAAGAAATAATTTTTCCAACACAATGACAAAAGAAAAAATTTTAATTTTTAAAACTTGTTCATGATAAATAGAGAAGACTTTTCTGTAAATCAATGGGATGCGATAACTTCTAATGATACCCATCTTAGAATTATTGCATGTGCTGGCTCGGGTAAAACAACTACTGTTTCTGGGAAAGTTGCATATCTACTTGATCCAGAAAATAACTTCGATGTCAAACCAGAAAATATAATCGCTTTTACGTATACTGAAAAAGCCGCAGCAGAATTAAAAAACAGAATACTTAATTACGTTGGGCCGTACAAAGGAATGGCTAACATGTATATAGGAACAATCCATGGGTGGTGTTTAAAATCGCTTCAGGAAAATGAATATCAATACCAAAGTTATAGTGTTCTTGACGATATCAAATTAAAACTATTTGTAGATAAACATTACGACCATGTAGGAATGAAAGACATTACGAGAATTTCTAACCCTGCAGTTCCATTACGAAGATTTATCGACACTTCGCTATTTGTTAGGATTATGGATATCGTTCGAGAGTCTGATAAAGTAGAAGGCTCAAGCTTATCAGAAAATATCCTGTCTGCAAAGGAGAAATACCAAAGAACTTTAATGTCAAAACGCTATTTTGACTTCTCTATGATAATGGAAAAGGCAATGGAATGCCTTAGCGAAGGCACTAACTTATACAATCATATTAAGGATAATTTAAAGTACCTAATTGTTGACGAATATCAAGATGTTAATCCAATACAGGAAAAATTAATTAATAGGTTACAACAGATCAGTAATTGCAAATTAATTGTAGTCGGAGATGATGACCAAAATATTTATCAGTGGCGAGGCAGTAACAACAAATATATAATTGAGTTTGAAAATAAATATCTGCCATCTGAGGTTAAAACAATACCTCTAGCTGTGAATTACAGAAGTTCTGAAGGCATAACAAAATTGGCAGAAACACTAATTTCAAATAATAAAAAGAGAATTCCTGAGAAAGGTATGGAATCTGATGGAAGACAAGATTTTAATAAGGGGCAGGATATATTATATAATCGGTTTGGTTCGGTAGAGGAAGAAAATGAAGCAGTAGCAACATATATCGATAACATAATAGGCGTACCATTTAAGGAAAATGAAGAAAATGCTCGCGGTATTGCCTTTTCAGATATTTGCATTTTATTACGCACATGGAATAAAGCTTCATCAATCGCCGAAGCTTTAGATAGACATAATATTCCATACATCACAGCAGGGGTAAATCAGCTTTTTGAAACAGATGAAATACGGGCGGCCTTAGGGATTTTCAATTTTTTGTATGATGATATTACTAGAGAAGAATTAATTACAAAATGGTTAAACCTGTCGAGCATAGAGATTTCAATCGACAAGATAAATTATGCAATTGACAACTTACTGACTAAACATCCAAAATTAGACAAGATTGATAAAAATTGGGAATTCTCCTTGCAAGCAATTTTCTGGGACTTCCTGAATGATGCTGAGGTGTTAGAAGATAAATTAATTGACAATTCTACCCCGGAGAGTATTCTCCGAACAACTCAACGTTCTGAAATAATATTTTTCAACTTTGGAAAACTTAGCCAGGTAATAAATGATTTTGAAACAATAAATTTTAATTCTACAAGTCCATCCTTTCATCTTTTTAGCTTTTTAAGCTTTATCAACTATGTGGCTAAAGACTATTACCCAGAGGGCTGGTTAAACAATCCATATAAGACTCCCAATGCCGTTCAAATAATGACTGTACATCAGTCTAAAGGACTTGAGTTTCCCGTCGTCATTATTCCCGGATTAAATCACAATTATTTGCCTTCAAAAAGAAGAGGTGGATTAAATGAATGGCATTTTTTAGATAGAGGAACTATCGCTGAGCAATCTAGGTATGAGGGCGATGCTGATAAGGAAGACGAAAGAAGGCTTTTATATGTGGCATTGACCAGAAGTCAGAAGTACTTACTTTTAACCCAAGCTCCAGATTTGAATAATCAGCTTTACAAAAAAGAGTCTGAATATATTCAGGAATTAGCAACGGCAAAAATTAATATGTCACCGATAATGATTTCTGATACGAGGCAAGATTTTTCAGATTTAGATAGATTAGAGCAGAAACCTAAAGAGAAAATTAAGAATATCTCACTTGATTTTACAAGTCTTAAAGATATTTTTGAATGTCCTTATAGATTTAAATTGATCTCTGTTTTTGGGTTTTGTTATCCCTTGAACCAAAGAATGGGAGTCGGCAGGTCTTTTCATAATTGCTTAATGGAAATTCATAAAGAGGCTAAAAAGGGGATTACACTTACGCAAAGAGAGCTGGACGAGCTAATTGAGAGACAAACCCATTTCCCTTACCTAAATAATTCTCCAATCTTGATTCCTAGGCTAAAAGCAAAAGTGAGAACAAACGTTGAAGAGTACTATAATGATAACAAATCAGAATTTGATAACATCCAATTTGTAGAACAGGAAATACAATATAAAATTGACAAAAATATCTTGGTCGTTGGTAGGATTGATTTAATTAAGAAAATAAATGGAGAAGGTTATCATGAAACTACCATCATAGAATTTAAAAGTGATGAGGAAGATGCTGACTCTCCTATTACGAAAGATCAATTAAAATTGTATGCTTTAGGTCATAAGGAATTAACCGGCGAAATCGCAAATTATATAATGACTTACGTAATTGGTAAAAATCAACCAAAAACTCCTGAGAAATTGTATAATTCGGATTTAGAAGATATCGAAAACAAAATCAGAGACGCTGTTAATTTGATTAGAGATGAAAATTTTAAAAAAACAACCAATAACCACATTTGCTCAAATAATTGCCACCAAATTAGGCTTTGTTCGCATAGGCTTAAGTTTAATATAAAGCCTCGTAGATAATGGGAATGTATAAGAGGCGTAAAATAGCAATTGGAAATTTAAAACGGCTTGTAAAAGATCCTGCAAAAGTCTTGTTTATTCATTACTCTGCAAGTAAAACTTTTGATGACGATTATGGCAACATATCTCCCATAATAACTTCAATTGTCATTAAATCCCTGGACGGTGCAATCGACACACAGTTCGCCATTCATTTTGAAGCTGATAAGGCAGATATTACAATTGATCAAATTCATGATTCTTATAGGGATTTGGAACTTAGAATCTTAAAAGCGTTTAACAATTTCGCTAGAAGGCATCAAGATTACATCTGGGTACATTGGAATATGAAGAATATTCACTTTGGTTTTGAAGCTATAAAGCACAGATATGAAAAAATATTTGAAGATTCCGCGGACTACTTTGAAATACCAAGTAATCAAAAAAAGGATCTTCAAGTAATAATTGAGGGAATGTATGGCGACCACTTTGTTAACGGTCCAGATCAACTAAGGTCTTTACTGGAATGTAATTCGAACAATACAACAGATCCTAATTATTTGAGAGCCGAAGATGAAGCAAAACAATTTGAAAATAAAAATTTTGAAGTTGTAATTAAATCAATCGACACAAAGGTTGAATTTCTAAAAAAAGCAACTCAAAGACTTTGTGATAAAAAACTCGTGATAGTAAATAAAAATTACTATGCTATTTTTATAGATGTAGTTAATCATCCGTTATTTACATTTAGTGGTTGGGCGATTGGATTAATTGGACTTATATTAGCAATGGTCACTCTAAGCTAATTTACCAATAAAAATCGTTAATAAGCTTTGAGCCAGAAATGCGCAACATCCTTTATCGCGAATGCAAAACATTTCATCAAAAGTTAGAGGGTTCTACAATTCTCCTTAAGTAAATACTATGCGCTGTTGTTATAACATTCGCTAACGAGAGTCAAATACACCGCAAAGCTGCACGGTTTGGCATGTGAAAGAAGAGCTCCGCGATTCTTACAGTTATTACTTACAACAACCCCTGCCTTTTGTAAATAAATTTTTATAAATTCGCAACGTATTCATACGTTACCGGTCCCTACCCCATGGCCGGTGCCGTCAGCGTGCAGGACGTTAGGCACGCCAGCAAACACGTAACCAACAAACAATTACATATGAGGAAATCACTACTCTTCTTTTCCCTGCTGTGTATGGCTGCGGCTTCGGCGCAGGGCATCACTTCGGAAAAGTTATCAGACATCAAGGCAACACGCAAGGCGCTGCCGGTGACTGAGACGATGCTACAACGGGCCACCAACGCGGTGTCGCTGTTGCAACCCAAAAAATCAGAATACACCCGGGTGCCTTTAGGGCAGTCTTCGCAGTCGGTTTACTCGGCCGTGGTGGCTAATGGCAACCCCGATCCTGTGTCTGCACAGGTGCGCCTGCGCATCTTTGACGGTGCCATGACTGAGGTCGCTTCGGCCAGCAGTGCACCCGTCCTGCTTGCCGCCGGGAGTAACAGTGCGCCCCTTGCGGTCGTACCGGCGTTCAACCCGACGGCGACCGGAACCTATACCTTCACTTATGACGCCGTGATTGACGGCACACCGGAGGCGGGCAGCGAGTCCAGCTATACGGTAGAGTATACCATTGCGCAGATGGCACGTGACGTCAGCACCCCAACCGGCGGGCTCGGTATTGGTGCGGGCGACGGCGGCTACCTCGGGCACGCCTTTACCTACAGCAGCGCCACAACGCTGGCATCAGTCGATATTTACCAGCTGGGCGCTACCAGCAGTGGCTTCGAAATGGGATGTGCCATCTTTAAACTGGTTGGCGGTGTACCGCAATTGGTGTATACCGCACCTTCACAGCAAATGGTAGTCGGTACGGCACCGGGCTGGGTCACCTACGCAGTCAGTCCCGCACTGACTGTCAATGCCGGTGACACCCTGGTAATCTGTGCGCAGGAGTTCGCGCAGGTTATACGTGTCGGACTCACCACCAACATCTTTACTACCGGTGCCACTTACGTGAATTGGCCGTCAATCCCTGGCGGTGGCTGGTTGCATAATGAAGATTTCGGCGGCAGTTTCAATAAATCCTATATGATCAGGCCAAACCTGTCCTGTACCCTTCCTGACCCTGCTGCGCCGGCGTTGCAGGTCTTCTGCGACGGTGCTACGGTAAACGACCTGAGCGCTTCTGGATCAAACATCGCCTGGTACGAAGAGGCTGCGGGCGGCGCCGCACTAGCTGCCGGTACCGTATTGACAACCGATACCTACTATGTCTCGCAAACTGACGGCAGCTGTTCCAGCAACAGGGTGCCTGTGGCGGTGACCATCACCCCACTTACGTCTAACACCACCACCATCGATGCCTGCGACAGTTATTTTTGGGCAGAGACCGGAACGACTTACACCACATCAGGCACCTACACTTCGGTAACGGACTGCCATACGGAAACACTGGAACTCACGATCACGCCTTCGACGGTGAATACTACCGTAATCACGGCCTGTGACAGTTATACCTGGCCTGTAACCGGCCTGACCTACACCACTACAGGGGATTGGAATGTGACCACAGGCTGCCATACGGAAGTGCTCGACCTGACCATCACCCCATCGACGCTGAATACTACCGTAATCAGCGCCTGTGACAGTTATACCTGGCCTGTGACCGGACTGACCTATACCGATTCAGGGGACTGGAATGTGACGACAGGCTGCCACACGGAAGTGCTCGAACTGACCATCACGCCATCGACGCTGAATACCACGGTAATCACCGCCTGTGACAGTTATACCTGGCCTGTGACCGGACTGACGTACACCGATTCAGGCGACTGGAATGTGACGACAGGCTGCCATACGGAAGTGCTCGAACTGACCATCACCCCATCGACGCTGAATACTACCGTAATCAGCGCCTGTGACAGTTATACCTGGCCTGTAACCGGCCTGACCTATACCGAGTCAGGGGACTGGAATGTGACCACAGGCTGCCATACGGAAGTGCTGGAACTGACCATTACGCCTGCCACAACCAACATTACGGCCATCAGCGCCTGCGACAGCTATACCTGGGATGCGAATGGCATCACCTATACCGAATCGGGTATGTATGAGATTGTAACGGGTTGCCACACTGCGGCGCTGGAACTGACGATTACGCCATCTACCTCGCACCTGACGCAAGCCAATGTCTGCGGCAGTTATACCTGGGACCAGAACAATGTGACCTATACCGAATCAGGCGTGTATGAAGTCGTCAACGGCTGCCATACCGAGGTACTCGAACTGACTATAGTGCCGATTACCTCCAATACGACTGTGATTGAGGCCTGCGACAGCTACTACTGGAACCAGACGGAAGTCACTTATACCGAATCAGGTACGTATCAGTTGGTGAACGGCTGCAACACGGAAACGCTGGAACTGACCATTACGCCTTCGACTTCAAACATCACGCCGATGACCGCCTGCGACAGCTATACCTGGGACACTAATGGGGTAACCTACACGGAGTCCGGGATGTATGAGGTAGTCACGGGCTGTCATACTGAAATGCTTGAACTGACCATTACACCTGCAACGGTAAGCGACCTGTCTGTCAGCGCCTGCGACAGCTTTACCTGGGATGCCAATGGGGTAACCTATACCGAGTCGGGTGTGTACACCGCAGTGAACGGCTGCCATACAGACATCATGGAACTCAACCTGAATGCGTCGCCGGTCATTACCGTACAGCCCGTGAGCACATCGGTTGCGGAAGGCAGCGACGTGGTATTCTCGATCATGGCGGACAACGCAGGGGATTACCAATGGCAAGTGAGTGTTGACGAAGGACAAAGCTGGATGAACCTTCCTGAAGGAGGTGACATCACCGGTTCAAATTCCTCTTCACTGAACATCAGCGGACTGTTGATTACTCCCGATGCGGATGGCGCACAGTTCAGGGCCATCGTTACTAACGGGATCTGTGAAGCAATCAGCGTACCTGCAACGCTTTCGATCATGCTGGGCATTGACCCGATCAACACAGGCAGCATCGCGCTGTACCCGAACCCGACACACGACCGCGTGCACGTGGATACGAAAAACGCTGCGGCCACAGTAACGGTGTTTGACATCAACGGCAGGCTGATGCATACGCAACAACTGGTAAACGGCAGTGGTGACATTGACCTTACCGGGGTGCAGTCGGGCGTCTACCTGTTCAGGGTGGCCACCGAAAACGGCACCATCAATAAGAAAGTGGTGAAGCAATAGCCTCCATTTTAAAAAAAACAGCGCCCCTCTTGTAGGGGCGTTTTTTTTTATGGCCTGTACAAATGCCTGTGACAATCGGGTGTCGCGGCAGGTTGATACGCCACCACGCGGAAAATCATTATCTTTGCGCCATGTCACGCCGCACCCTGAAGAACATCAACCAGTACAACGACAAACTCCACAAGGCGCAGGCCAAGGCAACGAAAGCCGCTGCGGAACGAAAGGAGAAGCTCGCGGCCATCGCAAAGCAATACCACCAACAGCAAAACAATCCCCCCTCATGGACGGACTCAGATTCATCGGTTTAAGGAAAAAGACGCAGGAGATTATTGACCTGATAGGCCATGGCGACCTAGCCGAAGCAAAGCGAAGGCTCACCGAAGCCCAAATGCTGCTGGAAGACCTGCTCGACCATTCCACTGCAAATGACGACGTGATTGAGGCCGGGCATTACCAGGCGCTGCTCGCACAGCTCGAAAAAAGGGTGTAGCACCCGCATCGCAATATGGGGACGGCGCAGTGGTGCTGCCACTAACACTGTTACCCATTGGACAGTTGCGTGCAGACTATTTTACGCTGCTTCCATTCGCTTCAAACACTTTCGAAAAAAACAACACCTGATACGGCAGCGCATCCTGCCAGTACTGCCAGGTATGGGCACCCGGACGTTCGGTGTAATCGTGCGGCACTTTCTCATAGACAAGCCGGCGGTGGAATTCGCGGTTGGATTCGATCAGGAAATCGTCTACGCCGATGTCGATGATCATCGGCATGTTATTGGCCTTGAATTTACTGACCATCCCGATGACGGCGTGCGACCGCAGTTCCGCATCCGTAGGCGGTACATCGCCGTATACGGCCCTGAACATCTTGTTGGTCTCGGCTTCAGATTCCAGCTTCCGGATGGTTCCCATGTCGAGCGCCCCGCTCATGCTGCCGGCGGCGCAGTAGAGGTCAGGATGCCGTACGGACAGGTACATGGCGCCGTGCCCGCCCATAGACAGGCCGGTGATGGCACGGCCATTCTTGTTGGCAATGGTGCGGTAGGTGCCGTCAATTTTGGCTACGACTTCCCTGCTCACAAAGGTTTCAAACTGGGAGGATTTTAATGTAGGGCTGTCAATGTAAAAGCTGAAGGCCTCGCCCTCGGGCATTACGATAATGATGTTGTATTGGTCGGCCAGTGCCTTGACCGCATTGGCGTTTGGTGTCTTTTTAAGCCAGTCGTTGAAATGCCCCCAGGCCCCGTGCAACAGATACAGTACCGGGTAACGGCCTTTGCTTTTGGCATAGGATTCGGGGATGGCCACCGCGGCACGCAGCGTGCGGTCCATTGCGGCACTCTTGATTTCGAGCGTGTCGACTTTGGCGGCAGAAGCCAAAAACGACAGGCAAAAAACGGCGATCAGGGAGAGGACTATCTTCTTCATAATGCTTGGATTAGGTTGGCTTAAAGGTATAAAAAAACGTGACGCGGCGATCGTTGCCGGGTATATTGCCGAAAAAGGCGGGGCGCGCCATGGGTTAAGGCTGAGCGCTGCATGCTGCCGGTGCCTGCACGCGCTGCCATACACCCAAATGCACCTGCACAAAAAAGCCTACCCGAAAACGGGCAGGCCTGATGGTTGAGATTTAGATTTGATTTTGATTGGTTTCTTATTCCATGTCCTCGTCGGCAGCGTCGAGGTTGATGTGCGATTCGGCAATCTGGGTCAGTAATGCGTCAGCCTGTTTCTCCTCGTCGAGGGTCGCAACCAGCAACTGTAAGGCTTCGTCATGTCCGAGTGTTTTCGCAAATGCGGCCAGCGTACCATAGGTAGCAATCTCGTAATGCTCGATTTTCTGCGAGGCGGCAATGATGCCGGCATCGCGCACGACACCCAGTTCGGTTTCCTCCATGATGCCCTCCCCTTCCTTGATGAGTCCGTCCATCGCGTCGCATTTCTTGGCGACTGCCTTCTGTCCGATCGCAGCAAATACCTGTTCGAGTCGCTGTACGTGAGTTTCGGTTTGCGTCAGGTGGTCCTGCAATGCCGTCACCAATTCGGCAGAGGTGGCATTTTTGGCCATTTTAGGCAGGGCTTTGGTCAGCGCCTTTTCTGCCCAGTAGATGTCCTTTAAGCCGTCTTCAAACAATTCGCCCAGCCCTTCGGCGGCAGTCGATTTCGCTTTTACGGTACCTTTAGGGGTGGCCGGGGTTTTGGAAGCGGTGGTTTTCGCAGCCGATGTTTTGGCTGTAGTCGTCTTTGCGGCGGCGGTTTTGGTTGCAGCTGTCTTTTTGGCCGGGGCCTTGGTTGTTGTCTTCATAATATAGTGTTGTTTAATGATTAAAATGAACCTCACAAAGATGGCGGTTTGAGGGACGTAAAACTTATGTTTTTGGGCGGCAAGGTTACAAGATTTTAAGTCGGTGCAGCGGCGAATGTTAAAATGGAAATCCTGTAACCCGCTGATAATAAACTATAAAACAACGCTAAATCGTTGTTGTAGTTTTGGAATATTATTAACCACAAATACTTTTCAATTATGAAAACTCCAATGTCAAAAGACACCAAAACCGGTGCCGCAACAACCAAATCGACTACTAAAAAGTCAACCACAAAAACCGACAGCAAATCAGCTAAAGGGACCACTAAAAAGTAATCTTTAAAACAACAACACAATGGAAACGAACAACAACAACGGAAATCGCGATTGGAATCGCGAGGACCAAAACCAGAGACATGCGCAGGGCCAATCACGTACCGGCGAAAATGAAAGCCGTACCGGATCTTCGCGCCAGAGCGACATGCAGGACAACGACCGCTCGATGCAGTCGTCACGCAGTGAGAACACAGGCAACGAACGTTGGGAGGACAGTGAAAACAGCCGCCGCGACATGGGAAATTCCCAATATGGTTCTGGGACATCCTCTGAGGATGAGGCAGACCGCCAGGCACGTTTCAGTCACGAAGACGACCTTGATTCAGGACGCGATGCTGAAAGAAGGTCCTCTCCGGACAGGGATATGTAAGCATCCCACAACAAAACCATCAGGGCAGGTGTTTATTCGACACCTGCTTTTTTTTGGCTGTAGGCATGATAATTACAATATCATTTCAGGTAATCCTGTAAAATATGGATGGCAGTTACTTCGGAAATTAGCGGGGAAACTTAAACAATACGTTATGAATAAGAACACTTTTACCCGATGCGTTGCGGTGGTCCTGTTGTCTGCCGCTGCAATCTCCTGCAACAAGAATCCGAAAACCGACCTTCCTGAGGAAAAGGTGAATGACAGCATCACCGCAGAAAACAAAGACGCCCGGCTTGAGCCGAAAGGCCCTGCCCCTGAATGGGGTACGAACATCAAGCCGGAAATGGCCGTCGTAATGGAGAAGCTGGCCACGCTGGGCGGCAAGCCAATTGAGACACTGAGCCCACAGGAAGCCAGGAAACAGCCCACGCCTACCGATGCGGTAATGGCGGTCATGGAAGAACACAATATGGCGATGCCGCTGCCATTGTGCGACACCATCGGCAAGCAGATCCCGGTCAGCGGGGGCACTACACACATCAGGATTTATACCCCTAAGGAAGGGAAAGCGCCGTTTCCGGTCATTGCCTACTACCATGGCGGTGGTTTCGTGATTGCCGACATCAACGTGTACAGCGCGGGCGCACAGGCCTTGTGCGAGCAGACGGGCGCCATCGTCGTGTCTGTGGAATATCCGAAAGGCCCTGAGAAAAAATTCCCTGCCGCACACATGGTGGCGTTTGATGCCTACCAATGGATCCTTAAAAATGCGGCTACGTTCAATGGCAACCCTGCTAAAATTGCCGTAGCGGGAGAAAGCGCGGGCGGAAACCTCGCAGCCAATGTGAGCCTGATGGCGAGGGAAAAGAAGATACAGGTTCCGCTGGGTGCCGTATTGGTATATCCGGTGGCCAACAACGACATGACCGCAGAGAGCTATGTCAAATACGCGAACGCCAAGCCGCTGAACAAGGCGATGATGGGATGGTTTGTGAAAAACTACCTGACGTCCGAAGCGCAGTCGGCAGACCCGAGGATAAGCCTCGTCAGGGCGAACCTGAAAGGCTTCCCGCCAACACTGATCATCGGCGCCGAAATCGATCCGCTGCAATCAGAAGGCAAGCTGCTGCATGAGAAACTCAAGGCGGCCGGTGTCGATTCGGAATATGAATTGTACGAAGGCGTGACCCACGAGTTTTTCGGGATGGCAGCGGTAGTGCCGCAGGCTAAGGACGCGCAGGCTTTGGCAGCTAAAAAACTCAAATCGGTACTCGGATTGTAAGCAGTCGGCCCGGTGATAATGGTTGTAAATTTTATTATAAAAATTTACAACCATTATTTTTTTTCCATACATTTCGGGTGAATTTAAAACTACAGAAAATGGAATACCAAAACACTACTTTGGTCGCGCATGCTTCCGAAGTACAGAAAGCGGAATTTTACAAAAAGACGTACATGCACGTGGCACTCGCCATCCTGGCATTCATCGGGGTGGAAACCTTACTGATTAACACCGTACCGCCACAGGCTATCGGAGATTTATTGGGCACGAAATTCATCTGGCTGTTCTTCATCGGCTTGTTCTGGCTGGGTTCCATGTTGTCGTCGAAACTCGCTTTTGCCGCGACGCGTACGCAACAATACCTGGGGCTCGGACTGTATGTACTCATTGAAGCCCTGATCTTCCTGCCAATGCTGATCATCGCCATGTATTATACCGGCAGTACGGCGGTCATTACGCAGGCGGCGATCATTACGTTGTTTATGTTCGGCGGATTGACAGCGGTAGTGTTCTTTACAAAAACGGATTTTTCTTTCCTGAGGTCGGCTTTGATCATCAGCGGATTCATCGCGCTGGGACTGATCGTGGCCGGGGCGTTGTTCGGGTTTGAGCTTGGCTTGTGGTTCTCTGTGGGCATGGTGATTGTAGCCAGCGGCAGCATCCTGTACCAGACCAGCCAGATCAAGGACCATTATGCCACCGAGCAATACGTAGGCGCGGCGCTGCAGCTGTTCGCTTCGGTAATGTTGTTATTCTGGTATGTGCTCAGGATCCTGATGAGCAGGAAATAATCATAAAAGACTTTATCATAAGGCCGGGCACAAGTCCGGCTTTTTCATTTCACATCTTATGAAAAAAATCATTTGGCTTGTACTGCTGCTGCCGTCACTTGCGCTGGCACGTTTTATTGAAGGCACCGTAACCATGAACGATCTCAGTGTCAGGAAAGGCTTTGTGGAGGTACCGTCATATCTCGACAGGAAAATCAATTTCCGGTCAGAACCCAACGGAAAAACCGAAAAGCTCAGTATTGACGATGTGGCGGGCTTTGAAATCATCCACCGCGATAAGCCGGTAAAATTCGTTACGGAATACGTGGCCTTCTTCCGGTTGTTCAACAGCAGCGAGATCAAGGTGGAGAAGCGTAAGTTCTGGCTTGAGGTGATCCGTGAGGGCGCTGGGAGCAGTATGTATTCCGCCTATTCCGGATGGAGCCCGGCGGCGGGACCTAACGGGTTTGCGAATGCCGACGTGGAGAATGAAAAATTCTTCATCAAAAAAGCCGGCATGGCCTATGCGTTGTACTTTTATATGACACTGGGGCGTGGGGCAGGACATTCGTTTAAAATCAAAAGGACCAAATCCATTGAAAAGGAAGTGAACCTGCATTTCGGCACGGACTGCCCGGGACTCTTCAATCGCATCACGACGGAAGACCTTGCTGCCGAAGGCCTGTCAGTGGTGATTAAGTTGTATGATGACCACTGCCGGTAGACATAAAAAAAACTCCATTTTTCAATGGAGTTTTTTTGTGGGCGATACTGGGTTCGAACCAGTGACCCCTACCTTGTCGAGGTAGTGCTCTGAACCAGCTGAGCTAATCGCCCGAATCGGATTGCAATAATACAGCATCGCCGTTGTATTTGCAAGAAAAGCCGATAAATATTTAAAGCCGTGGTTTACATTTTTACGCTGCGCCGCTTTTGTAAGCTGTCTCCCAATGTATTGGACAACACTGCTGCGCCGTGGTGGTTGGCGTGCACGGCATCATAAAAATCGTTGACCGGCAGCAGGCTGGTCAGGTCAACCACCCGGATGCCCGTTTCACGTTCCAGCATTTCTTTGGTTTTCGCCGAAGCGAGCGCGTGGTCGTTACAGTCGTCCGGATTTATCGGCATCAGGATGATGACGTATTCGATGCCTTTGCTGTCGAAATAGGCCTTGGTTTTCTTCAGGAAAGCGATTTGTGTCTTTGGGTACTTTGACAGTTGGTATTTGGCACAACCCGTCTGTTGTACCGGGTAATTGGGCGACTTCTGGTCGATATAGATGTGCGGGAAATACTTGTCCATCATCAGTGACTGGTTGTATCGTTCGTTGTCGAAAAACGGCCTGATGGCGGTCGTAATATAGTTCCTGAAGTACTCACGGCACTCAAAGTAGCCATCGATTGCGGGCTTGTCGAAGAAACGGTTGTAGTCGGGGATCAGCTTTTTGGTCTGCTCATTGGCGCGGTAGCCACTCAGGTACATCGGGATGGCCTTGACCTCGGGCATCCGGTGCGGTTCATCGGTAGCGAAGAATTCGGGTGAGGTGCACTGTACGACCATTTTGGTATTCTTTTCAATCATCCCGTAAAAGTACGACGACTGATACAGCGACTGGCTGAAGTTGGCCAGGTTGTACATGGGAACGTCAAATCCGGCACGGGCCTTTACCACTTTGGTGTCTACGCCCAGCACGCCGCGGCTGTCGCCGAACAACAGCACATTGTCATGTTTCTTATCGTTGAGGATCCCCATAAGGGTCACGAAGCGGCGGTCGTTGCTGTCCATCACGCGGTACAGTCGGGTTTGCAGGTAAATGGCCAGTAATATCGTGGCCCCGGCGACTACGAGAAATAGGGCTAAACGTTTTAATGACGGTTTCATAAGCTATTAAAATTGGAAATAAATAAAATCTGCCTGCTTTCCGCCAAAGAAGAAAATCAGCAGCACTAAAACAAAAATGATCGCAGACTGCTTCCACAGGCTGCTTTTGTAAATGTCCTGGAACGCGTACTCTTTCCTGCGGTAAAACCATTCGGTGATGAATAAGATCGATACCATCACCAATACGATCAGCATGGTCGTGTTCTGGCCGCTGGACAGTTTAGGGATTGAGAGAATTGACGGGTGCAGCAGGTGCCCCATATAGGCAAAAGCGTGGTGCATCGATTCGGTGCGGAAGATGATAAACCCGAAGCAGGTCAGAGAGAACGTGATAATGACGCCCATGGCATCCCTGAACGACGGTAAGGCGCTGTGTGCCGCAATGATTTCCATATTTTTACGGTGGCTGTTGCGCAGGATGAGCGGTACGACGTAGAGTCCGTTCAGCACACCCCAGAAAATATAATTCCAGCTTGAGCCATGCCAGAAACCGCTTACGGTAAAAATGATCATGGTGTTCCGGATCTTGATCCAGAGGCCGTCCTTATTGCCGCCCAGCGGAATGTAAAGGTAATCCCGGAACCAGGTGGAAAGCGAGATGTGCCACCTTCTCCAGAATTCGGCGATATCCCTCGAGAAATAAGGGTAGCGGAAATTCGTCATCAGGTCAATGCCGAACAATTTGGCGGTTCCCAGCGCAATATCGGAATAGCCCGAAAAGTCGCCGTAAACCTGGAATGCAAAAAGGATCGGGCCCAGAGCAAATACACTGGCTGAGCCGCCTTCCTTATGAAAGATGATGTCTACCAGCTGCGCGGCGTTATCGGCAATCACGACCTTCTTGAACAGTCCCCACAGGATTTGGAAACTTCCGTCCACCATACGGTGGTAGGTCATTTCACGCCTTGTGAAAAATTGCGGCAGCAGGTGCGTGGCGCGTTCGATGGGTCCGGCGACAAGCAACGGGAAAAAACTGACGAACAGCGCATAGTTGACGAGGTTGGTCGTGGGCTTTGCCTTGCCGTTGTAAATGTCAAAGACGTAAGAGAGTCCGTGGAAGGTGTAAAACGAGATTCCGACCGGGAGTATGATGCTCAGCGTACTGAAATGCGGGTGCAGCCCGAAATTCCCGATAAAATCGCTGAACGATTCTATGAAAAAATTGTAGTATTTGAAAAAACACAGGAATCCGAGGTTGATCGTGACGCTGAGGACCAGCCACATCTTCTTTCGGGCCTTGGTGTCGCTGCGTTCGATGGCAAGCCCGGAGTAAAAGTCGAGCAGCGTAGAGAACGCAAGCAGGAATCCGAAGCGCCAGTCCCAGCAGCAGTAAAAAAAATAGCTGGCCACGACAAGCATAAAATTTTGCAGCCTCAGACTTTTGTTGGTTACAAACCAGTAAAGGATGAAGACGATGGGCAGGAAAATGGCAAATCCTAAGGAGTTAAAAAGCATCTTGCAGGTATTTGTTTTTGGTTTTCATTAACATTTGCCCAAAAGTAATAAAAACTTCTGCAAAACAATGGAATGCGTAATAAATTGCTGTCGTGCCGCTGCCGCTATCATGACGCAACCCGGGGGCTGTTTCAGCGGGCCGGATTCAACGCAATAAAAAAACCGAAACTTGAAAGTTCCGGTTTTTCGTGGATATATATGGAGATAGATAGTTTCGGCTATTGTCCTGCAGCTTCTTTTTTCTTCTTCTCATCAACTACGGAACCTACACCGGCTCCTAAAATGGCACCTGCAGCACCACCAATCAATGCGCCCTCCCCTTTTTTACGTTTGGAGACTACAGCACCTGTCACGGCACCCACACCGGCTCCGATAACAGCGCCTTTAGCGGTATTGCTCCAGCCTTTTTTCTGGGTGGTCGTGGTTGTGGTCGAACTGGTAGTAGTCGATGCATTGTTTGAGGCGATTACCTGCTGCCTTTGGATGCGCTGCCTTTCGGCGACGACCTTCATCGAGTCGATGGTTTTCTGCCTGGCTTCTTCGGCTTGTTTGGCAGCCACCTCCATACGGATCGAGTCAATTGTAGCCTGCTTTGCCTGCTCGGCTTCGGCCTGCTCCTTTGCAGCATTCTTACAGGATGCGATGGCAAGGGCACTTACGAGTATTAAAGCTAATTTTTTCATGGCTAAACTATTTTGGATTTATAATTGTAAAATTACTGCCACGGCCATGATTATATCTTATGGTATTTCTGACAATTGTTGTAATTTAACATTTACGGCACCAACGGATAGCCCAGCATTTTTTTCAGTTCATCAAGAGTAATGGCCTGTACGGTCTTGCTTTCATCGTTCGGAAAAAGCAGGCAGCAGATTATTTTCTGCGTCTGGGCTTCCAGTACAATCTTATAACAGTAGTCCGGTACAGCGAGGCTGTTGTCGCCGATACGCCTGTCCCCGTAAATCCCTCCGGCAATTACGAACAGTTTTTTCTTTTGGGAAATGTCCCGGATTTTTTCCTCCCATGTTTTCCATATGCCACGGTTCAGCGTTACGGTTTGCGGCAGGCAGTTGTAGTAACAGAATGTGGCGGCTTCTTTCGCGCAGTCGTAAGCGAAATCCTCCGCATTGGCCAGGTGGCCCTTGTCAAAGCCGGAACCCGCATAATCCTTATCTGACGCCGTTTTAATGCCGCATTTGAGAAAACGGAAATGGGCCTCGCCGCGGTCACAGTCGCCGCCGCCCTTATACAGCAAGTAAGTGACATACAGCGGCTGCTTCAGCGCATAGCAGAAATAGGATTTGTACACCCCGGTGTTGATCACCGTATCGGTTTGGGTTTGTGCCGTAAGGATTGAGGCGCACAGCAAGGCGGCTGCAATGAGGAACTTAAGTGGTTTCATGGATACTGGCTGGCGTACAATTGATGGTCCAAATATATCAGGAATTATTTTACAAATTTCAAAGTATGCGGAATTTACACGCAACCGATTCCGGACCGAGGCATCATATTCGTGGCATCAGGCCGGAAAACCAAAACAAAGCTTATGAAAAAGATTACCTTACTACTGCTGTTGTGCATGGCCACAGCGCAATCCCAGAATTTTGAATGGCTGCAAACCCCGGAAATCAATTTCAGCCTAAGTCCCGACGGCGTCAGCTATCCACTTACGACAGACAATGAAGGCAACGTATACATGGCCGGATTTAAAGAGAATCCTGTGCCATACAATGACGTGATGGGCTTCGTCTTCTACAACAAATACGACAAGGACGGCAATCTGCTGTATTCTAAAATGCTGCCCGGCGAGGTCACGGTGTATGAGATGGCTACCGATAGTGCGGGCAACCTGCTGATGGCGGCCGGGTACAGGCATTCGATTGTTTTCCCTAACGTTGCTTTCTTATCGGCGTCGGATGACGTACAGTACCTGATGATCAAGTTTGACCCCGAGGGCAACCTGATCTGGCAGCAGCCCATTGAGATCCAGGACAGTTTTGTGAATGATTTCCGAACGATCACAACCGATGCGCAGGACAATATCTACATCGGATATGATGATTACAACTACTCCTACATTTCAAAACTCAACCCTGCCGGAACGGTCTTACTGACCATTACTCAGGAATACGCGCGGATGGTTACCTCGATCAGCGTGGACAACCAGGGCAATATTTACGGTGCGGGTTCGTGTGCCGAGAGCATTGCAACCTATGCCGGGGTAGCTGCGGGATCTCCGTTTTTTTACAATACCTACGCGGTAAAATATAATGCGTCGGGAACATTCCAGTGGATCAAATACGTCGATGATATCACCTGCCCGCTGCCGCAGATCAAGGCCAGGACGCCTGACGCGGTGTATTTCAGTTCGTATCTCTTCGGGAGTTACGCTTTTGGGCCGATTACGACGGAAGGCCCTGCTTCGGGCGGTTTCGGTGACTTCTTCCTGGCCAAGCTAAATGCTGACGGCGATTACCAGTGGGTTCGTGAAGCCGATGGCACGGGCACGGTCACTACGGGTAAGAAAAATTTCCTTGAACTGGACCAGGATGGCAACGTGTATTTTGCAGGCGGTGTACAGGGTACTATCGACTGGGGCAATGGCATTACGACCTCAAACGGCATGAATGATGACGCCGTACTCGTAAAATATGACGCGGATGGCAACGCCCTGATGGCGGTCTCGGCGGGAGGCAGCGGCTTTGACCGCACCGACAGTGTCAGGATTGCCGCTGACGGCTCCATTTACCTGAGCGGTATGGCTAATGGCGATGCGGTATTCGGAGGGTTTTCACACGAGGGAACCGCGTTCCAGTATTACCCATATCTGGTCAGGGTGAGCAGTGCGCCGCTGGGCGTTCCGGAAATCGGCGGTGTAAAGATATCATTGTACCCCAATCCCGCAGCGGAGGAAATCCATTTCAACAACCAATCGGCAATGAGCGGTACAATCTGGAACATCCTCGGGCAGAAAATAACAGACTTTAGCGTGGAGGCCGGGCAGGCTTTCAACATCAGTGCACTGGCCAAAGGAACCTATTTGGTAAAAACGGGCGGCTCGGTCCTGAAATTTGTAAAAAGTTAAAATGCGTAATGGCGACTACCGGAAAAACCGATGATCACAGCTGTCTTTTATTTAATCAAAGCTACTCAGAATCTATTTTAAAGCGTAGTATGATGGGTACTTCCAAAAATTCCCATGACAACTTCTAATGAGATCATTCCATAAATCGGTACGGTTTTTTTTATACTATTTGATAAAGGTAAAAAATACTATATTTGTGTAAATCAGCCTGAGAGCAAATTGACGACAAGTTTAATCTACGCGATGTGAGTTGGGTATCCCTGACCGGGAAAGCAAATGGCTTGTTGTCCGCATCAATTTTTTTTAAGTTACAGAAAGATTACTGGTTTCTATCCACATTTTTAAACTGAAATCATGGGAGATTTAAATCATCAAGACGGCCGGATTTACGATTTATGGTTTTACATCTGGACTTCGGTCGCGGGAATAATCCAATTGTTGTTGATTGTCGTTATGGTTTTCTATTTCGTTAAACTGTATCGAAAGGTCGTTAAGTATCTTGATCACAATTCGTGATCCTATTGTACTCACAGGTGACTATTGACAATTTAATTTCAAAAATCTTTTAAACATCAGAGGTAGAAAAAGATGCAAAGCCATCCTGATTTTCTTTTAAAATCCTAAATGACATTGGGGTTTAAAACCACAAAACAGCAGTATCAATATTGATATTGCTGTTTTTTTTTGGTCCGAAAATCTGTACTTTAATCCTCCAGCCTGATCCAGACGGGCGCATGGTCGCTGGTTTTCTCCCATCCGCGTACGTGCCTGTCGACACCCCCTGAGGCCAGTTTCCCCGAAATTTCGGGACTCAGCAGGAAGTGATCGATACGCAATCCCGCGTTGCGGCCATAGGCATCCCGGAAATAGTCCCAGAAGGTGTAAATGGTCTCCTCGGGGAACAAGGTGCGCAAGGCGTCGGTCCAGCCCTGTGCGACGAGCCGATGAAATGCCTCGCGGACTTCAGTCCTGAACAACGCATCGGCTGTCCAGCGTTCGGGCTTGTAAACGTCGCGCTCGGTGGGAATCACGTTAAAATCGCCGACGAGGATTACGGGCGTATGATGTTCCAATAGTGATTTTGCGCGGGCGGCAAGTCGGTCCAGCCATTTTAGTTTATAATCGAACTTCGGGCCGGGTGCCGGATTACCATTGGGTAGGTACAGGCAGACCACTACGATGCCATTGATGACGGCCTCGATATATCGGCTTTGGAGGTCGTCGGGATCGCCCGGGAGTCCGCGCCCTATTTCCTGTATTTCCATCCCCTTTGCCAGGATGGCCACGCCGTTCCATTGTTTTTGTCCATGCCATATGGCAGTATACCCTGCGGCATGTATGGCCGCTTCGGGGAATTTTTCCTGGGGCGCCTTGAGCTCCTGCAGGCAGACGATGTCGGGCTTCGCTTCTTCGAGCCAGGACAACAGCACTGCCAGCCGACCGTTTACACCGTTGACATTATAAGTTGCGATTTTCATAATCGATTTTTAGCTGAAGTTACGAATTTCCCGCGCACGAGGTCAATCAAAATGACATAACGTTCATTTAAAATCTTATAAAATTACTGTATGGATCGGGCGTAATTTTATGAGCGATAAAACCGTTGGCAAAAAACCTGGAATACCTATGAAAATCGAGATTATTACAAACGACAACAAAGGCCTTAAATCAGAATTGACGCCGCTTTACAATCTCGTTAAGCGGAATGAGGAAAATTTCCTGCACCGCGAACCGCGATTGAAAGAGTTTATCGTGGAGTTGCGCAACAGTGCGCTCCTGGCCCTTCGTGCGAACAGAGGAAACTCGAGCAAATACATCCTCTCTGATGACGGGCAATCCATCAAGCTCATCATCACCAGCCTTTCGCAGCCGGATGTAGATACAATCTGCCAATTGGCATCCAAGGAAATCGAGAACATCAAGCACGAACTTGACGAATAATCAGAAGCCGAAACCTAGTCCGAAAGAAACCCTCCCGCCTTCGGTCGAGTAAAAATAGTTCAGTTTGGCCGTGATGACGTTGATGCCGCTGAGCCACAGGCCGCCGCCATACGCGGTATGCCACTTATCAGAGGACTCGCCCGGCAGCCATACGCGGCCATAATCGAAGCCTGCCAGCATGCCGTAACGCATCGGCACAATGCTGTTTTTAATCTTTCCAAGCTGCAGCCGCACATCGGAACTCTGGAAAAACGACCTTTTACCCGAAAACCGCTCACTGCGGAATGCACGCACGTCGAAATCACCTCCTATGGTCGCCATCTGGTAAAATTCATAATCATTGCTGAAGAGCAGTCTGGATTTCAATTGTGACGCAAAAACCAGTTTGCCGCTCGTAACGATTTTATGGCTGAAACCGATCATGCCTTCCAGGTGCGGCACGTTGTTTTTCACATCATTCACGTTTAGCGTATTGCCCACTTCAATGTAGCATTTCATGCCCAGCGTCGGATTTGACAGGTTGTCGTAATTTTCAAATCCGTAACGCAGGTTGAGTCCTGCGAAATTCTGTGTGCGGAAAACTTTTGGGTCGACAATTCCAGTACCTACAATCCGCGTGGCACTGCGCTCGACTTCAATCGACTCAAATGTCGCCTGTGCAAGGAAGAAAGCGCCCAGTTCGCCCTTCCAGTTCAGGGAAGGGGCGGCATACATCACCTGCGCTTTGACACGGTTGAAATTCATATCATCGTCGACTTCCTCTTCCCTGTTCTTGGTTTCGTTGCCGTAACCGAAAAAGTTGAAGCTGAAATTGGGGCTGGTAATCCGAGCGTCCATCTGGAAATCCCAATCGCTGGAGACATTCGGGAAAATCCCTTTATAAATCAACTCGTAGCCGCCGGTGGCGAAGTAATAATTGGCCTTGACGTTGTGTTTTTGGGAATAGGGATTGCGTTTGAATCCGTTTACGGTGTAGGTCAGCGACACCCCAACCTTCACGCCATCATCAGGATTAAAACCGATATTGGGGAATCCTGCCATCGCGTTGTATTTGGGGCGTTTGTAATCGTATTGGTTCAGGTTGTAGTTGTCTGACAGGATTTTTTTCGCATGCCTGTCGATTTCAAAATCATTGTCCTTAGACGCAAAATCGTAAATCCGGACATTCTTTCCACTTTTTACGCGGTACATATCGTGGTTCTGCCCCCCAAAGAGACGGACTTTAATACAGTGGTTGTCTTTCCCGCCAACCTCGTACACATCGTCGTCATCTAATCCGTAAATCCAGATTTCGCGCGTTTCGTTGCGCGTATAGGTACGGCTTCGCACCAGCTCTTCCTTATCGCCCTTGATCCGGAAAACCGATATCTCCGTTTGGTCATCACCGGTGCGCGTCACGACAAATTTGTCTTTTTTATCGGTACCGACGACGAGCACCGTTTTCTGCAACACGTCAAAATAACGCGCCGCATACTCATCCAGATGGCCGCGCCTCGATTTGAGATTGCTGCTGATTTCTGTAATGGTAGCATCGTTAACCTCTTTAGGCAACTTGCTGAAGGCGGCATCAATTTCCTTATCGGTGAGGTTTTTCGAAAGATAGTCCGCCTGTTGCTGCCAGTCCTCTCTGGTGGCCCGCGTGATCAATGCAAGATCCAGCGGGTAGGCTTCCATATTGAACCATTTGACATTCCTGATGTCGTCTTTAAATGATTGCATGTGGCGCAGCATGGGCATCTTCATGACCAGCCATAGCAGCTTGCCGTCGTATTTGGTAAATGCCTGGTCGCGGTCACGCGGAATCGGCCGGTACACTATCCTGTCCTGCTCTTTGTACTCGCCCCAACGCCATTGGTCGTAGTGGCGGTCCCAATCACCGATCAGCATATCAAACAGGCGTGCCCGGATGTAGGCTTTTTCGTCAATCTGGTATTTCTCATCCTTGCGCAGGTTCAGCAGCATGTCGTCAGTACTGACTAATGCATCAGGGCGGCCAAAACTCTTCAGGCTTTCGAAACCCTTATCAGGACGCTCCTCTATCATGTACAGCTCATCTCCGAAACTCTCGTTAAACTCCCCGAGCGCATTCTGTTTCGGGACATAGAACAGCTTGGGGTTTGTATGGCTGATCTGCACCGCCTCGGCGAGATCGCCCACAATGAACGGGGTGTACGGATGTGAAGTCGTGTAAAAGTCCAAAAGAAAGTCTTCCGCATACGTGTTCTTGAAATCCTGCTCGACAAACTGCTTTTTGAACGCCATCGTCTGTATGAATTTCACCGCATTTTTACGCAGGCCACGCATGGTGTATTGCTTTTTCGAACGGTCCTCGAGCCGCAGCGACATCGACTGGTGCCCACCGCCGGCAGTCACCGGGGACAAGCCGCCGTACAACGTGTCCAGCAACGCGGTGCGCGCCGGGATTTTTGTCCCGTAGTATGTCCTGTAATGTTTTCCCCAAAGGAAATTGTGCATGCCTGATTTGTGCAACAGCGAATCATTATAGACCGAAGCATCGTATTTAGGCGGAAACGACTTAGGGTACACCTTGACTTCTTTATCCAGTACGGGCGGACTGACCCTGTATTTGTGCAGCAATTGCTCCTTTTTTTTCTTCATTCCGAAAAAAGAGACCCATGCCTCCCCTTTTTCAAAAATCTCCAAAACCGCATAGCCGTTGCCTCCAAACGAAAAATCATTGGCGTCGATCGCGCGGGCCGCCTCTGATTTAGAGCCTGCGCCGCTGACAATCTGCTTGATGTCATCCTTTTCAATGTACTGCAAATTGTGCTCATGCCCTGACACGACAATCACATTCGGTTTGTCCTGGATCAGCGGCTTGATACGCTGGACCAATGCCGTGTATTTCTTGTTCATGAGATCCTGGGGATCAAGTCCCGACGTTTTCCTGATGAAATTAATCACCGACCCCACCACTGGTAAAGGCACATCAGACTGGAAAGGAAAAAGGCTCTTGGCCATTGAAAACTGCCCGCCGTGTGTCCCGTTGCTGATCAGCGGATGGTGGATGGCAAGCAATACCGTCTTTTTCTGGTTCTTACCGAGCTGGTCCTCAAGCTCCCGAAAAAAATCATCACGCGATTTGATATCGCAGTCGTCGTTAATTGTGGGGTTCTCATCCCAGTCTTCCATATACCATTGCGAGTCAATGATGATCATCGTGATGTCGTCGCTGATCTTTACATTGTCAATCCCGCAGCCATCCTTGGGCAGGAATGATTTTTTCTGCCCTAATTTCTCATTAACGTACTTCTCCTGTCGCTTGAGTCCCTGCAAGCCTTCACTGTACCAGTCGTGGTTACCCGGGATAAAAATGGTTTTCCCTTTGTAATCCGATGCCAGTTCGATTTGGTTGTCCAGCTTAACTTCAGCCAGTTTGCGCTCCTTCTTGCCCTGCATCGGCATCCCGGCGGGGTAAATATTGTCACCGAGAAACAGCAGTGTGCTTTCCTTCCGCGCATTGCCAAGCCGTTTCTTTAGGAAGGACAAAGTGTGTTGCGCGTTGGGCTTATCGGCGTTGCCGGCATCACCGACCAGGAAAAAGGTGTGTTCCAGTTTGGCCTGCGTGGTTGAAAGCGCCGCGTTTTTAGAAACGTTGCGGCCATACTGTGCCTCAAAAGTAGCGCACGAATTCAGTAACAGCAACATAAAAAGGCAGGGAATCAGCTGGCAAATTTGTACGGCATTTGTGGCTTTCCAACAAAATAATTTCATAATTTGGTTGCTGTAAAATTTCATCATGGGCATTATAGAAAAAGCGGAACAATTTGTTTTTGCGCTATTCAAAGATAAGTTATCTCCGGCATATACTTACCATAATTTCAACCATACTTTGCGCGTGGTGGAAGCGGTAGAGAAGATTGCAAAAGCTGAAAAACCGCAGTCCGAAGAGCATACCGCCTTACTGCTGGCCGCCTGGTTTCATGACACCGGCTACACCGTTGGCTGTGATGAACACGAACAGAAAAGCGTGACCGTATTCAAGGATTTTGCCGTAAAAGAGAATATTGATGAAAACCTGTCAGCGTTAACCCAACAACTGATATTAGCCACCGATATCCGGAAAGAACCGCAAACCGAAATTGAGTTCATGATACGGGATGCCGATGCCGCGCACTTTGCCAGGAAGGAATATATGAGCATTAGTGAGCAGCTCCGGAAGGAATGGGAAGTGAGTTCAGGCAAAAGATTTTCCGATCTTGAATGGCTCGAAGGCAACCTCCGGATGCTGACTCAAAAGCACCGGTATTATACCGCCTACGCCAAAGAAAAATGGCAGCCCAAAAAAGAAAAAAACATTAGCCTTTTACAGCAGATGATTGAAGATAAAACACTGGATTATAACAAGAAAGACAAAAAGAAAAAAGACGATTCAAAACCGGAGCGCGGGGTGGAGACGATGTTTAAGGTGACGCTCAATAACCATACGCAACTGAGCCAGATTGCTGACAGCAAAGCGAATATCCTGTTGTCGGTAAATGCGATCATTATTTCCATCTCGCTTTCGACCCTGATCCCAAAACTGGATAGCCCCGGCAACGCGCACCTGGTAGTGCCAACGTTTGTGCTGCTGCTGTTCAGCGTTATTTCAATCATCTTCGCAATCCTGTCCACGCGACCGAAAGTCACCTCGGGATCGTTTACGCGCAAAGAAATCGAGGACAAAAAGGTAAACCTGCTGTTTTTCGGGAATTTCTATAAAATGCCGCTCGACGAGTACGAATGGGCAATGAATGAAATGATGAAAGACAAGGAGTATTTGTACAACAGCATGATCCGTGACCTGTATTTCCTTGGACTGGTACTCAACCGAAAATACAAGCTGCTGCGCATTACGTACAACATTTTTATGTTTGGGATTGTGCTATCTGTTATCGCCTTTGTGATTGCTTTCCAGTCGATCCGCGCTTAACTTTCAATCTCTTTAAGCAATTCATTGTAGCTGTACAGTTTCTGTCCCGTTTCGTCATACAGCACCTCGACTCTGATGCCTTTCAGTCCGGAGACACCCTGTAAATCCTCGATTTCAAAAAACTCGACCTTGGGCCCCAGCCGCTTCTTGTGCTGCAGGAATGCGATATAGCGCTTGTACTCCTGCTCTTCTTCCTGCTGGGCATACACAATGGTGATTCGGCCCTCTTGGGTAATGCGCTCCGTACTCCCTTTTATGAAAGCCTTGTCGATGCGTTTTTTGATGACTTCGTAGCGCGCATTGTACGAGCCGTCGACATCGAAACGCTTCTCATCCATACGGAAGCGGATCGTAATGGGCAGGTTAATGACGAGAATCAGCGAAGCGACCTCCATCGGGTATGGCAACGACGGCTGCAAAAGGTGGTATTGATTTTCCATTTCGCACATCACCTGCAATTGCCACAGACGTAAGTTGTACAGGTACAGGAAATCGAACTGCGGCTCATTGGTAATCGAATTCCCGATATACAGGTTGTGCTCCACACCATCGGTCTTGAAGCGTTCATAGTAGTGCGGATAATATCGCTGTGCGTCGACCTGGCTTTTGTCGAGGATGTCAGCCATTTTCTTATTGATGATCGACACCGTCGCATCATATTTCTTACGCGCCGCGTAGACAGTGTCCGAGCTGCGGTCGAGCGTGTCAAAATAGCGCTCCATCAATGCCTTGGTTTCGGGACGTTCCGGCTGATGACGCTTGAGTACCGGATGGATCTCACTGCGGATGTAGTTCTGGATGATGTGCTCGGAATCGGCCTTGATGGCGTCTTTCAACGTCACGAGGTACTGCTCCAGCTCAAAGATCTTCTGTTCGAAGATTGGCAGCTTATTGCCCTCGTTGATGCTTTCAAAAATCGATTTCAGCGAACTTACCTGCTGGATGATGTCCTCTTTTGTCGTAGCATTCCTGCGGTCTGACGAACCTTTGATGTCAATCTGTCCAAACAGCGGATAGACATCATTAAAAACGATTTCGTGCAGCGATGAGGCGTCGTTCAGGTGGCTGTGCGCTTCCTCGCGGAATTTCCAATAGACGCTCGGGTGGATTGTCGTATATTCTTTCTGGATCAGGGCCTCGACCTGGTTGTTGATTTCCGAGTAGTACCGGTCAATGGTATCGACAAGGTAGGGCATCACGATATCAAGCTTATTGGAATTGATGGTGTTCAGCTGTTTTGTCTTTTCCGAAACCAATTCGACAATCCCAAGCAGGGTACCGTTCTTCACGACCGGTGCAAAAATAGCGGAATGTATGTGCTGCTGCAGTAATTTTGCAGCCAGTTTGCTTTCAGGATGGTCTTTGCTGAATTGGGCGACATCCGAAATCACGAAATACTTACTCTCCTTGATCAGTTCCGGCATTGAGGTATGGCAGAAAAAATAATCACAGTCGGAACCACCCTCGTCACAGGTCAGGAAACTCGTAATGTCTTTTTCAAACGGAGACACCGTAAACTGGTTCGTCATCGGGTCAATCGAGCTGTACCCGATCCGGAGGTCGCTGAACCGGAATATCGAACGGAAAATGCTCTGGAAGCTTTCGCGTATGTCCTCCTTATCGGCTTCGTTTTTCGGTGTCAGCAGGTTTGTCTTGAGGTTGGAAACCGCGCTTTCAACCGTGGCATCGTATAGGGTCATGATCCCAAATCCGCGCATAATCCAGCTTTTGGACGGGAACTTTTCTTTCCACAAAGCCACATTATCAAAATTGTCAATCAACAAATCGACTTCTTCAGCGCTGATGGGCAGCGATTTTTCGGTAGGGAAAATCTCGATGAAATCGGCATTGTATAAAATCCGGTAGTGGCGCATGATGCCTGCCGCATCCGGAATATCATAAAAAAACGGTTTGCTGAAATCGAAATTGTACCCATAATACCCATTGAGGATCATACAACAGCTCATGACGTAAAAGCTGTCGTCGGTAAAGTCACGGATCTCCATATCGAAATCAGGTCCGGCATTGTTCAGGATCTGCTGGAAACGCGTCGAGTAATTGAACGTAATGTTGTGGAACGGGATGGTGATTGCCTTGATCTCATTGTTGGTCAGTGCCGTCGGGAATAAATCGGCCAGCAGGTTCCTGATGAGTTCGGTGTGGAATTTGATTGTCGAGAAATCCCGAATGCCGTCGCGCAATTCGGGCACGGCTGCAACGGCCTCAAGAAGACCTTTTGCGTAATGCGCCCTGTAATCGACGTCTGCGGCAGCGATGGCCTCGAGGTTTTCAAGCAGCTTGTGAAACGAAATCTGGACTTCAAAAGGGTTGTCAATGGCTTTTTCGAGAATCATGACGGGAAGT
Source organism: Flavobacterium magnum (assembly GCF_003055625.1). Classification (NCBI taxonomy): domain Bacteria; kingdom Pseudomonadati; phylum Bacteroidota; class Flavobacteriia; order Flavobacteriales; family Flavobacteriaceae; genus Flavobacterium; species Flavobacterium magnum. Next base: position 2,258,612 of record NZ_CP028811.1, on the reverse strand, counting down.
TTTTTGCAAAGATAGTGACAAAGTGCCAAAGTTATCGCGCTGCCGAATGCCACACCAATCCAATTTAAGGTAGACAACTTTTCGTTCATAACTAAAAACTTTGCACCTTTGTAAACCACGCCTGTTGCAAATTTTAATTGAATGTACGACCAGATTGACGCCGCCATTTCCAGGTATGTCTCGTTCACCCGTGACGAGCTGGACATCTTCCATTCTTTGCTGCAATACAAAAAAGTGCCGCGCAAGACCATCATGCTGCGTGAGGGTGAAAAGTGCGATTTCGAGGCGTTTGTTGTGAGCGGCTGCATCCGTAAATATTATATTGACGCCAATGGTTTTGAAGTGATCCTGCAATTTGCCATCGAAGATGCATGGGTCAGCGACGTGTCGTTCAGCATGTATGAAACCAAGCCCAGCCAATTGTATATCGAGACACTGGAAGACTGTGAATTCCTGCTGTTTACCCCCGAAACCAAAGAAATGCTTTTTGCGAAGGCCCCGAAGTTCGAGCGCGCTTTCCGCATCCTGTTAATGCGCAATATGGCGGTGACGCAAAACCGGCTCTTTCACACGATTGCCAAAACCGCCACGGAGAAATACCTTGAATTTATTGCACAGTACCCGACCATTCCGCAGCGTGTGGCGCAACATCATATCGCTTCCTACCTGGGGATTTCGGCAGAATTTCTCAGCAAGATCCGTACGAAGCTTGCCCGGAAATGAGTGATCCGGGACCGCCACAAATCCTAAGCGAGCGGACAGGCGGCAGCTTGCGGTGACACCGACTTCAAACTTCAGAACTTTTTCATTACTTTGCAGCAAAATAAGTGCCATGACAGAAATTACCCGGCTGTTCGATTTTCCGTACTACCAACTTGAAAAGCATGATCTGAAAGAGGCGTTGGTCACCAAATATAACGGTGTCTGGGAAGCAACCTCCACTAGGGAATATATTGCCAAAGCCAATGCCGTATCGCGGGCGCTGCTGCGTATGGGCGTAAAAAAAGACGACAAGATTGCTGTCATTTCTTCGTCAAACCGGACGGAATGGAACATCATGGATATTGGGATTTTACAGACCGGGGCGCAGAACGTCCCAATTTATCCGACGATTTCCGAAGAAGATTACCAATACATCCTAAACCATTCTGAATCAAAATATTGTTTTGTATCTGACACCGAAGTGCTCGCCAAGGTAAACCAGATCAGGGCCAATGTGCCGTCGCTCGTGAATGTCTTCTGCTTTGACCGTATTGAGGGTTGTGAGCATTGGGAGCAATTACTCGAACTTGGAAAAAACGACAGCAATCAGCCTGAGGTGGAAAATATCAAAAATACAATCCATACTGACGACCTTGCTACCATCATTTATACGTCAGGCACCACGGGCAGGCCTAAAGGCGTCATGCTCTCACACAAAAATATCGTAGCCAATGTACTGGGCAGCGCACCCCGGATCCCTTTCGAGGAAGGCCGCAGCCGCGCGCTGAGCTTCCTGCCCATCTGCCATATTTATGAAAGGATGATCCTTTACATCTACCAATATTACGGTGTGTCAGTATATTTCGCTGAATCCATCGACAAGCTTGTGGACAATTTGAAAGAAGCGCAGCCGAATGTAATCACCGCCGTGCCACGGCTTCTTGAAAAGGTATACGACCGGATTTATGCCAAGGGCGCCGAACTGACCGGCATCAAAAGGAAATTGTTCTTCTGGGCCATCGACCTGGGACTGAAATACGAGCCTTACGGCAAAAACGGGTTTTGGTATGAATTCCAGCTTTCGATTGCCAGAAAACTGATTTTCAGTAAATGGAAGGAAGGTCTCGGCGGGAAACTCGAACTTATGGTGTCAGGCAGCGCCGCACTGCAGCCACGTTTGGCGCGTGTTTTCGCTGCTGCAGAAATCTATGTGATGGAAGGCTATGGCCTGACCGAAACCTCACCGGTAATTGCCGTAAATGACAGGCGGAATGGCGGATTTAAAATTGGTACCGTAGGCCGTGTCATTGAAAATGTTGAAGTCAAAATTGCCGAAGACGGAGAAATCCTGTGCAAAGGCCCGAATGTGATGATGGGCTATTATAAAGATCCTGAAAAAACTGCGGAAGTCCTGCAGGGCGATTATTTCCATACCGGTGATATCGGTATTATTGATGAAGAGGGTTTCCTGAAAATCACCGACCGTAAGAAAGAGATGTTCAAGACTTCCGGAGGAAAATACATTGCACCGCAATTGCTTGAGAATGCCATGAAACAATCCCGTTTTATCGAACAGATTATGGTTATCGGCGATGGCGAAAAGATGCCGGGCGCATTCATACAGCCCAATTTTGACTTCGTAAAGGAATGGGCGAGATTGCACAATATCAACGTAGGCAATTCACATAAAGAGATTGCCGAAAACCCTGAGGTGATCAAACGCATCGATGAGGAAATCGAAGCACTCAATAAGAAATTCGGGAATTGGGAACAAATCAAGCGTTTCGAGCTTACGCCAAATGTATGGTCGATAGACGGCGGGGAGCTCACCCCTACCCTAAAGCTGAAACGCAAAATCGTATTGGAAAAATACCGCGATTTGTACCAAAAGATTTATGGTAATGGTTGAATGCAGCGTCGGTCCCCCGGAGTCTTGCATAGAGACCACGAGGACGGTTTAACAATATTGTCGAAAACAATATGACTGCGGATCCTATTTGTTAAGGAAGTCGGTCACATTCTTTTCAATCCTCTCCGAAATGGCATTGATATCGGCCTTTATGAAATTTTCGCCAAGGATATTTTCATACAACTCAATATATCTTTCCGAAACACTATTGATGTAGGCTTCATCCATATGCGGAATCTGCTGTCCATCTTTACCCTGGAAACCATTGGCAATCAGCCATTGCCGTACAAATTCCTTTGAAAGTTGCTTCTGTTCTTCGTTATTGTCCTGTCTTGCCTGATAGCCTTCACCATAAAAATAACGCGAAGAATCGGGTGTATGAATTTCGTCGATCAGCACAATCTTTCCGTCCCTGGTTTTCCCAAATTCATATTTGGTATCTACGAGGATGAGTCCGCGACCGGCAGCGATGTGTGTGCCGCGTTGGAATAACGCATGTGTATAATTTTCCAATACAAGGTAATCTTCTTCTGAAACGATTCCGCGCGATAGGATTTCCTCACGCGAAATGTCCATATCGTGCTCACCATTATCCGCTTTTGTAGTTGGCGTGATAATCGGTTGCGGGAATTTGTCATTCTCTTTTAACCCTTCGGGCAGTGTCACTCCGCAAAGTGTCCTTTTACCCAAAGCGTATTCGCGTGCAGCATGTCCTGAAAGGTAACCACGGATGACCATTTCCACCTTGAAAGGCTCGCATAAGTGCCCGACGGCAACATTCGGGTCGGGTGTGGCGATGAGCCAGTTTGGCACGATATCCTGCGTAAGCTCCATAAAGCGCGTGGCAATCTGGTTGAGGATTTGTCCTTTAAAAGGAATTCCTTTGGGCATGACGACGTCAAACGCCGAAAGCCTGTCGGTGGCGACCATGACCAGAAGTTCATCATTGATATTGTACACATCGCGGACTTTCCCGTGGTAAACGGATTGCTGTCCCGGAAAACGGAAATCCGTCCTTGTAATCGTATTGTTCATTGTGTTGTTGTTTGCGCGCAAAGGTAAGTGATTTTTGGATTTGTCAGATTACCGGATTATCGGATTTTGCGGCCATTTGATATTCGGACAGTGCGACATTCAATTAAAAATATGCACCAGCATTTCCTTCAGTAAATCCGAATTGGAAAGTGAGTTCGCGCCGACGCCCTTGCTTTTCATGTCGATTTCGCGTAAAGCCGCCACGATGGCACTGACTTTCCTCATTGGATAATTTTTCAATGCGATGTCATAGTCCTTCAGGAAATACGGGTTGACCTTCAGCACTGAAGCGACATTCTTCGGGTTGCGGTCTTTCAGTCCGTGGTACTGCAGCAGGTTCACAAAAAACCCAAACACAAGGCTGGTGGTGACGACCATCGGATTGTCCTTCGGATTTTCTGCAAAATAATGCGCGATCTGGTAGGCTTTCACCTGATTTTTATCGCCGATGGCTTTCCGCAGCTCAAATACGTTATAATCCTTGCTGAAACCGATGTTTTCCTCGATGTGCTTCGCGCTGATGGTGGTGCCCTTGGGCAGAATAATCTGGAGTTTGTCCAGTTCATTGCTGATTTTACTCAGGTCGGTTCCAAGAAATTCCACGAGCATCGCATTGGCCTTCGGTTCCATAGTGTATCCCTTGCCCTGCAAAACCCTCGTGATCCACTGCCCTACCTGGTTCTCATAGAGCTTCTTGCTTTCGTAAACCAACCCGTTTTTCTCGAGCAGCTTGGTCACTTTCTTGCGCTTGTCTAGGGTCTTGTATTTATAGCAGAAAACCAGCACGGTTGACGGCATCGGATTGTCCGCGTAACCCTCGAGCCTGTCGATGGTCTTGGTTAGTTCCTGGGCTTCCTTGACAATCACAACCTGCTTTTCGGCCATCATCGGATACCTTTTTGCCGACCCGATAATGTCTTCCATACTCACATCGCGACCATACAAAACAGACTGATTGAAGCCTTTTTCCTCTTCGGAAAGCACATTTTCCTCAATATAATCGGATAGCTTATCGATATAATACGGTTCCTCCCCCATCAGGAAATAGATGGGCTTGATATTTCCGGCCTTGATATCATTTACGATTTTTACGACTTCATCCATTTTTAGTACAGGGCTCAGGCTACAACGTACGGGAAGCCGTTAATTATTGATTGTGGATTGTGAATTGTCAATTATCTTTGCCGTATGCAGCAGCTCAATTTTCCTACTTACGGTTTTCGGTTCAAAAATAGCGAAAATAAGATCTTAATCTTTGACCCGATACGCAAAAAATTCGTGGTACTGACTCCGGAAGAATGGGTACGCCAGCATGTAGTGCAGTTTCTCTTACTCCAAAAAAAATACCCGCATTCCTTAGTCAATGTTGAAAAACTGCTGAAAGTTAATGGATTGACAAAACGCTATGATGCTGTGGTGTTTCACAATAACGGCAATATCAATATACTGGTGGAATGTAAAGCACCTGAAGTCACCATAACACAAAATACCTTCGACCAGATTGCGCGTTATAATATGGTCATGAAAGCCGATTACCTGATGGTGACCAACGGGCATAATCATTACTTTTGTCGCATGGATTTTGAAAAAGAACGTTATGTCTTCCTGAAGGACCTGCCTGATTTTGGACTAAAAAGCACGGCGTTATGACAGTCGCCGTCGTCATCCTGAACTGGAACGGGAAATCATTACTCGAGCAATTCCTGCCATCGGTCGTCAGATACTCGCCCGAAGCGGTGGTGTATGTGGCGGACAACGCCTCAACTGACGATTCGCTGGATTTTGTAAAAACCTATTACCCTTCGGTCAAAATCATCCGTAACACCGGTAATTTCGGCTTTGCCAAAGGCTATAATGAAGCATTGCGGTTTGTGGACGAGGACATTTATGCTTTGGTCAACTCTGATATTGAAGTTACCGAAAATTGGCTCCAACCCATTTTGAGCACATTTGAGACTGAAAAAAACGTCGCAGCGATTCAACCGAAAATACGCGATTACAAAGACAAACAGTATTTTGAGTACGCTGGCGCCGGTGGTGGATTTATTGATAAATTCGGTTACCCGTTTTGCCGCGGACGCATTTTTGACACCATCGAAACCGACCACGGGCAGTACGACGATGCGAAAGACATTTTCTGGGCATCAGGCGCGTGTCTTTTCATCAGGAAAGCCGTGTACCGGCAGCTTGGTGGTTTCGACGACAGTTTTTTTGCCCATCAGGAAGAAATTGACCTGTGCTGGCGGATTTTCAATAAGGGCCTCACGATCCGTTACATTCCGGAGTCGACGGTTTACCATGTGGGCGGAGCGACGCTACAGCAGGGAAATCCCAGGAAAACTTTTCTCAATTTCCGGAATTCTTTACTGATGCTCACCAAAAACCTTCCCAGGCCATCGCTCTACTCTGTTTTGTTTCAAAGATTGCTTCTTGATGCGGTTGCAGCATTCCAGTTTTTATCCAAGGGGAAGCTCCGCCACTTCCTGGCGATTATCGAAGCGCATTTTTCGTTTTACGGGCGATTTGGTACCACGCTTCAAAAACGGGAAAAGCATCAGAAGCGGGATTATTACGCCGTAAAAAGTATCGTAAAGGCTTACTACATCAGCGGAAAGAAGACCTTTCACAATCTGTTTTAACAATAGTTTAGGTTTCTGATTTTAACATTTGTGTAATAAAAGCCTTAATTTTGTGTTCGGAAACTAAAACACATCATCATGAGGAAAATCATTTTAGCGCTTTCAGTAATGGGTATGTTAACCCTTACTTCTTGCGGCGCAAAGAAAAAAATTGCGGCTTTGGAAGCCAAAAACAAGGAAATCCAGGATTTGCTGAATTCAACCACCGTTAAATTGAACCTGTGCCTTACCGAAAAAGAAGCGCTGGCCCAGCAGATGGAGTTCCTTAAAAAGAACAATTCCGACCTGATCAACAATATGGGTAACATGACCACCCTGACTACGCAAGGGGCGCAGAATATCGAGAAAGCCCTTGAGACTATTAAGGAAAAAGACCTGAAGATCAGCCGCATGCAGGATGCCCTCACCAAAAAGGACAGTGTGACGCTGGCTTTGGTAACGAGCCTGAAAAGGGAGGTTGGTATTTCTGACCCTGACATTGAAGTCAATGTTGAAAAAGGGGTTGTCTTTATTTCGATAGCCGACAAGCTGCTGTTCAAGAGCGGAAGCTACATGGTCAGCGACAGGGCGAAAGAAATCCTGGCTAAAGTGGCCAAAGTAATCAACAGCAAGCCTGACTTCGAATGTATGGTTGAAGGGCACACCGACAATGTTCCGTTTATCAGCAACGGTACCCTGCTTGACAACTGGGATCTGAGCGTGAAGCGCGCAACGTCTATCGTAAGGGTGTTGACTAAGGACCTTAAGGTGAACCCTGCGCAGCTGATTGCAGCCGGACGCAGCGAATTCATTCCGCTGGTAGATAACAGCAATGCAGAAAACCGCGCCACAAACAGGAGAACAAGGATTATCGTACTTCCGAAGATCGACCAGTTTTATGAAATGATCGAAAAAGAAATGAAAGCGCAGAAATAATCTGATTTTCAATATGATACATCGCACCAAATCCCAACTTTAACAGGTTGGGATTTTTTTTTCGCATATTGAAAATCATGGTAGGGTATTTTCATTTTCACCTGTTATAGTAGGTTATATCTTATGGTTGCACCAGTGAAACTTTAACAAAAAAGTAAGTAATATTTCACGTTTCGCGGCACGGGCGATGGGCAATCTTGAGTTACATTTGCCAACCAAAAAAACCGAACAAACAAAAATGACGAATCCTTCCACAAAAAAATATTCAGTATGGCATATACTGGTTATGTCGGTGATTGTAGCCGGCCTGACCTTTCTGGCCAGTGGCTATATCGGCGGAAAAAACGATAAAAAAGACGAGACGGCTATTGCCGGCTATGCGTGCAACTATAATATTAAAAGGCTTGAGGGCTACAAATTCATCAAACCGATTATGTTTGTTGACGGCGATTGCGAATCGGAAAGCCTGCAACCGATCAAATCCAAACTGACCGGCATCATCGAGCAGTATAAGACAAACAATGGGGTCATCAACGCATCGGTCTACCTCAGGTCAAACAGGGAATGGATAGACATCAACGGAAATGAGGCCTATGAGCCCGGTTCTTTGTTTAAGGTGCCGGTAATGATGGCCATCCTGAAAATGTCCGAAGAAAGTCCGGGTTTCCTCAATAAGCTGGTCGCCTACAATAAGGTATTTGATATCAACAAGCACGTAATGTATTCGGACAAATCGATACAGCTTGGCCACAATTACACCATTAAGGAATTGCTTGAGTACATGATCCGATATTCCGATAACAACGCCACGGCGCTGTTGGAAACGTACATGAAGCCTGAAATTTTACAAAAAATGTTCGCTGACATCGGTCTTGAAGTACCCAATATGTATGCGCAGCATTATTATTTCAACGCCTCCCAATATTCGCTGTTCATGAGGTCGATTTACAATGCCAATTACCTGTCTGCGAAGAACTCCGAATATGCAGCAGAGCTGCTCAGCGAATGTGAGTTTAAGGATGGGATTGCCAAAGGCCTTCCTGCCGGAGTCAAACTGGTGCATAAGTTTGGGGAAGCGGGCAGTGTCGATCAGATCCAGCTTCATGAATCGGCCATCATCTACGTTGATGGCAAATCGTACCTGCTCACAGTAATGACCAAAGGCAAAGACACCAAAGCCCTTTCCGCTTTAATCGGGGAAATTTCCAGGGAAGTGTATAACGACAGGAAAGGCGCATAATGTCCAGTCAAATGGACGGATCACAGCGATTCGAAAAATGTCACGAGGCTTATTTCCTAAAGTATATCGAGGCTTCCTTTTCCTTCCCTTACTACGACAGGTTCGTGTCCTGACAAATCAATGATTGTAGAAGCGAGATTGTCGCCATAACCGCCATCAATAACGATATCTACAAGATTTTGCCATTTCTCGAAAATCAGCTCAGGATCGGTGGAATATTCCAGGACTTCGTCATCGTCGTGGATGGAAGTGGAAATAATCGGATTCCCTAATTTTTCAACGAGGCAGCGTGCAATTGCATTGTCGGGCACCCTTATCCCCACAGTATTCTTATTCTTAAACTCCTTTGGAAGATTGTTATTTCCCGGGAGAATGAAGGTATACGGTCCGGGAAGCGCGCGTTTCAGCAATTTGAAAGTGCTAGTGTCGATCTGCTTTACATAATCAGACAGGTTGCTCAAATCATAACATACAAAAGAAAAGTTCGCCTTCTCGAGCTTAATCCCCTTTATCTTGGCGATGCGTTCGAGCGCTTTGGAATTGGTAATATCACAGCCAAGTCCGTACACAGTATCCGTAGGGTAAATTACCAATCCGCCTTCTCGCAGCACCTTTACGACTTTTGCGATGGCTGCCTCATTGGGATTTTCGGGGTAGATTTTGATAAATTGGCTCATATCATTACAGTTGACAGTTGCAGCGGGTGGTTTGCAAGCAACGGTTAGTAGTTGTTAAGGTACGAATTAATTGCGTTATCTCAGGTAAAAAACGGATTGTACCCGGGAAAAATCGGAATATCATGTTTTTATTTTTACCCGATCACATCGAGTTTCGCGAAGCGTAACAACAACTTCTTAATTCCACCCACATCAAAACAGATTTCGGCTTTTCTATCCGCACCCGCACCTTCCATACTGACGACCTCGCCTTTTCCGAAGCGTTCGTGCATGACGGTATTCCCGACGGACAGGTCCAGGTCGTTTGCAGTGCCCGGCTTCTGGTTCCCGACGGGTTTCAGCCTGCGTATCGGACTGTCAGGCTTCGGCTGATTGTCGGTAATGTACTTTGGGGGCGCGGATGCCACGGGTTTACTCTGCCTGAGTTTCGACTTATCAACATCGCCGAAAATATCAATGTCAATCATAGGGCGGTAGCGGTAATTGCTTTCTTCGGGCGTAAGGTACTCGAGGTACTGCCCGTCAATCTCATCGATGAAGCGTGAAGGCTCACTGTCGCTCAGTTTGCCCCAACGGTAACGCGACTGCGCGTAGGTCAGGTAGGCCTGGTGTTCCGCGCGCGTCAGGGCTACGTAAAACAGGCGGCGTTCTTCCTCGAGTTCGCTTCGGGTGCTCATGCTCATCGCGCTCGGAAATAAATCCTCTTCCATTCCTACAATGAACACGTACGGAAATTCAAGTCCTTTGGCGAGGTGGATGGTCATCAGGGCCACGCGGTCGTCATCGCCCGGATCGTTATCCAGGTCGGTAGCGAGGGCGACATCCTCCATGAATTCGGACAGGGAGCCGCGGGCGCCGTCAATTTCCTTCTGCCCCTCGATGAAATCCTTCATACCGTTGAGCAATTCCTCAATATTTTCAATCCGCGCAATGCCTTCCGGCGTCGCATCCTTTTTCAATTCCTGCACAAGCCCCGTTTTTTTGGTCACATGGTCGGCCATAAAAAACGCATCATGTGTTTCATTCAGCACCTGAAAGCTGCGGATCATCGTGACGAAGTCCTGGAGCTTGTTTTTGGTACCCGAATTCAGCTTGAGGTCTATTTTGTCGATGTGCTGCATTACCTCGAAAATCGATCGCTTGTAGTGGTTTGCCGCAATGGTCAGCTTCTCGATAGTCGTATCGCCGATGCCACGTGCCGGATAATTAATGACGCGTATCAGTGCTTCCTCATCCTTTGGATTCAAAACCAGGCGGAGGTAACAAAGGACATCCTTGATTTCTTTTCTTTGATAAAATGACAACCCGCCGTAAATCCGGTAGGGAATGTCACGCTTGCGCAACGCGTCTTCCATCGCGCGCGACTGGGCATTGGTGCGGTACAGTATGGCAAACTGGTTGTTCATCAACTGCTTCTGCATCTTGGTTTCGAAGATGGTACTGGCTACGAAACGCCCTTCTTCACCGTCAGTCATGCTGCGGTGGACCTTGATTGGAGGCCCATCATCATTTGCGGTCCAGACAATCTTGTCGAGCTTGACCTTATTCTTGTCGATGATGGAGTTTGCGGCCTCGACAATATTCTTCGAGGAACGATAATTCTGTTCGAGGCGATAGGTCTTCACGCCTTCATAATCCTTCTGGAAATTCAGGATGTTGTTGATGTTCGCGCCGCGGAAAGCGTAAATACTCTGCGCATCGTCTCCCACCACACAAATATTCTGGAAACGGTCAGAAAGCGCGCGCACAATGAGGTATTGCGAGTGATTTGTATCCTGGTACTCGTCAACAAGGATGTATTTAAAACGATGCTGGTATTTAAGCAGCACATCCGGAAACCGATTCAGGAGTTCGTTGGTCTTAAGCAACAAATCGTCAAAATCCATGGCGCCCGCCTTAAAGCAGCGGTCTACATAATTTTGATAAATTTCCCCCATGCGTGGCTTTTTTGACATCGCATCAGCCTCCTGTAACTCGGGATCATTAAAATATGCCTTTACGGTAATAAGGCTGTTTTTATAGGACGAAATCCTTCCGAAAACCTGCTTTGGTTTGTAAATGTCCTTGTCCAGCTGCATTTCCTTAATAATGGCAGAAATGAGCCGTACCGAATCCTGCGTGTCGTAAATCGTAAAGTTTGACGGGTAGCCCAGCTTGTCAGCCTCAGCGCGCAGTATCCTGGCAAATACCGAGTGAAAAGTACCCATCCACAGGTTTTTGGCTTCGGTCGAGCCGACGATATCTGAAATCCGCTTCTTCATTTCCCGCGCCGCCTTATTGGTAAAAGTAAGCGCCAGGATATTGAAAGCATCAACGCCCTGGCTCATCAGGTAAGCGATGCGGATGGTCAGTACGCGGGTCTTGCCCGATCCGGCGCCCGCGATAATGATCATGGGGCCGTCTTTATGTAAAACTGGTTGTTGCTGGGCTTCGTTTAACTGGCTGATATGGTGTTGCATGTTCTGTTACGTGTAGAGCACAAAGATAATGAATTTGGCGATTAAGGAACGTGTTTATTCAAGGATTGGGAATTGTCCGGCACGTGTCGCAAATCCCCCTGTGTTTTACGTTTTTGTCCCTTTTCAATCCATGTTTTTGGGCTATTTTTGAAATATCAAATATTTATAAATCAAAAAAAAATCAAAGTTTATGGCGTTAATCAATCCACACATCAATTTCAACGGCAATGCCGAAGAAGCGTTTCAGTTCTATAAGGCGGCCTTCGGGGGCGAATTTGCGAACGTCGTCCGGTTTAAGGACTTTCCGAATCCCGACTTCCCGGTCCCTGCAGGCGAGGAAAACAAGATCATGCATATTGCCCTGACCATCGGCCCGAATGTACTGATGGGCAACGATGTTCCCTCGTTTATGGGAAAAACAAATGAAAGGGAAAACAGGAGCAAGATTTCGATCGGTGCCGAAAGCAAGGAAGAGGCGGACAGGTTATTCGAGGCACTGTCGGAAGGCGGCGAGGTCGAAATGCCGATAATGGACAGTCCGTGGGGCTCTTACTTCGGGATGTTCCGTGACAAATACGGCATTGAATGGATGATTGACTACGATGCAAGGCATCAGGGAAAGGTGTAACAAAAAAAGCTTCCTCATTCGGAAGCTTTTTTATCATGAATGGTCAGGTATCTGACGGCAGACTATTTCAGCGCCGGCATTGTGTATTTCCTGCCCTTGTTCGCTTCTTTGAGGTAATCCATCAGTGGACTGAAGTATTCAAGCATCGCTTTGGCACTCAGGTCGGTGCCGGTTTTTTCACGCAGCAACTTACGCCAGTCTCCCGTGGCACCGGATTTCATGATGTCCTGTATGAACTTCCCGACTTCCTTATTCCCATAGTAATTGGTCGCGTGCGGATCCTGGTGCAGGATATTTTTTGCAATGTGATCGTGGATCTGGAACAACAATATGTATGACAGTGCGTAATCATAATATTGTGCGGCGTCATCGTTGATGTGCGTTTTGGTCGCCGCATCGCAGAATTCCTCGCCCCTTTCCGTCGGCGGGACAATACCCTGGTATTGCGCCGCGAGTTCCCACCAGCGCTTGTTGAACTGGTCGGCGGGCAGGTTGTTTGCATACAGATCATGCTCGAACATGCTCATTGTCCCGGTACTGAAAGGGATAAAAACGACGTAATTCAAGGCTTCTTTCAACAAGGTCTGCATCTCATCTGATTTCGTGCCTTTCGGGATCAGCCCAAGGTTTTCCATAAATGGCTTTTGCATCGCTGCCATCCCCATCAGGCTGCCCAATGCTTCATGATACGCACGATTAGCGCCCTCACGCAGCAAATACGGAACTTCAGGCGTGCTGTACGACAGGTAATAGTAAATGTGACCCAACTCATGGTGCGATGTTTCATACCATTCGCTGTTGGGCTCGACGCTCATTAATGACCGCACATCCTTATCCAGATCCATATGCCAGGCAGAAGCGTGGTTGTTCTTCTTGTATGCGGCACCCGCCGGCGCAGGATACAGGTCGGATTTGTCCCAGAACGTTTTGGGCAACTCCGGAAAGCCGATACTCACATAAAACCGCTCGCCCTGCTTTACGATCCACTCGGCGCCTTTAGGTTTTACCGCAGCATCCAGGTCAACACCCTTCACGTCAACCAGGCTGCTCCAATCCTGGCCCCAACGATTCGGGAGCCAGTCGGCAGGAAGCATGTCCGGTACGTTTTTTACACCATATTTCTTTGCATATTCATAACGGGCATACGTGTGCAGTTCGCGGAACAGCGGGTACAAATCCTTATTAAACTGCTTGAGCATCGCGAGCATTTCGTCAGTTGTCATGCCATAATCCGAAACCTGGTAATCGAAAAAATCCTTATAGCCCAGTCCCTGAACCGTTTGATTCCTGAGGTCGCGCAGTTTCGCAAGGCCGGGCTTGAGGCCCTTCCCGACTTCCTTGCTGGCTTCCCACGCTTTACGCCTTTTTGCGAGATTGGTTTCATCGGAAAGCACCGCATCGATGTCATTTGCGGAAACCGATTTGCCATCCATTTTGAAGTCAAATCCGAACAGGTTTTCAGTTTGTCTCGTCTCCGCCTTTATCCTGGCGGTAACCACATCTTTCAGCGTTTCGGGATTGTTTGCGGCTTTATAGAGAATGCTTTTGAGTTGCTTGAGCTGCAGCGCCGTCAATTCTTCTGGATGCTCAAGGAACTTTTTAGCCGTATTGATATTGGAACTGCTGCCTGTAAACCTGGCATATTCTTCCTGCGCCTTGTTGTTCGCCACCGCATTGGTCGAATCGCCTTCCACAATGTGAATCTGCATCTGCCAGGAGGTTTCATTGACCAGCACATTGAGCCGCTGGTATTCCTTATTGTAGCCATCGAGATAGGTTTGCACTTCCTTTTGCAATTCGGGACTGGCTTTGTCATTTTTACAGGAGAAGACGGCAGCTGCCAGCAGGAACAATAATATTTTTTTCATCGTCGGTATGATTTATAACCGTAAATATAGTCAAAACCGACACGCAGTCGATCCTACCCTGCCATTGTGATTTAAAATTTTTCAAAATATACTTGCGCAACCGAATAATTGCATTTATATTTGCAACCGAATAGTTTCATATATATCCCCATGGACACCAGAAGAGACACTTTCCAGGCAATCGCTGATCCCACGCGACGGGCGATTTTACTGCTTATCGCATCCCAGGCGATGACACCTAACGCCATTGCAGAACACTTTCAAAGCAGCAGGCAGGCGGTGTCAAAGCACATCAGGATCCTGTCTGAATGCGAATTGCTGCGCCAGCAACAGTCAGGCAGGGAAATATATTATCAGCTTAATCCTTCAAAAATGAAAGAAATAGATGCGTGGCTTCAGAAATTCCGCGAAATCTGGCAAGACCGCTTTAACGAACTCGACAAGATATTACTAACGATGAATACCAAATGACATGAAAAATTTTCAAACCGATTTTACCGTAGACAAAGAAAGCAACAAAATTCACGTAAAAAGGACATTCGCAGCGCCGGTCAGTACCGTCTGGAAAGCCTGGACAACCAGCGAAATCCTTGACCAATGGTGGGCACCGAAACCATATCGCGCCCAGACCAAAAGCATGGATTTCAGGGAAGGCGGCTCTTGGTTCTACTCGATGCTGGGGCCTCAGGGCGACGAACACCGCTGCCGCGCAGATTACAAAACCGTCGAGGTTGAAAAATCATTCACCGGACTCGATGCATTCTGCGACGAAAACTGGAATACCAATCACGATTTTCCGCGTACGGACTGGCACGTGACGTTCCGCCCTGAAGGCAATCACACTTTTATCAACGTGACGCTGACGTACGAAAAACCGGAAGATCTTGAAATGATCATGAGCATGGGCTTTAAAGAAGGTTTCACTGCGGCACTCACCAATCTGGACGCGCTGCTTCAGCAATAACAAGTGCACCGGAATCTATTCAGGCCGAAACTGTTCCGGCTTTTTGCGCTTGGACACCAGCATGGGAGCTGACTCAGGGCGCCCCCTCCGGGCCGCGCTGTCCGCTGTAGTCCTCGCCTTCCAGGCTGCGGGCTGCCGCTCCCATCCCTGGCGCGGCGCCGCGTTACCTGTGCGTAACCACATCGTAGGCGAATCGCGCCAGCGTGCCAACAATCACGACAAGAAAAAACACCCTGATAAACGCATTTCCCCTGGCAATCGCGACTTTAGCCCCGATGAAACCACCGGCGGCATTGCACAAAGCCATCGGGAGCGCAATGGCCCAGATCACTTTTCCCTTTGAAATAAACAGGCAGATCGAACCGAAATTCGTGGCAAGATTTACCATTTTGGCATTAGCGGACGCCTGCAGGAAATCGAACCCAAGCAGCGCAATAAACGCCACAACGAAAAAACTGCCGGTTCCGGGACCAATAAACCCATCATAAAACCCGATCACGACACTGATCAGCACCGCATAAGCGACCTGCTGCGCAGCCGAATGTGATTTGTCGCGATGCAGCCCGAAATTCTTCCTGGCATAAGTATACACGACCAATACCGACAGCACAACAAGCAGCAGCGGTTTCATGAAATCGTTGTGCACGACCGTCAGGAGCAGCGAACCGGCAAACGCTGACGGCACGGCAAGCGCCATCATGATCAACAGCAGTTTCCAGTTCATACGCACCTGCCTGAGATATTGCGCGGCGGCAAACATCGTTCCGCTGAACGACGGTATCTTAAGCGAACCCATAATCGCGGCCACAGGAAGTCCGGGCAGCAGTATAAGCGCCGCGGGCGTTTGTACGAGTCCGCCACCACCCACCACCGCGTCGACAAACCCGGCTCCGAATGCGGCCACGCAAAGCAAAATAAGGATCGCAGTATCCATCCGGTAAAAAAATTTCTCAAATCTAATGTATTGGTTTCATATGTTTATTCGTTTATTTGCTTTCATCAAAATTTAAAACCCAAATATGGACACTGACAAGATACTCGAGTTGTTATTTTACACGCTTCCCGCGCTGATCACCGGTGCTGTGGCGTACTCCTTTTTCCAGAAATACACCGAAAACGAAGAGAAAAAGCGGCAGTTCCTGCTCAGGAAAAGCAACCAGAGGCAGTCGTTGCCGCTGAAGTTACAGGCTTATGAAAGGATGGCCCTGTTCCTCGAGCGCATCAACCTCACGAAGATCCTGATCCGGATTTCACCAATCTCGACTGACAAAAATGATTACGCCAATTTGCTGATCGCCCACATCGACCAGGAATTTGAGCACAACCTGACACAACAGATTTACATGACCGACCAATGTTGGGCCCTGATCGTCACTGCGAAAAACTCGACGATGCAAATAATCCGCAAAGCCGCACTGTCCGCTGAGGTCACCGATGCCGACAGCCTGCGCCAGTTTATCCTGAGCGACCTGCTGGAAAAACAGACGCCCGGAAACGCCGCGCTCGCTTACATAAAAGATGAAGTGTCTTCGATGTTATAATTGGAATTGACTTGCGGATTTTCAACAGGCTCCGCAAATACATCGCAGTTTTCCTGGCCCGGTAAAAAAGCTGTCCCTTTCCTCACAACGCGTATCCGAAATTTGCATTATGGGTAACAAACCCCAATACAATCCATCTGTAACTTTCTTAAAATCAAAAAGCCTCCGCTAAAACGGAGGCTCTTTTTTATAGCAATTTTTCCCATAATGTATGCTGGGAATAGATATAACAGCCGGCGGCTAAAAAACCCTACTTACAATCGGCTTCTTTATGGAAGTTTGTTGTCGCTCATGAGTCCGCTTTTATTCTTCGCATACTCATAGCCTTCCTGCCACCACTGCTTCATCTTTTGTTTGTTAAAGATGAGGGCATTGTCCGTAAGTTGGGTCGGGGTGTAAAATAAATTCAATTTTACGTCGTGATGCGTCGCCGAAAGCTTACCGATAGTGATGTCATGCTTTTCCACCTGGTCGAGCAGCGTGGCAAAAAGATCGACCATCAGCGAGAAAGGATTTTTACCGATCACGCGCGGCGAAAGCTGGGTTTCGGTTTCCAATATCACCACATCTACAACGGTTGCCCCGCGATTGATGGCTTCGCGTATCGGCACGAGGCTCGAAAAGCCGCCATCTCCATATTCGCAACCGTCTTTGCTCGCAATACTCATAAACGGAATGTAATTGCAGGAAATCCAGATCCAATCGCAGAAATCCTCGTAACCGAAATCCTTTATCGCTTTGTATTCCACGTCGTTTTTACTCAGGTTGGTGACCGTAACGACGATGTTGCAGTGGGATGCCTTTAACTGGTTGAATTCGCTGAGCGTAAAATTTTTCCTGATTTGTTTGCGCAATTTCTGGCTTTCGCCAAACGTACGCTTCTTCCTCAGAAACTGCAGCAGTACGTTAAAGTGGTTGATGGTGACAATTTCAACACCCTTTCTTTTCTTGACGACCAAAGGATTGATGTTGAATATTTTCTTCATATTCACATTGGTGTAAATGCCATGGATCTTTTTCACATTGCCCAATGCCAGGTGCGGAATCAGCAGGCTTCCCGTGGAGGTACCGAGCAACAGGTCGTACTTATGTCCTTCCTCGAGCAGGTATTGTGCTACGCCGCCCGCAAACGCTCCTTTGCTGCCACCGCCTGAAATCACGAGCGCCCTCATTTTTCTTTGAGGAGTTTATCGAGCTGAACCCTTTCATTTTCGGGCAGGGATTCCAGCAGGGATTCATAGTATTCGCGGTGGCTCTGGACTTTAAGCTGCGTCCTGATCCGGTCCCGGGAAAACTTGGAAAACCTTGGAATATGGCTTACCAGGCCGTTGATAAGGTACGGGATGTAATTTTTGTCATTCTTATCAAGAAAGATGAGCTTGTCGAGCGCGTTGATTCGGGTATTGACGCGGAAATCGGGAGATGCATATCCCAACAGCTCGTCATAGTAACCCGACTTTTTTTCGGGGCGGTAATCCTTGGTTTTCAATGCCATGGAAAGCCACATGATACGCAGGTTTTTGTCGATCAGGCCAATCCAGCCGTCGGACTTGTCGAGCAGCCTTTTGCTATCCTCCGGAAACTGCGACCAAAGTTTATTCATCGCGATTTCCCTGGTATAATACGACGGATCATCGAGCAGCGTCTCATATTCGGTTTTAAAACCATCAGGAATTTTATCCCAGTGCATGGCCACCGTTTGCCTGACCAGGACATCATTGGTCTGCATGGCCCGCAGCAGCAGGTTCTTCTCTTCTTCGAAAGGCAGCTGTTGCAACTGGTTCACGATTTCCTGCTTCACGGGATAGAACACGTTTGAAGCCAAAATCTGCTCAAACTCTTTTTCTTTCTGTGCCAACGGGATTTTAGCCATGTCCGCCACCCGGAAGTACTCGGTTATGAATCGGTTCTTTTTAAGAATCGCCAACACTTCCTGTATCGGGAAAATGCCGCTTTCAAGCCACCGCTTCCTGAAGTCGTCGGTATTGTAATCCGAAACCTTATTGATTTCCGCAAGGAACTCGTCGGTATCTGCATTTTTGAACTGATATTTTTCCACGTAATTCTTAACCGCTTTCCTGAACCGGTCCGCACCCACGTTTTCCCGCAGCACATGAAGCGCCCAGGCGCCTTTCTGATAAAAACTCAGCGAGCTCGCCTTCTCGTTCAATATCGGTATGGTGTCTGTTTTGGCTGCCCGTTGGATTTCCTCGGCGTTTTCATAGAGCCGCTGGTTGAAATAGTCATCACCGAAAACCTCTTTCTCCGCCAACAGTGCATAGTAGGTAGCAAAGCCTTCCTGCAGCCAGTGGTGTCTGGACGATTTTGCCGTGACCATATCGCCGAACCATTGGTGCGCCAGCTCATGCGCGTTCACATTCAGGTAATTGTTGTCATTGAAGCCGATCTCGTCGACCACATAAATTTCATTAAAAAGTGTGGACGTGGTGTTTTCCATCCCACCATAAATGAAATCGTGTGCGGGAATCTGGCGGTAAATTTTCCAGGGATACGGCACGCCGATTTCTTTCTCGAGATAGTCAAAAATGCGCTTGGAATAACGGTAAGTGGACTCAAATTTTGCAGCGTCTTCATCGGGCAGGTAATATTCCAGCGGGACTCCACTTGCTGATGTTTCGGTTTTACGCGTAAAATTTCCAATGGCCAGCATGAGCAGGTAGGAACTCATCGGCTTGTCCATCGAAAAATAGGAAATCTTATACTTACCCTTGCCATCGAACAGCGTATGGTCATCTTTTTTTGGTGTCGCGCTGTAGGTGCCGTTCGAAATGACGTCGACGTCAATCCCGGTAATCACCTGCATATTGAAAATCACTTTTTCATTCACATCGTCGAAACTCGGGAACCAATGGCTGGTATTCTTTCCCTGCCCCTGCGTCCAGATTTGCTGGCTTTCGCCACGGCCTGTAAAGTAAAGCGCTTGTTTGGGAAACGCCTTAAAGGCAAAAGCCACTTTGTTAGCGCCTTTCCTGAACCCTTCGAACAACAGGATCTGTTTGCCCGAATTCTTAAACCGCGCATGCCTGCCATTGACAGTCATATCCATAATCGACATATTGACGGCATCGATCCTGACGGTGTCGGTTTTACTTAACACCTGGAAATCGTAATGGGCCCAGCCGGTAACGGATTTTTCTTCGGGATGGGGTGTGACCTGTCCGGTAACGGATTTGAAATCCACAAAGCGCGTCTGTTGGGCAAAGGCCAGTCCGGAACAAAGGAAAATGAGGAGGTAACGCATAAGACTATTATTACAGGGTTAACAAATATAACGGGTTTTTTGTGGTTTTGCCATTTCCCGTTTTGCCAATTTAAAGTTATCTTCGCCTTAAAGTTTTCACGCCAGCATGTCCAACCTCCTGCAAACCCCGATCGAATACCTCAAAGGCGTCGGCCCGCAACGCGGCGATTTGCTGCGCAAGGAATTGGGAATACACAAATATTCGGATTTGGTGAACTTTTACCCGAACCGATACATTGACAGGACGCGGTATTACAAAATCAATGAACTGCGCAACAGTCCCGCCGAGGTCCAGATTGTCGGGAAAATCATCCACATCAAAACCGTCGAGCAAAAAAAGGGCAAACGCCTTACTGCCACATTCATTGACGATACCGGCGAAATGGAACTGATCTGGTTCCAAGGCCTTAAATGGATCCGCGAAAGCCTGCAATTGAACGTCCCGGTGGTGATTTTCGGAAAATGCAACGTTTTTAACGGGCAGTTCAGCATGCCGCACCCTGAAATCGAATGGCTCAGGGACCACGAGCAGAACCTGCGCTCGGCGATGCAGCCGGTCTACCCTTCGACCGAAACGCTTGCCAACCGCGGGATCTCAAACCGTGTGGTCAATAAAATGATGCAGCAGCTGTTCCTGGAAACCGGGAATGCATTCACGGAACCCCTGCCGGCTTGGCTTTTGGACGAGCTGAAACTCGTCCCGAAGAGTAACGCCCTGTTTAACATCCATTTTCCAAAGAGTGCCGACGCGCTAGCAAAAGCGGAATTCCGACTGAAATTTGAGGAGCTTTTTTTCATCCAACTGCAGCTTATTACCAAAAACATCATACGGAAGCACCGCATTAAAGGGCATCCGTTTACGAAAGTGGGGCCGCGTTTCAATGATTTTTTTAACCGTCACCTGCCTTTCGAACTGACCAATGCGCAGAAGCGCGTACTTAAGGAAATCCGCAATGACATGGGCGGCAGCGCGCAGATGAACCGTTTGCTGCAGGGCGATGTAGGATCAGGGAAAACGATTGTCGCGCTGATGACCATGCTGCTTGCGCTTGACAATGGATTCCAGGCCTGCCTGATGGCGCCAACGGAAATATTGGCAAATCAACATTATACCGGCTTATCCGAACTCGCTAAGGATTTGGATATCAATATTAAAATTCTGACGGGCTCAACTAAGACTGCCGATCGGAAAATCATCCACGACGCGCTAGAGGACGGCAGCCTCCATATCCTGATCGGCACGCATGCGTTGCTCGAAGACAAGGTGAAATTTAAAAATTTAGGCCTGGCCGTGATTGACGAGCAGCACCGTTTCGGAGTTGAGCAGCGGTCGAAATTGTGGAAGAAGAATGACATCCCGCCACACGTGCTGGTGATGACGGCTACCCCAATCCCGCGTACACTCGCGATGAGCCTGTATGGTGATCTCGACATTTCGGTAATCGACGAACTGCCACCGGGCCGAAAACCCATACAAACGGTGCACCGTTATGACAGCAACCGACTTAAAGTCTGGAAATTCATTCGGGATGAAATTGCAAAAGGCCGTCAGATTTATATCGTTTACCCATTAATCCAGGAATCCGAAAAGATGGATTTCAAGGATCTGATGGATGGTTATGAAAGCATTTCGCGAGATTTTCCGCTGCCTCAATATGCCGTTTCCATTGTACACGGAAAAATGAAAGCCGCCGACAAGGATGCGGAAATGGAGCGGTTTTCAAAGGGCAAGACCCATATCATGGTGGCGACCACCGTGATTGAGGTCGGTGTCAATATTCCGAACGCCAGCGTAATGATTATAGAAAGTGCCGAACGTTTCGGGCTCTCACAACTGCACCAGCTTCGAGGGCGCGTCGGCCGTGGCGCCGAACAAAGTTACTGCATCCTGATGACCGGCCACAAACTCAGCAACGACAGCAAAACACGGATGGAAACGATGGTGCGCACCAACGACGGGTTTGAAATTGCCGAAGTTGATCTCAAACTCCGCGGCCCCGGCGACCTTATGGGAAAACAGCAAAGCGGCGTGCTCAATCTGCAGATTGCCGACATCGTCAAAGACCGCGAAATCCTCCAGCTTGCCCGGCACTACGCCATAAAGCTGCTCAAAGAAGATGCGGCGCTCGCAAAACCGGAACACCAGGTGCTGCGCGATGTTTTTATGGAAATGTCGAGAAAACAGGAAATCTGGAATTACATCAGTTAAACGCTCCGCGAAACCACTGTTTGGAAAAAAACAGCCCTTCTTCGGACGCTAAAATACTTTTCGGGTATATCTCCCGCCTGCCCCAACGCAGCTTGACAGTTGTTAAATAAAAACTAAGTACTTTCCCTTTCAGCAGGCTAAGGCGTAAATTTGCTTCATAAGCCTTACCCATGAAAATAAAATACATCGTCTACACGCTCCTGATAACCGGACTTGGCGCGTTGATTTTCTACCGGATCAAAGAAAACAATTCGGAAAATGACAAGTCCAAAGATCCGAAATCAAAGAATAAGACGACTAAGGTCAGTGGCATCGTTGTCGTTCCGCAAACATTCGAAAACAATCTCTCCCTTTCCGGTTCAATTGAAGCCAACGAGCAGGTCGAAATTCGTAGTGAGGTGTCCGGCATTGTTGAAAGCATTCAATTTAAGGAAGGCGTCACCGTGTCAAAAGGACAGCTGCTGTTTAAGGTCAACGACGTGGAACTGCGCGCGCAACTGCGGCAGCAGGAAACCAGGGAAAGCCTGGCCTCTGAGAACGAACGAAGGGCCGGCTTGCTGCTGAAAAAAGAGGCAATCAGCCAGGAAGAGTATGACGTTGCACGTGCCGATTTCAAATCGGCCCAGGCGCAAACGCAGCTGATCCGCGCACAAATTGCAAAAACCTCGGTCAGGGCCCCGTTTTCCGGAAAAATCGGATTGCGTTCCATTTCGCCCGGTACCTACATCACGCCCGACATCCTGGTGGCTAAACTGGTCAATGTTTCCCAGCTGAAGATCACCTTCAGTATTCCTGAAAAATACGCCGGACAAATGAAAATAGGAACGCCGCTTTCATTTACAGTAGCTGGCTCGACATCATCATACACTGCGAAAATTTACGCCATCGAGCCCGAAATCTCGGTCGCGACCAGAACGCTGCAGATCCGTGCCGTCGCTGACAATAAAGACGGTAAACTGCTTCCGGGCACTTTTGCCGACATTGAACTGCCGCTGCAGAAAATCAATGATGCCATAGTCATCCCTTCAGAAGCCATCGTTCCGGTACAGGATGGCAAGAAAGTCTTCACGGTACGCAATGGCAAGGCCAAAGAAAACAAGGTAGAAACGGAAACCCGCACCGATAAGGACGTGCTGGTCCTTTCAGGTCTTAAACCCGGCGATACCGTATTGACCTCAGGGGTAATGTCGCTCAAGGATGACGCGCCGGTCAAGGTCATGATTAAAAAACAATAATCCATGAGTTTATCTACCTTAAGCATCAGGAGGCCCGTTTTTACGATTGTGATCAATCTCGTGATCGTGCTTTTTGGCATCATCGGATATACGTACCTGGGCGTACGGGAGTTTCCGTCCATCGACCCGGCACAGATTTCCGTCCGAACGAATTACACCGGAGCCAATGCAGACATCATAGAGTCGCAAATCACCGAGCCACTTGAAAAGGCGATCAACTCTATCGATGGAATCCGCAATATTACCTCTTCGAGCAACCAGGGATCGAGCAATATTACGATAGAATTCAAATTGGAAAAAAGCCTCGAGGAGGCCGCAAACGATGTGCGCGATAAAGTGTCGCAGGCCGTTCGCAGCCTGCCTCAGGATATCGATGCGCCACCGGTGGTATCCAAAGCCGATGCCGATTCAGAGCCGATCATCACCATGACGGTGCAGAGCGATTCAAAAGACGCGCTCGAACTCAGCGACTATGCAGAGAATGTGATTGCAGAACGTTTGCAGACCATTCCCGGAGTGAGTTCGGTACAAATCTGGGGGCAGAAGAAATATGCCATGCGCCTCTGGGTAGACCCGGTCAAACTGACTTCGTACGGGGTTACCGTTGCTGATGTGCGCACGGCACTTGAAAAACAGAATGTTGAGCTGCCATCAGGGAAGCTTACCGGCGCGAATACGGAACTGACCGTAAAGACCGTCGGAAATCTGTCCGAGCCGGAGCAATTCAATAACATCGTCATTTTATCCGAAGGCGAGAAAACCGTGAAATTCAGTGATATTGGCCGCGCGGAACTCGGACCCGAAAACCTCGAAACCAAAATGTCGGAATCCGGACTGCCCATGGTCGGTCTCGCCATCATACCGCAGCCAGGAACGAATTACATCGACATCGCCAACGACTTTTACGAGCAATATGACAATTTAAAGAAAACGCTGCCCGGTGACCTGAAGTTGAATGTCGCCATAGACAACAGTGTTTTTATCAAGAAATCGGTTGTCGAAGTTGCCGAAACCCTGGGTATCGCGCTGATTCTCGTCATCCTGATCATCTATTTGTTTTTCAGGGACTGGGCGATTGCCTTCAGGCCTTTGATTGACATCCCGGTGTCGCTCATCGCTACGTTTTTTATCATGTACCTGTGCGGGTTTTCAGTCAATGTGCTGTCATTGCTGGCCATCGTGCTGGCCACGGGCCTCGTTGTTGATGACGGTATTGTGGTTACCGAAAATATATTCAAGAAGGTCGAGGAAGGCATGTCGCCGATTGAAGCCGCCATCAAGGGATCGAATGAAATCTTCTTTGCTGTCATTTCCATTTCCATCACGCTCGCCGCGGTGTTCCTGCCCATTATATTCCTTGAAGGCTTTGTTGGGCGGCTGTTCCGGGAATTTGGCGTCGTCATAGGCGCGGCAGTGTTGATTTCGGCATTCGTTTCGCTGACGCTGACTCCGATGCTGAATGCGTATTTGATGAAGGGCGGCGAGCAGAAAAAATCGAAATTCTACAATCTCACCGAGCCTTATTTTGTCAAATTAAACCAAGGGTATGCGGGCTCGCTCACGAAATTCATGAAACGAAAATGGCTCAGCTTCCCGATTATCATCCTCTGCATCGGCATTATTGTGCTGTTTTTTAAGATATTGCCAAAGGAAACCGCACCTTACGACGACCGCAGTTTCATCGGTGTCAACGTAACGGCTCCTGAAGGTGCCACTTACGACTATACCGACCGGTTTATGCAGGAACTCACACAATTGATCAACGATTCGATTCCTGAAAAGAAGGTCAGCCTCGTAATCACATCTCCCGGTTTCGGTTCTTCGTCGGTCAACAGCGGCAGGATCCGGATTGCCCTTAAAGAGCCCGATGAACGGGAGCGCAGCCAGAAAGAGATCGCAGACGACCTGACCAAATGGACCAAAAAATATTCTGAGGCCAAGACCAATATTTCAGAACAGCCCACCATCGCCGTAAACCGTCGCGGCGGGATGCCAATCCAGTACATTATACAGGCGCCTAATTTTGAGAAACTACGTGAGAAAATACCGCAGTTTATGGATCTGGCAAGCCAAAACGACACCTTTTCAAATGTAGACGTCAATCTTAAGTTCAACAAGCCCGAAATAAACGTCACCATTGACAGGGAAAAAGCGGAAAGCCTGGGTATTTCTGTGCTCGATGTCGCGCAAACGCTGCAGTTGTCTTTGAGCGGGCAGCGTTTCGGTTATTTCATGCGCAACGGCAAACAATATCAGGTGATCGGGCAGTTTGATGAAAAGGACCGCGACTCACCCCTGGACCTGACGTCAATGTTCGTCAAGAACGATAAGGGGCAGCTGATTCAATTGGACAATGTCGTCAAAACCGAGGAAAAGAGCAGCCCGCCGCAACTGTACCACAACAACAGGTACTTATCGGCGACAATTTCCGCTGGCTTGTCTCCTGGAAAAAGCATCAGCGATGGGATTGCCGCTATGGACGAGATCAAGGCGAAAGTGCTTGACGATACCTTTACGACCGACCTCGGTGGGGAGTCCCGCGATTTCGTGGAAAGCAGTTCCAATACCTCAAAAGCGTTCGGCCTTGCGGTACTGCTGATCTTCCTGATCCTTGCGGCGCAATTTGAGAGTTTTATCGATCCGCTGATCATCATCCTTACCGTACCGATGGCGGTGGCAGGGGCGCTATTTTCGCTTTGGCTTTTTGGGCAGACCTGGAACATTTTCAGCCAGATCGGAACGGTGATGCTCATCGGGCTGGTTACCAAAAACGGCATACTCATCGTAGAATTTGCAAATCAGTTGCGCGAACAGGGCAAGCCAAAATTCGAAGCAATCATTGAAGCCTCCGAGGCGCGCCTCAGGCCCATCCTGATGACGAGCCTCGCCATTTCATTAGGTGCATTGCCCATTGCGCTGTCGCTCGGTGCGGCCGCCACCAGCCGTATCGGGATGGGCGTCGTCATTGTAGGCGGCACGATATTTTCGCTCGTGCTTACGCTGTTTGTCATCCCGGCCATGTACATGATGTGGTCGCGCGCACCCAAACACCATCCCGAATTTGACCACATTGACGAATATGAAAAAGAAGCCAGGCATGAAAAATAGGAATTTATATTTTGCCGCCCTACTATGCTGCATCGGATGGATGAATGCCGGCGCACAGACTGTCCTGACCATCGAAGAGGCCGTGAAAACCGCCTTGGAAAACAATTATGATATCCGGATTGCAACAAATGAGCTGACCATCGACAAAACCAATGTGAGCCTGGGAAACGCGGGGATGCTTCCCACGGTGACAGCCAATGTCGTCGACAACAATGGCATTCAGAACAGCAAACAAACGCGTTCCGATGGAACCGTAAACGAACTGGATAACGCGAAAAACAACAGCCTGAATTATGGCGTTGGACTGAACTGGACCGTTTTTGACGGGTTTCGGATGTTTGCCCGCTACGACCAACTCAAAGAATTGCAGAAATTGGGTGAAGCCGAGGTAAGAATGGCCATACTGACGCGCATCAGTGATGTCATGCAGACATACTATACGGTCGCGCAGCAGCAACAGCAACTCGCCGCACTCGATACGACGATAGTCATTTCAAAACAACGGCTGGAATTGGCAAACAACCGCTATACGATTGGGAAAGCCTCGAAACTTGAGGTCCTGAACGCCCAGGTGGATTTAAATACGGACACCACGAATCTGCTAAGACAGAAGGAGTTGTATGCCAATACGAAAATCGCATTGAACCAGCTCATGGCACGTGATCCGCAAATTGATTTTTCGGTGGTAGACGCCATCGAACTGGACAAAAGCCTGCAACTCGATGCGCTGATCAACCTCGCCCAGAAACAAAATCCGCAACTTGAAGCACAGATCATCAACAAGCGCGTCGCCGAGCTGCAGCTCAGGCAGGTCAGGGCAGGCCGCTATCCGACAATTGGTATCAATACGGGCTATAATTTTGGGAGGACGGAGTCCAGCCTTGGATTTACCACGCAGTCGTCAGCAAACGGACTGACATATGGGTTTACGGCTTCGCTGAATTTATTCGACGGCTTTAACCAAAGGCGGAACGAAAAAGTCGCGCGGCTGCAGGTAGCCAATTCACAGCTCCTTATCGAACAGCAAACCGACAACGTTAAATCGCAACTGGCTTCGGCGTATCAAACCTATCTTACCAATCTGCAATTGGCGGAACTCGAGCAGAAAAATGAAGAAATTGCCCGCCAGAACCTTGACATCACTATGGAAAAGTTCCGCATCGGCACCATCCCTACAATCGAATTCCGCACAGCACAACTCAATTACGTCACCGCACAGACACGCAACAGCGAAGCACAGTTCCAGGCAAAATTATCAGAGGTGGCGCTCAAGGAACTTGCCGGAAATTTGAAATTTTAGCCTACATTTACTGAAAAACCGACATGATTTCTTACAATACCAAGGAGTGGTTTACTTTCATTTTCCGATTTCACAAGGCCGATACGTTCCGTAAATTATTGCCCATTATGCTCGCCATAGGTGCCTATGCCGCGCTTTTAGGGTACCTCGAAGTGGAATATTTCCATCTTTCCGAAAAAAATTACATCCGAAAGATCACAATCATGCATGGGATGTTGGGTTTTGTCATTTCGTTGCTGCTCGTATTTCGCACCAACACGGCTTACGACCGTTGGTGGGAAGGCCGAAAAATGTGGGGTGCACTCGTGAACAACAGCCGTAATCTCGCACTGAAAATCGCGGCGATGTCCGGTGACGCCGACGACAGGTCTTTTTTCAGGAAAATGATCCCTGCCTACGCTTTCATACTCCAGGAGCACCTGACCAACGAGGAAATCAGCCAGGAACTTTTTGACGATATTACGATTGAACGGCACAAACACAAACCAAACCAGGTGGCCTCACTGCTGTTCAGGAAAGCCAACGAGATGTATGCCGAAAAAAGAATTTCCGGAGAGCAGCTCATCGTCATCAACGCCGAATTACAGTCGTTCACCGACATCTGCGGCGCCTGCGAACGCATCAAAAACACGCCCATCCCCTATTCTTACAGCGCCTTCATCAAGAAATTTATTTTCTTTTATGTCATGTCGCTGCCTTTCGGCTATTCGTTCGATCTCGGATTCTATGTAGCCCCGGTTGTGGTTTTCATATTTTATGTTCTGGCAAGCCTAGAGTTGATTGCGGAGGAGATCGAAGATCCTTTCGGAACAGATGAAAACGACCTGCCGATGAAAAAGATTTCGGAAAACATTAAAAAACACGTAGAGGAAATCTTGTAATCCCCTGCCTTTTCAGGCATGCTGCACCGTCTTATCCTCAAGGCTGACCGTTATTTTCTGATCAGGGCATATAGAACCGAGTCCTCAAATTTGCCGTCGGTAAGATAATGTTCGCGAAGCAATCCTTCCGTGACAAAACCGAATTTTGCTAAAAGCCGCTGCGACGCCACATTATGCGTGGCAGTCAGCGCCTCAATGCGGTGCAGTCCCATAACTTCAAATCCGTAAGGGATAATATACCGCAGCGCTTCAGTCATCAGGCCTTGCTGCCTGAACTCTTCCCTGAAGAGACCGTACCCCAGCTCGGCCCGCGCGTGATCGGTCCACCATGTATGGAACCCGCACCAGCCAATAATCTGGTCATGCTGTAAAATCTGGAAGTAGCGGAATGTCTTGTTGTAGGTCCACATGCCGTTCACGAACTTATTTTTTTCCGCAGCAAGCTTTTCTTCAGAATCCACACCAAGGAAGGCCATCAGCGCATCATCCGCGTACTGCGTATGCACGTATTGAAAAACGGCAGGGTTCAGCTCGCGGAGCGCCAACCGCGGCGTATTGATAATGTTAAAAGTCATCGCTATTTGATTTAATTTGACAACACACTCACTTCTAAAGGATTGTTGAGTTTGAGGATTTGCTGTTGGATCAGGACATCCCAATCTTCGACGTGGCGCACCTGTCCGCTTTTAAGCCATGTAAAACCTGTGTAGTAGGTGATTTGGTCGCGCGGTTTGGTGACCAGGAGCAGGTGGCTGCGATCGGGTTGCGCGTCGACATGGGTCAGTATATCGTCAATGTACCTGGGCTCCATGATAAGCGCCTCGCCCAGCCACGAATCGCCGACAGCTTCCCAATACCGGGCCCAGCCTACTTCCTTTTCAAGCCTCGTTTTGCCTTTATTGTCGTGCAGGCTGATGCCCAAGGAATATCCAGGAGCTTTGGTATTGGCCGTAAAATACACTTCAAATTTTGAAAAATTCGAACCCATATCGAGCGAAATGATTTTAGTTTCTTCGACCCAAAACCGGCTCCACCTCGCATATTTCACTTCTAATTTGACACGCAAAGGCCCGTTCTCCAGAATCCGGTAGCTGCTGAATCCGCCCGGCAGGTGGAGGCTGTCTTTGACCCAAAGTCCACTGCCACCTGCGCCCATGCCGGCTCCCAATAGGTAGCCATCATACCCTTCGCCATGGTCTTGCCTGTAATACCCGGGCTGTTTTTTGCTTTTTGCAAACCAGCTGTCAATCACGGCATACGCAACTTTCTTGAACCACGGATTGACGCCTCCCGGAAACGCTGACGCGTCTTTAGCGCTTTTTTTTCCGCCACTGCCATACAAACAAAAAGCCACCCTGTCATTCTCCCATGCGAGGCCTTCACCACGTTCCGGCGAGAACTTTCCATAGGCCACGCGCTGAGACTGGGATTTGTTTTTAAGGCTGTCGGAGACGATGAAATAATTGACGGTGGCATTCGCCGGCACATTGGCCTGGAACAACACGGCGTCGTATTTCCCATCCCCATCGTAATCGGTCCATTGTATGGGCAGGTAGGCTTCGGTGCCCTCCATCTTGATGCGGAAATTCTTTTTATCGTGCTTTTTAAGCCAGAACCCGAGCTGGTCGCGTGTGATGGCCGTAACGTCGTTTCGCTCAAAACCAAGCGGATTTTTCACAATCACCTTGAGTGACTGCGCGCGCGCTTCCACGAGGGTCAGTGCAAGCAGCAAAATTAAATTTGGCAAAAGTTTCATTGGTCTCATCTAGGCAAAGCTAACAATTCATCGTTAAAGTCTGCGCATCCCGATTCATATGCCGCCGAAAAGATATGATTATGGCGCCCCCTCCGGGCCGCGCTCTCCGCGCTACACGGTAGCCGGCTGCGATCGCTGGCGCAGTACCGCGTCCGGATTGGGATTTTCATTATCTTTGGAAAAAAAACGCATGCAACTCGTCTTTGCCTCTTCCAATAAGAATAAAATTGCCGAAATACAAAACATGCTTCCCGACGGCATCACCGTTTTGAGCCTCGAAGACATCGGCTGCCACGAAGAGATTCCCGAAACCGCCGACACCATCGAAGGCAATGCCGTCCTCAAAGCCGATTATGTCAGCCAAAAATACGGTTACGATTGCTTCGCGGATGATTCCGGACTCGAAGTCGATGCGCTTGGCGGTGCCCCCGGCGTGTATTCCGCACGGTATGCAGGTGAGCAGAAAAATGCAATGGATAATATGCACAAACTTCTCGAAGCTTTATCAGAAGAAACCAACCGCAGTGCCCAGTTCAAAACCGTATTGGCCTTAAATCTAAATGGTGAAAAGCATTTATTCTCAGGAATCCTTAAAGGTAAAATCACTGATGAAATGCGCGGAACGAAAGGTTTTGGCTATGATCCGATCTTCCAGCCGGAAGGTTATGATCGGAACCTCGCCGAATTCTCTATGGAAGAAAAAGCAGCGATCAGCCACCGCGGTATTGCCGTAAAACAATTGGTCTCCTTCCTGAATGACAACTCAAAACCCTAAACTTTTGAACTGAAACCGTTTACATCAGGCGGTTTTTTCTCCTCTCCGATCGCAAAACTAACCGCCTGCAGGGCCGCTCCACGTGTATGTAATTGATTTTCAATAATTAATAAATCAACAATAAACTACCAGCCATTAGTTATTGCGGAATATTAGCACTACTTTTGCAAAATATTTTAAAATACCTTATGAATAAATTTGAACAATTAGGATTGAAAGAGTCGCTGAACCGTGCGATTATCGATCTGGGATTTGAGAATCCGACCGAAGTGCAGGAAAAAGCGATTCCAATGCTATTGGAACAAGACACTGATTTAGTTGCGTTAGCCCAGACAGGGACAGGGAAAACCGCAGCTTTTGGCTTTCCACTGATCCACAAGATCGACGCTGACAACAGAAATACACAGGCGTTAATCTTATCACCTACCCGCGAACTTTGTTTGCAGATCACTAACGAGATCAAGAATTACTCGAAGTACGAAAAAGGAATCAATGTCGTAGCCATCTACGGCGGTGCCAGCATTACGGAACAGGCGCGCGAAATCAAGCGCGGCGCGCAGATTATCGTCGCGACTCCGGGAAGGATGCAGGACATGATCAACCGCGGATTGGTCAACATTACCCAAATTGATTACTGCGTTTTGGACGAAGCGGACGAAATGCTCAATATGGGCTTCTATGAAGACATCGTTTCCATATTATCCGACACGCCTGACGAAAAAAGCACCTGGCTTTTCTCAGCGACCATGCCTGCCGAAGTGGCGCGCATCGCCAAGAAATTCATGGAAAATCCGATTGAAATTACTGTCGGGACGAAGAATTCAGGTTCCGCTACAGTATCGCACGAGTTTTACCTCGTCAACGCGCGTGACCGTTACGAAGCCTTGAAACGCCTGGCCGATGCCAATCCGGATATCTTTTCCGTGGTTTTCTGTCGCACCAAAAGGGACACGCAGCAGGTGGCAGAGAAATTAATCGAGGACGGTTACAACGCAGCCGCATTACACGGCGATTTGTCTCAGGCCCAGCGTGACTCGGTAATGAAGTCATTCCGTGGTAGGCAAATCCAGATGCTCGTAGCGACGGATGTTGCCGCGCGTGGTATCGACGTAGACAATGTGACGCACGTGGTAAATTACCAGCTTCCTGACGAAATCGAAACCTACAACCACCGTTCGGGCCGTACAGGACGTGCAGGGAAATTAGGCACCTCGATAGTCATTGTAACGAAAAGTGAATTGCGCAAGATTTCTGCCATTGAAAAAATCATCAAGCAGAAATTTGAGGAGAAGACAATCCCATCGGGAATTGAAATCTGTGAAATCCAGCTGTTGCACCTGGCCAACAAGATTAAGGATACCGAAGTGGACCACGAGATTGACAACTACCTTCCGGCCATCAACAACGTATTGGAAGGCCTTTCTAAAGAAGAGCTGATCAAGAAAATGGTGTCGGTCGAATTCAACCGATTTATCAATTACTATAAGAAGACGCGCGACCTTTCAGCGCAGTCTGCCGGAAAACGTGACGATCGTGAACCGCGTGAAAACTCGGGCGGCGCCGTGCGTTATTTCGTAAATATCGGTTCCAGGGATGATTTCGACTGGATGCAGTTGAAGGATTTCCTTAAGGAGACATTGGATCTGGGCCGCGACGATGTATATAAAGTGGACGTCAAGGAAGGATTTTCTTTCTTTAACACCGATCCGGAACACACCGACAAGGTAATGGAAATCCTCAATAACGTAACGCTGGGCGGACGACGAATCAATGTCGAAATTTCCAAAAATGACGGCGGCGGACGCAGGGACCACAACGGAAGAAGCGGCGGATTCGGCGCAGAACGCGGCGGAAGAAGTTTCGGCGGTGATCGCGGCAGCAAGAGCTTTGGCGGCGGTTTCAAAAGCGACAAACCGTCACGATTCTCGTCAGAAAGGGCCGGCAGCAGCGAAACCAGGTTCAGCCGTCCGGAGACGCCAAGACGCGAGGGGAAATTCACCTCGGAAAGGGCGCCAAGGCGTTCTGAAAGCTTCAGCGACCAGTCGAGGCCGAAGCGTCCGCGCAAAGGCTAAGCCATTGTGTTAATTTTGCCATAATTTATATGGAGACTGCAAAATATCTTAGGAGTTTTATTACTTTTAAACCGCTTAAAACCGGTATGAGATATTTTGCAGTTTTCTTTTTTATGCTCTTTTCCGCTGTTGTTTCCGCACAGGAAAAACAGGAGGGGCAGGTCGTCAGCGGTACCGTTATTAACGACAACACACTGCTTCCCATGCCCAATGTCAACATCATCAACATCAACAAGGTCAGGGGAACGGTCTCGGATGATAAGGGAAATTTCCAGATCGCAGTCACCGCCAGCGATACGCTGCACATTTCATTCCTCGGTTACAAATCGATTAAGGTGCGCGTAACCAACGACTGGATCAAAAACAAGACCACAACGATCCACCTGACAGAGAAAGCCTATGCACTCGAAGAAGTCATCGTGCGCCCATACAACCTTACGGGCTACCTTGAAATCGATGCCAAACTGATTCCGATAAAAGAAAATTACCGCTACAGCATTTCAGGCCTTCCGGCAGGTTATGAAGCGGGCGATGCGTATTCTCCCAATGCTTTTGGGCGGGTACTGGGTTCCATATTCAATCCGGCAGACATGCTTTACAATTTCTTCGGAAAAAAGCCGACAGAGCTGCGGCGACTCAAGGAAATGAAGAAAGACGATGCGGTGCGGAATGCACTTGAGGAGAAATTCGATCGCGAAATGATTGCCGTACTGCTTGGCGTAACCAAAGAAGAAATCGGCGAGATTATGTCGCGCTGCAATTACTCGGAGCAGTTCATTAAGACCGCAAATGACCTGCAGATCATGGACGCCATCAGTGCGTGTTATGAAGAATATAAGATCCTGAAGAAAAAGTAACGCCCCTTTTGCACGACTTACGGTGCTGACGTTTAGCCTTGATCAAGGCTCCCGAAATAGCGTGCCTCAATCCTTTTAATATCCTTGATGGAGTTGCGTGACCAGTCGATGCGCTTTTCCAGCAACTCTTCCGCAGAAAGCTGCCAGTCCACAGTTGACTTGCGGAGCCTTTCCGTGATGTTCTGGATAATGATCGCCGCAGATACAGATATATTCAGGCTTTCAGTAAATCCAACCATAGGGATTTTCAGGAATCCGTCTGCCTGGCGCAACACTTCTTCTGAAAGTCCGTGGATTTCCGTACCGAAAAACAGCGCGCTTTTCTGCGTAATGTCAAAATCATCCATCAGGCAATCGTCCTCGTGTGGCGTGGTGGCAATGATTTTATAGCCCTGCGATTTGACTTTAGCGAGGCACTCCCCCACGCTTTCATGCCGGCTGATGTCAACCCATTTTTGTGCGCCCAGTGCAATCTGCTTATCGACACGCTTGCCATACTTTTCTTCAATGACATGCAGGTTCTGAATCCCGAAAACCTCACAGCTCCGCATCACGGCGCTGGTGTTGTGCAGTTGGTACACATCTTCGATCGCAATCGTAAAATGGTTCGTACGGTTAGCGAGGATCTTGAGGAACTTTTCCTTGCGGTTGTCGGTCAGGAATCCTTCCAGATACTCCAGATAAGCGAGGTCGGCCATAACTATTTTTTGCCAAAAGTAATAAAAAGCGTAGTTTTATAAAGCTTAGATTCTTGATATGGAAAAGAAAAAACTGGTGGTATTGAGTGGTGCCGGAATCAGTGCCGAAAGCGGGATCAAAACGTTCCGCGACAGCGATGGATTGTGGGAAGGCCATGACGTCATGGAAGTGGCCACTCCCGAAGGTTTCAGGAAAAACCCGAAACTCGTACTTGATTTTTACAACCAGCGCAGGCGGCAATTGCACGAAGTCGAACCCAACAGGGGCCACCTTATTTTAGCGGAACTCGAAAGTCATTTTGAGGTCAATATCATCACGCAGAATGTGGACAATCTTCATGAGCGTGCCGGAAGTTCGAACGTACTGCATTTGCACGGCGAATTGTTTAAAGTGCGCAGTACCGCGAATCAAAACCATATTTTGCACTGGGAACACGATCTGCATTTGAGTCACCTTGACGAGAACGGTCATCAATTGCGGCCACACATCGTGTGGTTCGGCGAGGCTGTACCGGCGCTGGAAGAAGCGGCACGACTCGCGTCCGAAGCGGATATTTTCGTCGTAATCGGGACGTCGCTGCAGGTGTACCCCGCAGCGGGACTGATTGATTTTACGCAACGGCACGTCCCGTTGTATTATATCGACCCGAAGCCGGCGTACATCCCCAACCTGAGAAACCCTTTGGAGATTATCGGGCTTGGTGGTTCGGAAGGGATGGCCATCCTGCAATCTAAAATTGTACGTTAACCTGAGAAACATGCCCTAGCCCCGATCGCAGCGGCATCCTTTTTCTTTTTTCTTTAAAAAGAAAAAGATACAGCGGAGAGCGGGAAGCAGCTTCTGATTTTTATCAAAAAAATACCATTTAATGATTTCGATTCCTTTCGCGTTTGAAACCGAAGGGTTATATTTGCTTTTAACGCAAAAACAACACACAATGCAAGACCTTACCGCGCTAAACGCCATTTCGCCAATCGATGGAAGATACCGCAGCAAAA
This sequence comes from Flavobacterium magnum, assembly GCF_003055625.1. Taxonomy (NCBI): domain Bacteria; kingdom Pseudomonadati; phylum Bacteroidota; class Flavobacteriia; order Flavobacteriales; family Flavobacteriaceae; genus Flavobacterium; species Flavobacterium magnum. The sequence continues at coordinate 2,222,883 of NZ_CP028811.1, read as the reverse complement.
CGATTTCCTTGTCCAGATATTTTTCCGAAGAAGCCCTGATCCGTTATCGGGTTCTGGTCGAAATCGAATACTTTATTGCGCTTTGCGACCTCCCCTTGCCTCAACTTGAGGGCGTAGATAAAGGCGTATTTGACAAGCTTCGCGACATTTACACCGAATTTAATACCGACGATGCCTTGTGGATCAAGGAAACCGAAAAGACCACGAACCACGATGTGAAAGCGGTCGAATATTTCATCAAGGACAAATTTGATGGATTGGGTTTGGCGAAATATAAGGAATTTATACATTTCGGACTCACCTCACAGGACATCAATAACACGGCGATCCCGCTTTCGACGAAAGAGGCATTCGAAGAAGTGTATCTCAAGTCGCTGATTGGGCTTATCAACAAGTTAAAAGAGCTCAGCATCGAGTGGAAAGACGTGGCCATGCTGGCACGCACGCACGGGCAGCCGGCTTCCCCGACCCGACTGGGTAAGGAAATTGGCGTTTTTGTCGAGAGGCTTGAGGAGCAATTGCGGTTGCTGTTCAACGTGCCGTTTGCAGCCAAATTTGGCGGTGCCACAGGAAACTTCAACGCGCACCACGTGGCATATCCGGCAATCGACTGGAAACATTTCGGGAACCAGTTTGTGGAAGGCGCGCTCGGATTGCAGCATTCGTTCCCTACGACTCAGATCGAGCACTACGACCATTTCGCGGCTTTTTTCGATGCCTTGAAAAGAATCAATACCATCCTGATTGACCTCGACCGCGACATCTGGACTTATGTGTCGATGGATTATTTCAAGCAGAAAATAAAGGCTGGTGAAATCGGTTCCTCGGCGATGCCGCATAAGGTGAACCCGATTGATTTTGAGAATTCCGAAGGGAATTTAGGCATTGCCAATGCTATTTTTGAGCATTTGTCGGCCAAGCTTCCCGTATCAAGGCTGCAGCGCGACCTGACCGACAGTACCGTTTTAAGAAACATCGGCGTGCCGATAGGACACACGCTGATCGGGTTTGAAGCCACGATGAAAGGCCTTAACAAACTGTTGCTCAACGCCGATAAATTTGCAGAAGACCTCGAAAAAAACTGGGCCGTCGTCGCGGAAGCCATCCAGACCATCTTACGTCGCGAAGGCTATCCGAACCCTTACGAAGCCTTGAAAGGCCTCACCCGAACCCACACGACCATCGATAAAAAAGCCATTCATGAATTTATCGCAACACTGGAGGTCAGTGACGCGGTCAAGCAGGAATTGCTGGCAATCAGTCCGTCGAATTACCTGGGTATTTGATTTTAAACGTCTTGATATGATAATAGCAGCCGCTACAAACACGCACCTTTATCCCTTGATCAGCGACCTCGGCCTGATCCTGATGACTGCGGGTGTTGCGGTCATCCTGTTTCGTAAGATCAAGCAGCCGCTGGTACTGGGGTACCTGATTGCGGGTTTTCTGGCCGGCAACCACTTTGATTTTTTTCCGTCGGTGAAAGACATCAAGAGCGTGGAAGTCTGGGCGCAGATTGGCGTGATTTTTCTGTTGTTCAGCCTCGGACTGGAATTCAGTTTTAAGAAGCTCATGAAAGTGGGCGGCACAGCGTCGGTGACAGCGAGCGTGCAGATTGTCTCGATGCTTATCATCGGTTACGGCGTCGGGAAGTTGATGGGTTGGGAAACGATGGATTGTATTTTCCTCGGGGTCATCCTGTCCATTTCCTCCACTACGATTATCCTGAAAACCTTCGATGAACTCGGGGTAAAAGCACAGAAATTTGCCGGAAATGTTGTCGGGGCGCTCATCGTACAGGACATCATCGCGATCCTGATGATGGTATTGCTGTCCACCATCGCGGTCAGCCAGCAATTTTCGGGCATGGAACTGATCAAATCCGTAGCAAAATTGCTGTTTTTCCTGACCATCTGGTTCGTCAGCGGCATTTTTTTCATACCTACTTTATTGAAAAAGGCCAAAAACCTGCTGAGCGACGAGATGTTGCTGATTGTGTCTATTGCCTTGTGCTTACTGATGGTCATTTTAGCGGATGGCGTCGGGTTTTCACCGGCTTTAGGCGCTTTCATCATGGGTTCAGTGATTGCGGAAACGACCCAGGCAGAACACATTGAGCACCTGGTTAAGCCGGTTAAGGATCTGTTCGGTGCGGTGTTCTTTGTATCCGTGGGCATGCTGATCAATCCCGAAACTTTGGTTGCCTATGCAGGGCCCGTGATGATACTGACGTTGGTAACCATTTTAGGCCAGTCGCTGAGTTCGACGGCCGGTTCGCTTTTATCCGGGCAGCCGCTGAAACAATCCGTACAAACCGGGATGAGCCTGTCACAAATCGGGGAATTCTCATTTATCATCGCGACCCTGGGAATGACGCTGAACGTCACCAGCAATTTCCTCTACCCGATTGTTGTCGCGGTTTCAGCAGTGACTACGTTTACGACCCCATTTATGGTCCGTGCGGCGCCTGCCTTTGCAGACTTACTTGCGAAAAAGCTGCCACGAAAATGGACTAAAAAAATAGAACGTTACAGCGCCAATGCGCAATCTATCAAATCAGTGAGCAACTGGCAGGTGGTTTTAAAAGCCTACATGGTACAGGTTGTCATCCACTCGGTGATTATCGTTGCCGGTATCCTGCTTTCCGCCAAGTTTGTATTGCCGTTGGCCAAAGATTCGCAGTTCGGTCACGCCCTCGTCGCCCTGGGTACGCTGGTTGTACTCGCGCCATTCCTGTGGGCGCTCGCATTGCGCCGCGTCAAGGTCGACGAAGTGCTCGTCCTGATGCAGGAACGACGGTATCGCGGCCCGATCATTATGATGATCCTGTTGCGCTTCGTACTCACGCTGGTGTACATCGGTTTTATGCTGAACAACTTCTTCTCTCCGGAAGTGGCCATGATCGCGTTTGTTTCAGCCCTGGCGTTGTACGCGATATTCCCGAAAAGGCTCAACGCCCAGTACCACCGTATAGAGAATCATTTTATGAAAAACCTCAATGCGCGTGAAATCATCAGGGCCAAATTTACGCGGAGCGACCTTACACCGTGGGAAGGACACATGGCTATTTTTAATATTGCAAAGGAATCGAATATCGTAGGCAAAACCCTCGAAGAATTGCAGCTCAGGGAGGATATCGGGATCAACATCGCATTCATCAAGCGCGGCGAGATTACGATAAACATTCCCGGTCGTACTGAGAGGCTGTTTCCCGGCGATGAAATCTGCATCATTGGCACCGACCAGCAGGTGAAGGATTTCAGGAAATTCCTTACGGAGAATGAAATTGCGCCGCCAGAAAAATCAGTTGAGCCCGACATCGTATTGCGCCAGATAGAAGTGCATCAGGAGGAATTTATCGGGAAAAGTATCCGGGAATCGCAGTTGCGGGAGAAAACCAACGGATTGATTGTGGGGTTCGAGCGTAAGGGCAAGCGTACCTTCAATCCGGAATCTCAACTGGTGCTCCAGAAAGACGACATTCTTTGGATCGTAGGTGACCGGAAGCGGATCGCCAGACTGTAGCCTGACCCGTTAGCCCCGATCGCCGCAGCATCCTTTTTCCCGCTTCTTTAGCGGGAAAAAGATATAGCAGAGAGCGGGATTGGCTCCTGAAAAATTACCTTGAATAATTCGGCGCTTCTTTTGTAATCGTAACATTATGCGGATGGCTCTCGGTAATACCGCTTGAGGTGATCCGGATAAAACGGCCATTTTCCTGTAAGGTCGGGATGTCTTTTGCGCCACAATAGCCCATCCCGGCACGCAGCCCGCCGATGAATTGCTGCATGCTTTCGTTCAGTTCGCCTTTATACGGCACGCGGCCCACAATGCCTTCGGGCACGAGTTTCTTGATATCATCCTCGACATCCTGAAAATAACGGTCTTTCGAACCTTCCTGCATGGCTTCAACCGAACCCATGCCACGGTATGACTTGAATTTCCTGCCTTCGAAAATAATGGTTTCGCCCGGTGACTCTTTGGTTCCGGCGAGCAGAGAACCCATCATCACCGAGTCGGCTCCGGCGGCAATGGCTTTCGGAATGTCCCCGGTGTAGCGGATTCCGCCGTCAGCAATGACCGGCACGCCGGTTCCTTTAATCGCGGCTGCCACTTCAAGTACGGCTGAAAACTGTGGGAACCCGACCCCCGCCACCACACGGGTTGTGCAGATAGATCCGGGCCCGATGCCTACTTTCACGCCATCCGCACCATGCTCGACAAGGTATTTCGCCGCTTCGGGCGTCGCGATGTTTCCGACGATGACATCGATATTGGGGAATTTTGATTTTACGTCCTTCAGTACATTGACCACGCCTTCCGTGTGGCCGTGCGCGGTATCGATAATAATGGCGTCAACGCCGGCGTTCACCAGCGCCTCTGCCCTAAGGACCGCGTCGGGTGTCACGCCGATGGCCGCAGCCACCCGCAGCCTGCCGTACACATCCTTATTCGCGATGGGTTTTTGCGTCAGTTTGGTAATATCACGGAATGTGATCAGGCCCACTAGCTGGCTGGCGCTGTTGATTACAGGCAGCTTTTCGATCTTATGTCCCTGCAGGATGACCTCAGCTTCCTGAAGTGAGGTGCCTTCCGCTACCGTAACCAGGTTTTCACTGGTCATGACTTCAACGATGGGACGGGCATTATTTTTCTCAAATCGCAGATCGCGGTTGGTCACGATGCCTTTGAGTATTTTGTTTTCGTCGACAATGGGGATGCCTCCGATACCGAATTCCTTCATCACATTTTTCGCATCGGAAACTTTTGACGTGAGCGGCAGCGTCACCGGATCGATAATCATACCGGATTCGGCACGCTTGACTTTACGGACTTTGGCGGCCTGCTGCTCAATGGTCATGTTTTTGTGCAGTACGCCAATGCCGCCTTCCTGTGCCATAGCGATGGCCATAGCGCTTTCGGTAACGGTATCCATTGCTGCGGAAACGATCGGGACGTTCAGCGAAATATTCCTCGAAAATTTTGATTGGATTGAAACTTCCCTGGGAAGCACATTGGAATAATTGGGGACCAGCAGGACATCATCGTATGTGAGGCCTTCGCCGATGATCTTGGAGTTGTGTGCGATCATTGCAATTTGTGTTGTAGTTAAATTGCGTGCAAATATAGTGAATCCTGACCGATTAAAAAATTTAAAAACGGGAAACATCAGGCTAATAGCCCAGAAAATAAAGTCAAAAATTTCTGATGAATGTTACTTTGCCTAATTTAGCCAAAAATCCTCAATATGCTAATTACCGGCCTTGTGCTGCTGGCCCTTGTCAGCGCTGTTTACCTCTTCCTGAAACACCCGAAGTTCGGAAAATTGCCGTCGGGAAAAAGATTGGAACAAATCCTGAAATCGCCAAATTACCGCAACGGGAGATTCCAGAATTTAAGCTACACGCCTGACCTGGCCGAGGGGGAAACGGTCTTAAAGGTACTTCGGAAAGTGCTTTTTGAAAAAGACCGACGCAACAAACCCAAAGCAGCCATCCCTTCGCAAAAAACAGATTTACTTGCGCTGGCGGCCGACGAAAATGTCCTGGTATGGTTCGGGCATTCTTCGTATTTCATGCAGGTCGAAGGAAGGAAAATCCTGGTTGACCCTGTTTTCAGCGGTGCAGCCTCTCCTGTGCCGGCGACGACGCGCAGCTTCAGGGGCTCAGATGTTTATACGACAGACGATCTCCCGGAAATCGACTATCTTTTCATCACCCACGACCATTGGGACCATCTTGACTACGAAACGGTGATGAGGCTGAAGCCAAAAATAAAAACCATCATCACCGGACTCGGTACCGGTGCGCACCTTGAATACTGGGGATTCCGTCCGGAAATTATTATCGAAAAGGACTGGAGTGAAACCGTTGCGCTGCCTGACGGTTTTACCGTCCACACAGTACCCGGGCGGCATTTTGCGGGCAGGCTTTTCAAACGGAACCAGGCGTTGTGGATGGCATTTGTCTTACAGACACCGAAACGCCGGATATTCCTGGGCGGCGACAGCGGCTATGACACGCATTTTTCAGGAATCGGGGACGATTTCGGGCCGTTTGATCTGGCCATACTCGAATGCGGTCAATACAATGAAAGCTGGAAGAACATACACCTGATGCCCGGAGAGATCGTTCTTGCAGCGCAAGCGCTTAAGGCCAAAGCACTGCTGCCTGTACACTGGGCCAAATTTGCGCTGGCGCTGCATGCGTGGGATGAGCCGATTAATTTGGCAGTGGCCGACGCAAAAACGGCAAACCTGCCGTTACTGACGCCGATGATCGGTGAGAAAATGTGCCTGGATACCCTGACACCTTTAAAAGCATGGTGGCGAAACGTAGATTAATGGAACTCGCCGAATAGCCTGGTAGCCTCGTTGTAGGCACTTTCGAAAGACATTGGACTGGTGCCTGTACTGGCTTTTTGTGTTGTAAAATACGAAAGCAGCTTTTCGGTAGGCATATTTCCCGTGAGGTCGTCTTTTGCCATTGGGCAACCCCCAAATCCCTGGATGGCGCCATCAAACCGGCGGCAACCTGCTTTGTAAGCCGCGTCGGTTTTCTCAAACCATTTGTCAGGCGTGGTGTGCAGGTGAGCGCCGAATTCCACCTGCGGATATTTCGGAATCAGGTTCGAGAAAAGGTACTCGATGATTTCAGGCGTCGAACTCCCGATGGTATCGGACAGCGACAAGATCCGGACGCCCATGGCAGCGAGTTTTTCGGTCCATTCCCCGACAATGTCGACGTTCCATGGGTCACCATAAGGATTTCCAAATCCCATGGACAGGTAGGCAACCACTTCTTTGTCCGTCTTTTGGGCTATATCAAGGATTTCCTGCAGCGTAACGAGCGATTCGGCTATCGTTTTGTGCGTATTGCGCATCTGGAAATTTTCAGAAATGGAGAACGGGAAACCGAGGTAGCGAATTTCGTTAAATGCGGAGGCCGTTGCCGCACCCTGCGTATTGGCTATAATGGCCAGCAGCTTGCTTTTGGTTTGTGATAAATCCAGGCTGGCGAGTAATTCAGCGGTATCCTTCATCTGCGGAATCGCTTTTGGGGATACAAAACTCCCGAAATCGATGGTATCGAATCCGACCCGTAGTAAGGATTGGATATAGGATGCCTTGCGTTGCGTCGGGATAAAGGGCTTGATTCCCTGCATGGCATCCCTTGGACATTCGATTATTTTTATTGGCTCCATAAAATGCCAAATATATAAAAGTATTGTCGCGTGGCGAAATCGTTTTCTTTTAAAATTGGAGCGATAGTATACCGCAATTCAATCATAAATCTTTATATGACGCAATTTGGTAATAATCAAAAATATGATTAAATTAGGTTATAATAAAAAATATTACGTAATTTGGTAATAGTTTACATCCGGCAAAAAATCTATCTTTGAGAATATGACAGCAATCATCACAGGCGACATCATCAATTCCAGAACATCCGAATCAGGCATATGGATTGACGGCCTACAGGAATTACTGGCTACGAAAGGGAAAACGCCGCGAGACTGGGAAATTTTCCGTGGCGACGAATTCCAGCTCGAAGTGCCCAAACCTGAGGAAGCACTGCACACCGCACTCGAAATAAAAACCTGGCTGAAGACCCTCCGGCTGGATGCGCGCATCAGTATCGGCATGGGCGATAAAACGTTCGTCGGAAAAAAGATTTCAGAAAGCAATGGCCCGGCTTTTGTGCGCTCGGGCGAACTTTTTGACGTGCTGAAAAAGCAAAAACTTACGTTGGCAATAAACACCGGAAACGCTGACTTTGATGCCGAAATGAACCTGATGCTCAGGCTGGGCACCTCAATCATGCAAAACTGGCTCCCGCAGTCGGCGGAATTCGTGCTTGCCGCCATGAAAAATCCCGGGTATTCCCAGGAGGAAATCGGTGCAAAATTAGGCATTACCCAGGCTGCCGTAAGCCGCAGGCAAACCCGATCGCAATTCGACCTGATTACGGAAATCGAAAAATTTTACCGGCAAAAACTTAAAAAAACCGCACTATGATCCTGTTTGTAAAATTACTGCTGGCACACCTGATCGGCGATTTCATGCTGCAGCCCGATTCCTGGGTCAGCGACAAAGAGCACAAAAAGCACAAAAGCATTTTTCTGTGGATGCACATCATATTGCACGGAATCCTCGCCTGGCTGATGGTGCGCGAGCTGCGTTTCATCGCGTTTGCACTCCTTCTGGCACTCTGTCACGGCCTCGTCGACCTGCTCAAGCTTCATTTGCAGTCACCAAAAACAAGACGCACCTGGTTCCTCACCGATCAGTTGCTGCATATCGTAACGCTGATGGCGATTACCATTGCCTACACCGGAAATCCGATTGACACGGCAATTTTCGGCGACCGCTTCTGGCTGCTGCTCACCGGCGTGCTCTTACTGACAAAACCGGCATCTATCATCATCAAAAACATCATCTCGATCTGGACGCCCGAAAGTAAGGACACCCATGATTCGCTGATCAATGCCGGAAACTACATCGGCATTTTAGAGCGGCTGTTCGTATTTTGCTTTATGATTACAGGGCATTTTGACGCTGTGGGGTTTCTGCTGGGTGCCAAATCGATTTTCAGGTTCGGGGACCTGATGCAGGCCAAAGAACGCAAGCTCACCGAATATGTGCTAATCGGTACCCTGCTGAGCTTCGGGCTCGCCATGCTTACGGGTTTCCTGGTGAACTACTGCCTACTGCTTATGGCGTAAGATCGCTTTGTTGATGGATTTCACCAACGCAGGCCCTTCGTAGATAAATCCTGTATAAAGTTGTACGAGGCTTGCACCCGCTTCAAGCTTTTCGATGGCATCTTCCGCGGTATGGATTCCGCCGACACCGATAATCGGGAAGGATTTGTTGCTTTTTTCAGAAAGGAAACGGATGACTTCTGTTGACCTTTTCGTCAAAGGTTTTCCTGATAATCCGCCGGTTTCAGACTTGTTCCCTGATTGTAATTCCTCTCTTGAAATGGTCGTATTGGTTGCAATAACACCGGCAATTTTGGTTTCATTTACAATATCCACGATGTCTAAAAGCTGTTCATCAGTCAAATCCGGTGCAATTTTCAGCAGGATTGGTTTGGCCTTTGGCGTTTTGAGATTCTTTTGCTGTAAGGTATTTAAAAGCGCCTTTAATGGTTCTTTGTCCTGTAAGGCCCGAAGGTTGGGCGTATTTGGCGAACTTACGTTTACCACAAAATAATCAACATAGTCATACAACGCCTCAAAACAGGTTTCATAGTCTGACACCGCGGCGTCATTGGGCGTATCCTTATTTTTCCCAATGTTGCCTCCTATCAATACGTCTTTGTTTCGCTTTAATCGTTCCGCTGCTGCAGAAACGCCTCCGTTATTAAAACCCATGCGGTTGATGATGGCCGAATCCTCGCGAAGCCGGAACAACCGCTTTTTCGGGTTGCCGGACTGCGGTTTGGGAGTCAGCGTACCGATTTCAATAAATCCGAAACCGAAGCCGGAAAGCTCGCTATACAATTTCGCGTCCTTATCAAAACCCGCAGCAAGGCCAACCGGATTTTTGAATCGCAGTCCGAAAACCTCCGTTTCGAGCCGCTTGTCCTTCACTTCGTATACAGCGCGGAAAAGCGCCGGAAAACCGGGAATCTTACTGACAAACCGGATCATGGAAAACGTGGCATGGTGTACTTTTTCAGGATCAAACCAAAAAAGCACCGGACGGATAAGGAGTTTGTACATTGGCTGTGTTGTTGTTCGGCAAAGTTAAAACTTAAAGTCGAAAGTCGAAAGTTGAAAGTTGAAAGAATCGTCATCCGGGCTTTCGACAGTTGACCCTAGCCCCGATAGAGGCGGCATCCTTTTTTAGCGGCATAAAATTGCACTGTGACGACAGAACATCACTCCGCTAAAAAAGATATAGCCGAAAGCGGGATCGGCTGCAAAAAAAACTTAACATTGTCCGAGGCCCTGAATTTGTATCTTTGCACCAAATCTAACCCAATTATGCAGCACCTCATTGACCGCTTTATCAGCTATGTGACCGTTGACACGGAATCGGACCCGAATTCGAAAACCACCCCCAGTACAAAAAAACAGCTTGTGCTTGCGAAAATGCTGGCCAAAGAACTCAAGGCCATCGGGCTGAGTGAAATCAGCATCGACAAAAACGGTTATGTAATGGGCACCTTGCCGTCGAACGTCGACCATGAGGTACCTGTAATCGGGTTTGTATCGCACTACGATACGACGCCGGATTTTTCCGGGGCAAATGTAAACCCACAGGTTATTCCGAACTACGACGGCAAGGATATTGTGCTCAATGCCGAGCAGAATATCGTGCTCTCCCCGGGTTATTTTAAGGATTTACTGCAATACAAAGGACAGACACTCATCACAACCGACGGTACGACGCTGTTGGGCGCAGACGATAAGGCTGGTATTACCGAAATTGTCTCCGCTATGGAATTCCTGGTGCAGCATCCTGAAATCAGGCACGGCAAGATCCGCGTCGGCTTTACGCCCGACGAGGAAATCGGGCGCGGCGCTGATTTGTTTGATGTGGAAAAATTCGGCGCGCAGTGGGCTTATACGATGGACGGAAGCCAGATCGGCGAACTCGAATATGAGAATTTCAATGCGGCGGGCGCCAGGATTACCTTTAAGGGCAAGAGCGTACACCCCGGTTACGCGAAGGGGAAAATGATCAACTCAATGCTGATCGCAAATGACTTCATCAATGAATTGCCGAAAGGTGAAGTGCCGCAGGAAACCAAAGGTTATGAAGGATTTTTCCACGTACACCACCTTAGCGGAAGTATCGAAGAAACAGTCCTCGAACTGATCATCCGCGACCACAGCGCCAAGAAATTCAGGAAGCGTAAGGAACTGATTCACGACATCACCAGGAAATTCAATAAGAAATTTGCAAAGCAGTTTGGCGAAGACATCGTAATCACTGAGATCAGGGACCAATACTACAACATGGAAGAGAAAGTGAAACCCGTGATGTTTATCGTCGACCTTGCTGAAAAAGCCATGAAAGACCTCAACATCAAACCGATCATCAAGCCGATTCGTGGCGGTACCGATGGCTGCAGGCTGTCATATATGGGATTGCCATGCCCCAATATTTTTGCCGGCGGGCATAACTTTCATGGAAAATATGAATATGTCCCTGTAGAAAGCATGCAGAAAGCGGTGGATGTGATTGTCAGGATAGCCGAACTCACCGCCACCACCGATTTTTCGGCGAAGGAAAAAAGCGGGACAAAAAAGAAGAAGAAATAATCAATCGGATTCAATTCCATAAAAAAACGCCTGCGGTTGCAGGCGTTTTTTGTATCGGGTCGGGTCCGCTTTATTTAGCCGGAGCGTGGAGCTTCGCCGTCATTTCAATTGAAATCGCAGAGCGCTCCATTTTGAGTTTTCCGGACATCGTTTCCATTACCATTGTGGTTGCAGACAGTTCGGATACCTTGCCGTGAATGCCGCTTTTGGTTACGATCTTGTCGCCTACTTTTAAATTGCTTTCAAATTCACGCTCAGATTTCGCACGCTTCTGTGACGGACGGATCATAAAGAAATAAATGATTACCCCCATCAGGACGAGCTGGATTATAAATGTATTGTCCATATTATTTTGTTTTTATGGTTTCGTGCTCGGTGGCTCCGGCACTGATTCCCGGTTTTTCCTCTCCCATCACATTTCCGGTAATCCGGATGATTTCAGATCCTTTAGGCGTATTGGCAGTGATGGTCACGGTCTTGTGCTGCTTGCCATGCTTTCTGGCAGAGTTGAACGATACCTTGATCTGGCTTTCCTCTCCCGGCTTTACGGGTTCTTTAGGATAGTCAGGAACCGTACAGCCACAGGAACCGCGCGCACTTTCAATTTTCAGGTCGGCTTCACCGGTGTTCTTAAACTCAAACACATGTTCCACTTTATCCCCTTCCTTAATGTCGCCAAAATCGAACTCCCTTTCCTTAAAATCCATGATGGCCTTTCCTGCCGCATCCGGATTCTTGGGATCAGATTCCTTTTTGCAGGAAGTTGTCAGTAAAAAAGCCGCGATGGCAGCCACACACAACATTTTTTTCATAATAATTTATTGGTTTTGATTCTACATTAAACCTCTTCCGGTTTTCTTTAGTTTATCGGTGGATTGGAATTCCCTGACAAGATTGTCGAGAATCCCGTTGATGAAGATACTGCTTTTGGGTGTCGAATATTCCTTGGCAATCTCAAGGTATTCATTGATGGTGACTTTCACCGGGATCGATGGGAATTTCAGGAATTCACAGATGGCCATTTTGAGGATGATGGTGTCTACCTCTGCAATCCTTTCCGAGTCCCAGTTCGGGGTTTTGTCAATGTATTCCCTGGCCAGTTCTGATTCGTTTAATACGGTCTTACGAAACAACAGGCTTACAAACTCCTTGTCTTCGGTATCCTTATACAATTTGGAAATCCTGAAAACTTCGGTCTCTTCCGGCTTAATTCCCTTGAGTTCCTTGATGATCTGTGTGTTCACGACGGGAATATCATCTATCCAGGTAAGTTTATTGTCTTCAAGGTATTCGTACAATTTTTCATTCGGGACGATGATGTCCATAAAGGCGTGAAGTATGAAATCCCTGTCTTCTTCAAAAGAATCCCTGCCGCTCGACATATACTGCTCGTAGGCGTTACTGGTCTTAATGGCTGACAACAAAATCCTGATGTAATCCTCATTGAGGTACCAGTTGTTGATCTTGCGGTCTTCCAGCGCACTGTTAAGGGAATGATTTCCTGAAAGCAGTTGCAGTATGCGGTTATCGACAAACTTCCTGTCGGGATTCTTCTCGCTGGCGGTAGCGAGGTGCTTTTTACTGGATACCTCGAGGAAATGAAGTTCGGCGTTGCGGATCTCGACCAAAGACGAAAGCATGATCAGGTAAAGTTCCTGTATGTTGTCGATGCTGTGCAGCAGGAATTTTTCCTGGCCTTCAAGGTTATCCGAACCATTCTGATGCATCGCATAAATGGACTGCATCACCTTAACGCGTATATGTCTTCTGTTTAACACCTGTAAGAACTTTTATAAAAAATTAGCGGAGCAAAAAATGTTACTTTTTCGCCCCGCAAAAATAAGAATATTATTGAAAGCCGCCTTACCTGGCTGCGTTTTCTTTTTTCCTGTCGTCGATTCTTTTTTGTGCAATGGACATCGCGGCAGCCTGCGTGGTGATGCCATTTTGTTCAGAAAAACCAAAGATTTCCAAGGTGGTATTGTAAATATTTTCAGTCCTTCGCATCGCTTCGGCACTGTCATAACCTACGATTTCTGCGTACACATTGATGATTCCCCCGGCATTGATAAGGAAATCAGGCGCATACAGTATGCCCCTGTCTTTCAGTATCTGTCCGTGCACGGCATCATTCGCCAATTGGTTGTTTGCGGCTCCGGCAATCACTTTAGCCTGGATCTTGTTGATGGTCTCGTCATTAATTGTAGCGCCGAGTGCACATGGGGAATAAATATCCACATCAGCCGCATACAAATCGGGTCCTGTGAAGATTTTTACGCCATACTTTGCTGACACTTCTTCGAGCCTGGCCTGGTTGATGTCGATGATCTGCACGTCAGCGCCTTCTTTGGCGAGGTATTCCACCAAAGTCTCCCCCACGTGGCCGATGCCCTGCACCAATACTTTTTTTCCGCCAAGATCATCACTGCCAAACTGGTATTTGGCAGCGGCTTTCATGCCCATGTATACACCGTAAGCCGTAACAGGCGAAGGATTTCCGGATCCGCCTTTTTCTACGGAAACACCGGTTACAAATTTCGTCACGTCACGGATCAGGTCCATGTCCTGTGTGGTGGTACCTACATCTTCAGCCGTAATATATTTTCCACTCAGGGAATTTACGTATTCACCAAATTTCAGGATCATCTCCGGGGTCTTTTCGGTTTTGGCATCTCCGATGATTACCGCTTTCCCGCCGCCCAGATTCAGTCCGGTAATCGCAGACTTGTATGACATCCCTCTCGAAAGCCTTAAAACGTCATTGAGCGCCTCCCACTCATTGGCATATTTCCACATCCTTGTTCCGCCCAGAGCAGGTCCTAAAACAGTATTGTGGATACCGATTATTGCTTTTAATCCAGTATCTTTGTCATTGCAAAAAACGATTTGTTCGTGGTTGTCAAATGATACCTGACCAAAAACCGGGTCGATTTTCTGAAGCTCATTTCCGTTTATCACTTCTGTTACCATGGTAAATAAATTTAAATTGAATTACGACTTTGTCAAAAAGACGGAGCAAAATTACGTTTTTAATCAAAACACACCAATGTAATTGGTTTTTTTTAAGGATATTTCAACAAAGGCAACCAGTGATGCAGAAAAACAAAAAAATATATTTGCCAATTATTTTAACGATACAGTCAGTAAAAAAATATCTTTTTCGATAATTATATGAAAGAATTGCAATATTTGAATAAATATTTCATCAAATACAAATACCTGTTTTTTTTTGGAATACTTACTACCATTGCCGCGCAGATTTTTGCTTCTTTTCTTCCGAATCTCATCAGCAGTACCATAAATACCATCGTCAGCCACTTTTCCGCCGATGCTGACAGGCAGGCCGTAACCGAAAAGCTGTTTCACTTCATCCTGCTGATTATCGGGACAACCATCCTTAACGCGTTCCTCACCTTCTGGACCCGGCAATGGCTGATTGTGATGTCTCGTCATATTGAATTCGACCTGAAAAATGAAGTGTTCCGGCAGTACGAAAACCTGACGCAGCATTTTTACAAGCAAAACCGCACCGGCGACCTGATGAACCGCATCAGCGAGGATGTGAGTAAAGTCAGGATGTACGTCGGCCCGGCAGTCATGTATACGATCATGACCCTGATCCGTTTTATCGTTGTCGTCATCTTCATGTATCACGCCTCGCCGAAACTGACGTTGTACACGATCCTGCCGCTGCCGGTTTTATCCTATGCTATTTTTAAGCTGAGCACCCAAATCAACAAACGCAGCACGCTGTTCCAGCAGAATCTTTCGTCAATTTCCAGTTTTTCGCAGGAGGTTTTTTCAGGGATTCGCGTCATTAAGGCGTACTCACTGGAGAACCAATATACGGAAAAAGTCAGGGAGTTGTCTGAAGAAAGCAGGACAAAAGCTATGGATCTCGCGTGGCTCAACTCGTTGTTCGGACCCTTCATGCTCGCGCTCATAGGGGTCAGTAATCTCGTGGTGGTATATTTCGGCGGTATGATGTACATCAACGGGACGGATGGTGTGACCGATATTGGTACCATTGCAGCATTCATTCTGTTCCTGAACATGCTGACGTTTCCGGTGGCTTCGCTGGGCTGGGTCTCATCAATGGTACAGGAAGCCGCCGCCTCGCAGAAGCGCATCAATGAATTCCTTAAAATCAAGCCGGAAATCGGGAACAACAATCCTGATCACACTCAAATCAAAGGTGATATCGTATTTGACAACGTCTCTTTTGTTTACGAAGACACCCATATCAGGGCGCTGGATAACATAAGCTTTACGGTGAAAAAAGGTGAGACACTTGCCATTCTGGGAAAAACAGGTTCGGGGAAATCAACCATCCTGCAACTTATCGGGCGCCTTTACGACACAACTTCGGGCGACATTAGGGTCGATGGCACGCCCATCCGTTCACTCAATCTATTTGACTTGAGAAGCAGCATCGGGACGGTGCCGCAGGATGCCTTCCTGTTCTCGGATACCATAAAGAACAACATCCGCTTCGGGAAGGAAAATGCCACTGAAGAAGAAGTCATCGACGCTGCAAAAAAGGCGGCGGTGCATGACAATATCGTGAATTTCAAGTTACAGTACGAAACGATGCTCGGCGAACGCGGCATCACGCTGTCTGGAGGGCAGAAGCAGCGCGTATCCATTGCACGCGCAATAATTAAAAATCCTGAAATCCTGCTGCTCGACGACTGCCTTTCCGCGGTCGATACCGAGACCGAGGAGACCATCCTGAACAACTTACTGGATTTCAGCAGAGACAAGACGACGGTGATCGTGAGCCACCGGGTTTCGTCGGCTAAGAACGCAGATAAGATCATCATCCTCGAAGACGGAAAAATCATCCAGCAAGGCTCTCATAATCAACTTATCAGTCAGGAAGGCTACTACAAAGAGCTGCATTTCAAACAGCTTTCGGAAAAAGAATTGCTGTAAATTGTTTTGGAATTTAAGTTTTTTTTCTCACATTTGGATACTACTTAACACCAAACTAAAAATTGTAAGAAGGATTATGAGAGACAACGATATGCTGGAAAAAGAAGAGATTTTTTCTAAAGTTTTGAGGGCCGGGAGAAGGACTTATTTTTTCGATGTGAGGGCAACCAAGGCTGACGATTACTACATTACGATTACAGAGAGCAAAAAATTTACCGAGGAAGACGGCTCCTTCCATTTCAAGAAACACAAAATTTACCTTTATAAGGAAGACTTCGCCGCTTTTGCCGAAATCCTTGAAGACATGACTTCTTATGTTCTGAACCACAAAGGCGAGGAAGTCATTTCAGAAAGGCACCAGAAAGATTACAAGCGGGAGTACGTCACCGACACCGTACAGGAGCCGGCCACCGAAAAAAATTACACCGAAGTGGATTTCGACGATATTTAATCAAACGAAGATTTGGAGCCCGAAAGCAGTTTCGGGCTTTTTTTATGCAATGCGCAAGCCGTTTTCCACATGAAAATCCGGCGACAGCAACACCACATCGCCCTCCTGCCCCACGGCACCCAGCACCAGGCATTCGCTCATGAATTTCCCGATTTGCTTTTTAGGGAAATTGACAACAGCAACAATCTGCCGGTTTATTAAATCTTCTTTACGATATCGTTTGGTAATCTGCGCAGACGACTTCCTGATGCCTATGGCCGGCCCAAAATCAATCGTCAGGCGGTAGGCCGGTTTCCGCGCCTCTGGGAAGTCTTCCGCTGCAATGATTGTGCCGACGCGCATGTCTGTTTTCTCAAAATCGGTCCAACTTAACTCCATAATCCTTTTTAATCCAAAGATAAAATTTGCGGATAACTTTCAGGTGTTTTCAAATATGTTAGAGCATTTTTTTTACAACTTTTTTGTTGTACATTGGGAAAGTAAATCTGACCAGCCAATAATAACGATATGGAAATATTTCACGTCAGCGCCGAATGCTACCCCGTCGCCAAAGTGGGCGGCCTTGCCGATGTCGTAGGCGCTTTGCCGAAGTACTTAAATCAGGCCGGGCACCAGGCCAAAGTCGTCGTCCCCGGTTATGATAATAAATGGACTAATGAAAACGAATTTGACGTCGTCCACAACGGCAGGCTTAAACTCGGATGGTTTTATTTCGACTATACCGTATTGCAGGAACGCACCGGAAAACTCGGTTTTCCGTTATACCTGATTGCAATCCCCGAATTGTTTGACCGCCCGAACGTTTACTCCTATGAAGACGACACCGAGCGTTTCACGGCCTTCCAGATCGCTTTCCTGAACTGGCTTACCGAATCGGAGCAATATCCGGATGTCATCCACTGTCATGACCACCATACCGGATTAATCCCTTTTATGGTGCAACAGTGTTTTAATTACCAGCGGCTTGCCCATACCCCGACGGTGATCACGATTCACAACGGACAGTACCAGGGTTGGTTCGGTTTTGACAAAATGCACTATCTCCCGAATTTCGATTTGTCACGCACCGGTTTCATTGAGTGGGGCGGGATGATCAATCCGCTGGCCGCCGGAATCAAGTCGGCCTGGAAAGTGACGACGGTCTCTCCAAGCTATCTCGAAGAGATTTCGCACTCGGCCAACGGTCTGGAGAACCTTCTGCGTTATGAGAAACCGAAAAGTGTCGGGATACTCAACGGTATTGACAACGAGGTTTGGAACCCGAAAACCGATCCGATGATTGAAGCCAATTATGCCTTAAAAGATGCCAGAAAAGGCAAGGAAAAAAATAAGGCGTTTTTGTGTGAACAATTCGGACTGGATCCCGAAAAACCGCTTTTTGCCTTCATCGGCAGACTCGTCGGTGAAAAAGGCGCCGATTTGCTACCGGAGATTTTCCACAATTCCCTTCGGGGGCATTACCAGGAAATCAATATCCTCGTCCTGGGATCGGGCGATACTTTCGTTGAAAACCAATTGAACAGCCTCAAACCTTATTTTGAAGGAAACTACAATGCGTATATCGGTTATAATGAAACACTGTCGCACATCATTTATGCCGGCGCTGATTTCCTGTTGATGCCGTCACGCGTAGAACCTTGCGGCCTGAACCAAATGTATGCACTGCGCTACGGCACCATCCCTATTGTCAGGCGAACCGGCGGACTGAAAGATACGGTTATCGATTTCGGCGACAATGGCTTTGGAATCTGCCACGACCAGGCGAGCGTTTTCGATGTAAATTACTCGATTTCGAGGGCAGTCGGCCTGTTTCACGATAAAAAGAAGATGAAGCAGATCGTGGATTATATTTTACAGATCGACCATTCGTGGGAGAAAGCCGCCGGACAATACCTTGCTATTTACAATTCCTTAAAACAATAAAAGATGAATAACAATACTTTAGCCATCATCCTCGGTGGCGGACAAGGGTCACGGCTCGCGCCGCTGACGGAAAGCCGTTCAAAACCTGCGGTACCCATTGCAGGAAAATACCGTTTGGTAGACATCCCGATTTCGAACTGCATCAATTCCGGAATACAACGCATGTTTGTGCTGACACAGTTTAACTCGGCCTCGCTGAACCAACACATCAAGAACACCTATCATTTCAGCACTTTCAGTACGGCATTTGTGGATATCCTGGCAGCGGAGCAAACGCCCGAAAACCCGACCTGGTTCCAGGGTACTGCTGACGCCGTACGCCAGTGTATGCAGCACTTCCTGAACCACAATTTCGATTACGCACTGATCCTTTCGGGCGACCAGCTCTACCAGATGGATTTCAATCACATGATCCAGGAACACGTGAAGAGCGGCGCGTCTATTTCTATCGCCACTTTACCTGTCACGGCAAAAGAGGCACCCGAGTTTGGCATATTAAAGACCAATGAGGAAAACTTTATTACGTCGTTCATTGAAAAACCGGCAAAAGAGTTGCTGCCGCAATGGACTTCCGAAGTCAGTGACGAGATGAACGCCGAAGGGCGGCATTACCTGGCGTCAATGGGCATCTATATTTTCAACCGCGATCTGTTGGTCGAACTGATGTCTAATCCCGATACCAAGGATTTCGGGAAGGAAATTATTCCGCAGTCGATCGGTAAGGAAACGATTTTAAGTTACCAATATGAGGGTTATTGGACTGATATCGGTAATATCGATTCTTTTTTTGAAGCCAACCTCGGCCTCACCGATGACATCCCAAAATTCAACCTTTTTGACAATGCGAGCAAGATTTACACGCGTGCCAGGGTGTTGCCGCCGTCTAAAATTACCGGAGCCTCGTCGTTTGACAAATCCGTGGTTGCGGAAGGATGCATCATCAACTCGTCTAAAGTCGAGCATTCGGTCATCGGGATCAGGAGCCGTATCGGGAAAGACTGTGTCATTTCAAACTCATACCTGATGGGGAACGATTTTTACCAAAACCTCGAGGAAATCAGCAACAACCGTGACAAAAACATCATCAATATCGGCATTGGTGAAAGGTGCCACATCAACAATACGATTGTGGACAAAAATTGCCGGATTGGGAATGATGTCCATCTAATCGGCGGAGCGCACCTGCAGGACACCAACACGCCACTTTATACCGTGAAAGACGGCATTATCGTCGTAAAGAAAGGCGCGACACTGCCCGATGGTTTTTCTGTATAACCATAAAAAAAGCATCCTTCACGGATGCTTTTTTTATGCATTTTAATTTTTCTGCAAATCGAACAGGTAATTGGTAATCAAACCCATATCGGCGTCATCGAGGCGCGCTTTCTTTTGCATACGCGCCAGGATCGGTTTCCAGTCCGCCTGGGAGAAATTGGTTGCGGCATAAAGCTTGTGGCATCTCGCGCAATTATTTTCGTATAGTGATTGGCCTTTCGCATGCGCTTCGGTAACTGTAACGGCAGTAGGAACCTGTGGTGGCTCAGGGGTAGCAGGTGCATTGGCAATTGCCGCTTTCTTTGCCTGACAGGACAAAACGAGCGCCGCGGCAAATGTTAATGCAAAAATTCTTGTCTTCATAATTTCGGTTTAAGGGTGTAAATATAAAAAAAGCACCCGTAGAGAGTGCTTTGCATTTGACATTTTGTACGATTATTTTACGTCCATCAGTTCCACATCGAAAATCAGTGTGGCATTGGGCGGAATGACGCCTCCGGCGCCTGACTCGCCATAACCCAGGTAGGACGGGATCACGAAACGTGCCTTATCACCAACCTGCAGCAAGGCGATGCCTTCGTCCCAGCCTTCAATAACGTGGCCTTTCCCTAACGGAAATTCAATCGGCTTTTTTCGCGGATACGAACTGTCAAAGGTCTTCCCGTTTTCCAATTGGCCGGTATAATGAACAGAAACTGTACGGCCGTTTTCGACTTTTTTTCCCGAACCTTTATTGATGATCTTGTAACGCAAGCCACTTTCCGTCTTTTCAAAGCCTGCGGCAAGTTCCTCCATTTTCTTATCGGCGGCTTCGCGCTCGTCAGCTTCACGTTTTGCACGTGACCCTTCAAACACACGGAACGCTTCCACGGCATTCCATTTTTCGGCTTCCTCGCCCACCCTTACAATTTCGACACTTTCAATGGAATCACCTTGTGCCACAGCATCAACTACATCCTGCCCGTCGACCACATTCCCGAATACCGTGTGCTTCTGGTCCAGCCAAGGCGTAGCCACATGCGTGATGAAAAATTGCGAGCCATTGCTTCCGGGCCCAGAATTGGCCATTGACAAAACGCCTGGTTTGTCGTGACGTAAATCCATGTGGAATTCATCATCGAATTTGTAACCGGGTCCACCCGTTCCTGTTCCCTGAGGACAACCGCCCTGAATCATAAAATCGGGAATAACGCGGTGAAATTTGAGTCCGTCGTAAAATGGCTTGCCCTGTGGGCGTGCAGTGTTTTCGAGATTTCCTTCAGCGAGGGCTACAAAATTACCAACCGTCCCAGGAGTTAAATCATGTGTGAGTTTTACTAAAATAGCACCTTTTGAAGTGTTGAATTTAGCATATATGCCGTTTTCCATTTGTTTGTTTTTTTAAATGAGTTGCAAATTTACAAATTATTTGGCTTAGGGAGACCAGTTTTAGATGAAGTGAATTGGAATGACAGGATTGCCGTCGGATTTACAAGTTCGTAAGTATAAATACGCGATTTAAAAAATAAGTATTAATACGTGGATTCTTCTAGAATTTATATAATATCTTGGACGTCAATTAATTGAAAATTAGCCAGCTGACGGGTGAATTTACAGAAACACACCTTAAAAACGAAGTACGTGAAATCAATAACCTTATTATTTTATGAAAAGAAGATTAATTTACTTAGGACTTTCAGTTGCAGTATCATGTATTGCAGCATTTGTCGCTATTTCGTGGAAACAGCCGGATTTGTACCCCGAGCCGCAGTGCATCACGGCACAAAATCGCACAAAGACAATCACCATTAATTTTAACGCAGGCCCCAGATCCTACCGGAAACCTGGCTACGAATTTTACATTCCTGACAGTGACATTGTCTGGGGGAGTACACCTGCAACCGCGGCAATGGACGCAACAAAGTGGTTTTGCATGGTGACGGTGACCTCTCCCAGTTGTGAAGGATTTTCATGGGAACAGGCTGCCAGCCCGGAAAACCTGGTAGGCAACAGGATGACTATCAAGGTACCGCCGCCGGGGTTTCCTTTTACGGTAAATATATATTATAAGGAACAATCTGATAGTGGTTCAACACCTGATTTCAACGAGGAGGTGATGTTTTATTACTATGCCCGTGGCACTTACAGGTATAACCATACGTTTCAAAATGCCTGGGGCAATGTGAGCCAGCCAATGTATTTGAGTCCTTGGGGCTTGAGTGGTGTGGATGCGAATCTTCAGGGACTGGATGCAAGCGGCTGGGATAAATCGCCTCAGTTACGCGACGGTGGCATCAATTATGCAATTAATAACCATAAATACAACAGGTAATGAAAACACAACTAATATTAGCCACAGCATTTTTAAGTATCCTGATTACAGGCTGCGCCAAGGATCCCGCAGAAGACGACAATCAGTCCCGGAATTCCCTTATGAGTTTCAGGGTTTATGCACGCATGTTGGGCGATGCCCAAAGCGACGGGACGGTTCTAATCCAAAGCGATATGAGCCTGCTGAATCCTAACGAACCATATAACATCGATATCTCCGAAAAAGAGGGAACAAGCAAGCATTTAGAATTCTTCGAAGTCAACGGCAAGCAGATAGATATCGTTGGAAGCACGGACCAGACCCTGAACACTTCATTGTATGGAACAACCCTGAAGTATAGACTTAATGGACAGCCAATGAGGTCAATGTACATTCCAAACCTCATCAACCCTACGTATAGGTCAGCCGAGGTTAAGCCGAACACAACCATCACATGGAATGCAGATCCCAGAAACGCAAACGGCGTGGCAATCTGGATCACATATAAGCCAACAATCCAGTATTTTTCCATAATGGAGGCTAATCGCCAGTACATCGTTGAGGGTATTGTAGTTCCGGATACGGGCACATATACGCTGACGGCGCAGGATTTGTCAAGATTTCCTGACGAGGCGGTGGTTGACCTCGGTGTTGCGCGTGCTGCCTCGGACATCTCTTCCGATGCTCCTTCGGTTGTAGCCTTTACTACAAAATCATTAACAGCAGTACTAAATAAGAAGCTGTAAATGGTGGAAATTAAAGAAATAATTCCGTCAAGGCGGAAAGGCTTTGCCGGAATTATACTGTACAGGATGTTGCTGTTTCCGGTTGTTTTCATCGGCTGGAATTTTTTCGCGCCTCTTTTCCTGGTCTTTTTGTATGCTTTCGTGGCCGATATCTTTTCAGAACATTCCTTCAGGCAAAAGACCATACTTTCCCTGCTCTACGCCATCATATTTAATGTTGGGATCCTTTCCTGGCTTTTTTCGGTTGAGTCAGGGTATGTGGCGTTGTTGTATAATATCATATTGCATTTCCTATTGTACCTGTCGATTTTTATGATCTGCAGGAAAGGCTCCAATTTGATTTCTGGATTGGCAATATATTTGCTTTTCGAGTTTTTATCGAATATAACGAACTTCCTTTTCCCATGGACAAATCTCGGGAATGTATTGTGTCAATTTCCACTGGCCATACAATGGTATGCCATAACTGGCCCTCTGGGCGGGTCGCTTTGGTTGTTGGCTATTACTTATTGTATTTTAAATTTCGTCAGACAACGCAATAAGAATGCGGTCCAGAAATTGGCGTTCGTTTTCCTGGTACCGATTATGTTATCTTTCACACTGTATTTTTCAAATACTCCACAACATACTGCAACCAGGGACTTCATTACATTTAATCCTGCATACAGTGCAAATAAGAGCAGTCTTATAACTTCCGCAGACAACGAAAACATTTGTTACTATGTCAGCAATGCATTAAGAAAAGAGCAGGGCAACTATGTACTGCTGATCCCTGAAATTACACTCAGAGGTGTTTATTTCCCCAGGTTCAACAATAGTTTGTGTGCGACCTATCTACGCCAACTGATCGCCAAAGACAAATGCACTGAAGTTTTTTTAGGAGCCAGTTGTTATACGGATTACGATGTCTTCAACAGTGCGATTGTAATGGATTCGGCCTCATCGTATATAAAATACAAGAACAGGCTGATCCCCTATGCAGAAACATTACCGCGGTTTTTAAATCGCTATTTCCACAAACCTTCCTATACAACAGGAGCAAAAGACTCAGCATCGGTAATCAACAAAGTATTTAAATTCTCGCCAAATATTTGTTATGATGCATTTTTTCCATTTTATTACTCGAAATCGATTAAGGACGTAGACGTTGGCATTGTCATTTCCAGTGAAGATTTTCTTAATAAAAATACCATAGGCATGAGGCAATACTCAAATTTACTGAAGCTAAGGTGCATTGAAACAGGCAAACCATTAATCAAAAATTCTGCGCATGGGGTTTCTATGGTTATAAATAAATTTGGCCAGGTGGAGTTTACGGGCAAAAATACAGAGTGGAACAGGACGGTCTTAAAATATGACAAAAAACCAAAAAATACTATATTTACCGATATCGTCAGTCATTTGAATTTATGAGACACATCATTTTCTTAATAGTAATAGGTATCTACTGCGAAGGGCAGGCACAGCGTAATGCGAAAGATTATGCGTTTATCAACATCGGCTTCCATAGCGTCGTTGCCGGAGTTGGCGCCGTCATCAACAAAAAAGAAGGTGAAAAAACAGGAAGAACATTTATTAAAGGCCTTTTAGGCGGTGCGGCAGGTGGAAGCCTGATGTATTCGGGTAAACTCCTTACAGGGAATATCAGTAAGGAGAACACCCTGGGATATGCCTGGCCGGGTAAAATAATATATTCGGCGGGCAATTCAATAATGGAAAATGCAGCCATGAACAGGCCCGTGCTAAGCCAATTTCATATGAATATCGGGATCGTAAGGTTAGGCTATGATTTCACCAAATCCAAAATAAACGCCAAGGTATTGCCCTTAACAACGATAATTACGGCGTACATCGCCACACAGTCGAAATTTGAAGCCGTAAAATCGTTGTGTTCGGGCGAAATCATTTTCTCCAGCAATAAGTTTAATTCTTTGGACCTGGACTTCAGGGGATTCACTGTGGGCAACGTAGTGGTCCTGCACAGCAATTATGCACAGAATTACCAGACGATCGGGCATGAGATCATTCACACGTTTCAAAACAATGATTTCAATTTTACGAACGCTTGGATACTGACTCTTGCGGATAAAAATAATTTTTACCGGACAACGTCGAAATACCTTTACTACGAATTCAATACATTATTGAACCAGGCGGCCTATTGGCTGCAATACAGAAATGACGATGGGTATTACAGCAACGTATTTGAAAGTGAGGCGGCTGCTTTCACCCATACTTTCAGGAACGTATCATCAGGCAATTAGGACAGATCAGTCTGGGCAAATAAAATCCGACAAACACCATAATAAGTTTTAAAGTATATTTATATTAAATTTGCCAATTTCCAAACCTTCTATGAGAATTGACATCATTACCGTGTTACCCGAATTGCTCCGCAGCCCGTTTGAAGCTTCCATCATGAAGCGCGCCATAGACAAAGGACTGGTAGAAGTGCATTTCCACAACCTGCGCGATTATACGACGAACAGGCAGAAGAGTGTGGACGATTACCAGTTTGGCGGCGGCGCAGGCATGGTCATGATGATACAGCCGATTGACGATTGCATAACAAAATTGAAAAGTGAGCGCCACTACGACGAAATTATTTACATGACACCTGACGGCGAAACGTTGAGCCAGGGCATGGCGAATAAAATGTCGATGCTCGAAAACATCATCATCCTTTGCGGACATTATAAAGGAGTGGACCAAAGGGTGCGTGATCATTTCATTACGAAGGAAATTTCGATCGGAGATTATGTGCTCAGCGGCGGAGAACTCGGCGCCCTCGTGCTGTCCGATGCCTTGATACGATTAATACCGGGCGTTTTAAGCGATGAGACCTCGGCGTTGACTGACAGTTTCCAGGACAATCTCCTTTCCGGACCGATTTACACACGCCCGGCAGAATATAAAGGGTGGAAAGTACCCGAGGTGCTGACGAGCGGACATGCCGCAAAAATTGAAAAATGGCGGGAGGATATGGCATACGAACACACAAAAAATCGGAGGCCGGATTTGCTCGACGAATAAATATTGCGCTTACTGATTAATAATGAATCAGTTAGCCTGCGTAAAATTTATTTGTTATTAATTGTTAATTACCGATTATTAATTATCTTTGCGCCCACATTGGACCAACCTCTGGCGAGAACCGCGAATGTTGCTCTGATTTTAAACCATAATTTAACAATATCATGGCAGATTTAATGAAATTCGTTCAGGACGAATTGACTTCAAAAAAAGATTTCCCTGATTTCGGTGCGGGTGATACCATCACTGTGTACTACGAAATTAAAGAGGGTGAAAAAACAAGGACACAGTTCTTTAAAGGTGTCGTAATCCAAAGAAGAGGCACAGGAACTACTGAGACTTTTACCATCCGTAAAATGTCAGGTGCAGTAGGTGTTGAGCGTATCTTCCCTGTAAACCTTCCGGCTTTGCAGAAAATTGAAATCAACAAGAAAGGCCACGTTCGCAGGGCTCGTATTTTCTACTTCAGGGAACTTACCGGTAAGAAAGCGAAAATCAGAGACAAAAGAAGGTAATCAGATTTGCCTCATTTTATATCAATCCCGTTCCATGCGAACGGGATTTTTTTTGCATTCCCGTCAAAAATCGGATGGGATTCTGACGATTCCGCAATTTTTAATTTTACTATTTACAAATCCGCAATTATAACGTTTTCGGAACCGCAATTACGGTGCCCTAACGCTTGTTTTGCTATCTTTGCAGTCCTTCAACGCTAACAATTTGTACACCATGCCTGATAAAACAACTATTTTTTATACCATTACCGATGAGGCGCCGATGCTCGCCACGCATTCTTTTTTGCCAATCGTAAAATCCTTCGCAAAGACTGCGGGGATTTCGGTCGAAACACGCGACATTTCGCTTGCCGGCAGGATCATTTCAAATTTTTCTGACTGGCTTCCTGAAAACCAAAGGATCAGCGATGACCTGGCTGCTTTGGGGAAACTGGCAACTACGCCCGAGGCCAACATCATCAAACTGCCTAACATTTCTGCCTCGGTGCCACAACTCAAGGAGGCGATTAAAGAATTACAGGCCAATGGATACGACATTCCTGACTATCCTGAAAATCCCGCCGATGATCGTGAAAAAGAAGCGAAATCAAGATATGCAAAAGTGCTGGGATCTGCGGTAAATCCGGTGTTGCGCGAAGGAAACTCCGACCGGCGTGCACCGAAAGCTGTAAAAAATTATGCGAGAAAACATCCGCACAGCATGGGCCCCTGGAGTCCGGATTCGAAAACCCACGTCGCGAGTATGGACGGAGGCGACTTCTACGGAAGTGAGCAATCCATTACGGTAAAAAAAGCCAACACCTTCAGGATCGAGTTTACGGATAACGGCGGAAATACAAAAACCCTGAGGGACAGTGCACCGCTACTGGCCGGCGAGGTTATTGACAGCGCCGTCCTGAGCATTTCGTCATTGAAGCAATTTATCGCAAAGGAATTCGAGGATGCCAAAGCTAAAAATGTCTTATTCTCCGTACACCTGAAAGCCACCATGATGAAGGTTTCTGACCCGATTATTTTCGGGGCAGTGGTCGATGTATTTTTTGCGCCGGTTTTTGAAAAATTTGCCGCGCTTTTTGCCGAATTAAAAATAGATACCAAAAATGGTTTGGGTGATGTATATGCTAAAATAGCCGGCCATCCGCAACAGGCTGAAGTCGAAGCCGCAATCAATGAGGTGTACCGGAACGGACCTGCTTTGGCGATGGTCAATTCGGACAAAGGGATCACCAACCTGCATGTGCCTTCCGACGTGATTGTAGATGCCTCGATGCCTGCCATGATCCGGACTTCGGGCCAGATGTGGAATGCCGCCGGAAAAGGCCAGGATACAAAAGCAATCATTCCGGACCGTTCTTACGCCGGGGTCTATGTGGCGACAATCGATTTTTGTAAAAAACATGGGGCGTTCGACCCGACAACCATGGGGAGCGTACCCAATGTCGGACTTATGGCACAAGCCGCCGAAGAATACGGCTCGCACAACAAGACCTTCCAGATGACTGCCGATGGTGTGGTCAAGGTACTTGGAGATAACGATGAAGTGTTTTTTGAGCAGGAAGTGCAGCAAAACGATATTTTCCGGATGTGCCAGACTAAGGATGCGCCCATACGCGACTGGGTAAAACTTGCAGTCAACCGCGCGCGATTGTCGGAAACGCCGGCCGTTTTCTGGCTTGATGAAAACCGGGCACACGACCGCCAGCTAATTGAAAAAGTCAATTTATACCTGAAAGACCATGACACCAATGGTCTGGATATTCGCATACTGAACCCTGTAGCCGCAACGCATTTTACGCTGGAGCGCATTAAGGAAGGAAAAGACACCATTTCGGTCACCGGCAATGTGCTGCGTGATTACCTGACTGACCTCTTCCCTATCCTCGAACTCGGCACTTCGGCTAAGATGCTTTCAATCGTCCCGCTGATGAACGGCGGTGGATTGTTTGAGACCGGAGCCGGCGGATCGGCCCCAAAACATGTCGAGCAATTCCTCGAAGAAGGCTATCTGCGCTGGGATTCGCTGGGTGAATTTCTGGCTTTGGGCGTCTCCCTGGAACATTTAGGACAGACGCAAAACAACAGCAAGGCATTGGTTTTATCCGAAACTCTGGATGCTGCCAATGAAAAATTCCTTGAAAATGATAAATCACCGGCACGTAAAGTCGGAGAGCTCGACAACCGGGGTTCCCATTTTTACATCGCTCTGTATTGGGCCCAGGCGCTGGCTGCACAGGATAAAGATGCGGAACTGCGCGCCATTTTTGAGCCAGTCGCAAATGCACTGACCGGGAACGAGGCAGCAATCAACGCCGAGCTCATCGGCTCACAAGGCAAAAAGCAGGACATCGGCGGATATTACAAGCCCGATCAGGTAAAAACCGATCACGCGATGAGACCGAGTCCCACGCTCAATGCCATATTGGCGGAATTAAAATAAAAATCAGGCGGCTTTCGGGCCGCTTTTTTTTTGAAGCTTATCCGGCCATTCGCTCCAAACAACCCACTTCCGGAAACTGTTTTACAACTGCCGCAGACGCTTCCTTTGGTCGCGCCCGCAACAGCGTAAAACTGATGTTTCCTGAAGCGCATTGTTTTACGCTGCTGTCCGGGCTAGGGCGCCAACGCAAAAGTTCGTATCTTCGTCCCAATTCGTAATCATCCATTTCCGTGTCTTCCCATCATATAGTCCGTGACGATCAGGAACCCGCGCTCATCATTGCCAATGGTGAAGCCTGCAGCATGGAATTGCTCGGGCAGCTGCTCGAATGGTCGCCTTTGGTCATCGTGCTCGACTCGGCTATGGAGCGTGTGGCGGCACTTGGCATCAAGGTCGATGTGCTGCTTGGCGATTTTGACCGTGATTTCAATCCGGACGAATTCATCAGGACACAGCATCCGATCGAGATCGTGTATGCACCGGACCAGGAAAAAACTGATCTGGAAAAAGCTTTCGACTATCTTATTGAACGCGGTATCCCGGCCGTAAATGTCATCTGGGCGACCGGCCGCCGTACCGATCACACCATTTCGAACCTGACCAATATCGTGCGCTACCGCGGCCTGCTCAGCATTGTCATTCTTGATGATTACTCTAAAGTATTCCTGCTGCCGCGAAATTTCCGGAAATGGTACCCCGCCGACAGCATCCTGTCGCTTATCCCTGTGGGCACGGTCAACGGCATCTCGTCAGAGAATCTCGTTTACGAATTGCAAAATGAGACCTTAACGATGGGCTTCCGCAGCGGCAACAGCAATGCATCGCGGCGGGAAGGCCTGGTGTCCATAATACATCAGGAGGGTGACCTGCTGCTGATGGAATGCAACGACTGACACTTTTTCCTTTCGGCTATAGCTTCAGCAAGGCGTCTCGGATCTCGTCATAATGTTCCCACGGGATAAAATGGTTTGCGTCCTTGATGGAAATCACTTTCATGGACCGGGCATTGACAAATTCAAATTTCATGAAGCCGACATTGCTGTAAGGCACCAGCGGGTCTTTGGTCCCGTGGATAATGAGTACATCCGCGGTAATGTTTTTCAAGGTTGGCTGCAGGTCGTACAGGTCCTTTTTCAATATCCACAATTCATCGTTTGATGCGCGCAACGCCCCTGGAATAAGAAAACGAAGCGGCGTTGTCTTGATTACCGCACGCCACTTTTCGGGCGTCTCTGCCTTGGGGTCCACCGATCCTGAAAGCACTACTAGATTCTTATACCAGTCCGGATGCATCGCAGCGAGTTTGACTACCACGGGCCCGCCCAGCGAATGCCCGACCAACGTCTTGGGCTGCCCGTTGTCAAGAAATCGGATCAATGCCCCAATCTGTTCGCATTGCGGCAACAAGCCTTCCGCCTCCCCGAAATCACTGTACCCGAAACCCGGTCGGTCGACCGCCACGAGGCGGTATTTCTGCAGCAGCAGCGTGTCTTTCATATAATCCTTGAACGCATTCCAGCTGCCCGGAGACCCGTGTATAAAAAACAGCGTGGGCAGCTTGTCATTCCCTGTGATGATGTAATGGATGTCGCGCCCCTGCGTGGTGAATACGGTATCCTTATAGGGCAACCCGGCGCTGTCAAAAAAATATTTGGTCTCTTTCTTCGTAAAACGCATCGTCATACACGCCTGGCACATCACCACGTACGCGAGAAATAGTCCGTAGGCAATATACCTTTTCTTAAAGCGTTTCTTCATCGTGTTTTTGGGGGAACTTTCGGACTTCATTTTTATTTTAAATGTAGCCATTTTTTCCAAAACCTTAACTTAGTAACCAAACCATCTTTTATGACAAATCCAAAAATCAGGATATTGAGCGATGAACTGCTTTCAAAAAATTGGTATATCCTAAAAAAATACGTGTACGAATACCTGAAAAACGACGGCTCGACGGAGATCCAGCATCGCGAAGTCTACGACCGCGGCAACGGCGCGACGATTTTATTGTACGATAAAAAGGAGAAGAATGTCATCCTGATCCGGCAGTTTCGTATGCCAACCTACGTAAATGGCAATGAGACCGGCATGGTCATCGAAGCCTGCGCCGGGCTGCTCGAGGAAGAGAACGCTGAAGAATGCATCCGTCGGGAAAGCGAAGAGGAAACAGGATATAAGATACGGGAAGTCCGGAAAATCTTCGAATCGTATATGTCACCCGGGTCGGTGACGGAAATCATCCATTTTTTCGTCGCGGAATACTCTAAAGACATGAAGGTGAATGAAGGCGGCGGACTGGATTCGGAACATGAGAACATCGAAGTCCTGGAAATCCCTTTTGCCAAAGCACTGCACATGATACAAACCGGCGAAATCAGGGATGCCAAGACCATTATGCTGCTTCAGTACGCCCAGATACATCAGCTGTTGTAGCATTTTCTGATCGGCAGCTTGGAGTCTGTAACCGCATGAAGTGTAATCCGAAACTATAAAACTGTAAACTGCAACTGAAAACTTCTTTGTAAATTAGCATCCCAACATACACACTATGAAATTTCAGGTTGTTTCCGAATACAAGCCAATGGGCGACCAGCCTGAGGCAATAAAAAAACTCTCACAGGGCGTACTGGACGGCGAGAAGTTCCAGACCTTGCTCGGTGTGACGGGTTCAGGGAAAACGTTTACCGTAGCCAACGTCATCCAGCAAGTCCAGCGTCCCACACTGGTCCTGGCGCACAACAAGACGCTCGCCGCACAATTGTATTCCGAGTTCAAGCAGTTTTTTCCAAACAATGCCGTCGAATATTTCGTGTCATATTACGACTATTACCAGCCGGAAGCATTCATGCCGGTTACGGGCGTGTTCATTGAAAAAGACCTGTCGATCAACGAGGAGCTGGAAAAGATGCGGATGAGCACGACCGCGGCTTTGCTTTCAGGCCGGCGTGACGTACTCGTTGTCGCTTCGGTATCGTGCCTTTACGGTATTGGAAACCCGACGGAATTCCACAAAAACATCATCGCCGTCGCAAAGAACCAGATCATCTCACGCACCAAGTTGCTGCACAGCCTGGTACAAAGCCTGTATTCCCGCACTGAGGCAGATTTTAAACCGGGAAGTTTCAGGATTAAAGGCGATACCGTGGAGGTTTATCCGAGTTATGCGGATGATGCGTACCGGATGCATTTTTTCGGCGATGAGATAGAGGAAATTGAAAGTTTCGACCCAAAGAACTCGCAGGTTTTCGAAAAATACGAACAACTGAATATTTATCCGGCGAACATGTTTGTGACCTCCCCGGATGTGCTGCAAAATGCAATCTGGGAAATCCAGCAGGACCTGGTGAAACAGGTGACCTATTTTAACGAAATCGGTAAAAATCTCGAGGCCAAACGCCTTGAAGAACGCACAAATTTTGATCTCGAGATGATCCGCGAACTCGGATACTGCTCAGGAATCGAAAACTATTCACGATACCTCGATGGCAGGTTGCCCGGCACCCGTCCTTTCTGCCTGCTCGACTATTTTCCGAAAGATTACCTGATGGTCGTCGATGAGAGCCACGTGACGGTGTCGCAGGTGCATGCCATGTATGGCGGTGACCGCAGCCGGAAAGAAAATCTCGTCGAATACGGATTCCGCCTGCCCGCGGCGATGGACAACCGGCCACTTAAATTTGAGGAATGGGAATACATGCAAAACCAGGTCATTTATGTTTCGGCTACACCGGCAGATTACGAGCTTGAGAAAAGCCAGGGCGTTTATGTCGAACAGGTCATCCGCCCAACAGGCCTCCTCGATCCCATTATCGAGGTCCGGCCCAGCCTGAACCAGATCGACGATCTGATTGATGAGATCCAGGAGCGTGCGGAAATCGATGAGCGTGTCCTGGTAACGACACTGACCAAACGGATGGCCGAGGAACTCGCAAAATACCTGACCAAAGTCGGGATTCGCTGCCGTTACATCCATTCTGAAGTCGACACGCTTGAGCGTATCGAAATCATGCAGGATTTGAGAAAAGGCATTTTCGATGTACTCATTGGCGTGAACCTGCTTCGTGAAGGCCTGGATTTACCAGAAGTATCATTGGTGGCGATACTTGACGCGGACAAAGAGGGTTTTCTACGCAACAACCGCTCGCTGACGCAGACCATTGGACGTGCGGCAAGGAATCTCAATGGAAAAGCGATCATGTATGCCGACAAGATCACCGAAAGCATGCAAAAAACCATTGATGAGACCAATTACAGGCGCAGCAGGCAGGTGCAGTTTAATACCGAAAATAACTTTACGCCACAGGCGTTGAACAAAAAAATCGGGAACGTGTTTGCTACGAAAAATCCGCTCGTGGATTACGAACTCGGCCTGAATATAAAAGCGGCGGCGGAACCCGACACGACTTACATGCAGAAATCGGATATTGAAAAGATGATTCGCGACAAGCGCAAGTCGATGGAAAAAGCGGCAAAAGATCTTGACTTTATGCAGGCGGCTAAACTTCGGGATGAAATCAAGAAATTGCAGGAAAATTTGGCCTAGCGGTTCAATTCGGGATTAACTTCGGATCAGTTATACTGTTCCTTGAACGCATCCATCAGCAATTTAGGATCGATGATTTTTTTCGGGGATTCACCGATCAGCTGTAATACCTTTTTCGTCGCGGCAGGGTTCAGTCCCATGTTGATCGCCATTTGCTTGATGGCAATTTCCTCTTTCTCATGCATGATGCCGTCTACATGCATCAGCAAAGCCAATCGGTAAAATTGGTGAATCCTGTGCACCTCCATCTTAATGGACATCACGGGCAGTTCCTGATGAAACAAATCGTCAAAGATTTCTTTTTCAATCTTGAGTTCTTTGGCAACCAACAACAAAAATTCATATTCACGCTGGTGCAGCTTCCCGTCGACAATGGAAAAAGCAATCATATCGGTCAATAAGCTGATTTTCTGTTCGTAGTTATTCATCATACATTTTGTTTCGGCTAAATTATCGCTTTTATGATAAATGGCAAAATGATTGCAGATGTCGTCACGAGAGGGGTATCTTGAGTACGACTTTGGTTCCGGAAATGTCGCCATCGGAAATTTGATCGTGAAAAACCACCAACTCCTCCAATTTCAGTTCCTGATTCAACAGTTCCAGCCGCTGCCTGATGGAATCCGTTGAAAAGGAATTGTGGCCGAGGTCATTCGAAGCTTTGATCGCGGCCGACCTTTCCCGGCCAACGCCGTTGTCTTCCACTGAGCAAATCAGGTAGCGTTCGGTCGGGTCGATATCAAAATACACGGTGATTTTCCTGGCACCCTGCTTGTGCAACAATCCATGTTTTATGCTGTTCTCAACGAACGGCTGCAGGATCATTGGGGGAACGGTGTGGTAATCGGGATCGATCGCGTCCGAAGCCGATACGCTGTAACTGAAGTCGGATGCAAAACGCATTTTTTCCAGCTCGAGGTATTTCGTCAGCAGCTCCATTTCCAATGCGACAGAAATCTGCTTCCTTCCCGACACTTCAAGTATTTGCCGGGTTAGATAGGTGAAATTGCTCAACTGCTCATTCGCCTTGAGTTTGTCGCCATACATGAATTGCTCCTGGATGCCGTTGAGTGCATTGAAGATGAAATGCGGATTCATCTGGCTCTTGAGCGCCTTGAGTTCGCTGTCGGTGATCTTCTTCTCGGCTTCCAGCAGGTTTTGGGCTTCTTCAAGTTTTGCGGCAAGCCATTCATTTTTCTTCCTCTGCCTGAACCTCGAGAACAGGAAGTAGGCCACCAGTGCGAGGGCGATAAACGAAATAATCATCCCGTTCATCAGGATACTTTTGCGGTTGGACTGCAGTTCCGAAATTTTTCGCCTTTGGTTCAGGTCCTTGATTGTCGCTTCTTTCTTCTCCGTATCGTACTTTGCGCTTGTTTCACGTGTCAATTTCTGTTTCTCCAGATCGGTAAGTTTTTCATTTACCGTGAGGTAATCAAGCGAGGAAAGATAGGCTTTCTTAAAGTCGCCCCGGCCGGCGTAAGCCTGATGCAACACCTTGTGTATTTCGCGGAGGCTGTTTTGGTCATTTATCCTCGTGCAGACCACTACGCCTTTTTGCAGGATTTCGATCGCCCGGTCAAACTGTTTCCGTGCGAGGTACACCTTCGCCAGATCGTTGTAAATCTGGCCCAGCAGCGCATCAAAGCTGTTCTTTTCCGAAATCGACATCGCCGAAATCAGGAAAGGCAACGCCTTTTCAAATTTTTTCAACTGCACATATTCGTCACCAATATTGCTCTGCGCGATTGCAATCCCAAAAAGGATCTCCTTCTTTTTACACAACGCCAATACCTTAAAATGGTATTGCAATGCGTTTTGGTGCTGACCCATGGCGGAATAAGCTGCACCGATGTTCGTGAGCACCGCGGCCCTGTTTTGCGATTCTGCATTACCGGTTTGTAACAGCAAGGCGTCGCTTTCGAGAAACAACGGCAATGCTTTGGCCGGTTGGTTCGTCTGCGTATAGATGTTGGCCAGGTTGTTGTTGCAGATGATGATGTTTTCAGCGTCCTTATTCCGCTCGGCAATGCGTCCGGCGGTAGTGTAGTAGCCGATTGCCTTGTCAAGGATGCCCTGCTGGTAATAGTAATTTCCGATACAATTCAACGCCCGCATTTCGCCGAGCCGGTAATGCAACCGGACCGCGGTCTGATGTGCTTCACGGGCATAACGGAGCATTGTGTCGGAGACCGAGAACGTGTTGTTTACACAGTAGTCAATCAGCAATTCCACGCGAACGGTATCTTGCCTGCGGTAATTCCGTATTTTTTGAAGCAGGTCATCCTGCTGGGAAAAACAGCATAAAGACCAGCACATGATCCATAAAAAAGTGATGTGTTTCACGAAATGAAGTTGTTGCGTTGCATGAAGTTTTCAAATTCTTCCTTCTTCTCCCTCGAAACCGGAAGCAGGTTTTTACCGTCATAAGTCACTGAAAAACCCTCTTTCTTTGAGTATTTTTTGATTTGGGTGATGTTGACAAGGTACGAACGGTGGATTCTGAAAAAACGGTTGTCGTTGGCAAGCAGGTCTTCAAAATGTTTGATTTTTTTCACTGCAAGATCCCGACCGCCCGTGTGGTGGATGGTGGTATAAGACCCATCGGCTTCAAAATAATGGATGTCATCCAAATCCATGAACACAATCCCGTCGCCGATATGAACACCGATTTTCCTGATCTGGCTTCCCGAAAGATTTTCCTTTAAAACCTCAATCTGGTGCGGCGGCTGCACGCGATCCAATCGTTCCGCAACCTTTTTGACGGCTTCTTTCAGCTTTGAAATCCCGATAGGCTTCAGCACATAATCTACTGCCGAAACTTCAAACGCCTTGATGGCATACTGGGAATAAGCGGTGCAAAAGACGGTTTCAAATGTCGGTTTGTTGAAATAATCGAATAGCGCAAAACCATTCTCATTAGGCATTTCCACGTCGAGAAAGACCATGTCCACCGGCTGTTTATTAATCCATTTTACGGCAGTGCGCACGTCTTCGGCGCAGGCAACCACCGTAACTTCAGGACAATGTTCTCCAAGCAGGTGCTGCAGCAAAGACCTGGCATTGATTTCGTCATCGACAATTAGGGCTCTTATTTTTCTCATACCGCACGATTGGTTGTGACAATATAAGAAATTTATTACATGAAAAACCGCCCTGCACTGAATTGCCCCAGCCGGACGGTTTTTACCGAAAAAACTATAAGATTTAGATTTAATTATTTGATAACCAGTTTTTTCGAAACTAATCTATTGTTATTATCCACTATTTTGATTACATAAACGCCGGCCGCCAATCCGGAAACATCCACTGTTTTTGCATCGGATGTGAGGACCCTTTGCCCCTGAATTGAAAATACGCTGATCATTTTCAACCCCGCTTCCATGCTGATGTTTACCACGCCTGACGCCGGATTCGGATAGATTGAAACGTCAGTGTTTGCAACGCCGACAGCAGGAACACTCAAAGTATTGTTCACAAACAGGTTGGATACTTCGGTGGCAGAAAGCGCGTAATTGTAAATTTTCAGGTCATCCAGATGACCGCTGAAATACCCGCCGACACCCGTCTCTGTTAGTCCCAGCCTGAAAATATCCGCGTTGTTTACGGTGTTCCATGAGCGCGCCGTGCTTCCTAAAAGAACGCCGTTCTTGAAAACCTGTGATGTCAGTCCGTCGTAGGTGAACACAAAGTGCGTCCAGCTGTCATTTTGAGTCGTCGTTACGGCATGGTTGCCGCCCACTGCGCCAAAATGAAATACCGTTGACGGATTGAGATAAGCTCCATTATAAGCCGTGCCGGTGCCGTACGAATAAATAAAATTGTAGCCCGGACTGACCTGATCCAGCTTCACCCAGATAGAAATGCTGCGCGGACGGTTCCCGTAAGGCAATGCGGGTATGGTAGCGGTCGTTCCAGAATCAGACACTGTCAGTGCCGCGTTCGGATTGCCATTGCGGTCCGTTGTCAACGTCGTGCCATCGTTATCCTGAAACGGATTGTTGCCATTGCTGTCATAATAGGTATTATCAAAAGTATAATCAGCAATCAGCTGGTTAACCGGCACCAGAAACGAACTGACCGGCGACGTGCTGGTCCCTGCTGAATTGGTTGCCTCAATCTGATAATAAAAGGTCGTATCGGGTTGCAAACCGCTTAACGCCGCAGTCACCGCTGTGGCAGCGCTTCCACTGGCCACACCACCGGTCGCCTGTGAGGTCAACGCATCTGAAGTAAATCCGTAGCGCACCAATGACGTCGTATTGCCATTATTGGCATTTAAGGTGTAACTGACAAGCCCCGAACCATTCGAGCCAAAAGCACTCACCGCGCTGATGGTCGGAAGCGTCGCTGATCCCGGCAGTGTAGTAAACACAATCGTGGCAGAAACGGTAGACAGGTTTCCGCAGGAGGCGCCCGTATTACTGGTCAACCTGACGAAATACTGAGTTCCCGGTTGCAGGCCGGTGATGATTTTCGCAAAAGTCTGCCCTGCAAATACGGTCACCGCAGGTACCGTGGTTTGGTTGGCGAATCCGGAGTTTGTCGCATAATTCACCTGGACTGCTGCGCCCTGCGGACAGTTCGCTGCCGCATAATAATTGATGGTCGCGCTGTCAGCCGTAACATTACTCGCTGAAACGCTGTTGACTGTCGGCTGCGCGAACAGGCCTGCCGAGATGGTAAAAAGAAGGATGGGTAATAGTTTTTTCATATTTTTCGGTAATTAAATTCACTGCAAAAATGGCAATATCGCAACCAACTGATAAAACATTTTCACGAAGTGCAGGACCCTTTGCCTGAACTGCATCGATTTCTTCATAAGCGGTAATTCGACACTTGTCCACATCCCTGCCCGTATCGATTATTTGGTATCTTTACACGCTGTTACCCACATCATCCACCATAAATCCGCTGACCCATGCTGAAAATAATCTTAACTGTCGCCACCCTTTTTTTCCTCGCCGTAAGCGTCAGGGCGCAGCAGAGCACCGCGTCAAAACAGGTCTCTTCGTTTAGTATTGACGCGCCGCAACTGCATGTCGCAAAGAAAATCTGGGTCTACCTGCCTAAATCATATGCCGACAATCCAAAAAAGAGGTACCAGGTAATGTACATGCACGACGCACAAAACCTGTTTGACAAAAAAACGGCCTTTGCGGGGGAATGGGAAGTCGACGAAACACTCGACAGGCTGAATGCCAATGTGATTGTCATCGGAATTGAGCATGGGAATGACAAACGTATTGATGAACTGACGCCGTTCAAAAACGAGAAATATGGCGGCGGAAATGCGGATGCCTACCTGGACTTTATCGTGACCACTTTGAAGCCGTATGTGGATAAAACCTATCGGACGAAAACTTCTGCGAAGCATACCACCATTTTCGGCAGTTCGCTGGGCGGATTGGTTTCGTTTTACGCCGTGTTGAAATACCCTTCGGTATTCGGAAAAGCAGGTGTCTTCTCCCCTTCGTTCTGGTTCTCAGAAGATATTTACAAGATGATGGAAAGCGCGCCAAAAACCAAAGCGAAAATTTACCTGCTTTGCGGGGACAGCGAAAGCAAGGAAATAGACGTGGTGGCTGATGTCAATAAGATGCACAGGCTGCTTGACGAGAACCGCTGCTACTGCCTGCACCTTACGGAGAAAGTTATCGTCCGCGGCGGGGAACACAACGAAAAATTGTGGCGCGAACATTTTGAAAAAGCGTATCTTTGGCTGAACTAATTACGACCCTGAATCCTAGAAAATGAACAATAACGACATATTTAAAAAACTGCGCGTTGCGCTGATGCTGCGCGACGACCAGATTGTAGACATCCTGCAACTTGTGGATTTCCGCATTTCAAAAGCTGAGCTCTCTGCGTTTTTCCGCAATGCTGACCATCCGAATTATATGGAATGCGGCGATCAGGTATTGCGCAATTTCCTCAATGGGCTCGTCATTCACCTGCGTGGCACGAAGGAAAATCCGAAAAATCCGAATGAGGTGCTCGAAGCGAACAAGTTGTCCGCCAAAACACCAGCCAAGGGGATTTCACCCAGACAGGACGCAAAAAAACCCGTTGCAAAACAGCCTGCAAAAAACTTTAATGCCAAAAGAAATGCGCCCAAAAAGCCGGAAATTGTCGAGAAGGTCGCATACAAAAACGGAAAGAGTAAAAAATCCTGATCCATACAGCGAATGGTATTCGCCCTGCCATCGTTCAAAAGCCACCGGTCAGATTCAATGGCCGGTTTTTTTTTGCCTGCAACCGAATGCTACCGGGTTGTTGAGCCGCTCCTTGTGGGGTACGTATCTCGCTTTGATCGGGGACTGTGTCACATCATGTGCCTGAACATGCTGTTTTAACGCTGTATTTTTAAGACCTACAGCCATTTTTATTACATTTGGTAACCAATTTTAAACCGAATGATATGGCAGCAGTTAATCCTTATTTAACTTTCAACGGCACGTGTGAGGCCGCATTTAATTTGTACAAGTCCGTTTTCGGAGGTGAATTTCCGTATATCGGCAGATTCGGTGACATGCCGCCGTCTGAGGATGGAAAGCGCTGTACCCCTGCAGAAGCGGACCTGATCATGCATGTGTCCCTGATGATAGGCGATACTGTCCTGATGGGGTCGGACGCACCAGGCGAATACGGCGAAAAGCTCGTAATAGGCAACAACTATTCCGTATCCATTAACACCGACAGCCGCGAAGAAGCCGACCGCATTTTCGCAGGACTTTCAGACGGAGGTACCGTAATGATGCCCATGGAAAACACCTTTTGGGGTGCCTACTTCGGCATGTTCACAGACAAATTCGGCATTCACTGGATGGTCAATTTCGATGAAAAACCCGAGGCATAACGATGCGCCGCTTCTTATTGTTTTTTTTCATTACCGTCTGCCATCCTGCCCTCGCGCAGGATGCGGCTTATATCACCAGGAGCAACATCCATTATTATGGAGACGCCGTCAACAAATCCGATGCGTACATCAACGAGCGGTGTGTGCTTGACCTGTATTACCCGGCAAACGAAAAAAATTTCGCGACCGTGGTCTGGTTTCATGGGGGTGGTCTCACCGGGGGTAGCAAGGAAATCCCGACCGCACTGATGCAACAGGGAATCGCCGTGATTGGCGTCAATTACAGGCTTAGCCCCAAAGTAAAATCGCCGGCATTCATTGAGGATGCAGCAGCAGCAGTAGCCTGGGCGTTTACGAACATTCAGGATTACGGAGGCAACGACAAACTGATTTTCGTGGCCGGTCATTCTGCCGGCGGCTATCTGACCACTATGGTTGGTTTGGACAAAAAATGGCTGAAATTATACGGGATTGATGCCAATGACATTGCGGGACTGATTCCGTTAAGCCCTCAGGTGATTACCCATTTCACCATCCGGAAGGAACAAGGGATTCCTGATACACAGCCAGTAGTTGATGAGATGGCACCATTATACCACGTTCGTGCTGATGCACCGCCACTTTTACTGATTACCGGTGACCGCGAAATGGAGATGCTCGGCCGTTATGAAGAAAATGCTTATCTGGCACGGATGATGAAGGTTGCCGGGCATAAGAAAACGAATTTGTTTGAAATTCAGGGGTATGGACATGATATGACAGCACCGGGTTTTCCATTACTTTTGAAGGAGGTTAAAAAGATTACGGGAGAAATTCAGAAAAAAAAGTAACTTAACGACCTGTTTATTCCCAAAAGCAATCAATATGAAAAAATCATTCTACATTCTTACCATTTTACTTTCCTTCAACTGTTTTTCCCAGCCAGCGGAATTTAAGGCTCCCGATTACGAACAAATCAAGACGGATATTGCAGATAGAAGCTCCAATTTTTTCTACGATACACTGCTTAAGCGATTGAAGGAAAAAGACACTTCACTTACGGCTGACGACCACCTTCATTTGTATTACGGATATGCCTTCCGGAAGGAATACAATTCTTTCTACCGGTTTAAGGACGAAGAAAAGCTAATGAAATATTACCGCATGGACAAATTGGATCCGAAAGATTATGATGACATCATAAAATTGTGCGAGAAAGGCCTGAATGATTTCCCATTTGACCTTAAGATAATGAACTTTCTTTCTTATGTATATCGAGCAAAAGGCGATGAAGCCTTATACAAAAAGACCAGTAAGATATTTGAGGGTATTGTTGATGCAATCATTTCCAGCGGTGATGGGAAAAGCTGCGAAACAGGCTTCCATGTGTTGATGATCGGGCATGAATATACTTTGCTTGGTCTTTTCAACCTTGAAGTCTCAGGGCAATCATTAGTAGGCAAATGCGATTACATGAAACTTACGGAAGGGAAATACAAAATGGAAGGCGTTTATTTCAACATCGAAAAAATGATGGAAAATGAAACGAAGGCCTTTGGAGGCAGGTGACTTTATCAAAATATCGCTAATAACAAAAATCCCGGCTTGATGGCCGGGATTTTCATTTCATATTATCAATTGTCAATTAAGCCAAAGCCGCTTTCACCTGATCGGCAGCTTCCTGGAATTGTACGGCAGACAAAATCGGCATTCCGGAATTGTCAATCATCTCTTTCGCAAGTTCAGCATTGGTACCCTGCAAACGCACAATAATTGGTACGGTAATGCTGTCGCCCATGTTTTTGTACGCATCGATAACCCCTTGCGCCACACGGTCGCAACGCACAATCCCTCCAAAAATGTTGATCAGGATCGCTTTCACGTTAGGGTCTTTCAGGATGATACGGAAAGCCAGCTCAACACGCTTTGCATCAGCAGTTCCTCCTACGTCCAGGAAGTTTGCAGGCTCGAAACCGGCATACTTGATTAAGTCCATAGTCGCCATGGCCAGTCCCGCACCGTTTACCATACAGCCCACGGTCCCGTCAAGATCAACGTAGTTTAATCCTGCCGCTTTTGCTTCCACCTCAATCGGGTTTTCTTCACGGATGTCGCGCATTTCAGCCAGTTTCGGATGCCTGTACAGCGCATTGTCATCGAGATTTACTTTTGCATCCACTGCGATGATCTTGTTGTCTGATGTCTTGAGCACCGGATTGATCTCGAACATCGAGGCATCTGAACCGATATAAGCATTATATAAAGAACTTACAAATGCAGTCATTTCCTTAAAAGCATTTCCTGAAAGTCCGAGATTGAATGCAATCCTTCTCGCCTGAAATGCCTGCAATCCAACTGATGGATCAATTTCTTCAGTGAAAATCAAATGTGGCGTGTGCTCGGCAACCTCCTCGATGTCCATACCGCCTTCGGTAGAATACATGATCATGTTACGGCCTTTGGCCCTGTTGAGCAAAACCGACATATAGAATTCTGAGGTTTCACTTTCGCCCGGATAATATACATCCTCGGCAATCAAAACCTTGTGGACTTTCTTACCTTCCGCAGAGGTTTGAGGGGTAATCAGCTGCATACCGATGATTTGCTCAGCCAGCTCTTCTACCTGCTGCAGGTTTTTAGCCAATTTTACTCCTCCGCCTTTTCCGCGTCCTCCGGCATGAACCTGCGCTTTGATCACGTGCCATCCGGTGCCGGTTTCCGCCGTCAGCTGTTTTGCCATCGCTACAGCTTCCTGAGGGTTATTGGCCACATAGCCGCGTTGTACTTTTACGCCATAGCTGGCTAATATTTCTTTTCCCTGGTATTCGTGTATGTCCATAATGAAGTTTTTGACTGTTTTGGCCTGTCGTTACAGGTGGCACAAAAATAAAGAATTTCTGCAGACTGGGGAAAGTTTTTATTTTTTTTATCAGCAGCCGTTCCCACTTTTAAGGTGCCATTTGTCAATGGAGAAGCAGCTTCGGAAATGCCTTGTTCTGCCACCCTGTTTGACGG
Source organism: Flavobacterium magnum (assembly GCF_003055625.1). Classification (NCBI taxonomy): domain Bacteria; kingdom Pseudomonadati; phylum Bacteroidota; class Flavobacteriia; order Flavobacteriales; family Flavobacteriaceae; genus Flavobacterium; species Flavobacterium magnum. Next base: position 2,179,605 of record NZ_CP028811.1, on the reverse strand, counting down.
GATTGCCGTCCGCGAAACAAAAACCGGCCGTGCAAGGCAACCTTTCCCGTAATTTGAAATCTCATTGGCAATAACCTGATCCAATACACTAATGAGAAAGATTTTATTTTTACCGATGCTGTTGGCCGCCATCAGCATTTTGTCATGTAATTCCGATGATGGAGCCAAAGCCAAAAACCTTAGCGGTAAATGGGCGCTCACCGGCGGAAGCGGTACGATCACCGGACGTGTTGACGCGTTCAGCACAGGTGAAATCACATGGACTTTTCATGAAAACCACACGGTCGACATCGTAAATACCGTTACCGACACGGCCAGGCTCTCCGGACTTCCAAGCGGTACGTACCATTATGCCGTAAGCAACAGCAGTGAGGTCCAGGGCTGCTCCACGACCGTCACTGTAGGACCATGGACTTTCGGCTGTGCCACGATTTCATCTGCGTCTGTTGAGCTTGCCGATGGGTTTGCCGATGGCGTCGGGTACACATTGATTCCGATGCCGCAAGTCGTACCCCTGCAATAGGTAGCGTAATGTTGCAATAAACTTGGGTTTAAAGCTAAAAGCCGGGGCACCGGTTTTTCTAATTTTACACCTGAATCAAAACATGCACGATATGAAAACCATCAAACTTTTTACCATTTTATTTATCGCACTTTCCATGTGGAGTTGCAACGACACTGAAGGCGCACCGGCTGAAGGGTCAGAGGAGGTACTGCTGGGCACCTGGAACATGACCAAGGCTTACGGTGGGATTTCGGGGACAGTCTATGACATCCCGAAGGGCGACATCGTGTGGACGTTCAACATCCAGTCGAACACCCTGACTGTTGCGAACAACCACAATCCTGATCACTTTGACGGCGCGCTGGCCAGCGGCACTTATACCTACCAGATCGTCGACGCCGTGGGAGAAACACCGTGCACCAAAACACTCGTCATCGATGGCAATGATTTTGGTTGTTTTTCCCGGACCGACACCGGACTCACCATCAGCCAGGTTCATGCTGACGGTCTGATGCTCGATTTTGTGGAATAATGTCCCGTCAAGGCATTCGGAGTTATAAATAAAACTTTCTACGTCATTTTGTTATTTACCTTCAGGTCTTTTGGCCGGACCGACTGATTGCCATAGTTTTGCACAAAACTTCAATCATGCAGCCAAAAGACCTGCTTTCATTAGCATCAGCATTCGGAAGTCCGCTTTACGTTTACGACGCCGAAAAAATAGCTTCCCAATACGCCCGGCTCACCGATGCCTTTTCCAAAACTGGCAGTCTGCGTATCAATTATGCAGTCAAAGCGCTATCGAACATTGCCATTTTAAAATTGTTCAGGAAACTCGGGGCCGGACTCGATACCGTCTCGATACAGGAAGTGCAATTGGGTCTGCACGCGGGATTTGAGCCCAACAAGATCATCTACACCCCAAACGGCGTGTCGTTCGAAGAGATTGAGGAAGCCGCGCATCTGGGCGTACAGATTAATATCGACAACCTCAGCGTGCTCGAGCATTTTGGTGCCAGGTACCCTAAGGTGCCCGTCTGCATCCGCATCAATCCGCATGTTATGGCGGGTGGCAACAGCAACATCTCGGTGGGGCATATCGACAGCAAGTTTGGTATATCGATCCACCAAATGCCGCATATTTTGAGGATAGTGGAAAATACGGGCATGCACATCAACGGCATACACATGCATACGGGCTCAGACATCCTCGACATCGAAGTATTCCTGTATGCCGCGGAAATCCTGTTTGATGCCGCAAAGCATTTTGCAACACTGGACTTCCTGGATTTCGGGAGCGGATTCAAGGTGCCTTACAAAAAAGGCGACATACAGACAGACATTGAAGAGCTCGGCAGGAAACTTTCCAAACGCTTTAATGCTTTTGAAAAAGAATATGGCAGGAAACTCACGCTCGCTTTTGAGCCCGGAAAATTCCTCGTCAGCGAAGCGGGCTATTTCCTGGCGAAGGTGAATGTCGTCAAGCAAACCACCTCGACCGTTTTTGCGGGTATCGACAGCGGCTTCAACCATCTGATCCGACCCATGCTATACGGATCTCAGCATTACATTGAAAATATTTCCAACACCAAAGGCAAGGAGCGATTTTATACTGTAGTGGGATATATTTGCGAAACCGATACGTTTGCCAACAACTGCCGCATCCACGAGATCAGCGAAGGTAACATACTTTGTTTCCACAATGCGGGGGCTTATTGTTTTTCAATGTCATCCAATTACAATTCGAGGTTCAGGCCTGCTGAAGTGCTTTGGTACAACGGAAAAGGTTTGCTGATCCGTGAGCGTGAAACGTTTGACGACCTGCTTAAAAACCAGGTAGACGTTGCGTTAGATTAAGAATACATCACAAAAGCGCGGTGTATTTTTCCGGTGTCATTGAAAAACAGGCTTTCGGCCGATTTCCTCCCGGTCGCGGTATTGATGTAGTAAATCGTCAGGCTGTTGATGCCGGTCAGTACGTCGAGTATTTCGAAATGCAGGTCAGGAATACGCTGCAACCCGATCTGCCAATATTCGCGAACCGCTTCCTTTCCGTGCACGACGCCCTCGTTACCGGCCAACAGCTTTGCCGCCATCGGGGTTTCAATCGTGAAATTATCGGAGTAATGCGAGAGGATGGCATCAAGATTATGGGCATTCCAGGCAGCGGCCCAGGTGTCGGCAAATGATTTTGCAAAAGTTTCGGTGACCATTATTCTTCGTTTAAAATTTCAGGCAAAACGATGCACTCGGAGCCATTAGGGAATGTGATCCCCAATTTTTGTGCCAATGTCGGGGCAATCTGCGTGATGGTTTTTTTATCGTGCGAGATGCCTTTCCTGACATGCCAACCGTAAAATATCGCCGGAACATGCGTGTCATAACTGTAAGGCGTGCCGTGCGATGTGCCCGTGGGTCCGTATTCGATGTAGCCGGGACGGAACAACACCACCAGGTCCCCGTTTTCGCGCGGATCATATCCTTTTGCAATGCAACTCAAATAATAATCGGCGCCGCCGGCATGTATGATGACTTCTTTTGAATACACCCGTTTGGTTTGCGGCAGCGTCATCAGGTAATCGGACAGTGCGCTTTTGACCTTTTCAGGCTCCAGCGATTTATCCTTGAGTGCCTGCCTGTTCAGGTACAGGTTGTTGTTGGAAAAATCGGCAATAACGTCTGTCCCAAAAGTATCCAGGGAAAACTGCTTCAGGTTTTTGGACATTTCGCCGAAAGGAATGTTCGTCACATCGTATTTGTGGTCTTTAAGGAACGTGACATTTTCAGCCCCGGCGTGGTCCGCGGTAAGGAACATCAGATAGTTGCCTTTGCCCACTTTACCGTCGAGGTACGCAATGAGGTCTGCGATATTACGATCCAAACGCAGATAGGTGTCCTGCAATTCGACCGATCTTGGTCCGATGATATGCCCTACATAATCCGTCGAGGAAAAACTCACGGTCAGGAAGTCCGTGTCATTATCGACGCCCAAACTTTCCTGATCCACGGCAACCTTCGCAAACTCGAGCAACAGGTCATTCCCGAAGGGCGTGGCGCGCAGTATCCCTGCATCATTTTTCGCGTACATTTCCTTAAGGTCATACGGGAAAACCGGTGCCTTGCCATAGAGTTTCCCTTCATACTTGTTGTCATCGGCGAGACTTTCGTTGTAGGCTTCTTCCGGCAAAAGCAAATCCCAGCCCTTATTGATGTACGACATGAACCTTTTCTGCGCATTAAACTTCGTTACCCACTCCGGCAATTGCTGTCCATAAAAGGTACTCGAAATAAATTCACCTGTCTTGCTGTACCAGAAAGCCCAGTTCGCAAAATGCCCCGCCGGCAGGATGGCACCGCGGTCCTTCAGGCTCATCCCGATCACTTTGCCCTTAAAATTGGTTGAAAGCCGCAGTTCATCAGTGATGGTCGTGGCAAGCAGGTTTTTCGGTGACATGGCGCCTTCCTGTGGGGTGCCGTTACCGACAGTTGTCACGCCGGCATCATCGGTGCAATAGCGTTCCTTGCCCGTACTGGCTGAATACCACTCATTGCTGACAATACCGTGAACCGACGGCGTGGTGCCCGTGTAAATAGAAGCGTGTCCGGGCGCGGTATACGTGGGCATGTAGTTGTAATGCATGTTTTCGAAAACGAAGCCGTCGTCCATCAGCTTCTTAAAACCGTTCTTTGTGAAATCAGATGAGAAGCGGTAGAGGTATTCCATTTTCATCTGGTCAACAACGATACCTACGACCAGTTTCGGACGCTGTTGTGCCGAAAGGGCCAGTGGCGCCAGCAGCAATAAAAGTAATTTCTTCTTCATAATGGTTTAAAAATGGTACTGCTGTTTTACCGCCTGCTCAAAGTCACGAATGATGTCCTCAATGATCTCACAGACGGGTTTGATGTCCCTGATCAGGCCGGAAACCTGCCCGATTTCGAGTTCCCCTTCCACCAGATCCCCTTCAAACATGCCGCGTTTTGCGCGTGCGCGGCCCAGCAATTCAATCAACGCTTCTTTGGTCGGCGCGCTCGTGTATAGTTCCTGTACGTCGTGATAAAATTTATTCTTGATCAACCGCACGGGCGCCAGTTCCTTAAGCGTTACGTGGGTCTCCCCTTCTTCGAGTCCGACCACCAGCCGCTTAAACGCCTCGTGCGCGGAACTCTCTGCCGATGCTGCAAAACGGCTTCCCATCTGTACGCCATCTGCACCGAGTACCATGGCAGCGAGCATGCCCCGTCCGGTTGCAATACCGCCTGCGGCAATTAAAGGAATGCTGATTTTTTCTTTCACCATCGGGATCAGGGTGAACGTCGTGGTTTCCTCGCGTCCGTTATGTCCTCCGGCTTCGAAGCCCTCTGCCACTACGGCATCGACGCCGGCCTCCTGCGCCTTGAGTGCAAATTTCGAGCTGCTGACGACGTGTGCCACAGTGATGCCCTTTTCCTTCAGGAAGGCGGTCCAGGTTTTGGGGTTTCCTGCCGAGGTGAAGACAATCCTGACGCCCTCCGCAACCAAAATGTCCATGATTTCCTCGATATTGGGATACAGCATCGGGACATTTACACCAAACGGTTTTGCCGTTGCCGCCTTGCACTTACGGATGTGCTCCCGCAATACGTCGGGATACATCGATCCGGCGCCGATCAGCCCCAATCCACCCGAATTGCTTACCGCTGCTGCCAGTTTATAGCCGCTGTTCCAAATCATGCCGCCCTGGATTATGGGGTACTTGATTTCAAAAAGGCTTGTAATCTTATTCATGAAAGCGTCTTATTGTTTTATGATCCTGCCGGTTGCCTGGACGTTATCGGCTGAAATTTTGTAGAGGTATATGCCTTGTGCGAGTTGCTGCAGGTCTATCTGCGAAAGCGGTGCGTTGATCTGCTGTTTGAAAACCAGCTGCCCGGTGGCATTGTAAAGCACGATCACGGCAGGGACCGAAAAATTTTCGGTTTTGATGGAAAGCGTCTCTTTTACCGGATTGGGATATACGGCATATAAGGGCAGTACCTCATCCTCAATACCCGCGGCAGTGACGGCGGCGGCGAAATCGGGAATGCCGTAACCAAACATTGCATCAGGACTGTTATAATGGTCGGCCGACTGCCTGATCAGGCTGACGATCTCTGCATTGGTCTTGTTGGGCAATGCCTGCCAGAGACAGGCGGTGAGTCCGGCGATGATGGGCGCTGAAAACGATGTCCCGTTGGCACCCTGGATGTCACCGGAGCTGTTTACCACGATGGCCTGTTCGCCCTGGGCCACGACATCGGGCTTTACACGCCCGTCGGCACTCGGGCCGATGGAGCTGAACACCGCATGCTGTTCAGTGGCATTTACGGCACCAACCGCAAGTACGTTGAAAGCATCTGCAGGCACGCTGATGTGTGGGTCGGTCGCACTGCCGCCCGAATTCCCTGCTGAAGCTACTACAACGATGCCGCGCGTAAAGGCAATGTCTGCACCACGCGAGATAAACGCTTTGGTGCCGTTCATATCGCTGTAATCGTAATTGTATGCAGGATTTACGAAGTGAAAATACCCTAATGATGTCGTGATGATGTCGGCTCCCAAACGGTCGGCCTCTTCGGCGGCTTCCACCCAGAGCGATTCCTCGAGGGGATTTTCATCGACGTTGCTTTCGGTGATAAAGAGGTAATAATCGGCATCCGGGGCGGTGCCCACAATCTGGTCCTGCACATAGGCGCCCATGGTGGAGAGTACTGCCGTGCCGTGGTTGTTTGACGTATAGAAGTCGGGCACCCGGTTTACGAAATCATAGCCGCCGAGGATGTGGTTGTTGTTGCGCAGCCGCGAAAAGGCATCGAGCACATCTACGCCGGGGAAGCCCGCATCGAGTACGGCAATGACCTTTCCGGCACCGGTGTAGTCATCGACATGGAGCTGGTTGCCCTGGAGCATGGCTACCTGGTTCTGCGAATTGCCGTAAGGCAGGTTGACCATGGTTTCCTGCGCCTTGAGAAACGATGCCGGACGGTGTGCCATGGCGGGCCGGTTGCCATTGGCATCGAGTGTGTCATCGGCGAAATCTATGGCACTTACGAAGGTGTAATCCAGCAATGACTGAATGTCGGCCACTGTGCCGCGGACGTGTACGGCGTTGAGCCATTTCGATCTGGCGTAGACGGTCACGCCGGGTGTCGACGACACCGTATCGATGTAATCCTGGCTGATGGGAACGTCTTTGACGTCGAGTGCGATATTTTGTGCGGCGCGGCGGTCGAGGGACCTTTGCGTGAGCATGCTCAGGGGATTGGCGAGGTAGCCGGCGGCGTTGGGCTTGTCGGTGAAGTATATCCAGGCGTCCTGTTGTGCTGACAGTGCCGTTGACAGGGTTAAGAACAGTATCAGGATAACTTTTTTCATAGCATTTGAAAAGATAGTTCAAATTTAGGGAAAAAGTTTAATCTTCTTCTTTTGTCTTGACACAAAAGAAGCAAAAATTCAAGCCTCACCCCTTCTGGCTACGCCCAGTTCGGCCGCTGGCCTCGGGTCAGCGACCTGCTATTCCTCGATTCCTAACCCGAGCGCATTAGCGCGAACAGGCGAAGCAAATCAAAAAACTCGCTGCGCTCAGACAGTTATGATTTTTTAACGGAATCTTCGGAATGCAGGTGCCCGCTTCGAAGCGGAAGGGCAGAGTGACATATTCAAGTCGCGGTCACAGTGATGATTGGAGTCGGGTAATATGCTTGATATTACTGCTTGTAAGTTTGGACATTGGCATAAAAAAAGCGCCGTAGGGGTCGGCGCATTGGGGGACTTGAGCGGACCGCCAATTATGATTCCCTGAGCTCGATAGTCATGCGGTCGCTGCGGTGCTGGTTTACGGAGATGGCGTGGGACTGATCCTGGTAGCCGTGAAGGCGGAAGTGCAGGGTGTGGACGCCGTCCGGGAGGGTCTGGAAGCGGAAGTTGCCTTTATTGGTGGTCCTGACGGCGTCCGGCAGGCCGTCGATGGCGACGCTGACGTAGCGCAGCGGATTGCCGGCGTTGTCGGTCACGTTGCCCGTGGCGGCATACGGACGGGCGGGGGTTTTGAGTGCGGTGCGGCGGTTGCGGTAGTCGGCGTAGAAGGCCGGTTCGCGCTTGCGCAGCATGTTGGCGAGGGTATCGAGCCCGGTCGCGGCGGCCTGCGCGTCGTTGAAGCCTTCGAGCAGCTGCAGTGAGGCTTCCTTTTCGCTGAGCTGGTTCTCGCGTGGCTTTGGCATCAGGGCGCCGAAAAGCGCGATGGTATCCGTGAAGGCGGAGTTGCTGTTTTTAGGGATCCCATAGGCCTCGAGCTCGGTGGCGTAGGGCTGCATTGCCGTAACGAGGTTGGTGGCGGTGGCAAACAGGTTGTGGTCCCTCATCTTTTGAAGCGTGTTGACACTCAGGTTCCATTCTTCCGCGAGGGTCACATCCTTCAGCCTGGTGCACAGCGCACAGAGTGCTGCGGTACCGTTGAACACGGCCTCTTCGAGCGCGAGGCGCGCCTCGTTCTTGTTGCCGGTGGCACGTTGGGCATAATGCAGCTGTGCTGCAGACGCCTGCTCGATTTTTGCAATGGCGGCCCTGAGGGCCGCGAGATGCAACAGGGCATCGGGCATTTGGGCGAGGATTGCCGGATCGGCTTCGGTTTCGATGGCTGCGGTCACGATGTACGACGCGAGCTTGTTTTTTTGCTTTCCATTCATCTTTATAAAGTGTTAAGGGTTAGGAATATTGGCTCGCTTCCGGCGAACCATGCGACGAAATAAACAGTTTATTTCTTAATTTTTTGTTATTAGTTTATTTTTATAACATTTTTAACATCGATAATGTTTTGAAACGAATGATATTTTGAAAATTTATATCAATAGTGATGTGCAGCGTTTCTATACCTCCGCAGCCTATCCGATGACCAGCGCGCGAACGTCGATGGTGAGCACGCGAACGTCAATGGTCATGGCGCGAACGTCGATGGTGGGGACGCGAAGGTTGATGGCTGAGGCGCGAACGTCGATGGCGAGTACGCGAAGGTTGATGGTCAGGGCGCGAACGTCGATGGTCGAGGCGCGAACGTCGATGGCAAGGACGCGAACGTCGATGGTGAGGACGCGAAGGTTGATGGCGGGGACGCGAACGTCAATGGTCAGGGCGCGAAGGTCGATGGCGGGGACGAAATGGTATGTGTTAGGTGTGGGTACGTTTTTGCAGGGAGTAGCTGTAGATTTTCGGTGATTGGTGTTTGTTGTCGGTTTTGTTTAGAACTTGGAATTGTGTAGGAAAAGTTTGGGTATATTTGGGTGTTAGCTTTAACTTAAAAAGAAAATAAAAACTTTATGAAACAAAAATTATTACCCATTATTTTTTTAGTCAGTCTAAATATTTCGTGTTTATTTGGTCAAACTAACTCTCAATGGATACATTTTGATTGGCATGGTGAAACTATTTATGGAAAACATTTTGATAAAGTGGCGATGAGTATTCCTCTAAAAGTAGAAAATATGACCTATAATTTTTGTGCGCAATTCGATTTAGGTGCTACGACTACTTTGTTATATGAAAATTCTTTTAAACCGTTTACTAACGATTATCCTGAGATCATGGAAAAGTTAGATACAACCATGACTCCATATTATCTAAATGGGAGAAAAAGCTTTTTTCTAAAAGACATAGACATTCAATTAGACAAAAGTTCATTTCCAAACAGAAATATTGCATTAGTACCCAATTATGGAGACACTTATCAACTGGACTCAATAAATTCGCAATCTCAAAAATTAGTAGGGACAATAGCTCCTGATTTATTTCAAAACAGTTATTTGGTCATTGATTTCAAAAATAATCGCCTAAGAATGTACACTAAACTACCGAAAAAATACAAGAAAGCAGATTATGTAGATGCTACTATTCGAAAGGGAAGAATAAAAATCCCTATTAAAATCGGAGACAAAACCGAATTTGTGCTGTTCGATACTGGAAATTGTATGGGAGATTTATTGCTCGATAAAGAAACGATACTAAAGTTTACCGATGCTAATGAACCAGCTGAAAAACTACTTGATGGTAATACCTGGGGCGATAAGATAACTATTCAAACAAAGCGACTCCGTAATCCAATATTTTTTAATGAAAAGGATATGAAAATCACCAATGCTCAATTTACGGATACTGATGAAGATGTTCAGTTCAATAAAGAGGAAAAAATTATAGGACTAATTGGCCCTTTGCTGTTTGAGAATAAGACAATTATTATTGACTACATTGATAGCAAGTTTGGAATAAAGCAGTAAGCTACAAAAGCCGCAACTGACGTGAAACCGCCGGACGCTATAACATTTCAGGCAGTTTCAAAGCCGTAACTTACCTGATGCCGCCAAACCAACGAAAATTTCAAAACACAATCCACCTATAAACGAAAACGAAAAAACCGTAGCTGCGGTTCTCATGATGATGTCCGAGCGGCGCAGTGAAGACGCATTTAAGACCTTTTACCACCGTGATGCGAAACAGATCGAATATCCCAACCTGGTTACGAAAAATGTGGCTGTAAGAACTCTTGAGGATTTGAAAGCAGGCTCTGAACGGGGCGCTTTATGGGCAAAATGTGGAAAAAGACAGTTGGTTTTCTTGTCACGTAACATTCCTGATCCTGACTCCTGATTCACAACAATGGGTGCGTAAGTTGTGACAGCGCCTCTTTTTCCCTAACTTCGTTTTAAAGACTCACCCGCGGACTTCAATGGCGGGTGAAACAAACACCGCATTCCGTTATGAAAATAAGAGCAGTCCTGTATTTATGTATCGTGTTTATGTTGACGCAGCCGGTTGCCGCACAAAATAAAAAAAGCAACGGCACGACGGAGGCAAAACCTTTTGTACTGGGCGTTGTCGACGAATACCATTCAGCCCAACTCAACGAAAACCGCATACTCAACATTTACCTGCCCGAAGGCTACGATCCTGACAACGGGACGAAATATCCGGTGATCTATCTGCTGGACGGTTCGGCTGATGAGGATTTTATCCATGTGGTGGGCCTGTTGCAGTTTTATAATTTTGACTGGATCAACCTGGTTCCAAAGTCGATTGTCGTAGGGATTGCATCGGTTGACCGACAGCGGGATTTCACTTTCCCGACCACCGTAGCGGAAGACAGGAAAAAATACCCGACAACAGGCCACTCTGACCGGTTTATGGCGTTTATAGAAAAAGAGCTGCAGCCCTATATTGAGAAAAAATACCATGCGGGTACGGAAAGGACGATTATCGGGCAATCGCTTGGCGGTTTACTGGCAACCGAAATCCTGTTCAAAAAAACGCAGCTGTTTAACCGATACATCATTATAAGCCCCAGCCTATGGTGGGACAACGGCTCATTACTGAATGAACAGACGCCAAACCTGCGGGATGTCGCTGTTTATCTCGCCGTCGGCAAGGAAGGACTCACCCCGACAGCGACTCCGCGGGTCATGGAAGTCGACGCGAACGTGCTGTCGGAAAAGCTTAAAAAGTCGGGTACCGAAGGTGCAGATATCTATTTCGATTACCTGCCCGAAGAGAACCACGCGACCATTATGCACCAGGCGGTGATGAATGCGTTTAAATACTTATACCGCACTGTTCCGAAAAAGTGACAAAAATTTGCGGAGGTATTGGCCTGGCTGCAGCTTATGAAATCACTCCCGAACCGACCAATTCCTCGCCATCATACCACGCGACGAACTGCCCTTCGGTGATGGCCGATTGCGCTTCCGCGAATGACACGTACAAGCCGTGCCCGAACTGGTGCAAGGTCGCTTTTTGCAATGGCTGCCGGTAACGGATGCGTGCCATCGTTTCCCGTTTTTCACCAGGCTTTAAGGCAAGATCTTCGCGGATCCAGTGCACTTCGGACGATTGCACGAACAATGCTTTCCTAAACAGTCCCGGATGTTCGCTGCCCATCCCGGTATATACAATGTTCCGTTCCACATCGGTGGCGACGATGAACAATGGCTCGGCCGTACCGCCCACGCCGAGTCCTTTCCGCTGGCCATTTGTAAAATAGTGGGCGCCCTGGTGCTTGCCAACGACCTTCCCTTTGGCGTCGGCAAACGGGAGCCTGGCTGCTTCAAAGGCGAGCAAATCCAATTCTGAGGTGGTCTCCGGTTTGGTTTGGTCGAATATCGGATCGTCTTTATCTACCTGTATGATCAGGCCTTCTTTGGGTTGCAGTTTTTGCTGTAAGAATTCCGGCAGGCGCACCTTGCCTATAAAACACAGGCCTTGAGAATCCCTCTTTTCTGCGGTGACGAGATCCATTTCGGACGCTATCCTGCGTACTTCGGGTTTGGTCAGTGCGCCAATCGGGAACAGCGCCTTGGAGAGCTGCTCCTGCGAGAGCTGGCATAAAAAGTACGATTGGTCCTTATTACTGTCGATTCCTGAAAGCAATCGGTAGATGGTCTTTCCGCCTTCCTGTGTTTCGGCTTTGCGGCAATAATGGCCTGTGGCTACGTAATCAGCGCCAAGGCTCAGGGCAATCTTCATGAATACGTCAAACTTGATTTCGCGGTTGCAGAGCACATCCGGATTCGGCGTGCGGCCTTTTTCATATTCGGAGAACATATAGTCCACGATCTTTTCCTTGTACTGTTCACTCAAATCGACAGTCTGGAAAGGGATTCCGAGCTTTTCGGCAACCAGCAGCGCATCGTTGCTGTCCTCCAGCCACGGACATTCATTGGAAATCGTGACCGAATCATCGTGCCAGTTTTTCATAAACAATCCAATTACCTCGTATCCCTGCTGCTGCAGCAAATAGGCTGCAACGCTGGAATCCACACCACCTGAAAGTCCGACGACCACTCTTTTCATAGCAAAAATATTCTGCCGCAAATTTACGCAAAATTGTCAGTTGCCTTTCATCATGTGATTGGTTAAAATTATGGCAGCGTAATGCAAACTGATAGCGGTCAATAATACACCTTGATCATCACCTCGCTGTCGACGGTATTGACGGACACGACTTCAAAATGGAACTTGTCGATATCCATCTTCTCGCGGATGGTCCGGCGGATGTGGCTGTCTTCGGGGCTGAAACCGGTTTCGTATGGGATTATCAGGTCGCAATGGTTGCTGAACTGAGAGATTTTATCAAACAAAACCATTGATGCCATTATAAAAAACAGGATGATGGCTGATTGGAACAGGATCAGGATTTCGTATTTCTCGACCGGATACATCACATCCAGTATCGATAAGGTAAGGGACGTAAAAAGAAATATGATCCCGTTGATTGTGAACGCTTTCGCGCGGAAGCGAAGCACGGAAAAGATGGCAAACAGCCCAAATCCGATGCCGACGCCAATATCAATTTTGGTGAAAAGGTAACACAGTGAAAACGTGCAAAGCCCGACAATCATGTACAGCGGATGGATGGTTTCGGCTTTGTTCCGGTTGGAAAAAAAATAAAGGATCAGGACTGAAGCGACCAACAGTGTAAACCTGCCGCCTAATTCGAGTAAGCTCATGGTGTGGTATTTAACAAATATAAAACTAGTCCAATCTGTAAGATACCGGGTTATAGTTTACTCTTGTTTTTTTACAGTTTTAGCGAATTTGACGCGCTCCGGGAATTTTTTCTTTTCCTTGAGTTTGCCGTCCTTATAAAATTCCCAGGTGCCCTTTTTCTGTCCGTTTACGAAAGGTCCCTTCGAGATGATGGCGCCGCCGCCATCCCGGAAAATGGCCATGCCGTCATAGCCGCCGTTTTTGAAATTTGACTCTTCAAGCACCGCACCCTTCTCGGTATATTTTTTGTAGCTGCCATTCCTGACGCCATCTTTATAGGTCGTTTCCTCGGCGATGATTCCCCCTGGGAAAAACACTTTGCGCACCCCGTTGAGCTTGCCATTGGTGTAAAATTCCTGCGTCATGAGGTCTTTGGATTCTTCCTGATAGTACTTCCATTCGCCCTCGTTAAGCTTGCCAACCGTTTTTCCTTCACTGACGACAAAGCCCTTGCGGTCGTAAAGCGTGGTGTAGGCTACCTTGCCATTTTCGCTGAAAGTGCGTGTAGCGATTACTTTCCCGTCCTTCGTATCGTCGAAATATTTGAACGTGCCGGTCTCAATGCCGTGTTCAAAAGTGCCCTCGTAGCGCGGCCTTTTAGACTCGTCGTAAGTGCCTTTCCAAAGGCCGTGTTTTTTTCCGTTGGCATCCGTTTGGTTGATATTGGTCTGGGCCAGCGCACTGAAGCCGATAAACAGGATAAGGAGGTATTTCATTGGTAATTTCATTTAGGCATAAAACTTGTTTGTTGCAAAAATAGTATGTCACGGAATTGAAAAGCCGAAAAAATCCGGAAACCGGAAAGCGTATTGACTTTCAGTTTTCCGGATTGGTATTTCAGGCTTGGCGCTTACTTCTTTTTGGCTTTCTCAGCTTCGGCCTGCTCCATCATCTCCTGAAGTTTTTGCTGGAAACGGCCTCGTTTCTTAGGCTCTTTGAGTTTGTTCTCCTGAATCTGCGCGTGGATCTTATCATTGTCAACGATATAATTCTTGATCACCAACATGATCCCGACGCTGATCAGGTTTGAAATGAAATAGTACAAACTCAGTCCTGAAGCGTAATTGTTGAAGAAAATAAGCATCATCAATGGCGAGATGTAAATCATCACCTTCATGATTTTAGCCATATCCGGCATGCCTTCCTGCTGCGGGGCCGATGCCTGCTGATCGCCCGTAGTCATTTTCATGTAAAAGAAAATGGCGATCGAGGCGAGTATCGGGAACAGGCTGATGTGGTTTCCGTAAAGCGGGATGTAGAACGGCAATTTGTAAACCGAGTCAAACGATGAAAGGTCGGTAGCCCAAAGGAATCCTTCCTGCCTGAGGCTCAACGCCGATGGGAAAAACTGGAATAACGCATAGAATACGGGCATCTGCAGCAGCGCGGGAATACAGCCTGCCATCGGGTTTACACCCGCCTTGCTGTACAATTTCATTGTCTCCTGTTGCTTCTTCATCGGGTCTTTCTTGAACTTTTCGTTGAGTTCAGCAATCTCGGGACGCAGTACTTTCATTTTGGCCTGTGAGAGGAATGATTTGTAAGTGACCGGCGACATCAGGAGTTTGATCAGGATCGTAAAGAATATAATCGCCAATCCCTGAGACATGATCAGGCTCAGCACATCATAAGCGGGTATGAAAAGGTAGCGGTTGATCCAGCCGAAAATACCCCATCCCAGTGGGACGATTTTCTCGATATTCCGGTCGTAGGTCTTCAGGATCTTATAATCTGTAGGACCGTAATACCAATTCATTTTCTGGGCCAGTTCCCCATTTTCGAAAGCGAGCGGCACCGTCGCACGAAATTGTTTGGTGAACGTGCTGTCGGTCTTTTCATCATGAACAAGGTTGTTGGAATACAGTTCGGCTTTGGCGAATGGCTTGTCAGTCAGCAATATCGAGGTAAAAAAGTGCTGCTTAAAGGCAATGTAGGATACCTTTTCTACCGATTCCGTCTTGTCCTTGCCCTGTCCGAGGTAATCGTTTTTACCGTCTTCATATTCATATCTTAAATCTGCGTAACGCGACTCATACGTAGCGCTCTTCTCGTTGCGGTAGCTTTTCAGGTTCCATTCGAGGTCTGCCGGTTTTGATGTGTTCAGCACCTTGGCAAGTCCCTGGGAACGCACGCTGAAATCCAGCATGTAGTTGTCCGGTTTGAGCACATACTGGTACTCGAGGAATGCATCAGGTCCTGATTTGAGGCGCATCGTCAGGATCTGATTCTCGCCGGATTTGGTAAGCGTCGGCTCAAAGTACATATTCCTGGTGTCGATGACGCGGTTGTCCTGGGTTTGCAGACGGATGTTGAGCCCGGCGTTGTTGTCTTTGATCAGTTCGACAAGGTCGCCCGAGCCTTTCCTGATTTTTTCATACCCTTTCAGTTTCGCATTGATGATGTAACCGCCCTTATTGGCAATGGTCAGGCTGACCAGTTTGTTTTCGATAGTCGTAAAATTTTCCTTTGCGGACGGAAGGGTCGCCGAATAGGCAAAATCACCCAAAGTGCTGCGAAGTTTCGCCAGTTGGGCAGAATCGCCTGCGGTGGAATCAGCCGGCAGTGCCGTAATCACTTTTGTTGGGGCGGTCTTCGAGGCAGCTGCAGCGGCTTTGGCGGCCTGTTCTTTCTTTGCTTTGGCGGCCTGTTCCTCTTTGGTGAGTTGCTTGGGCAGCATCATCCACATAAATACTACAAAAATCAGTACAAAACCGATAATTGATTTTACGTCTAACTTCTTTTCTTCCATTTTGTCTTATAGCCTGCGCTATGGGTGTTAATAATTATTTTTGCTTTGCTTTCACCGTCGCCGCTACGAAATGTACAAATAAGGGATGCGGATTGGCAACGGTGCTTTTGTATTCAGGATGGTATTGTACCCCGATAAAAAACGGGTGTTTTTCGATTTCAATAATTTCGACAAGGCCGGTTTCCGGATTGACCCCGGATGGCTTCAGTCCGGCCGCCTGCAGCTTTTCCAGATAATCGCCGTTGAATTCATAACGGTGACGGTGGCGCTCCATGATACTGGTTTTGCCGTAAACCGAATGCGCGAGCGAATTTTGGGTAATGTCGCATTTCCACGCGCCAAGGCGCATCGTCCCGCCTTTGTCGGTGATGGTTTTCTGCTCTTCCATTAAGTCGATTACCGGGTGAGCCGTACCTACATTCATTTCGGTCGAATTGGCATCTTTTAAACCGAGGACATTCCTCGAATACTCAATCACGGCCATCTGCATGCCCAGGCAAATTCCGAAAAAAGGAATATTGTTTTCACGCGCATAGCGCACGGCTTCAATTTTGCCCTCAATGCCCCTTTCGCCGAAACCGGGTGCCACGACAATGCCATCAAGGCCTTCAAATTTCCCGGCCACGTTGTGCTCGTCGATGTATTCGGAGTGTACCGAAACTACATTCACTTTCGTCTCATTGGCTGCGCCGGCGTGTATAAAGGCTTCGAGGATTGATTTATAAGAATCCTGCAATTCGACGTATTTCCCGATGAGGCCGATGTTGACCACATGCTTCGGATTTTTGAGCCTTTGCAGGAAAACGGTCCAGTTTTTAAGATCAGGCGTGTTTTTCTGCGGAAGCGAAAGTCTTTTCAGCGCTACCACATCGAGCCCCTCTTCAAGCATCAGATTCGGCACTTCGTATATCGTAGACGCATCGATCGATTGTATGACCGCTTCACGTTTGACATTGCAGAACAGCGCAAGCTTCTGCCGCAGTTCGTCCGACAATTCGTGTTCTGTACGGCATACGAGGATATCGGCCTTGATTCCGCTTTCCATCAGCGTCTTGACCGAATGCTGGGTGGGTTTTGTTTTGAGTTCGCCGGCAGCGGCAAGGAAAGGTACGAGTGTAAGATGGACGACGATGCCGTTGTTTTCGCCAAGCTCCCAGACGAGCTGACGCACCGATTCGATGTAAGGCAACGATTCGATATCACCGACCGTACCTCCTATTTCAGTAATCACGATGTCAAAGTCGCCTGAATTGCCCAGCAACTGCATGCGCTCCTTGATTTCGTTGGTGATGTGCGGCACCACCTGCACGGTCTTGCCGAGAAATTCGCCGCGGCGTTCTTTTTCGATTACCGAGAGGTAAACGCGGCCTGTCGTAACATTGTTGGCCTGTGAGGTGGGGACATTCAGGAACCGCTCATAATGGCCAAGGTCAAGGTCAGTCTCCGCACCGTCATCAGTGACAAAACATTCGCCGTGTTCATATGGGTTGAGCGTTCCCGGATCGACATTGATATAAGGGTCAAATTTTTGGATTGTGGTACGGTATCCGCGAGCCTGCAATAGTTTTGCCAGCGAAGCCGCAATGATGCCTTTCCCGAGGGAAGAGGTCACGCCGCCCGTAACAAAAATATATTTTACCTGATTCATTTGTTGTTGTTTGTTGTGTTGTTGCTGTCGTTTAAAAAACGTCGCAAAAGTAGGGAATTAATTAGATAAATGGGCAATTAGGCATCCAGAAAATTAAGGCGCCTGCCGATGGTCCGGTAACTGTTTCGTTATCGCGAAGACCGCGCTGTTTCGATACGCAGGCAGCATAAATTTACACGCCTCGACGCCAGATGCGTGGGCTTTTTGCCTAACTTGCCGTTCTCAAACCTATGCTATGGATGTCCAGCAACAAATCCGTGAGTATATCGACGGACTGCCCGAAGCAAAACGCAGCGGGATGCACATATTACACGAACGCATCCTGAACATAAATCCCGGTTGCAGGCTTTGGTTTCTCGATGGTAAAAACAGTAAGGGTAAAGTCGTTTCAAATCCGAACATCGGCTACGGCTGTTACACCATACATTATGCTGACGGGAAAAGCCGTGCATTTTACCAGGTGGGCCTGAGTGCGAACTCGACCGGGATCTCGATTTACTTTATGGGGCTGGAAGACCGCAAATATCTCGCAGAGACTTACGGGACATTGCTGGGAAAAGCTACCGTCACGGGCTATTGCATCAAATTTAAAAAGCTTGCAGACATCAATGCCGATGTGCTGGCATCAGCCATAGCATTTGGATTTACGGCGCGGTAGGCTGGTTACTTCCGTTCCCCAATCTGCTGCCTCCACATCGCGTAATACAATCCTTTCTCATCAAGCAGGTCTGCGTGCCTTCCCTGTTCGATGATCGCGCCCTGTTCCAGGACATAAATCCTGTCGGCATGCATGATGGTTGACAGACGGTGCGCAATCAATACCGTAATCTGGTCGCGTTTCGACGAAATGTCACGGATCGTTTGTGTAATCTCTTCTTCAGTAATCGAATCGAGCGCCGAGGTCGCTTCATCAAACAGCAGCAGCCTCGGATGGCGCAGCAAGGCACGTGCAATCGACAGCCGTTGTTTTTCGCCGCCTGACACCTTGATACCGCCTTCTCCGATGGTGGTATAAATTCCCTTCTCCGCCCTTTTCAATAAATTGTGGCAGGCAGCCTGACGCAGTACGTCGTGCAATTCCTCATCTGTGGCGTCGGGTTTCACGAACAATAAATTGTCCTTAATGGTTCCCGAAAACAGCTGCGCATCCTGCGTCACAAATCCGAGTTGCTGCCTGAGTTCGTTCAGGCTGATGTCGTTCGCGTTTTTTTCATTGTAAAAAACTGTGCCTTCATTGGGTTTGTACAACCCGACGAGCAGTTTCACCAAGGTGGTCTTTCCACTACCCGACGGCCCTACAAATGCGATGGTTTCGCCGCTTTTGGCTTCAAAGGAGATGTTTTTTACGGCAGGCGTCTGTGCAGAAAGGTGCCTGAACGAAATCCCTGAAAAACGCAGGCTGTCGATCAGGCCCATCACTTTTGGCTGCGCGGGCGTGGGCTCACTGGCGGAACCCATGAGCTTGCTGAAATTCTCCATCGAGGCGTTGGTCTCGTTATAAACCGCGATGACGTTACCTAATTCCTGCAACGGATTGAAAAGGAAAAACGAGAAGAACATCAGCGTAATCAGGTCTCCGGGCTTGATGATCCCGTTGAAAATAAACATATAGAGCGCAAATACAAGGCAGGTACGCATAAAGTGTACCGTAGTGCCCTGAAAGAAACTCAGTGAGCGAATGTAGCGCACTTTTTTCAGCTCGAGCCCAAGGATTTTGGTTGTGGTCGAATTGAGCCTGTTGACCTCCTGCTGCGTCAACCCCAAGCTTTTCACCAGCTCGATGTTGCGCAACGATTCTGTTGTGGCTCCGGCTAAGGCCGTGGTCTCACCGAGTATCTCCCGTGAGACTTTTTTGATTTTCTTGCCAAGGAAAGAGCTGATAAATGCCACGACGGGAACCGTGGCAAGGAAAAGCGGTCCCAGCAGCCAATGGATGCTAATTGCGTACACCACTACAAACACAATCCCGACCACCGACTGGAAAATCAGCGATATTGAGAGGGTGATGAACTTCTCACAGTCGGTGCGCACTTTTTGCAGTTTGCCCAATGTTTCCCCGCTGCGCTGGTCCTCGAAATCCTGAAATGGAAGCTGCAGTGCCTTCTGGATGCCGTCGGTATACATCTGGGCTCCGGTCCGCTGAATGATGATGTTGGTAAAATAGTCCTGGAAATTCTTGGCTATCCGTGACACCATCGCAGCGCCTACGGATAATGCCAGCCAGCCCAGCACGACCTTCACAAAGGAATTCATATTGTGGTGGAAATTGGCAACGCCCACGCCACATTCGTTCATGAGCTTTCCGATAATGATCGAGTCGCAAAGTGAAAAGCACTGGTTGATTGCGGCAAGGAACAACGCGAGGAACAGCAAGGATTTATGGGCTTTGATATAAGCGAATAGTATTCTCATAATGGCAGGAAAAATTTTGAGCGCAAAATTAAGTGTTAAACATTGTGCTTCATCATTTTTGGTATTCTTTTTATTTATGCCGATATTTTTCCCGCAAATGCCGATTGTGTAACCGATGAGTGCTTTCAATCGGA
Source organism: Flavobacterium magnum (assembly GCF_003055625.1). Lineage (NCBI taxonomy): Bacteria > Pseudomonadati > Bacteroidota > Flavobacteriia > Flavobacteriales > Flavobacteriaceae > Flavobacterium > Flavobacterium magnum. Next base: position 2,159,610 of record NZ_CP028811.1, on the reverse strand, counting down.
CATTCGAGACTTTTTTTTAATTTTCCTCCATTTCTAATCTTATTCCTCTACGCTCATGAGCAGAACCCTTACAGATGCCGAACGCCAACTATTGATGCAAACCTTAAAACAGCGCTTCGAGCAAAACCGCTCACGCCACGACAACATCAGCTGGGAACAGGTGGCGGACAGGCTTGAAACGCATCCTGCCCAATTGTGGTCGCTGAACGAAATGGAAAAAACCGGTGGCGAACCCGATGTAATTGGCATCCAAAAAAATGGCGCAGTGGTTTTCTGCGATTGTGCTGCTGAAAGTCCGAAGGACCGCCGAAGCCTCTGTTACGACCGTGAGGCACTCGACGCACGAAAAGCAAACAAACCAAAAGACAGCGCCATTGATGTGGCGGAGCGTATGGGCATCGAACTGCTTACGGAAACGCAATACCGTTCATTGCAGCAGCTCGGGCAGTTCGATACGAAGACTTCCAGTTGGGTAAAAACGCCGGATGACGTCAGGCAACGCGGCGGGGCATTATTTTGCGACCGCCGGTATGACATGGTATTCTTATACCACAATGGCGCGGATTCGTACTATGCCGCACGGGGATTCCGGGGAATTTTGGAAATTTAAACAAGGATTGCGTCGGGAAGCCAGATTTCAAAAGCTGTCCCCTGACCCGGACTGGTAGACACGGTAATCGTGCCGCCGTGATTTTCCGCGATGCGCTTGCACAGTGCCAACCCGATCCCGGTGCCCTGTGTCTTGTCGTGGAGCCTATGGAACATTCGGAAAATTTTGTCGGCCTGTTCCGGATCAAACCCGCGGCCGTTGTCTTTGACGGTGATTTTTATGAATCCGTCCCGACCTGATTTGGTCGAATCTTCATAGGTTATGTTGATAACCGGAAAACCATCATTAAATTTTATCGCGTTACTCACAAAATTTGAAAACAATTGGTGCATTTGTATCGGGACAGCGTGCACGACAGGCAGTGTTGTGCGCTTTAACACGCCACTGCGTTCTGAAAGCAGCACGTCAAAATCGGTTTCAATATGGGCCAGGACGACATTAAGGTCAACGGCTGCTTTAAGCTCTACGTCATCGGTTGCCTGCGAATAATTAAGGACTGCTTTGATCAGTGTCGACATACGCTGTGTCGAAGCATTTATTTTGGTAATGTAGGATGCAACGGCTTCCTTATCGTCGATATTACGCTGCAGCAAATCGATAAACAGCATAATTTTCCGAAGCGGTTCCTGCAAATCGTGCGACGCTACGTAGGCATATTCCTCCAGTTGCTTGTTTTGCTGCAGGATCAGGTCGTCCGATTGCTTTTTGTAGGTCAGGTCCCGCGTCACTTTTGAAAAGCCCGTTATGTTTCCGTGATTGTCGTGAAGTGCCGTAATCACGACGCTTCCCCAAAAATGGCTCCCGTCTTTGCGCAGGCGCCAGCCTTCGTGGGCCGACTTGTTGTTAGCGACTGCCAGCGCCAGAAGTTGCTCGGGCAATTGGCGTTCCCGGTCTTCCACCCTGTAAAAATTCCTGAAATTCCTGCCTACGATCTCGGCTTCGGTATATCCCTTTATTTTCTGTGCGCCCTTATTCCAGTTCATGATATTGCCGTCCGGATCCAGCAGGATGATCGCGTAGTCCTCGACTTCGGCAATCATGCGGTGGTAGCGTTCTTCACTACGGCGGAGCAGTTCGTTCTGATGTTGCAACTCGTCTTCGGCATTTTTGCGCTCGGTTAGGTCGCGGGTGACTTTACAATAACCGATTACCTGATCGTTGTCGTCATGCAACGCGGTAATCACCACCGATCCCCAGAATGTGCTTCCATCTTTCTTCAGCCGGAAGCCTTCGTGTGCCGCCCGTCCCTTTTCGTAGGCGGTGCGCAGCAGCGTATCGGGCAAAAGCTGCGCGCGGTCTTCCTTCGAGTAAAACACACGGAAATTTTTCCCAATAATCTCATCGGAAGCATAGCCCTTGATTTTCTGCGCCCCGGGATTCCAGTTCAGGATATTTCCATCGCAGTCGAGCAGCAGCAACGCGTAGTCCTGCACCTCAGAAACCATTTTATGATACAATCCCTGTGTCACATTTGCGGCATCACTACCTTCCTTTTTATTGAGACTTTCCATTGCTTTATTTAACGGCGATAAAGTTACCCCAAATCCGACAATTCCAAACGCTTATAGTTGTGAAGTTCATCGGCTAAGTTATAAGATAACAGTTTCGTGCGCGTATTCATTCAGGCGCTGACAAATTTATTAAATCGTTCCGAAATGCAAAAATGGCACATCCAACGGTACATCCTAAAAATAATTAGCCGGCTTTGCAAACAAAAAACCGCTTCACCGAAGGATGGGTTATTTTTAAACGTCTAATGCTGTAAACCAAAACCGTTAGATATGCATTTCAGACTCCTCCTCCCCGCTTTCCTGTTGTTAAGCCTCAGTTCCTGCAGTAAAGACGAAGACAGCGAATACATTCCTGTCGACCCCTACGCGAACATCACCGCCACTTTCGGCGACAACGTGAATCCTGACAACCTGCTCAATTACGCCAATCAATCCATCCCGGCCTACATCACCAAGGACAACACCCAGGGAAATCCCATTACCGATAAAGGCGCCACGCTGGGACGTGTATTGTTTTACGATAAAAAACTTTCCGCAAACAATACGGTTTCCTGCGCGAGTTGCCATGTGCAAGCCAATGCATTCGGGGATTCGAATGTGGCGAGCAGCGGAATCAATGGCGGCACCTCACGCCATGCGATGCGGCTGGTTAATTCAAGATTCTCTGTCGAGCGGAAATTTTTCTGGGATGAACGGGCCGCTACGTTGGAATTGCAGACCACGCAGCCGATACAAAATCATATCGAAATGGGATTCAGCGGCACTGCCGGTGACGAAAACCTGGGCGGTTTAATCTCGAAACTCCAGCAAACCCCATACTACCAGGAATTGTTTACGTTCGTTTACGGTGATGCAACGGTCACGGAAGCGCGCATCCAGAATGCGTTGGCACAGTTTATCCGGAGCATCCAGTCATTTGATTCCAAATACGACGCAGGCCGTGCCACAGCCGCAAACGATGGCCAGCCGTTTGCCAATTTTACAATGCAGGAAAATCAGGGCAAAAACCTTTTTCTGGCGCCGCCTCAGTTCGATCCGTCAGGAGTGCGGACAGGAGGTGGCCTCGGTTGTGCGGGCTGTCATGCCTCGCCTGAATTCGATATTGCGCCAAACAGCGGCAACAACGGGCTCATCGGAAGTTTAGGCAATCCAACGGTCTTAGATTTGACCAATACCCGTGCGCCTTCGTTGCGCAACCTGCTCAAGCCGAACGGCACTGTAAACGGACCATTCATGCACACCGGAGAACTGGCTACACTCGAAGACGTCGTGGCCCATTACAACCTGATCGTGCTCAATCCGGCCAATACAAACCTGGACCCCAAGCTCCGTCCCGGAGGCATGCCACAAAACCTGAATGTCACCGTGCAGGAACGGGATGCTTTGATTGCCTTCCTGAAAACACTGACGGGAAGCGATGTGTACACCAACGCGAAGTGGTCGAATCCGTTTAATTAAAAGGGCAGTCGCAGTCTCAGCAAACGTCCGAGACTGCGGCTATTTTCCAACGCGTATTTTATAAATACGTGGGGTGGTATGTACGAAAAACTTACGGAACCCTTCATTGATCACGTAATAATCCAGACCGTTAAAAGTTGCGACGCCTTCCATCTGACGGAAGCGCCTGCGGATTTTGATCTTCCTTCCCGGTCCTGCAAAAAAATCTGTTCCCTCGGTTTCCGGAAAAACAAGCAAAAAAGGCCTCAACAGCATATTGTAGCCGCAGAGCACCAGCTGCCGGGAAGCCTCATCGTAGGACGCACCTGTAATCAAAATCCTGGTTTCTAAAGTGTATCGGTAATGCGCAGTCCATTTTCCAGGCGTTTTGGGAAGCGTAAATACGCGGGTGCGGTGGCCGTGCTGCCATTCTTTGGTAAACAGGCAAATACTGTCGCCGACTACCGCCATGGCTTCACAATCGAAGTTAGTCCGTTCCGGTGTACCGTCTGTCATCGTTTCGGGCCAGGTGAACGCGATGGTATCGATGGATGGCTTACGCTGCAGCAGCGAATTCTTTCCGATGCGGTAAATCTGGACGGTATCCACGCGGTGCGCGTTGTTGCCGAAATTTCCAAGATAAAAGTAATCGTTGTCCTGGCCGAGGTCTTCCCAGTCCCTGTTTTTCAGAGGCAAATCGTATGTCGCCACAATTTTAGCGCCGGCAGTATCCAAGGCAAAAAGTTTTGGGGTATCGCTGTCGTTGTGCGTCCACAATTGTCCATTCCAGGCAACCATCCCCGAACCTTCAGCAATCGCTTTTTCAAGTCGGAACGTCTTTAACGGCCTCTTGCCGGAACGTTTCATTTTCGGTTCAGCGAAAACCTCAGCCCGCTGGGCAGCAGCAAGGCCGACGCAAAGCAGGCACAATACTGTAGTGATTACGCGACTTTTTCTGGCGGGGTTGTGAGGCAGGCTACATGCCTTTAATGTATTCAAGAATCTCATTGGCGTCAAAACTATAATGTGGCGCTGCGAATTGCTGGGCATTGCGGGGCATAAAGGGCATATCTGCGGTCTCAGGTTTCTGGATAATGGTCGTGCCCCCCAGCGCCCTGATGGCTTTGAGTCCGGCCGTACCATCAGCATTGGCACCTGATAAAAGGATGCCGGTAAGTGCGTTCCCGTAAGCATCCGCAGCGGATTCAAACGACAGGTCGATGCTGGGTCGGCTGTAGTTAATCTTTTCGGAAATATCGAGCGAAAGCGTGCCGTTTTTCTCAAACAGCAAATGGTAATCCGATGGGCAGATGTATATCGCGCCGGGAAGTAACGGCGTCTTGTCTTCAACCTCCACTACGGGAATCATGGTTTTTATTGCAATCAGTTCCTCGAGCGTATTGTCTTCAGAATTTTTACGGTGCAATATGATGACAATCGCAAAATCAGGGATAATGGCAATACGGGGTAAAATCTTCAGTAATACCTCGAGGCTGCCCGCCGACCCTCCTATGACCACTACCCTGCTTCGGGTCATTTCAGTTTCTTCCATATTTTTTCCTTTCTCAATTGCCCGAAACGCGGCTGGACGCTGGAATATTTGAGCGTTTCCTTAGTGCCCAAAACAAGATAACCGAGCTTCGCCAGGCTGTCATCGAAGAGTCGGAGTGCGCGTTCCTGCAATTCCTTATCAAAATAAATCATCACATTACGGCATAAAATCAGGTCGAACTCATTGAACGAACTGTCGGACACGAGGTTGTGCTGCGAAAAAACCATCTTTTCCGACAATTCCTCGCTGAATTTGGCGCGTTCATAATTGGCAATGTAGTAATCCGAAAAATCGCGGATACCTCCCGAAGCCATATAGTTTTCCGAATATTGTTTCATCATCCGCAGCGGAAAAATACCGCTTTTGGCGCTCGCAAGCGCTGACGGACTCAGGTCGGTCGCATACAGCAGGGATTTGCTGAGCAGCCTGGCTTCCTTTAATAAGATAGCCATCGAGAAAACTTCCTCACCCGTAGAACAGCCCGCGTGCCAGATCCTGATGAACGGCTTGGTTGCAAGGATGGGCAGGATTTCTTCGCGGAGTATTTTGTAAACGTGCGGATCCCGGAACATTTCAGTGACATTAACCGTGATTTCCTCTACCATATGCTTGAAATAGTCGGAATCGGTACGCATTCTGGACAGCAGGCTGCGGAAATCAGTGAGTCCGTCCATCTGAATGAGCCGTTCGATACGCCGTTTAAAGGACGCACGGGAATAGCCCCCGAAATCAAATCCGTAGTATTCATGCGCCTCGTTGATAAGCACTTCGATTTCGTTATCGCTCAGCATCGTGTTTACAATTTTTTAAAAATACTGAGTAACCTGTCGATGTCTACCGGTTTCGAGATGTACTCGTCGGCGCCCGCAAAAAGGCTCTTTTCGCGATCGCCGACCATTGCCTGTGCGGTGACCGAAATGATCGGCGTTTGCGAATGCGAAGGAATTTTCCGGATTTGCGGAATGGCTTCGTAACCATCCATTTCAGGCATCATCATATCGATCAGGATGTAATCGACGGTATCATCTGCGCTCAGCAGGTCTATGGCTTCCATCGCACTTTGGCAGGACAGGCAGTCATAATGCCTTGATTTGAGTACGGCCGCCAATGCAAAGATATTTCGTGCATCATCGTCGATAATCAGGATTTTCTTCTTATCCATCAGCATGTTTTTATTGTTTATCGTAAAGCCAGACGCGCAGCAGTGACAGCAGTTGGTCGACATCGACGGGTTTGGTGATGTAATCGGAAGCCCCTGCGTTGATGCACTTTTCGCGGTCACCCATCATTGCTTTGGCCGTCACGGCAATCACGGGCAGGTTCCTGAATTTCGGCTTTTCGCGTATGCGCTGCGCCGTTTCATAGCCGTCCATGTTGGGCATCATCATGTCGAGCAATACCACATCAACGCCTGGGTTTTCATCAAGGATCCTCAGGGCCTCCTTGCCGTCGATCGCGGTGACGACTTTCATTTGCAGTATCTCGAGCGCTTTGGTGAGCGAATAGATATTCCTGACGTCATCATCGACAACCAAAACCGTTTTGTTGCTGAGCACATTATTCAGCAACTGGTATTTCTTGTTTTTGATGCCTTCGGTTTTCTTTTCTTCCATCAGGTGCAGGAACAGCGATACTTCATCAATCATCCGTTGGTATGAGTGGGCCGTTTTTACGACAATGGAATCGGCGTATTTTTTAATCTTCAGTTCCTCCTGCATCGAGAGGCTTTTCCCTGTAAATACAATGATGGGAAGGTTTTCCAATCCCGGATTTTCCTTGACCTTTTCCAGGATGTCGTACGCCTGGCGGTCAGGGATGCCCATATCCAGGATCACGCAGTTGATGTCAGGCTTCTGCAATGCCATCACCCCTTCCGATACTTCACTCTTGATTTCCGAGCTGATGCTGTGCGTTTCGAGGAAAAATGCCAGGGCGCTGGCGTGTTTGGAGTTGTCTTCAATGATCAGGACCTTCTGCGCATCGCGGTTTACGATCTGCTCAATCTTCTTAAATACTTCTGGTATCTGCTCATAAGCGGCAGGCTTGTCCAGGAAATTGATGGCGCCCTTAAGCAGGCTTTCCTGACGCAACTTGTGCGATGACATGATGTGGACCGGAATCGGGCGGGTCTGCGGGTTGTTTTTGAGTTCTTCCATCACCTCCCAACCGCTTTTCACGGGCAACTGGATGTCGAGCAAAATGCCGACCGGATGGAATGTCAATGCCAGGTTTAGCGCATGGTCACCACGAACGCTGACAACGCCTTTATACCCACGCTTCCTGGTGTAATCGAGTAAAGATTTGGCAAAATGGGTGTCGTCTTCAACGATCAGTATGACCTTGTCGCCCGCGGAAATCGCATCCCGGTCATCAGGAAGGTCTTCCGGGATATCCGGTGCAACGTAACGATCCGGCGCGCCATGTGAAAGTTCCGCGGTGGCGGCCGAAGCAGGATCTGCCGCGGGGTCAGGGATTGCATGGCCTGCGGTTGAAATAGAAACGGGGATTCGAAGCGTGAATTCACTTCCTTCATTTAGGACACTTTTCAATGACAGTCCGCCCTGAAGCAATTTCGCCAGTTCCCTGCTGATTGACAATCCGAGGCCCGTTCCGCCATACTTGCGTTTGGTTGAGCCATCGGCCTGGTGGAAAGCTTCGAAAACCAGAGGCTGCTGTTCAGGTGAAATCCCGATTCCGGTATCCCTGACGCTGAAGCAAAGGAATTTTTCATTTTTGGGATCCTTATAAATCTCGAGCGTTACGGCACCTTTAGAGGTAAACTTGATGCCGTTTGATATTAAATTTTTAAGGATTTGTTCGAGGCGCATCTTATCGGATTTAATGACCAATGGCGCGTTTTTGGTGATGACCTTAAACTCAATCCCTTTTTCCTTCGCCATGACGGAAAACAGGCTTTTCAGGCTTTCGGCGATGTCCTGCACAGGAACGTCGAGGATCTCAAGTTCCATTTTCCCTGCCTCGATTTTCGACAGGTCGAGGATTTCATCGATCAATCCCAAAAGTCCGTTGCCCGAGCTTTGGATTACTTTGGCAAATTCAATCTGCTCGGCACTCATGTTCTGCTCGTTGTTTTCCGAAAGCAAACGGCTCAGCAACAATATTGAATTCAGCGGTGTACGCAGCTCATGCGACATATTTGCCAGGAATTCGGATTTATACCTCGTGGAGAGTTCCAGCGCCTCCGATTTTTTCTGGATTTCAGTATTTTGTTCTTCAAGCAGTACGCTTCTTTCGGCGAGTTCCTCATTGGTTTGCTGCAATTCTTCCTGCTGCACTTTGAGTTCCTCTTCTGAAGCCTGCAGCTTTTCGGTCTGGGTTTCCAGTTCCGCATTAATGCTCTCAAGTTCGCTGTGCTGCACGCTGAGTTCTTCAGATTGGGCCTGTGTTTCCTCAAGCAGCTCCTGTACGCGTTTGCGGCTCAGTGCGCCCTTGATTGCAATGGCGATATTGTACGAGGCGTCAGTAAGGAAGTTGAGCTCCAGGGTCGTGAATTCCCTTACCGAAGCGAGTTCCATCACGCCTTCGACATTGGCTTCCATCAAAGGTATGGCAACGACATGCGCAGGCCTGATTTCGCCCAACGCATAAGAGATGCTGATGTCTTCATTTTCAGTCAGTTTGAGTTCAAGCATTTTTTTTGACTTTGCCGCCTGTCCCGTCAGTGCCTCGCCAAGTTTCAGTCGCTCGCGTTTTTTGGATGGGATGAAGCTGTAGCCCGACACCATGTGCAATTCATCGCCTTCAAGCAGGTAAATCACGCCGGCATTGCTTTTGGTGTATTCGGCAACGAACTCGATGGTTTCCTTTGTGAGTTGTTCGACAGTTTTCTCCCCGAGCATCACATTGCTCAGATGGGCCATCCCGGTTTGCAGCCATTCCTTTTCTGTAAGCAGGTTGAACGACCGGTTCAGTGATACAGCCATATTGTTGAGCGAGCCCGCGACGCTTCCCAATGCATCGCTTTCGTTGTCATTGACGCGGATTTCATAGTTCCCGTCCGAAATTTGTTCCGCGATTCCGCTGATGACCCGGATGCGGTTGGCGGTTTCGATTTCGTTCCGTTGCAGTTCCATCTGAAGTTTTTGCCTTTGCCTGAAATCCCTGAGCATCCGGATGAAAAAGACAACCGTAATGACCAGTGCCAATAACGCCGCCAGTACGATTAAGATCAAGCTGTAGCTGGCATTTTCCGAAGCCTGCTCAATCCTGATTTTAAGCAGGCGCTGCTCTTCATTTTCCATCGCCCGCAACGACCCGCGCAGGTTGTTGAGCAGTTCTTTCCCCCGGAGCAAATGCTCTTCCGTGGCATTAAACCCCGCCGCTTTGGAGGCGACCCTTTCTTTCAGGTAACTATAGAAAATCTGGCTGTTGAGCTTCAGCTCGGCCATGTTTTTCTGTTGTGTAAGATTGTCTGCCGTAAGCCCTTTTAATGTCTGGTAAGAAATACCGGCACGTTCTTCGGCGCCGTTGTAAGCCTCCAGCAGGGCACTTTTTCCGGTGATGAGGAAACCGCGCACACTGTTTTGCGCTTCTATTGTAATATTGTGGCCCTGATTGATCTGGTAAATTACCTCGTTGGTGTGGTTGACCATTGCATTGCTGTCGAGCAGTTTCCTGATGCTGATGTAGGAGGCCGTCGAACTGATCAGGAGGATTAGCATGGAGATTCCTGAACTGACAATTAGATTCCGCTTAAAATTGTTCTGCATAAAGTTATTATTTTGGGAGAATAATAATGAATTCGGCCCCCTGTCCTTCCTGGCTTCGGGCAGTTATCAGGCCGTTGTGTTTTTCAATGATTTTTTTGGCGATGGCCAGGCCGATACCGGTGCCTTCATAAGCGTCGCGGTGGTGCAGCCTTTGGAAAATGGTAAAAATCTTGTCGACATAATTCTGGTCAAAACCGATGCCATTATCCTTTACCGAAATCCGGTAGTATTTGCCCTTTTCACAGTCGGTGGCATCGCAATCCTTCTCGGTCACACATTCCGATGTGATCGTGATTACCGGCGCGATATCCGGTTTCGAGAATTTCAGCGAATTGCCGATCAGATTTTGCATCACCTGGCGCAATTGGCTTTGTATTCCCATAATGACCGGCAAATCGTTGGCCAGGATTACAGTGCCGTTTTTCTGATCGATAAGATATTCGAGGTCAGAGAGGACCTCGCCCACGACCTCATTGAGATCGGTTTGCTCAGGAACGGCCGACGATGACAGCCTGGAGTAGTCCAGCAGGTCTTCAATCAGTTTGGTCATCCTGGCTGATGACGCCAAAGCACGGTCGACGGTTTCGTGCGCCTTCTGCTCATCGATAAGATAGCGTTCTTTAATCAGACGCACAAAAATCTCTATTTTTCGAATGGGTTCCTTTAAATCGTGCGAAACCACCCAGGCGAACTGCTGCAATTCGTGGTTCCGGAATTCCAATTCCTCATTCTTGGATTGCAGTTCACGCGTGCGTTCCAGTACCTTTCCCTCAAGATTCTCCTGGGCTTCTTTCCGGATTTCGATTTCTTTGGACAACAAACCGTGCAGCGCCTTAAGTTCCTGCTGCTGCTGGTATAATTTGAGGAACGTCTTGACTTTTAGGATGAGCAGGTCGGCATCGACCGGCTTTGTGACGTAGTCGACCCCGCCGGTCTGATAGCCTTTGGAGATGTATTTCTTCTCCTTGTTGATGGCCGAGAGGAAAATGATCGGGATATCCTTGGTACGGTTGCTGCCTGAAAGTGCTTCGGCAACTTCAAAGCCATCCATTCCGGGCATTTGTACATCGAGGATAATCAATGAATAATTCTTTTTGAGAATCATCTTCAATGCTTCCTCTCCTGATTCGGCCGAATCCGATTCAAGGTGATGCAGTTCCAGGATTTTTTTGAGCGGGATGATATTCTCCCTTTTATCGTCTACAATTAGTATCATATATATACGGGCAAACAGCCCCTTCTTAACGCAGGGCAAACCGTTATGCTCAAGCGTAAGCCACCAGCATTCACTGATAGTCCAAAATGTAATACATATGGAATTGCAGTTTTCAGGAATGATCCCCGGGAAAGGGGACTGATCTTTTCAAGGACCGGTTCCGGATCTAAAATTGTTTATTGGTACCCAAATGTATGAAAAAAACCATTCTTTTCATTGGGCGCATTAAAAAATATATGATTGCGACGCACTCTAATGCGAAACGCTGTGGGGTTATTGCTTCTCGGTAAGGTATTTCCAATACCGCCTGGGCACGTGCTGCAGGTGAAGCTTCATGTTCTTTCTGGCGGGTATGTTGGTACTTTTAAAATAATCCTGCCACAGCACCGCATACAGGCTTTCTTTGTTGTGCAGCAGCCCGTCGGTGTCACCTTTACGCAGTTCAGGGGTGTAAGACATTGTAATTTCCGAAACCGATTGCAGGTCGTAATACAACCCATAATGTCGTCTGAGGTCATAAATAATCCATTGCTGGTCGGCATAACGGTTTTTGAAGAAATTGGCGATCAGGGGCAACACGTTATAGTCGGGCTCCACCGTGGCATAGAACATGCCGTCGATGGTTTCCTGGAACCGGATGAACGCTTTCATGCGGTGCCTCTCGCGGTTGACGCTGCGGTCCATTTTGGAAATGGCCATCACCGACGGGTGTCCGTAATTTTGTTCCGCCCCTTTGGGATTGTCAAAAATGTAACGGCAGAAATCAAACAGATGCTGTGCCATTTCAGGCACTTCAGAAAGGTATGATTTGTAGAACCGGAGCTGCCAGTCACTTCCTATCTTCTTCCCCAATCCTTCCCAAACGCGTTTTGCCTTGGCATCATCACTGAAAATATCAACCGCCGATTCCAGCAATCCGGGCTGGTAATGCGATTGCGGCACGATTTTCACCGCGCCGGGTTTGGTTTCATAAAATTCGAATACCGCAGTCAGCAACCCTTCAAGACTGCCGTCAAAAACAAAAACGGTCATCAGAATAAAGTAAGTTGGTTTTGCGGGACCTTCAGGTATTTGCTCTGGCTTTCTGACAGGATTTTTTGTTTTATCATAAAACCATCGGGCTCATTGAGTTGGAAAACGCTGTCCGCGCATCGGATAAAATACCTTGCGCGATTGTAGGCAATACCCATCTGCCGGAGCTGGTCTGAACGCAGTCGGCCGAACTTCCTCGCCATAACAATCTTTTTGGCAGAACCTACCCCAATGCCGGGAACGCGGAGAATCATCTTATAATCGGCGGTGTTGATGTCAATCGGAAACGACTCCATATTGCGGAGCGCCCAGCTCAATTTAGGGTCAATATCGACATCGAGGTGCGGATTGTCCTTATTAAGAATTTCATGGACATCAAATCCGTAGAAGCGCATCAGCCAATCGGTCTGGTATAAACGGTTTTCACGAAGGAGCGGCGGCTGACTTCCTATGACAGGCATTCTCGTATCATAACTGATGGGGATATAGCCGGAATAATAGACGCGTTTCAGGTCAAAGTTCTTGTAGTACTCGTTTGCGCTGTACATGATTTCCATGTCGGTTTCGGGGGTTGCCCCTATCACCATCTGGGTACTCTGCCCAGCAGGCACAAATTTGGGCGTGCTGCGGATGAGTTTCTTTTCATCTTTGAGGGCGATGATGCTGTTTTTTATGAAGCCTAACGGTTTCTTCACATCCTCATGCGACTTATCAGGCGCAAGGAGTTTTAATCCTGATTCCGTCGGCATTTCGAGATTGATGCTCATCCTGTCGGCGTATAATCCGGCTTCGGTAAGCAACTCCTCACTTGCCCCGGGAATCGTTTTTAAATGAATGTATCCGTTGAAGTTATTTTCAAGCCGGAGTTTCTTGGCAATGCGCACAAGCCGTTCCATAGTGTAATCGGCATTCTTGAAAATCCCTGAACTCAGGAAAAGGCCCTCAATATAATTGCGACGGTAGAAACTCATGGTAAGTTCCACGACTTCATCAACGGTAAATGCGGCGCGCTTTACATCATTGCTTTTTCTGGATACACAAAATGCGCAATCGAAAATGCAGTGGTTTGTAAGCAGGATTTTCAGCAGCGACACGCAGCGTCCGTCTTCCGTATAAGTATGGCAAATTCCGGAACTGCTGGCATCACCGAGTCCCTTAGTCGTGTTTTTGCGGTTGCTACCACTTGATGAGCAGGAGACATCATATTTTGCGGCGTCGGCGAGGATTTGCAGTTTTTCACGGATTCTTTCGGACATTCTCTCACAGTTTAAGGCGGATTCAATTGATAAAAGTAGTTATGATAAACCAGTTTCCCATCTTAACAACCGTTAAAAATCTTTCAAAAAAAATACCGCCTTAAAAAAGCGGTATCAGTACATTTTGGTCCTGCCCTTCGAATAACTGCTGAGACCCAGAAAAAAATAGACAAGGCAGTACCTTATCAATCCTGTCAGCAGCAAATAGACGCCTGTAATGGCAAACAGGTCATCCAAAAGTTCGTCGGGGCTTACATCTGTAAAGGACAATATAAGTAATATTGATCCCAAAATAAACCTGACAATCATGTCAGATTTGCCGACATTTTTTTTCATGTTTGTGTTTAGTTTTTTGGTTTTGTAGAATTATTTCTACAAAGCTAAATTAACAAAAATTTCAAACAAACAAAAAAAACGCTGGGAATAAGTTATTTATGGCTGCACGGTGTCACCCTGCCACTGCATGAAGCCGCCCATGAGGTTAAAGGTGTTGGCAAAGCCCAGTTGCCCCATAATATCACAGGCCTGGCTGCTCCTGCCGCCCGCCTTGCAATACACATAATAATTCTTTGATTTGTCGAGCGCTTCGAGTTCGTAGATAAAACCCTGCCCTTTGTAGATATCAATCATTATGGCATTTGGGATGATGCCTTCATTGCATTCGTCCTCCGTCCTTACATCGAGGATAACGGCGTTTGGATCGGTTTCGAGTTGTGACGCCCATTCATTTTGTGATAAATTCATATAACGGTTTTAATTGCTTTACGCCTTGATTGAACAGCCGATGGCCTTGGTTTCCTTTACGGGGATGTCTTTCTTGCCAAGCAATGCATCCACGGCATTTTCGACATATTTTTGCTTTACGGCCGATTCATCCTCATAATTGTCGTCGATAGCGCCGATATATTTTACTACCAATGCCTTTCCTTCTTTCTGCAAAACATATACATGCGGCGTTTTGGTAGCGCCATATTGCGGGTAAATTTTCTGTCCGTCGTCAAAAAGGTATGGGAATGTGAAGCCTTTCTCCCTGGCGCGGACCTTCATAAGTTCGAAACTGTCGTCCTTCTGTTTGGCAGGGTTGTTCGGATTAATGGCAATCACAGGATAACCCTTGGCCTCATATTTTTTATCCAGCGCAATAATCCGGTCTTCGTATGCCTGAGAAAACGGACAGTGGTTGCAGGTAAAAATGACAATAAACCCTTTAGCCGATTTAAAATCCCTGAGCGAGACCATTTTATCGTCAACGTTCCTGAGCGTGAAATCTGTCGCCGTATCCCCCACCTTGTATCCACTGCCGGCAGCCTCCCTTATCGTAAATGCACTGGCCCCGGTGACTACGATGGCCAGCAAGAGCATTGTAAATCTGTTCATGATATTTAATTTATAAATTGTTTCAATTCTTTCTCCAAAGTTTCAAATGTAAAGCTTTGCTCGTAAAATTTTCTTTCGGTTTTGTTAAAGATTATCGTGGCTGGTATGGCACCTGACCACGTAGGATCCACCTTCCCTATCCATTCATTTGCGTTTGGGTCATCGAGAAAAAAAACCTCTGATTTAAGTTCCTTCCGCCTGATGAAAGGAAGCAGGCTGCTTTCTATCTTTTTCCTCATATCAAGGCTTACAAGCAGTACCTTCACTTTCCGGTTGTTGTAAACCCGATGCAATCTCTCAAAATGTGGCAGCTCTGCCACGCAGGGCGCACACCAGGTGGCCCAGAAGTTTACGACATAAGTGGTGTCATTTTTCTTATTCAGGAAATACTCCAGTGACCGAAAATCGTATGCCGGGACTTTCACTCCATCCTTCTCATAAACTCTCAGCGGTTTCGGCTCTCCGGAATCCGGAATCGCCCGTACCCGGATGAATGACAACGGTAGCAACATCAGGAAAAACGCCAGGATCTTCGTCATCTCAAATTTTTTCAGGACAATAAAAGTACCCAATTCAAACGGCCACTACATGCATTTAACAAAAATTTAATACACTGTTGTATATACAAATGAAATCTTTTGCAATACATTTGTACCTACAAATATTGTTGCAACAATTATGACAATCGAAGAAGTGATCAAATCAAAGTCAGCCTTGCCTTTACACAAAAAGGTGATTTTGAATATTTTGTATACACAAAATGTCGTTTCTGAAAAATTCGCCGAAATCCTGAAACCGTTCGAAATTTCCGTAGAGCAGTTTAATGTCCTTCGCATCCTGCGCGGACAGAAAGGCTGCCCCGCGAATATGTTCCTGATCCAGGAGCGTATGCTGGCCAAGACCAGCAACACCACGCGGCTGGTCGATAAATTGTTGCTGAAAGGCCTGGTGACGCGTGAAGTATGTCCCAACAACAGACGCAAGATGGAAGTCGCCATTACGGCGAAAGGGCTCGAGCTACTCGGGGAACTCGACCCCCGCGTCGAAAACCATGAAAAAAACTTTGCCGTCAACATGACGCATGAGGAACTGCAGCAGCTCAATACGCTGCTCGAGAAATTCCGGAATACCGATGCATTCAAACACTAATCTTTTATCAATTTTAAACAATAACTAAATTACTTTACAATGAAAAATTTTAAAACAATCGCTATCGCACTGATCGTCGCTCTTGGCACTGCCGCCATGACCGCCCAAACAAAAAAAGTGGACACCAAAAACAGCCAGATTGCCTGGGTGGGTAAAAAAGTGACCGGCCAACACTCCGGAACAGTGAACCTGAAAGACGGTGCACTGGAATTTAAAAACAGTAAACTGACCGGCGGAAGCTTCACGGTAGACATGAATTCGATTGCTGTAACCGACCTGAAAGCGGGTGAAGGAAAAGAAAAACTGGAAGGACACCTGAAAGCCGATGACTTTTTCGGCACAGCAAAATTCCCTACAGCATCCCTGAAATTCAAGACCGTCACTGCAAAAAAAGGCAACAATTACACCGTGACTGCTGACCTGACCATCAAGGGCATCACCAAGCCGGTAACATTTGACATTGCCGTTGCCGGTAACAAAGCCAGCACAGCATTTAAAGTAGACCGCACAAAATACGGCATCGAATACAAATCAGGAAGCATTTTCTCCGGTTTGGGCGATGCAGTAATCAACGACGAATTCGAATTGAGCGTATCGCTGCAGTTCTAATCCCCGAAAGAAATATTGCAAATGAACCCCGGCGTTTTCGTCGGGGTTTTCTTTTTTTCAGGGCGTGTCCGCGTTGCGGAAACCCTCGGTAAGTGCGTGTTCCCGCGGCAACGCGGCCGGGCTCTCCGCGGTGCGCGGCACCTTGCTGCGATCCCTCACGCGACCCCGGCATCCCATCGACAGCCCTTCACTGTGAAGTTTCCCAAAATAATTACTTCTTATATTTACGCCATGAAAATCCTCCTGATCGACAACTACGACAGCTTCACGTACAACCTAAGCCACTACCTGGAAGACCTCGGCGCCGAGGTTACCGTGTGGCGCAACGATGAATTTGAGCTGGAAGACGCCGCGGCATTTGACAAGATCGTACTCTCACCCGGGCCGGGACTGCCTGCAGAATCAGGTTTGCTCATGGCCGTCATCCGCACCTATGCCGCGACAAAAAGCATACTCGGCATTTGCCTTGGGCAGCAGGCCATCGCCGAAGCCTTTGGCGGCAGCCTGGTCAACCTCGAGAAAGTGTATCACGGCGTTTCGTCCAATATTACCATCACGGTCGCCGATGAACCCCTATTCACCAATATCGGGGAAACGATGGCAGTGGGGCGCTATCATTCGTGGACCGTAAACAGGGATCTCCCAGACTCGCTCGAAGCCACTTCAACCGATGAAGATGGAGAAATCATGTCGCTGCGCCACCGAACGTTGGACGTAAAAGGCGTGCAGTTCCACCCTGAAAGCATCCTCACACCCAATGGAAAGCTGCTCCTTAAAAACTGGCTGCACAGCTGACGGTTTTCATTTTTAATCAATATTTCAGTTGATATAATAGTGCATTAATATCTGTTTTTCAGTAATATAAATACATGCAATAGATTATGTCTATTGCGTGAATTCACATGAAATTTACGTTTGTAACGTACCGCAACCGACATTTCCCAGCCGTTAAAAAAAAGTTAATGATATTTTAAACGATTGTTTAATTTAAACAAATGTTTAATTTTGTTGCCGGATTTTTACCGCCTCAAAATGACGACTGATTTCAATGACAAACAGATGCGCATCCTTCAGGTCGCAGAACAGCTTTTCGCAGAAAAAGGTTTCGACGGCACTTCGATACGAAACATAGCCAGGGAAGCGAAAATCAATATCGCAATGGTTTCCTACTACTTCGGCTCTAAGGAAAAGATGCTCGAAGCTCTGATCATCTCGCGCATATCGGACCTCAAGATCCAACTTGAGAACCTGATCCGTGAACCGCTCACTCCCATAGAAAAAGTCGACAGGCTCATCGAGCTGTACATCGCCCGCATGCACAAGAACCGCTGCATTTACCAGATTGTCCACTTCGAGCTTTCCAATAAAAAGCGCGAGGTGAACCTTAAGTCATTCACAGATGTCAAGCGGAAGAATTTTGAATTCCTCCGGGAAATCATCAACGAGGGCCAGGAAAAAGGCGTGTTCCGTAAGGACGTCAACATCTACCTGATCCCACCCACAATCCTGGGCACGTATTTCCATTTCCGGATGAACCGTCCGTTGTATGAGGAGTTGCTCGGCCTTGACACAGACGAATCATTCGAAAATTATATCAAAAACGACCTTTGCAAACACATCAAGCAAACCATAAAAGCTTTATTGACCAATGAAAACCAGTAAATTAATACTTCCTGCGCTGCTGCTATCCGGGTGGTTTTCCGCGCAGGCGCAACAAAAAACAAGCCTCTCGCTGCACGATGCGGTACAGCTGGCGCTGTCAAAAAATGAACAGTCCCTTTTAGCCGATACCAAAGTCCGCACCCGCGAATACGACCTCGCCGTCGTAAAAAACAACCGCTACCCCGATTTCAAGCTTTCCGGGCAATACCTTCGACTGACCAACGCGGACGTTAAGCTGAAGTCGAGTGACGAGGCGTCGACCGATCCGAATGCCGAGCCGGCTTCATCGCCGAAAGTAAACCAATTGGTCATTGCGCAGGCAAACGCCAACATGCCCATCTTTTCAGGATTTAAACTCAGGCACAGCATTGCAGCGTCCGAAAATCTATACAAGGCGGAGAAAGCGAGCGCACAGTACACCAAGGAGGAAACGGCCATGCGCGTGGTGCAATATTACGCTGACCTTTACAAGGCCCAGAAGTCAGTGGAGTTGCTCAGGGAAAGCTTAAAAAGCAGCCAGCAACGGGTAACCGACTTCACCGCGCTGGAAACCAACGGCATCATCGCGCGAAACGACTTGTTGAAATCGCAGCTTCAGGAATCGCGTATCCAGCTTTCGCTCGACGATGCGGAGAAGAACGTACGTATCATTAACTACAACCTGGTCACACTTTTAAAGCTGTCACCTGAAACACTTATTGAAGTGTCACCCGACAACCTCGACCCCGATCTTTTTTCAAAAACCATCAAATCGGAAGGAGAAGCGCTCGCAAACAGGAAGGATCTGGAAGCGCTGGATTTTGAGCAGAAAGCTACCGAATCGAGCATCAAGGTTGCCAAAAGCAATTACTACCCTTCGCTTTCGCTTGTGGGTGGCTATGCCTTCATCGATCTGCAGAATGTCGTGCGCGTTGAAAATGCGATGAATATCGGTGTGGGATTATCGTACAACCTGAGCTCATTGTTTAAGAACAGCAAAGATGTGAAGGCGGCACGCTCGCGCTCTGAGGAAGTCAGGCTGCAGCAATCCATCCTGACAGACCGGATTAAATCACAGATTGTGGCAGCGCGCGAGGATTACGACCTTTCGGTGAAACAAAACCAGGTGTATGCCGAGGCGGTGAAACAGGCCGATGAAAATTACCGCATCGTGAAAGACAAATATGATAACGGACTTTCAGACACCAACGACCTGCTTGAAGCCGACGTAGAAGACCTTACCGCAAAAATAAACCAGGCTTACGCCAAAGCGAACATGGTCCTGAAATACTACGAACTGCTTGATGCCACAGGCCAATTAACTCAATCCTTCAACCTAAACTAACAATATCATGGAAAAGAAAAAGACCAATAAGAAATTCATAGCCATCCTGAGCATCCTGATTATTGCAGGTGTGACCTACGGCGTTTTCAAGTACGTGCACTCGCTCAAACACGAGGAAACCGATGACGCCCAGATTGAAAAAAATATGAATCCGATCATCCCTCGTGTGACCGGCTATGTGACCAAAGTGTACGTGAAGGATAATGATTTCGTGAAGAAAGGCGACACGCTCTTTACAATCGACAACAGCGATTACGTCGTAAAGCTCGAGGACGCAAAGGCGGCACTGGCAGCAGCGGAAGGGAATTACGATGTCTCAAAAGCCGACGTAGGCAGTGCGCAGGCAAACGTGTCGGTTTCAGAAGCCAACGTACTTTCTGCGGGCGGGAATATTGAAACCGCACGCATACGGCTGACACGGGCCACCAACGACTTTGAGCGCTACAACAACCTGTACAGGAACCATTCGATTACAAAGCAGCAGTTTGAACAGGCTGAGGCGGCGAAACTGGAAGCAGAGAACCAATTGAAAATCCTCCAGCAGCAGCAACGCGCCAGTGCATACCAGAAATCGGTCACCATCGCGAAATCGAATGTCAGCAGCAAACAGACGTCCGTGGCCGCGGCGAATATCAAACGCGCGCAGGCGGCTGTTGATGCCGCAAAGTTAAATGTGGATTATACCGTGGTTACCGCTTCAGTCGACGGCCAGATTTCAAAAATCGGCATACAGCCCGGGCAGGTCGTGCAGCCCGGACAGTCGCTGTTTTACATCATCAGCAACCAAAACCCCTGGGTAATTGCCAATTTCAAGGAAACCCAGCTCAATAAGATGGTCGCAGGGCAAAAAGTCACCGTTAAGGTCGATGCTTATCCGGACACTGAATTTACAGGAACAGTGGCTTCGTTCTCCCCTGCTACCGGCGCGCGTTTCTCAATTCTGCCTCCGGACAACGCAACAGGTAACTTCGTAAAAACAATCCAAAGGCTTCCCGTCAAGATTACACTGGATGCCGGGAATGATGCCGGAAAAATAAAATTGCTGCGGCCGGGGATGAATGTGGATGTCGATGTGCATTTAAATTAAGTATGCAGACACTGGCCTTGCCGCATTGGCAAAAAACAGGGCTCCTAAGCGTTAAACCTTAACCCAAAAACCATGGTTAAAGAAGAAAATGATTTGGTCGAATACGGCTTCAGGCGGGTAATCATTACCATTACGGCCGTGCTGTGCGCGCTGCTGGAGATTGTCGACACGACGATTGTAAACGTAGCGCTCACCGACATGCGCGGCAGCCTTGGCGCCACGCTGACCGATGTGGCCTGGGTGATCACCGCCTACGCCATTGCCAACGTCATCGTCATCCCGATGACGAGTTGGCTCTCGCAGCAGTTCGGGAGGCGAAATTACTTCGCCGTGTCCATCGTGATCTTTACGATCTCATCCTTCCTTTGCGGAAACGCCGGCAACATCTGGGAACTCGTGGTTTTCCGTTTCATACAGGGACTTGGAGGCGGCGCACTGCTTGTCACCGCACAAACCATCATTACCGAAAGTTATCCGGCAGCCAAACGCGGCATGGCACAGGCCATCTATGGTATGGGTGTCATCGTCGGACCTACGCTCGGGCCGCCTTTAGGTGGCTATATTGTCGAACATTATTCATGGCCCTACATCTTTTACATCAACATCCCGATTGGAATTATTGCTGTAATACTCACACTGAGTTTCGTGCGCAGTCCCAAATATGGCGAGAAACTCAAGGCGAATCAGGTCGATTGGATCGGGATCCTCCTGCTCATGGCTTTCATCGGGTCGCTGCAGTTTGTCCTGGAGCACGGGCAGCAGGATGATTGGTTTGATGATCCCCTGATTACAGGCCTCAGCGTCGTATCCTTATTCGGTTTGATCTTATTTATCTGGCGGCAGCTTACATACCAATATCCTATCGTGAACCTCAGCGTACTCAAGGACAGAAACCTGCGCGTAGGGACATTTATGTGCTTCATCCTCGGTTTCGGACTGTACGGGTCTACACTGGTGATCCCGATTTACACCCAGCAAATATTGGGATGGACTGCCACAGACGCCGGATTGTTGCTGATTCCGGGTTCGATTACCACGGCTTTTATGATGCCGATTGTCGGAAACCTGATCCAGAAGGGTGTGCCCCAACCCTACCTGGTAGCCGTCGGCTTCCTGATTTTTTTCTTTTTTACATTCTCTATGCACAACGCCATGACACCCGATACCGGCGTAGAACATTTATTCTGGCCACTGATCATGCGTGGCATCGGATTGGGACTGCTATTTGTCCCGATCACCACAATGGCGCTGTCTACCCTGCAAGGGAAAAGCATCGGCGAAGGTGCCGCGTTTACCGGCATGATGCGCCAGCTTGGGGGATCATTCGGGATTGCGATCATCACAACGTTTATTACAAGATATACGCAAAAGCACCGCGTGGATCTGGTGTCGCACCTCGATGGCAGCAGGCTGGAAGTACAGCAGCGCATCAGCGGCATGCAACAGGCCTTTATGTCTAAGGGATTTTCGTCCAGCGAAGCACTTGCGAAAGCCCACCAGGCATTGGACTACAACGTGTTAAAACAGGCGACAGTGCTCTCTTACATGGACGTTTTTCTATATCTGGGCATCCTGTTCCTGTGTTGCATCCCGGTTATCCTATTTGTGAAAAGAGGAAAAAATAAGGTGGATTTGTCTGAAGCCGTGCACTAAGCAGACCTGCAGTACAAAAGATTTTTACGATTTATGAAATGGAAATGGAAGAAGCCGGGCGTGAGTCCGGTTTTTTTTAATGTCTGTCAGCGTAACCCGCCAATGCGATGAAAAAATCGGACCAGTTCACACCGCCGCCATTTTTACCCATCCTCACAATCACGACGTTTTTTTCGGGATTTACATAAATATACTGCCCGAGAATGCCTTCAGCCATAAAATCCCCGTTTGCCGAGGGCAGCCACCATTGGTACTTATAATAATCCGCGCCGCCTTCGGTGGTATCTGCTTTTGTCGATTCCTCTACCCATTTGCGGGAGACGATCTGCCTGCCGTTCCATGCGCCTTTATTGAGGTAGAGTCGGCCGATTTTGGCAAAATCCCGCGCGCGGGCATTAATACAGCAGAACGCCTTTTCCGTCCCGTTGTTCTTTTTGTCGATACTCCACGAACCATCGTACTCCATCTCGAGCGGTGTCCATAATTTTTCCTGGAAATATTGCGTGACCGTTTTTCCCTTCAGGGCGCTTGCCAGAACTTCCCCCAACAGCTGCGTATTCCCGCTCACGTAGTCGAAAGTCTTTCCGGGTTCGCCTTTTAGCTTAAGTTTGGACACTTCACGCTTCAGGTTCCGTCCATAATAAAAGGAAGCCGCTTCACCGAACGGGTTAAAGTAACTCTCACTGAAATCCAGCGCCGAGGTCATCTGCAGCAAATGCTTTATAGTCACTTTCCCAAAGCCGTTCTTTTCGAGTTCAGGAAGGTAATGCGTCACGGGTTCATCAACCGACTTGATCAAACCATCATCAATCGCACAGCCGATAAGGATCGACGTCACGGATTTGGCCATCGAAAATGACGGTATGATACTTTCCCGATTGTATCCCTTGAAATACTTTTCATACTGTATCGTATCATTCCTGATGATCAGGAACGCGACGGTGCTGTGGCTTTCGAGCAGCCGGTCAAGCGAAATGGAATCCTTTCGGTTGCCCACCTTAATGGCTTTCGGATATTTCCCGTTTGAAGTCGAATCAAACCTGAATTTCCTCTCATGGCTCACCAACGCCCGCGATGGAAACTTCTTGTAATCTTTGATATCGGCGAAATTGTAGACCACAAACCGACCGAGTTTACACGATGACAATACGACCGCAAGGATCATGAGGAGGCCCACCCTGTGCCATTTTGTATAATTCATAGATGTTTTTTTACGAACCCATTGGGTTTAAGTTAAATGTGCCCTGGTACGTCCAATGCGACACCAGTCCGATCAGGAACGCCAAAAGCAACACCACCTCAACGCACATGAAAAGGTACATCAATGCAATCCTGCAACCCATAGCGAAACCGGAATAATCGGCGCGGAAGGCGTTTATATAAGCATAGGCCACATACATCATCGTAAGGACTACCACTGAAATATCAACCGCCGTGGCGAAGCCTTCACTAAACGGAATCACGAGGTTAATATAATAAATGAGATGCCCGACCATCGAAATCAACAGCATCCCTAACAAGACCATCCCCGCAATAATTGCGTGTTCACTCAGGTTCAGTCTTCTCCGGCGGAATACGATAAAGCTGTTCAACGCTGACAACGGCACAAAAAGGAAGATCAGGATTTTACTCCTCTGGGTATAAATCTGGTCCAATGCCTTATTTGCTTCCGTCTGGTGAGCAGGATCCGGTACGGCTTCCCCAATCCGGCTGATCAGCAGTTCACTGTAAAAATGGCGCACAAACAGCAAAAGTCCGAGCGTGATCAACACCAGGTAAAACACATTGTAATACCGTATCCGCTTCCCGGAAATATAATCGAGTGCGGCCTTCCCCGGACGCGTCAACGCCTGCCGGGCCGTAAACAGCATGCCCTTATCGATATGGAATGTACCATGCAACAGGTCATGGAATATAAAATGCTGGAAAGAAATCCGGTGTGTGTCAGCTTTCTGGCCGCAGCCGGCACAAAATTTATCTGTTAACACCTTATCGCAGTTGAGGCAGTTTTTACCAGTCATGTATCAGATTGCTTTAAGGCGAAGATATTGAAAAGCGCTATCATTTCAATTTATTTCGCAAGCGACCGATGAAAAACTTACCTTAAACCAACACCATTCCCCCGCCATTTCCCTGAGTTGTTTTACAAAGACCCAGTATTGGTCATACGCTGTTTTGATTCCAGCTGGAGACGAACGGTTACTAATCATTATCATCCACAATTTCCAGATCTTCCGGCACAATCCACAACGAATTCCTTACCGCGTTGTGGTTCGCAACGCCAAAGCGGTCCAGGTCATTGTCAAACAAAATCAGCAGCCTGCCATAGGCATTTCTGGTTTCACCCAGCACCACGCCCGTCTCGCCAATCAATTTCCAATAGTCGTTTTCTGCATGGATTTCCTGCTCCGCACTTTGCCGCCCTAAAAACGACATCAGTTTTACCTTGGTGTTTGTTTTCATACAATATTGATGGCCGGGCTCCAATCCGCTCCTCCATAAGGGTGGCCGCAGGCCGGGTGGTTAAAACGTCAATCCTTTTTATATTTCAACCCTGAACCTACAATTCATGCGAAATTTAAAAATATCACAAATAAAAAAAACGTTTTCCAACAATTATTTCGTTGTATAGTACATACGATTCGCCAATTGATGTATATTTAGCTGAAAACACTTGTATTAGTATGAGAATTATTAAGTCTACCAAAATCTTCGTTTCAACATTCGGGCAGGTGTGGGATGTCGCTATAGTTTTCTTTGGATACGCCGGAAGTTTATTTTAAGGCATCGACGGTCGCGCCCCTGCCATCGATCTTCGCGCCCCTGCCATCGACGGTCGCGCCTTTGCCATCGACCTTCGCGCCTTTGCCATCGATGTTCGCGCGCTTGCCATTGACGTTCGCGGCCTTGCCATCGACGTTCGCGCGCTTGCCATTGACATTCGCGGCCTTGCCATCGACGTTCGCGCCTTTGCCATTGACGTTCGCGCCTTTGCCATCGACCTTCGCGCCTTTGCCATCGACGTTCGCGGCCTCGCCATCGACGTCCGCAATGCGACCACCTGCTGCAACGGCCTACTGTGACTGCGACTGAAACTCCCTAACCCCAACGCCAACCCGTCTTTTAAACAGTTTCGAAAAATACCCATAGTCCTCAAATCCCAACTCATAGGCAATCTCACTGAGGTTTTTCCTCGAATGGATCAGCATCCGTTTGGCTTCGAGCAGCACACGTTCCGTGATGATGTCGGTGGTTGTTTTGCCGATTACCGCCTTGTTGATGCGGTTCAGGTGTTTGGCTGTCATGTGCATCATCCCGGCATAGGCTTCGGCGGATTTCTCAGTGCGGAAGTGCTGTTCTACGTACTTTTCAAATTCGTGGAATCTCACAGAATAAGAATGCTGTGCAGCGTTGATGGGATTTTGATCTGCAGCAGCGCGCCCAAACCCGATGTAAATTTGGCTGAGGAGGCTCAGGATCAGTTCGTCACGCTTCAATGCCGCCCCGCCACTTTCCGCGAGAATTTTGACAAACCGTTGTTCCGTTTCCTGCAATGCCACGCCATCCAGCACGAGCTCACATGTATTGCGCAACGGCGAAAAAAATGTAAAACTGTCAATACCGTTGATGAAATGCAGGTCATAAAACGCTTTGGTATGGAAGAATATGAATCCGTCCGCTTCCGCAGAAAGGGACCAGCTATGGGCTTGCCCGGGCGACATCAGGAACAGGGAGCCCGGTTTTACGTTAAATGTCCTGAAATCGATATGGTGCCTACCCGTCCCTTTCGTGAATAAGATGGCAGCATAAAAGTCGTGCTTGTGCGGCCGCTCTATATGCTTATGGCTTGTCACCAAATGATTTGCCAACGTATTGGCGTAAAAATCCTCCCCGGCTTCCGGCTTCCGGAACTGATTGATGTTGAGTATGGCGATTTCGTTCATAATGTCCTAAAAGTACCATTTTCTACGCAATACGCACCAACGATTCATCTCAAAATATCCGGACCTTTGTCAAATAAATCCGAGTGACAAAAAGAAGAAGTTTCATCAATATAAAGTAAGGATCAAAGTCAGTTAAAAATTATTCACCATGTGCACCAAAGGAACAAAACTATACAGCATCGCCACCGGAACCTGCCCGAAATGCCAGTCAGGCAAAAT
Source organism: Flavobacterium magnum (assembly GCF_003055625.1). Classification (NCBI taxonomy): domain Bacteria; kingdom Pseudomonadati; phylum Bacteroidota; class Flavobacteriia; order Flavobacteriales; family Flavobacteriaceae; genus Flavobacterium; species Flavobacterium magnum. The sequence goes on along the minus strand of NZ_CP028811.1, from coordinate 2,133,242 downwards.
GTACATCCACAAAAATCCGTACAACGTCACTAAAATGCTTACCATGCACGAACATTGCAGCCATTGCGGTTTCCGGTTCATGGTCGAACCGAATTTCTTCTTCGGGGCGATGTATGTCAGCTACGGACTTGCAGTAATGGCCGGGCTTTTCTCGTTTTTGATTACGCACTACGGCTTCCACGCCGGTGTCGACGTTTCTTTCATTTCCATATTTGCCACCTTGTTTGTACTCCTGCCCCTGATCACGCGCGGCGCCCGGAGTATCTACATCAACATATTTGTAAACTATGAAAAGGCACTCAGCGCCTAAGAAAACATCATTCTAGTTCCCACGACCATTCCCCTCCTCCGGAGGGGTGGCCGAAGGCCGGGGTGGTGACCTTAGGCCGCAGGCCGGGGTGGTAACCGAAGGCCTAAGGCCGCGGCGGTAACCACAGGCGGAAGGCTGGGTGGTGACCGCAGGCCGCAGGCCGGGGTGGTGGCCGAAGGCTGAAGGCATGGCTGGTTTCTCCACACCATGATAAAAAAATCAGGTATAACTACGCGTATCCACCCCAATCCTATTCTCTAAGTTTGGCTATTGACAATTTAAAAACCAATCAAAAACCAAAACTTAAGATGATACACCAAAAATTTTTCGGCGAGAAGGCTGAAAGGGTGACTCCGGAAAATCTCGGCGAAGCCGTACAGCAGGCGATCGAGATTGAGATTTCGACGATTCCGACCTACCTTTTTACCTATTACTCCATCAACAGGGCACCCAACCAGCAGGCGATGATCAATTCGCTGACCAATGCGCTGCTCAAAATCGACAGGGAACCACGCTACACTTTTGAGGAAGCCAGTGAGATGGCCCTAAACCTTTCTGCTGATATTATGGTATTTGCAAACAAGGCCGGGGCAATCATCATGAGCGTCGCCATTGAGGAAATGCTGCATATGGCCCTTTCGTCAAACATCAAGCAGGCGTTGGCCGGGCAGCCAATTCTTTATGGCCGCTCACCGGCAACCTGGCCATGCGATCTTCCGGGGCATAAGCCCGCTTTGAAGATCAATACGTCAAAACTGGACATGGCGCAACTCGAAACCTTCCTGAATATCGAGAAACCGATGAAGCCCAAGCAGAAAACGCTCAAGGCCGCGCGCAACTACATTCCCTATCCGACAATCGGTGAGTTTTATGATATGGTCATCGACTGCCTGGATAAGAATCCCGGCCTTCGCTACAACACCCGCGCACCGCAGCTCGTACCCGAAAAGGGCTACTACGCGCAGAACAATATCGACACCATTTATTATGACAAAAACCACAAGCCGGTATTCACCAACGAAAATGAAGGCGGTGACCTGATTTGCGTTAAGGACCGTGATTCTGCAGTAGCGGCCATCAACCTGATTGTCGAGCAGGGCGAAGGCAGGCTCGTTCCCGATGCGCCGTATCTGGACAAGGACAACAACCTCGATTTTGCCGCTTTGCTCAAATACCAATTCAAGCCGGAACCGGGCCGGGAAGTATCTCATTTCGAAAAATTCGCCGAGATATACCAGACGTATTATGCTATGGAAAAGCAATACGACGCCCTGGGCATCACCGATATCCACTTCAGTGAGCTGTTTGTGATGGACATCCGCAGTAATCCGGCCACGACCGATTATCCGGCACATATCGCACCGGTGTCAGACCTGATCAACGGCGTATACACATACATTTTTGTGATGATTGAGGAATGCTACCGCAAATCGGGAAGTACCCAATATGAAACGTTCATGTTCGGCATCCACAAATCGATGATCTTTATCCTGAACTCGCTTTGCGGCGACATCATGAAACTGAAATACAGGGCCGACGACGGTAAGGAATACTACGCCTCCCCCACGTTCGAAAACTACAATTTCAGTCCGGTGGCACGTCCTAAAGCACAATTACAGGCGTTATACGCAGCAGCCGTGGCGGTATATCCGGCAATCTCATATCTCGGAGTCAGGATCAATGACCTCCCGGACGTGGATTTAAAATAATCGATTTTCATTTTGCAAAACATTTATTTAAAGAACTTATGGCTACAACAAAATACAATTCCGAATTATCAATGTGCGGCGGCAAGGCACCGGATCCGGCAGCGCCTTCCGCCCCGAAAAGTTTAAAAGTCCCTGTCGAGCTGCACGTTTGCATGGGACTCAATGCCTGCAAAGGGCACGACCGGACGGGCGCAAACAATTGTGCCGGCACCGGGTACTGCGCCACGGCAGAACAGCACAACTGCCAGACGCTCAACAACTGCCGTAACCAGGGCGGATGCGGACTCTACGGTGACGCTGAACAGCAGATGAATCCCGGAAATAACAACTGCGCCTGGCAGGGAAGCTGCGCCGTGCCCATCCAGGCAGAGCGCTTCAGCACGCTGGGTGACAACCAGGGATTGAGCACCTGGAAGCGCGCCCGCGTTATTTTTGAAAAAAGGATGACGGATGCCAACCGGAACTTCGGGCCCGCTCCGTTTGAATGCGGACCGCCGCAGGCCTGGCTGACATCTGTACTGGGATCTTATGACTCATGCGGGAACAGCGGCAACAAAAGTTGTTCCTTCGGATTCAACAACCCGGCAAACAATGCCAAAAAACTTTGTGAAGGCGGGAAAGAATAACTTATGAAATCAGTGGCAACTTATAGCGATATGGTCAGGGCAATGCCCAATCCAGGTCTTGGCCTTGGATTAAGAAGCGTACACTTCGACCATATCCTTAAACATCAACCGGAAGTAGATTGGTTTGAGATCATTTCAGAAAACTTCATGGATTCCGGCGGACGGCCACGCCACATACTAAGACAATTGATGGAGCGATACCCTTTGGTCATGCATGGGGTATCGCTTTCTATAGGCAGTACCGATCCGCTTAATGCCGGATACCTCACAAAACTGAAGGCACTGGCTTCCGAAATAAAACCATTGTGGGTCAGCGATCATCTTTGCTGGACGGGCATCAACATGTTAAACACACATGATTTACTGCCCGTAGTCCTCAATGACGAATCGCTCAAACACATTATCGGGCGGATCAATCACGTACAGGATTTCCTCGAACGCCCATTGGTCCTGGAAAACCCCAGCACTTACCTCACTTTCAAACAATCCACGATTGCAGAATATGATTTCCTGCGATACATGGCCGAAGAAACCGGTTGCGGACTGCTGCTAGATGTAAACAATGTCTATGTGTCTTCGTTCAACAACGACTTTGACCCGATACATTATATAAAGCAATTGCCGCACGACCGTATCGTACAGATGCACATTGCCGGACACCAGCACTGCGGCGATTACATCATCGATACGCACGACCGGGAGGTCACCGACAAGGTGTGGGAATTGTTCTCACTCGCCTGGCAGCTTACTGGAGGCACGGCCACCTTGCTCGAATGGGATGGTAACATCCCCGCGTTCGACGTCTATTACGAAGAACTCATGAAATCCAAACAATTCATGCAAGGGTTTCATAGCCAGCACGTCAATACCGGCAGCGTCGCAACTCCAGAGTTTCAAATTTCAAATCCTGTTGATTTCCTCGTCAACGAAATCAGGCTGTAAGCATGTCAGGTATCCGCGAAATACAATTCTGGATGCAGTCCATGCTCGTGAACTCCGTTCCCGTGTCCCCTTCCGGGCAAACCGCAGCGGATATGGTCTGTGATTCCCAAAGGCTCTCCGCGGCACAGCACCTGAACATTTACCGGCACAGTTACATCGCGCGGCTTCGTTCCTGCATGCAAAGCCAGTTCAAGGCTTTGGCGTATGCTTTGGGAGAAGAACTGTTTCAGGCCTTTGCCGACCAATACCTCGACAGCAATCCTTCGATAAGTTATACACTGAATAATTTAGGTGAGAAATTTGCCGATTTCCTTTCCTTAACAAGACCGGATGCCGAAAGTACTGAGAAGGAAACCTGGCCTGATTTTATGATTGAACTGGCCGCTTTCGAATACGCGCTTTCCATCACCTTCGACATGGAGAGTAATGACGATGAAAGGATTGTTGGAGGTACACCCGATCAGTTGCTCCAGGTTTCCCCCACACTGCATCTTTTTGAGCACCAATTCCCGATCTGCAGTTATTTCCTCGATTTCTGTGCAGAAAAGACGCCGGAGTTGCCCTTCCCGCAAAAAAACTGGTGTGCGGTTTCGAGGCAGAATTACCGCCTCGGATTGTTCCCCATCGGTTCCGACCAATATTGCTTTTTAACATATCTAAAAAATGGGTTATCCATCCCTGAAGCCAAAGAAAAGCTCATCGCGCGTCTCAATATCGAGAGCGTGAGATTAGACGAAGTGTGGCCGGTTTGGCGAAAAACCTTTATCGCCTGCGGCTTCTTTGTGTCGATTTCGATGTAATAGAGGCTTCTTTCCCGCCTGGGAATTTTACTATCTTTGGGAGCCTAATGTTTACCAATATGAAAAATAAATTCCTCTACATCGCTATATTGGCCGCCTCATTGAGTTATGCCCAAAACGCTGCGCGGCACTGGAACGGAAAGCGGTGCGCCGTCGTCCTTACCTATGACGATGCGTTGAATATACATCTTGACAAAGTCATCCCGACGTTGGACTCGTTTCATTTTAAAGGCACTTTTTACCTTGTCGGATCGTCTCGGGTCGTTTCCGAAAGGATTCCTGAATGGCGTGCCGCGGCAAAAAACGGGCATGAACTGGGAAACCACAGCTTAAACCACCCTTGCGACGCTACTTTGCCCGGACGCGATTGGGTAAATCGGGAAAATGACCTCTCAAGATATACGGTGGCACGGGCCGTCAACGAAGTCCGCATCAACAATTCTTTGCTCAAGGCCATAGATGGTAAAGGCCAAAGGACGTTTGCGTATCCGTGCGGCGACTTTACGATTCATGACACTTTGTATTACAATGCGTTGAGAAATGATTTTGTGGGTGCCAGGGGCGGGACATCAGGATTTCCGCAGGCTAAAGAAGTGAATCTGGACGACATCAACGCCTTCGTTGAAGATGGGACAACAGCCGCACAAATGATTGCGCAGGTCGAGGAAGCTGAAAAAGCCGGGTCGTTCATCGTATTCCTGTTTCACGGCGTGGGCGGCGAGCATCCGATGAATGTGGATGCCGGAGAGCACAGGAAACTATTGGAATATCTGAAGAAACGGGAAAAGGATATTTGGGTAGCGACGATGGTTGATGTGGCAAAATACATCCGCGAACAGCAAAAGTAAAAACAGCGGTTTATCGCGTAAATACCAGATGATTTCCCTTTGACACATTCGCATCAAACTGATATCCGTCATAATTGAAACCCTTCAGATCATCAATGGTTTGAGCATGGGTATCTAAAATATAACGTACCATCATCCCGCGTGCTTTCTTTGCAAAGAAACTGATGGTTTTGAGTTTTCCATCCTTAAAATCCCTGAAATCAGGTGTGATGACCGGCACTTTCAGGGCCTTCACATCTATCGCCCCGAAATATTCCTGGCTGGCCAGATTGATAAAAAGCTCTCCTTTCTTTAATTCCTTATTCAGGGCTTTGGTAAGATCAGCCTTCCAGAATTCATAAAGGTTTTTGCTTTCCCCGACAGGCAATTGTGTCCCCATTTCCAGGCGATATGGCTGAATTAAATCCAATGGTTTCAGCAAACCGTACAAGCCCGAAAGGATACGCAGGCTGCCTTGTAATTCATCCAGTTTTTCCAACGGAATCGAATACGCATCCAATCCCTGATACACGTCGCCATTAAAAGCGTACATCGCCGGGCGCGCATTCTCAGGGGTAAAGGGCGTTTTCCATTTTTTGTTGCGCTGCCAGTTGAGCTGGGCCAGGTTGTCAGAAATATCCATTAATTCGGATAATTCCGCGGGCTTTTTCTTCCTGACCACGGCTTGTACGATACGACTTTGCTTCAAAAAAGCAGGCTTCGTATGCCGTTCTGTCGGCAACGGGGTTTCAAAGTCGAGCGATTTAGCCGGAGAGATAACGATTTTCATACTCAGAAATTAGAAAGGTTGGAAAAGACACAGCGCAATCGGAGGTGAAGTGACGTTCTTTAGTTGTTCTGACTTTACCTGCCGCACGACGCTAATTAAACAAATCTTCTTCGATTTGGAAGCTACTTAAGAATTCCACCGTTTTTTGTATGTCATAATGCAAAATGCGGTCCTCTCCTACCAACGGCACTTCCTCACGGTAAGATTTCAGGAAACTTTCGATAAAAGCGCTTGACTTTAACGGTTCCCGGAAATGGATGGCCTGTGAGGCATTCATCAGTTCGATTGCGAGAATCCTTTCAAGGTTTTCCATCACTTTTAACGCCTTTACCGCAGCATTTGCTCCCATGCTCACGTGGTCTTCCTGGCCATTAGACGAGACAATGCTGTCTACACTGGCCGGCGTTGACAACTGCTTGTTCTGGCTGGCAATACTGGCGGCCGTATATTGCGGGATCATAAAACCTGAGTTCAATCCCGGATTCTCAACCAGGAATGCGGGAAGTCCGCGCAGCCCTGAAATAAGCTGATAGGTACGCCTTTCCGAAATGCTTCCGAGCTCAGATAACGCAATGGCCATAAAATCCAGTGCCAGCGCCAGTGGCTGCCCGTGGAAATTCCCTCCGGAAATAATTTTGTCGCTTTCCCAGAAAATGTTCGGGTTATCTGTTACCGAATTCACTTCGGTTTTGAAGACCTTCTTGACGTAATCGATCGCATCTTTTGACGCCCCGTGTACCTGCGGTATGCAGCGGAAAGAGTACGGATCCTGTACGTGCTGTTTGTATTGGGAGATAATCTGGCTGCCTTCAAGGAATTCCGCGACACGGCGCGCCGTAACCACCTGGCCTTTGTGCGGCCTGATGTAATGGATCAGTTCGTTGAACGGTTCAATCCGGCCGTCAAAACCTTCGAGGGAAACTGACCCGATCAAATCAGCAAGGTAAGAATATTTGCACGCTTTGAGCAGCACATAAACGCCGTAAGCACTCATGAACTGCGTGCCGTTTAAGAGCGCCAGCCCTTCCTTTGATTGCAACTCGATGGGCTTCCAGCCGAAATGCGTCAGGACATCCATCGAAGGAAGCCTCTTATGCCCAAAAAACACTTCGCCAAGACCCAAAAGTGGCAGCGACAAATGGGCCAGCGGCGCTAAATCGCCGGAAGCGCCTAACGACCCCTGCGTGTAAATGACAGGTAGGATGTCGTTATTGTAGAAATCAACCAAGCGCTCCACCGTGAGCAGCTGGACACCCGAATTCCCATAACTGAGCGACTGGATTTTAAGCAGCAACATGAGTTTTACTATAGGTTGCGGTACCTCATCCCCGATGCCGCAGGCGTGCGACTTGACCAGGTTTTCCTGGAGTTTCGACAGGTTTTCCTTTGAAATCTTGATGTTGTAAAGCGATCCAAAGCCCGTGTTGATCCCGTAAATGGGTTCATCGTGCGACTGCATCTTGTTGTCGAGGTAGTCGCGGCATTTCTGTATATTGACTTTAGCTTCCTCAGAAAGCGCGAGGGTTTTATGTTGTACGACAATGTCGTTGATTTGCTCAAAGGTCAGGATATCTGAGCTGATATAGTGGGTGTTGTCCATTAGTTGGTGATTGAAAGGCCAAAATTCCGCAATCGGTCGTTAAAATCCAAGGTTTGTTGATAATAATTAACCGCCTGATACCATCTCAAATTTAACAATCGGTATTTTTTGTATCGGTTAAATAGAAATTCAGTCTCATTGCCGTGACATTTCACACAATTAATGCCATATCTGTAAAAATTTCACACAAGGTGTAGGTATATGCAAAAAAATGTATTTTTGGCAAACAGATATGACAAATCCTTCCTGCATAATCATCCCTTCTTCAGTAACCGTATATGTTGGTTCGACAACATCTACTACCACGACCCCATTGGGGTAAACAGTTTACATATCATCCTGCCTGTATTTTTCGAAAGAAAATAAAACCGCATTTACGTTTCCCTAAAATAATTCATAATGAAAATCCTAAAATTTGGCGGCACTTCTGTGGCCGATGCCGCAAATATCCGCCGCGTAATAGATATCGTCAAAAGTCAGTCAAAAGACAATCGCCTGGTCATCGTCGTGTCCGCATTCAGCGGTGTGACTGACCTGCTGCTGACGGCCTCGCGCGAAGCGGCCGCGAAAAACGAAAACTACAAGGAAATCTCCCGCCTGATTGAGCAAAAACACCTCGACGCCATCAGGGACCTGATTCCGGTAAACCACCAGAGCGCGTTGCTAAGCCATGTCAAGCGCATCATCAACCACCTCGACACCTTGTTTGACGGATGTTTCTTATTGGGTGAATTGTCAGCACGGACTTCCGATACGATTGTCGGTTTCGGTGAAATCCTGTCATCATCGGTAATTTCCGAAGCGATGAAGCAGGAGGACGGACTGCGCAACGAAGCCGCGTTTAAGGACAGCCGCGAACTCATCAAAACCAACAGGAGTTTTGGAAAAGCCGCCGTGAATTTTGAAACGACCAACAGACTGATTTCCGACTATTTCACGAGCGCTGCGCAGCGCGTCACAGTGATTCCGGGCTTTGTGGCATCATCCAGCGATGGCAACAACACCACCCTGGGACGCGGCGGATCGGATTACACAGCTGCAATCCTGGCGGCTGCCCTTCATGCCACTGTACTTGAAATCTGGACTGATGTGAACGGAATGTACACCGCCAATCCCAGACTCGTCAAACAGGCACAGCCCATCGAACGCATCTCTTATCAGGAAGCGATGGAATTATCGCATTTTGGCGCCAAGGTGCTTTACCCGCCCACGATCCAGCCTGTTTTGAACCTGAAAATCCCGATCCTGATAAAGAACACTTTTGAGCCCGAAGCCGTCGGGACGCGCATTTCCGATGAAAACAATGTGCAGTCGAATCCCATAAAGGGCATCACACACATCGATCGGATTGCACTGCTGACCATCGAGGGATCGGGAATCATCGGAGTAACCGGATTCTCGAAAAGGGTTTTTGAGGCGCTGTCCAATAAAGGCATCAATGTCATTTTCATCACCCAGGCCTCTTCTGAGCATTCCATCTGCATCGGCATACAGCATGAGGATGCAGACGCCGCAAGGACCAGCGTCGATGAGGCCTTCGAAATAGAAATCACGCAGCAGCGGATCGATCCCTGCACAGTGGAAAAAAACCTGTGCATCGTGGCATTGGTTGGTGAAAATATGAAAAACCATCAGGGACTGAGCGGGAAGATGTTCAGTACGCTGGGCAAAAACAACGTAAACATCCGGGCCATTGCCCAAGGCGCTTCAGAGAGAAATATTTCGGTCGTTATCAATGAGAAAGATGTACAGAAAGCATTGAATACGCTGCACGAACGCTTTTTTGAGGACAACATCAAACAGCTGAACCTTTTTGTAATGGGTGTCGGGAATGTGGGTGAGAAATTCATGGAACAAATCAGCAGCCAGAAAAAATACCTGAAAGACAATCTTAAAATTAACGTTCGCCTTATCGGTGTTTCCAATTCCCGGAAAATGCTTTTTGATGAAGACGGTATTCCTTTAAAGGAATGGAAAAGCCTGCTTGAGCATGGTGAAAAAGCGGACAAGGAAACATTCGTTGAGCGTGTCAAAGCGCTGAACCTGCGCAACAGCGTTTTCGTTGATATTACCGCCAATGAGGAGATTTCAAAAACCTATGCGCAATATCTCGAGAAAAATATCGCGGTGGTAACCTGTAACAAGATTGCCTGCGCTTCCGGATTCGAAAATTACAAAAATTTGAAAAACCTCTCCCGAAAGTACAATGCGCCGTTTTTATTTGAAACCAATGTGGGTGCCGGATTGCCTATCATAGACACGCTGAAACGGATGATCGCTTCGGGAGACAAGGTCAACAAGATTCAGGCGGTTTTGTCGGGGAGCCTGAATTTCATTTTCAATAATTTCAATGAAAACGCTTCATTCCATGATGTGGTTAAAGAAGCCGGAGTCCAGGGCTTTACTGAGCCCGATCCGAAAATTGACCTCAGCGGCGTCGACGTTGCGCGCAAGATCCTGATCCTCATACGCGAAAGCGGCTATGAAATGGAAATCAATGACATTGAAAACAAGTCCTTTTTGCCACAGTCGTCGCTGGATACTGATAATGTCCCCGATTTTTTCAGCTCGCTTACCGCAAACGCCGCGCATTTTGATGCCTTGTACAAAGAGGCTGCCTCGAAAGACTGCCGCCTCAAATATGTCGCGCAGTTTGAAAACGGGAAAGCTTCGGTAGGGTTGCAGGTGATCCCGAAAGGACATGATTTTTACAACCTTGAAGGAAAAGATAATATTGTACTTTTTTACACCGACCGATACGTGGACCAGCCGCTGATTATCAAAGGGGCCGGGGCCGGGGCTGCGGTTACGGCTTCCGGAATTTTCGCGGATGTGATACGTGTGGGGAATGTGTAATTAAGGGCTGAAGCAGCAAATTGGCGTTTTCTTTTTTGTCACGACGGAAACTTTGCTACACTGCCGCTTTGTAAGTTTATAATCATGAAAGAAATAAAGATATTCTGTCCCGCTACGATCGCAAACCTCTCCTGCGGATTCGATGTGCTGGGTGTGTGCCTAGACAATGTGGGTGATGAGATGGTTGTCAGGAAAATGTCAGCCAAAGGGGTCCGCATTACGAAAATTGCTGGAGCCGATCTGCCCCTGGAAACCGAAAAAAATGTATCCGGTGTCGCAGCGTTGGCGATGCTCGCGCAGGTGGAAACCGACTTTGGTTTTGAGATTGAGATTTATAAAAAGATTAAGGCCGGAAGCGGCATCGGCAGTTCTGCGGCAAGTTCAGCCGGAGCGGTTTTTGGCATCAACGCACTCCTCGGGAATCCATTTTCAGCGCACGAGTTGGTGCCATTTGCAATGCAGGGCGAAAAGCTCGCGAGCGGCAGCGCACACGCAGACAATGTAGCGCCGGCGCTATTGGGCGGTTTTACGCTCGTTCGCAGCTATGACCCCCTGGACATCATCAGGATTGAAAGCCCATCCGAATTGTATGCTGCGGTGATTCACCCACAGATTGAACTGAAAACCGCTGACGCCAGATCGGTCTTGAAGCAAAACATTCCGCTTAAAAGCGCGATTGCGCAATGGGGAAATGTTGGCGGACTTGTGGCGGGGCTTTATACCAATAATTATGAGCTCATCGGCCGATCATTGCATGACGAGATTGTGGAGCCATTACGGAGCGTCCTCATTCCGGGCTTCGATCTTATCAAGGCCGCAGCGCTGGAAAACGGTGCGTTAGGCAGTGGCATTTCAGGATCGGGGCCTTCTGTATTTGCGTTGTGTAAAGGAAGGGAAACGGCCCATAAAGTAGCCGAAAGCATGTCTTCGGTTTACGACAACATAAAACTCCCATATGAAATCCATGTCTCACCGGTAAATGACATTGGGGTTAAAATATTGGCTTCTCATTAATAAATTCCAAATCAAAAATGACGTACTATAGTTTAAACCATAATGCCCCGGAGGTATCATTTCGGGAAGCCGTAATACAAGGGCTGGCCCCGGATAAAGGGTTGTATTTCCCGAAGACCATCACGCCTTTGCCAATTTCCTTTTTCGAGCATATTGAAACCCTGACGAACGAAGAAATTGCATTCGGTGCGATCAGACAATTCATCGGAAACGAAATCCCCGAAAACGAATTGAGACAGATTATTGCAGACACCCTGTGCTTTGATTTCCCGATCGTAAAAATGGAAGAAAACGTTTATTCCCTCGAGTTGTTTCATGGCCCGACGATGGCATTTAAGGATGTCGGTGCCCGGTTTATGGCGCGTTGTCTGGCCTATTTCAACCGAAATAATCCTGAGACACGCAACACGGTTTTGGTCGCCACTTCAGGTGACACCGGCGGCGCGGTGGCCAGCGGCTTTCTGGGCGTAAAAGGCGTCGACGTCGTGATTTTGTATCCTGCGGGAAAAGTCAGCGATGTACAGGAACGGCAATTAACGACCTTAGGACAGAACATTACAGCATTGGAAGTTGATGGTGTGTTCGATGATTGCCAGGATATGGTAAAGAAGGCATTTTTGGATGAAGACCTAAAAAATCATAATCTAACATCGGCCAATTCCATCAACATCGCGCGTTGGCTGCCGCAGATGTTTTATATCTTTTTTGCTTATAAGCAATTGAAAAGAGAAAATAAACCGTTAATCGTCTCGTGCCCAAGCGGGAATTTCGGGAACATTTGTGCCGCAATCATGGCAAAACGGCTCGGCCTCCCGATTGCCTATTTTGTAGCGTCAACGAATGCCAACGATACCGTGCCGAGGTTCCTTGAAAACGGGAAATACGCCCCAAAATCATCGGTAGCAACGATTTCGAATGCAATGGATGTGGGAAATCCGAGCAATTTCATCAGGATTCAGGAACTGTACCACAATGACCTGTCCGAATTCGAAAAGGACTTTTCATCCTTTTCATTTACCGATGACGAAACAAAATCAGCAATGAAAGCCATTTATGAAAATTCAGGATATATCGCTGAACCGCATGGTGCCGTCGGATACCTCGGACTAAAGAAAGAAATGGCAAAGCATCCCGGAAGCATCGGCATATTTCTGGAAACCGCACATCCGATTAAATTCCCCGAAACCGTGGAGCCGCTGTTAGGGATTACGCTCGATATTCCCGAACAGATTAAAAGTGTGTTGGGGAAGGAAAAGAAAAGTTTGAAAATTAGCACTTACAACGAACTTAAAGATTTTTTAAGTCATTCAGGATAAATACATTTGATTCGTTAGCGGTCCGATAAAATCACGCTCATCTCCTGCTGAATTTTGGATGCCTCTTCCCTCGCCTTTTCGGCAAAATCCCTTTCTGGGGATGCATAAATGATTGCGCGCGATGAGTTGATCAATAATCCCACATTGTCATTCATTCCGTACTTACAGACTTCCGATAAACTGCCCCCCTGCGCGCCAACACCGGGAACGAGTAGGAAGCTGTCGGGGACGATTTTACGGACTTCGGTAAAATACTCTGCCTTTGTAGCCCCGACCACATACATTAATCGTTCTGAATTTTTCCATGTTACGGAAGTCTCGAGGACTTGCCTGTAGAGTTCTTTTCCATCCGTATTCAGGGTCTGGAAATCGAATGCACCCTCATTGGACGTCAGCGCCAGCATGATGGCATGCTTATCTTCAAATTGCAGAAACGGTTCGACCGAATCCTTACCCATATAAGGGGCCACCGTAACGGAATCAAACTGTAAATCGTCGAGGAAAGCCTTCGCGTACATCGTCGACGTATTCCCGATATCGCCGCGCTTGGCATCAGCAATGGTAAAGATTTCAGGATAATTCGCGTTCAGGTATCGTATTGTTTTCTCCAGTGACTGCCAGCCTGTCAAGCCATAGGCCTCGTAAAACGCCGTATTGGGTTTATACGAAACCGCCAAATCATGTGTCGCATCGATAATGGCCTTGTTAAACTCGAAAATCGGGTCTTCAGTGTCAAGCAAATGCTTTGGGATTTTGTTCAGATCGACATCAAGTCCGATACAAAGGAATGATTTCTTGCTGTGGATCTGCGCGATAAGTTGTGCTGTTGTCATGGGTTGTCGCTGCGGTTAAAATTAAAAAAAATGCCCGCGGTAAGGCAGGCATTTGTCGTTTTCTTAGTAGACTTCGCTCGCTTCCTTGAGCTTTTCCGTATTGTTCACCAATTGCAATTCGTCAATCATCTTCTGGATGTCTCCGTTCACGAAATTCTGCAGATCGTAAATGTTCATATTGATACGGTGATCGGTAACACGGCCCTGGGAATAGTTATAGGTACGGATTTTCGCGGAACGGTCGCCCGAGCTCACCTGTGACGAACGCTTCTTAGCGTCTTCCTCCTGCTTTTTGGCAAGTTCCTGTTCGTATAAACGCGAACGCAACACCGTTAAGGCCTTGTCCTTGTTTTTGTGCTGTGACTTCTCGTCCTGGCATTGCGCTACGAGTCCGGTGGGCATGTGCGTCAGACGCACCGCTGATTTGGTTGTATTTACCGATTGACCGCCGGGACCTGATGAACAGAAGTAGTCGATACGGACATCATTCATGTCGATCTGCACGTCGAATTCCTCAGCTTCCGGAAGCACCATAACCGTCGCTGCCGACGTATGGACGCGTCCCTGCGTTTCGGTTTGCGGCACGCGCTGGACGCGGTGTACGCCTGCTTCGAATTTGAGCGTACCATAAACATCCTCTCCGGTAACCTCAAAAATGACTTCCTTGAAACCACCTGAAGTACCTTCATTCATATCCACAACTGAGGTTCTCCAGCCTCGGCCTTCGCAGTATTTTGTGTACATCCGGAACAAATCTCCGGCAAAGATACTGGCCTCATCGCCTCCGGTACCGGCACGGATCTCGACCATTACGTTCTTCGCATCTTCCGGGTCTTTCGGGATCAGCATAAACTTGATTTCGTCTTCAATCTGCGGGAGTTTGCTCTTGGCTTCTTCGAGCTGCAGCTGTGCCATTTCGGTCATTTCGGCGTCTGAGCCATCGGCAATGATTTCGTTCGCTTCATCGATATTCCCGAGGACATTGATGTATTCTTCGCGCTTTTCATTGAGCGCTTTCAATTCCTTATATTCTTTATTCAACGCGACATAACGTTTCTGGTCGGCAATGACATCCGGTTGGATAATCAGGTCGGAGATTTCGTCGAAACGCTGTTTTACGTATTGGAGCCTGTCTAGCATCGTATTCTTTTTTGGAGGGCAAAGGTATGGAAAAAAGTTCGGAAGTTCAAGAGCTGCAAACACCTCGAATCAGATTGCAATTGCTCCCGAAATCCGTATCGGCAGTCACTGCAGAATGAAGCAACGCCCGATGCAACGGTTCCAATTTCCATCGCAGGAAGTGCGTAAGGTCTTGAGCCGGCTGCAGCGCGGATTTAAAATGTTGGAAATTAAGTCAAACGGATTTCCTGTAAACTTCCGATCCCGTCACCCCTTGAACTTCCAAACTTTTGCGTAAATTTGCCGTTCAATAAAAATGAAAGATTATGGTTTACAAATTCAGGGTAATACTTGATGCTGAAGAGGACGTTTTCCGTGATATTGCCATTATGGATGACGATACGCTGGAAGATTTTCACAACGCAATAGTGAATGCATTTGGGTTTGACGGCAATGAGATGGCGTCCTTTTATACCTGTGACGGGCAATGGAACCAGGACGAGGAAATCCCGCTTTTTGATGGTGGAGACGTACCCGGCGAGCAGATGACAATGGCGGATCATACGCTGGGACAACTCCTGGACGAAGACAACACCAAGATCATTTATGTGTACGATTTCCTGAATATGTGGACATTCCTTGTGGAATTGGCCGCAATCGAAGCGCCGCAACCGGGCGAAAGCTATCCTGCGACTTTGTTTTCGCACGGCGATATGCCCGCAGACGCTCCAGACAAGCAATTTGAAGCGGATGAAAATGAATTCGGTTACGACGAGGACGGCTATGACGAGGACGACCTCGACGAGTTTGACAGCGGCGAAAACTTTGAGGATTACGGGTTCGAAGAGAATTGGAATTAAATGCCGCCGTAAGCGATTTGCCATTTTCAACAATCAATACACTTTTTCACCTGTCACGCAGATCTTAATATTAAACTATACCGGCTGACCGCTGATAGCGGAAAGCCAACCTCCAAAAATGATCAACCTATACAACACCCACATCGAATCGCTTTCCATCCACCGCGTTGGCAACAAATCCCGAAATGAAGCCATTTTCCTGTCTGAAGCGCCGTTTGCGCTCAAGGACGAGATCGTGCCACTCATCAAGGAGTATTTCTTCAAACCGTTCCGCGACAAGGAAGAGAATTATTTCCAGTTTGCGCATGAGGTGGATCTGGATTACAACGACATGTTCAAATACGCTTCTGAGATTTTCGAAAATCCGTCGAACGTACACGACATTTCGAAAAAAATCACCAACCATCTTTATGAGCAGTCCAATCATCCGCACATCAAGAATGGTGAGGTGTATGTTGCCTACCTGACGAACCTGACGATCGACAACAATCCTGTGGATGCGATCGGGATTTTCAAGAGTGAGCTGCAAACGGACTTCCTGCAGTTCCAGGAAAAAGGCACCGATCTCGAAATGATCCTGCAGCAGGGCATCAACCTGAACAAGCTCGACAAAGGCTGCCTGATTTTCAACTATAAGAAAGAAGAGGGCTATAAAATCCTGACCGTTGACTCCAACCGCTACGATGCGCGCTATTGGCTCGAATATTTCCTGTCGGTTGATGCGTTCCAGGACGAGAATTTCATCACGAAGAAATACCTGAAATTCTGCCAGGATTTCGCCAAGGATGTCGTGCTGCCTGCCGAAGACAAAAAAGAAGAAGTGATGTTCATGAACCGTTCGGTAAATTATTTTGCCAAAAACGACCAGTTCGAGGAAACGAATTTCCTGAATGAAGTATTGGACAACCCAGACCTGATTCCGGAGTTTAAAAGCTATAAGGTCGACAAGGGTGAGAAGTACAGTATCGAAGACGTCACGGAATTCCCGATTGCCAATGCCGCCGTTTCTGATGCGCGCCGTAAGATCAAGAACGTAATCAACCTCGATACCAATATCCAGATCAAGCTCGATTTCATCAACCCGGAAAGCGCTGAGAAATTCGTCGAGAAAGGTTGGGATGAGGAAAAGCAGATGTATTACTACCTCGTGTATTTCAATAAGGAACAGAAAAGCTAAACGACAATACGTATGAAGCCGGCCAGAAATGCCCGGCTTTATTTTATCTACCGCCGACCGTTCGTCGTAAAATGTTAATTTTCAATTAACAAAGCAACCTTTTTGTTCAGTTTCCGTCTTACGTTTATAAATGGGTTTTTTAG
This sequence comes from Flavobacterium magnum, assembly GCF_003055625.1. Taxonomy (NCBI): domain Bacteria; kingdom Pseudomonadati; phylum Bacteroidota; class Flavobacteriia; order Flavobacteriales; family Flavobacteriaceae; genus Flavobacterium; species Flavobacterium magnum. The sequence continues at coordinate 2,116,320 of NZ_CP028811.1, read as the reverse complement.
GTTAGTCCATAATTGTTTTTGTTTTAAATGGAAATGCGTTCCGCCCCACGGAGCGCATTTTCTGTTTTATGCGACTGCGCAAACCTTCTGCTTGTAAACGGCGCATGTAGCTTCGTAACAGCGTGCGCAGAAAATGGATTTTCGCTACCTTAGGAAAATTTTAAGAAAACCGTAACAATCTGTGGCAGCATTCGTCTTACCACCAACAAAACCGAAACAATTTGGAAACCATTCTATCGATTAAGAACCTGTATAAGACTTACGGCAAGGTCAAAGCCGTAAAGAATGTCTCCCTCGAAATACAAAAAGGCAACGTCTACGGCATCTTGGGCCCAAACGGCAGCGGGAAATCAACTACATTAGGCATTGTTTTAAACGTGGTCAATAAAACCTCCGGGGAATATGCCTGGTTTGGCGGCACCCTGAAGGACAACGAGGCACTCAAGCGGGTGGGCGCTATCATTGAGCGCCCTAATTTTTATCCGTATATGACCGCCGAGCAAAACCTGAAACTCGTGTGCAAGATCAAGGGTGTCAACTATGCTAACATCCATAAAAAACTGGAACTTGTCGGGCTGCTGGAGCGGAAAGACAGTAAATTCAGTACTTTTTCACTGGGCATGAAACAGCGCCTCGCCATCGCCTCCGCGCTGCTCAACGATCCTGAAATTCTGATTTTGGATGAGCCCACCAACGGACTCGATCCTCAGGGCATCCACCAGATCAGGGAGATCATACGCGTAATTGCCGCTACCGGGACAACGATCCTGCTGGCTTCACACCTGCTGGACGAGGTGGAAAAAGTATGTTCGCACGTGCTGGTGCTGCGCAAGGGCGAGATCCTGTACTCCGGACTGGTCGACGGCATGACGTCAAAAGAAAGTTTTTTCGAATTGCAGTCCGAAAATATGCCATTGCTCGCTGAAGCGTTGGCACAACATCCATTTGTGGCGAAAACGGTCAACGAAGAATCAAAAGTGATCGCCTATCTGTCGGAAGACCTCAAAGCCGATGACCTGAACCGTTATCTCTTCCAGAAAAATATTGTGCTGACACACCTGAACAAGCGCAGGAACAGCCTCGAGGAACAATTTCTGGAATTAACCGCCGAAAAAAAATAAACATGAAAAGATTACTTTCCATAGAACTACAGAAAATCTGGAAAAGCCGCTCCAGCCGCATTCTGACCATCACCTATTTCGTACTGCTGACCTCGCTGGCGCTGATCACGACGATCAACTTCAAATTCATCGGGATTGACATCAGGCTCGCCGATGTCGGCATCTTTAATTTTCCGTTCATTTGGCACTTCAATACATTCATTGCGGCCTTCCTGAAAATTTTTCTGGCCATCGTGATCGTGTCAATGATTTCCAATGAATACAGTTATGGCACCCTGAAGCAAAACCTCATTGACGGGATGAGTAAGAAGGAATTCATTATGTCAAAATTCCTGACCGTCATATTGTTTGCACTGATTTCCACCGTGTATATTTTCATTGTCACCTTGATCCTTGGATACGGTTACTCGTCTTATGACGAACCGGCCATCGTTTTCTCTGAACTGGATTACCTTGTCGCCTTCCTTATAAAGCTCAGCGCATTCTTCTCGTTCTGCCTGTTTTTGGGTTTGTTGATCAAACGCTCGGCATTTGCGCTCGGTTTTCTTGTGGTGTGGTTTATCATCGAAAGAGTTTTTATCGGCGCCGTAAGGGTACCGGAATGGATGGCGGATTTATTCCCGTTGCAATCGATGTGGAATCTTATCGATTGGCCGTTTCCGAGACTGGAAGCTTATCAGCAACTCGAGAAAATGAACGGGAGCGCCGTGGTGAGAGATTACAGCGTACACCTGAGCAGCATGATGATTGCCGTGGCGTGGATTGTGATCTTTGTATTATTGTCTTATAAATTACTTCAAAAACGGGATTTATAGTATCTTTGCCGGTGCTATGAATTTTATACGAAAAGTGCTTTCCCTTGGGCTCTTGACCGGATTCGCAGGTATTGCGGAGGCCCAATATATTACCATTGATGAAAATTACACGGCCAGGCAGCTCGTCGAAGACGTTTTGGTCAACAGCCCGTGTGCCAATGTCGAGAATTTCACGGTCAATGGCGACCCATTCAACGCAGGCCAGAACAGCTATGCTTTTTTTAGCGGAAACGGAAGCAGTTTTCCTTTTGCCAACGGAATCGTGCTAAGTACTGCAAGGGCGAACCGAAGTGCCGGACCGAATGACAACCTGATTGACGAAGGCTCTCCTGACTGGCCGGGAGACCCGGACCTCGAACAGGCATTGGGGGTTTCTCCAACCGTAAATGCCACCATCCTGGAATTTGATTTTACGCCACTGAGCGACCACATCAGTTTCGACTACATCTTCGCTTCGGAGGAGTACCACGGCACGGCGACCTGCCAGTATTCTGACGGGTTTGCGTTTTTATTGCGCCCTGCAGATTTCAGCGCGCCGTACACGAACCTCGCAGTGCTGCCTGGCTCAAACGAGCCTGTCCTGGTGACGAATGTTCACCCACAGATTGCCGGAGGCTGTCCAGCCGAAAATGAGGCCTACTTTGGTGGATTTAACGGCAACAATGCCCCCATCAACTTCAACGGCCAGACAGCCGTGCTAAAAGCCGAAGCAACGGTAACCCCATATGTTAAATACCATATCAAACTGGTCATCGCCGATTTCCTGAACATCCGTTATGATTCGGCTATTTTTCTCGGAGGCGGCAGTTTCAAAATAGAGAAAGACCTTGGTGAGGACCGCACTTTTGCTGCAGGCGACCCCGTATGCGCGGGCGGAGAGACCGTCATCCTCGATGCCACAGAGCCGGGGAATAACACCTATCAGTGGTTTCGTAATAATATTGCCATTGCCGGAGCAACCAATCCGCAATTTCAGCCTCTTCAGGAAGGTGATTACAAGGTAGAGATTACCCTGAACGCCACCGCCTGTGTCTCTACGGGTGAAATTAAAATCGACTATGCCGCACCGCTGGACCTAAGTGCTGTGGGCATTTTCCAGTGTGATGAAAACAACGATGGTATGGCTGTATTTAACCTAAACAAAACAAATGACCGTATCCGGGATAACAATCCGGACGCCGTTTTCTTTAATTATTACGAGGATGCAGCCGCTACCGCAGTGATTCATTCGCCCGCAAGCTACACCTCAGCCCCTAAAACAGTGTACGCGCAGATCACGAACCAATACGGCTGTCCCGGCATGATTCCGATCAATCTCGGGATTGCCAACAACGCCTTACCCAACTTATCACCTGTCCCAACCTGCGACGATGATCAAGATGGCCTTTATCATTTCACGCTATCGACCGAAGTAACGCCTCAGGTTACCGCCGGACTTCCATCAGGACTTGATGTGAACTATTACCTAAATCCTGTCGATGCTGCGGCTGGACAAAACCAGGTTTCGGATGATTTCAGCAATACCGAACCGTTCCAGCAGCAAATTTGGGCAGCCATAACCAACGGACCCGATTGCTACGGTATCATTCCCGTAAATCTCGTGATTCAAACTTTTCCGCGTACCGGCCTCGAGGATGTAGAAGACTTTCTTTGTGACGGCACCACGATCACACTGGAAGCGCCTGCGGGTTTTTCATCATATCGCTGGAATGACACCGCGCAGTCTGCCACGCGGGCGATTACTGTGAGTCAGCCGCAAACCTACATCGTGACGATTACCGATGCGAACGGCTGCACGGCGACCAAGACATTTGTCATAAAAGCCTCAGGAAAAGCAATCATCAACAGCGTAGACATCACCGATTTTCGCGGCGACCGGAACAGCGTTTTCATCGATGCCACGGGCGCGGGTGATTACGAATATTCTCTTGACGGGCAGCACTATTCCGACAGTCCGTTGTTCAGTGATGTTACCTCGGGGGAATATACCGTGTACGTCAACGATACACACGGGTGCGGGATCACCACCAAACCGATTTTTGTAATGGATTATCCGAAATTCTTTACACCAAACAACGATGGTGTCAACGATTACTGGCAAATCCCGTTTCTGCGTCTCTACCCTGACGCCGAAGTCCTGATTTTTGACCGCTACGGAAAATTAGTATACGGCTTCAGTGGAAATGGTACCGGCTGGGACGGCAGGCTCGACTCGAAACCGTTGCCTTCAACCGATTATTGGTTTACGATTTCCATCGCGAACCGCCTGATTCGGGGGCATTTTGCCCTCAAACGATAAACTGGATTGTATGTGAAACCTGCTGAGATATGAAAAAAGTGCTGTTGTTTTGGTGTCTGCTGCTGGCTGCAAACTGTTTTCCTCAATTCAGTAAGACACATTACATACCACCCCTTTCAAATTCGGATGCGCAGGAACCCCAGGGACAATTCATTTATATTTCCTGTCCAAGCCTAACCCCTGTAAATTTCAGGATCATCGCATTGGGTGGCGCCGTCGTAAACGGTACGGTCACAAGAGACAATCCTTACGTATTTAATATCGGGGCCGGATTTGAAACACAGTTGCTCGTAAGCGCTGTAAACGTCAATTCGGTTATGCAGAACAAGGGTTACATTGTCGAGGCCGAAGACCAGGTGTATGTGACAGTCAGGATGACTACGACCCCGATGAATTTTCAGGGTGGCGGACTGGTTTCAAAAGGATTGGCAGCACTCGGGACAGAATTCCGTGTGGGCGCATTCATCAACACGCTGATCCCGTCAATTACTGAAAACCATTATACCTTTGCATCGGTATTGGCCACTGACAACAATACCGAGGTCACCTTTGCACCACCGCCCGGAAATACCACGATTACCTTAATCAACCACGAGGCCTTTGCCAACAGTCCGCAAACCGTCACCTTAAACCGCGGCGAGAGTTTTACCATTGCAGTACAGGGAACAAACAACGCCAATGCTGACGGACTGATCGGCACGCTGATCACTTCCAACAAGCCCATTGCCGTAAACTGCGGTTCGATCGCCGGGACGAATGGCGACGCGCAAAATCTGGATCTGGGATTCGACCAGATCGTATCTGCGGAGCGTACCGGGACGGAATACATTTTCATCAAGGGCAACGGACTCGACGTGGTGGAGCGTCCGCTGATTGTTGCAAACGAACCTGATACGGACGTATTCCTCAATGGCGATACTTCCCCAGTAGCCACACTGGATGCCGGGCAATATTTATCGTTAAGCGGTTCAAACTACGGGCCCGATGGCAATCTGTATATAAGGACATCACACAATGCATTTGCCTACCAGGGCATGGGCGGCCAAATTAGCCAGGCGAACCAGAACATGTGCTTCCTTCCCCCGTTAAGTTGCGAGACGCCACGGGTGATTGATAATATCCCGTTGATAAATGAGATTGGAACGCTTACCGATTTTATCGGCACCGTGAACATTGTTACCGAAACCGGCGCGTCCCTAAATTTTATCATCAACGGGCAGACGTACGCTTTCGCAGACCTGCCGCCCGGTATAACGGCGAACGGCCCGTTTAGCGTACCCGGGAATCCGGCTTATCAAACCTATACTTTCCAGGGACTTCAGGGCAACATTTCGGTGTACTCGACAAATCAGGTATACCTATCGTATTTCGGGTCGAGCGGCGCGGCAACTTACGGCGGATTCTATTCCGGTTTTACGTTCAAGCCTGAAATCGCTTTCAAGAACCTCGACACCGGCCTCGCATCGAATTGCATCCCCAACATCGAACTCTCAGTCAATGCGTTAACTGCCTTTGACGAATTTCAGTGGTATTTTAACGACGTGCCGATTTCAGGCGCCATAAACAGGACGTTCATCCCCGATGCGCCGGGATTTTATTACGTGAAAGCCGGGATTTCGGCATGCAATACCGAATTGATTTCTGATAAAATCCCTGTGAGTTCGTGTGCGCCCGACGGCGACGGCGATGGCGTAAATGACAATGCCGACATCGACCTCGACAATGATGGCATCGCCAATTGTTTCGAATCTTACGGGGACGCCGCGCTTGATTTATCGGCCACCAACACGGGGCAGATACAGGTTGGGACGTATTCGAATCAATATGCGTTTGCTTCAGGCGCCTCGACCGGGCCACAGGTACCTGCGCCTTTCACAGGCGGCAGCGACGGCAGTTTTGTAGTGGAAACCGCAGCCGGATTGGGGAACACCACTTCAGAACAATTTACTTTTGCAAATCCCGCAAGTATCGTTGTCGCCTATCCCGACATCTCGGCCATCGAAAACCTGCTTACTTCTAACGGGGAATACACACTGCAGGTTCCGGAAAACAAGACCATCACGCTGCTCAATCCCGATGATCAGTTGCTCGTCGACACCAACTATGATGGTTTTTTTGAAAGTGGCATCACGGAATTTTCGTCGTTTGAAATCCGTTTCAGGATCAATGGCGGACTGCCTGTCAATGCAGGAAGCGGTACTTTTTCATTCCGCGCAAGGGACATCAGCACGCTGCGCTTCATTCAAAAAAACCTCATCGATGGTAGCAATATCAAGTCGACCTTTACCTTATCCTTGTCCTGCCTGCCAAAAGATACCGATGGTGACGGCGTGCCTGATCTGGGTGATTCGGATTCGGATAACGATGCAATCCCTGACCGTATCGAAGCCTCAGGAAATCTCACCCCAGGCGCTGTAACAACCGATACAAACCGCAACGGCATGGACGATGCTGTCGAGCCCGGACTGGGGCAGCGGGATACAGACGGCGACACGGTCCCGGATTTTTACGATCTTGACAGCGATAACGACGGCATTTATGATATAACAGAATCGGGATCAAATGCCTCCGATTCAGACAGTGACGGCCGAGTTGACGGCGCGGCATTTGGCACAAACGGTTTATCAGATGCTTTGGAAACCACGCCGGACAACGGCATCCTGAATTTCGGCATTGCCAATTCAGACGGTTTGGACAGCATCCCTGATTCCCAATCGGCAGACAGCGATGGCGACGGTTGTTACGACGTAATCGAAGCCGGATTCGACGATGGCGATGGTAATGGTAAATTAGGGTTGTCACCCGAATCCGTTAATTTGTCGAACGGTTTGGTCACATCGGCTGCCGGTTACAGCGAATTGCCTAATAACAATTATACCACCGCCGCACCCATTGTCATTGTGCTTCAGCCTCAGGACCAGACCGGTTGCGAATTGCAGCAGGTAACTTTTACGGTAGAGAGCAATGAAGTGAACGGATACAAGTGGCAGGTGGGCACTGATGAAACCGGCTACGCCGATCTTACCAACAATTCCCAGTATACGGGCGCTGACACCGCTTCACTGACTGTGGCCGCGCTCAGCCCATCGATGTCAGGATACCGCTACCGCGTTGTGATGCAGAAAGACGGCAACAGTTGCGGCCTGATTTCGGATCCGGCAATACTCACCGTCAATGCAAGGCCTGTCGTTGCGGCCTCCATCACTTTGGTGCAGTGTGAATCAGACCTTGACCACCTTGCTGATTTCAATTTGAGGGAAAAAGAAAATCAGATTTCGGCAAATGCCACCAATGAAACTTTTTCATATTTCAGCACGCAAAACGCTGCGGAAACCAATGACACCAATGAGCAGATTACTAACGAACTTGCCTACAACAACAGTAATGGCAATACAATCTGGGTTCGGATCGTAAACAGCAACGGTTGTTACAACGTGACGCGTATGGACCTGATTGTATCAGCGACCCAGATACCAGCCGGATTTTCAAGGTCTTTTTCTGAATGCGACGACTTCATCGACACCAACCAGGATGACCATGACGGTATTGCCGGATTTGACTTCAGTTCCGTGACCGCTGATATCAATGCGATCCTGGGCAACAGCAGCAACTACACCGTCAGGTATTACAAGAAGGAGGCTGACGCATTACAGGAAAATGACGCCCTTGGCAATCCGCTTTCCATTGGTGACATTTCAAATTACCGCAACGTAGGATATCCAACCGAGCAGCAAATCTGGGTCCGGGTCGAAAGTACTGCAGACAATGCCTGTTTCGGATTGGGGCCCTACATTACCTTGACAGTGGAGCCGCTTCCGGTGTTTCATGAGGTTGCCGTGCAAAAGCAATGCGACCGTGACTTGACGGACAACGCAATCGATTATGATTTTCCGACAACAGGTTTACAGCAAGCCATCCTGCAGGGACAGACGGGCGTCACAGTAGCGTATTACGACCAGGACAATAACGCTTTGCCGAGTCCGCTGCCCAATCCATTCAGGACCGCGACGCAGGACATCAGGGTAGTCCTCACAAACGACTCCGGCAGGCGCTGCGTTGAGGGGGGTATCATTTCGTTCGTCGTCTATGCCCGCCCGATAGCACATCCCGTTACCGTTGCGGCCCGTTGCGATGACCTGCCGAATGACACGGATGGTAAGGTGGTGTTTGATACCAGCGCAGTCGAGGCAACCTTATTACAGGGACAGATGGGATTTGTGGTAAAATATTTTGCCGAAGACGGAACTCCGATTCCGAGTCCGTTTCCGGTGACGTACGAAAGTTTTTCCCAAAATGTGACCGCCATTGTTGAAAACCCTTTGAATCCGGACTGTTCGGACACCACTACGATTTCCTTCACGGTGCACCCATTGCCGGAGATACTTGAAGACCATACGGAAATTATCTGTACCGGAATTGTCAATGAAAGTGTGACGTTATTTGCCGGACTAGCAAACGGGAATCCCGGCAGGTTTAATTACGAATGGGCCAGGAACGGCGTGCTTATTCCCAATGCGATTACCGACAGGCTCACAGTCAATGAAGACGGTGTGTACACCACCCGGATAATTGATAAAGTTACGGGCTGCTTCCGGACCAGGGCCAATACAGTCGTGTATTCTGAAGTGGCAACGATCACATCAGTGGACATCAACGACCTGAGCGATGCCAATTCGGTGCAGGTTAACGCCACCGGCGCAGGCAAGTACGAATACAGTCTGGATGACGGGCCGTTTCAGGACAGCGCCTATTTCAATAATGTCACAGCCGGCTTCCATGAGATCGTCGTCAATGACAAGAATGGTTGCGGAACGACAGCCAAAACCATCGCGGTCGTGGGCGCACCGCCTTTCTTCACGCCCAATGGAGATGGCTACAACGACTATTGGAAAATTAAAGGCGTCAACGCGCTGTTCCATACAAAATCAGTCGTTTATATTTTTGACCGGTATGGTAAACTGCTGAAAGAAATACCATCCGGAACCGACATCGGCTGGGATGGGGTTTACAATGGCAATCCGCTGCCCGCGGACGATTACTGGTTCCTGCTGAAACTCGACGATGGCCGGACCGCAAGAGGACATTTTACACTCAAACGATAAGGTATTTATGACGAAAAAATACACCCTACTCCTTTTACTTTTGATATTTCAGGCGTCTTTTGCACAGAGTGATTGCGCCGATGCGATTGTGGTTTGCGGAAATTCCGGTTTCAGCGGACTCACCGTGACCGGGATCGGAACTCAGGAATTGGGAACCGGGATTACATGTGGCAGCAGCGAGAACAACAGCATCTGGATCAGGCTGGACATCGCAACCTCGGGTACGCTCGGATTCACGTTGGTTCCGGAAAGTAACGATATCAATGAGGATTTCGATTTTTTCATCTTCGGGCCAAATGTAAGCTGCGGCAACCTGGGACCTGTTAAACGGTGTTCGACGACCAACCCTTTCGCGGCGCAGCAAGGCGACAACCACACCGGCTTGAACGCCACCGAAACGGACGTATCTGAAGGCCCCGGGGAAGCCGGAAACAGTTTTTTGAGCATGCTCGACGTCATCGCGGGGGAATCGTATTTTCTGGTCGTCGACAGGCCGGTAGGTACAAGCAATTTTTCAATCAATTGGACAGGAACGGGAGGTTTCAATGACCCGCCGATTTTTGACCTGCCTTCGGGCACCACCACATTGGACATCGGGAAATGCGATGACGACAACATCGATGACCGCATCACCGAATTCAACCTGGAACAAAACACGCCGCTGATCATCGGCAACCAGTCAAATGTCACTGTGACGTATTACACCACGCAAAATGATGCGTTTGTTGGCACCAACGCGATTGCAAATACGGGCAATTTCCTCAATACCCAAAATCCACAGACAATTTATACCCGGATCGAAAACAACACGACGCACTGTTTCGCCAATGCTGAATTTAAGATTACGCTGAGCATCGTTTTTCCGTTTAAGGAATCGGTCACCTGTGATTCTACTGAAATCGACAACGACGACACAAACGGCCAGGCCGTATTCGACCTTGAGAAGGTAACGCAGGATGTGTTTGCCGGAATCGCATATGATAATCTGAACATCAGTTATTACCTGAACCAGGACGACGCCGACCACGACCGCAACCCATTGCCCAGATTTTTTCACAATACCGTGCCCGATGTCCAAACCATCATTATTAAAGCGTCAAACGGGGATTGCAGCGATACGGTAGCCATCAGGCTGATTGTCAATCCGCTTCCGCAGAAAATTACCGGGCATTATTTCCAATGTGATTCCGGTGAGCATCCCGACGGCCTGACGACTTTTGAGCTGCATAGGGCCGACGGTGTTTTCACGACGGCAAACCCAGGTATTGAAGTTGAGTATTTTGGAAGCATGTCAGACGTCCAGAACAACCTCCCGCTGCCGGCCTTTTTCGACAATACGGTCAATCCGCAGGCGGTGATCGTCAGGCAGACAAATCCCGATACGCAGTGCATCTCTTATGCTACGCTGATGCTCCACGGCGGTACGGATGATGCCCAGCCCGACATTGTGCTTAATAACTGCGATGTCTATGGTCAGGAAAACGGCTTCACGACGTTCAACCTTGACGACAGCCATATTGCGCTCACAGGCGGACAAATGCTTGCCTACTACAACACGCCGCAGGATGCGGTCATCCAGCAGCATGCCATCACGAACACCACCACATTCCCGAATCCGGTGGCCTACGAGTCATTCGTTTACGCGCGGATCGACGATGGCGGACTCAACTGCAGCATGATCAGACGCATCAGGCTGGTTGTGAATACCCTCCCGGATATCGAAGAGCAAAGCGACGGCAATGATTTTGTTTGTCTAAATAAACCCGACGAATTCATTACGATTGATGCGGCGGTACGCGATCCATTTTTTGCCGATTACGAATACTTATGGGAATACAACAGCATCCCTTTTCACATGAACACCTACTCCGTACAGGTCAACCATCCCGGAACTTACAAGGTGACCGTCATAAAGCCGACAGGCTGCCGGAAAGTCCGAACCGTTGAAGTGTTTCCTTCCTCAGATGCCACGATAGACTCGGTCGACATACAGGACATCACTTTCGGTACCAATACGGTGACCGTAAACCTCACACCGGATAGTATCGGCCAATACGTCTACAGCCTCGACAATCCGTCAGGTCCGTTCCAGGATTCCAACTTTTTCGATAATGTGGCGTCCGGCATCCATACGGTTTATGTGAAGGATGTGAACGGCTGCGGTATGGTGTCAAGGCTGATTGCCGTGCTGGGCATACCCGAGTACTTTACGCCGAACGGCGATGGGGTGCATGATTCCTGGAGGATTGACGGCGTAGACACCGTTTTCAATTCCGATACCAATGTGCTGATTTTTGATCGTTTCGGAAAATTCATCAAGGAAATCGCAAAGAACGACACCGGCGGCTGGGATGGTACTTTTCTGGGAAGGCCGCTGCCGTCAGATGATTACTGGTATGTCCTGAACCTCGAAGACGGCCGCACCATCAAGGGACACTTTGCCTTGCGAAGGTAATGTTCGCAATCGGTGAGCCCCAAAATTTAACGGTCACGTTTTTTTTTGCAACGACATTTCATCTGTTATGATATATTTGCATAAAACAATCTGACATGAAATCAATTTTACAAAACAAATTCCAATCAAGTTTATCGCTGGGTGTCATCTTCCTGTTACTGATTTTCAGCGCATGTTCAGGCGACAGCGACGCGTCGTCGGGTATCAAGATAGAAGGATTTTCCGCGTCACAGATGGGTTCCAATATCCGTTTCAGTTACGTAACTTCCGAAGGTGCATCCAATGTGACGCTATACAGGGTTGAGAATGGCTCTTACGCTCCGGTGACCACCAGGACCGAAAACCCGTTCACGATGTCAATAGCTGAGCTCGGCCTGCAAGCCGGTGATGTGGTCACATTTGCCATAAAAGCGGCAAGCAATACCGGGTCGACGTCCGAATATTCCAGTCCGGTTACCCTTACCATAAATTCCTTCTGCGACGGTCCCTCCGGACTCGCAGTAAACGGTGGGTTTATCTCATGGGATGAGCCGGCGGGCGCATCGAACGCCTACTACCAGGTGCAGTATGGCGCTCAGGGTTTTACCGTCGGAAACGGGACAACCGTGACCACAAACAGCACATCGACCAGCGAGGTCAGTTTTACTGCAAACCAGATTTACGATGTGTATGTGCGGGGCTACTGTAACGGTTCGCAGCAATTCAGTTCATGGGTTGGCCCGGTATCATACTTCGCCACCGCAAACCAAAACGTGTGCACCTTGCCATCGAACGTGGGCTATTCCGTAGAATACAACTTCTTCGGCGAGGCGGTAGGGGCAAATTTAACCTGGACAGACACCGGAAATAACGGCAGGTACGAGTTCAACCTCGTGGGGCACAACCAGTCGCCAACGTCGAACGCCGTGGAATCCAATGATTTCCCAACCATCACCTATATTTCACTATTCCAGAACACCGATTATGACTTTTACGTGAGGACCCAATGCCTTGACGGCTCCTACACCAATTGGGTAGGGCCGCTGGTTGTGAACATTGGTTTTTAGATTATAAGCAGCTTCGGCTGCTTTTTTTAATGCGCATCTTTCCGGTCAAGCCTTGCGCGCCAGGTCATGAAAGGTTTTTCGACCGCAAAATAAAAACCCGAAGCCAGCGCTATCGTGCTTCCCAGTGAGAGTAAATACATCAGCGGCATTGAGATGGTGTCGATCCCTTTGTTGACAAGGAAAACTATTGCAATTTCATGTGTGAGGTAGAAGCTGTACGAGATCGTACCGAGATACACCAGCCATCCCGGACTCCTGATAACGTGGTTTTTATTCACCAAAAAAGCGACAATGACCACAAAATAAATTGCAAAGGGAAAATACTCAAGGCTCTTCCGACCCATGCTGAAAAAGTAAACCAGCACGGGAATTCCCACAGCCAACAGGTGTTTGGTGCTGATCTGACTAAACCATCTGCTGTTGTTAAAATGCATGACACCCGCGAGGCAGCCCAGCGCAATACAGTCGTACCGGTAGAAGTGCATCAGTTTGTGGAGCAATCCTGCGGATGGCCACGGAATACAAATCAATATATACTTGATTGCAAAGTAGGCGACGAGGAACACCAACAGTAACTGTGCGAGTTTCCGCCTTGAAAAAAATACGGCCAACGGGATGATTATATAAAACAGTTCTTCTACGCCGATTGACCAGGTAGGTTCTGCGAAAGGCAGGATCACGCGTTGAAACGATGGGATTTGCGGGAGGAACAGCAGATAATACTTCATGTATTCCGGAGCCTCGTGGGCATTAGTCGCAGCAGGCGGAAGCGTGAACTGCAATGCCGGGACATGTGGCAGCACAAATATCGCCAACAAAATCACGACATAATACAACGGCCAGATCCGCAGCATCCTGGCCCTGTAAAAGCGCCAAAAATCCCACCCACCGCTTTTCATTTTTTTCAGTATGCTGAACGTAATCAGGTAGCCGCTGAGCACAAAAAAACCGACAAGGGCCACCCGACCCAGATGGTACACCGCCGGCAGGTCGTACAGCGTATTTCCGCGGAAATAAAGCCTGATCAGGTTGACATGGCTGAACAGCACCATCAGCGCCAGCACGCCACGCAGTGCGTCAAGGCTCCGTATTTTTTGACCGTCCTGCGCGCGGGGAGGCTTCAAGTTTCGATGATTTTTTGGTTATGGACAAAAAAAAGCGGGTTTGAAGCCCGCGTTTTTCTATTTTTCAAGATTCTTCTTAATATTGGTAAGGTTTTGCTCGTAGGCGTCTCCAATGAATTGCCTTCCGATAATTGACATCAGGCGGCCCACCGGGTAAGGCGCATCGCCGGAAAAGGTGTAGGTGATTTTGCTGCGTCCCGCATCCACCTCGTCAACCTGCATTGACGCTTTAGGCTGGTCCTGCATCGGCTTGATGAAATTCAGGTCTATATCCACCTTATTATCGGACAACGCAGCAATCGTCTGGCTTCCCTCACCCATCTCCTCGCTTTTCCAGGATACTGACGATCCAACCGTTCCGTCAACGCCTGTGTACACCAATTGGATTTTCGAGTCCTTCATCACCCAGACACTGAACTGTTCCTGATTCTTCAATGATTTTATGTAATCGAAAACCTGCTGTTTGGGGCGGTTTACCTCACCGGTCTTCACCACCGTATAATGTGCGGGGAGAAACGCGGCGACAACAAGCAATAGTCCTGCCAATACTGCAATCACCAGTAGTATTTTCTTAAGTATTTTCATAATAATCGGGTTGTTGGTTAATGGCACTAAAATAATAAAAAAGCTTTAGCCCGCAACCCGGGAGGCATAATTTACGAAATACGATAGGTCAATTCGCATCATTTTTATTTAACTTTGAATCCTGTATCTTCAACCTTTTTTAATAAAAATGACATCCCTCCAAACCACTATCGAAGCCGCCTGGAACGACCGTTCCCAGTTGCAAAATCCAGAAACCCAACATGCAATCCGCGAAGTGATTGAACGGCTTGACGCCGGAACACTGCGCGTTGCTGAACCCGCTGCCGACGGATGGCAGGTAAACGAATGGGTGAAAAAAGCCGTTGTCATGTATTTCCCAATCCAGAAAATGGAAACGCTTGAAGCGGGTATTTTTGAGTACCACGATAAAATGCCGCTGAAACGTAATTATGCGGAAAAAGGCATCCGCGTGGTGCCGAATGCGGTAGCCCGGCATGGCGCATACATTTCTAAAGGCGTTATACTAATGCCCAGTTATGTCAATATCGGTGCCTATGTTGACGAGGGGACTATGGTTGACACCTGGGCTACGGTAGGAAGCTGCGCGCAAATCGGTAAAAATGTGCACCTGAGCGGCGGTGTCGGCATAGGCGGCGTGCTCGAGCCGTTACAGGCAGCCCCGGTAATTATCGAAGATGGCGCGTTCATCGGGTCGCGTTGTATCGTGGTGGAAGGCGTACGCGTTGAAACCGAAGCCGTACTCGGAGCCAATGTATGCCTCACCGCGTCGACCAAAATCATCGATGTGACCGGCGAAACTCCTGTAGAAATGAAAGGGATCGTGCCAGCGAGATCGGTTGTGATTCCAGGCAGTTATACGAAGCAATTTGCCGCAGGCGCGTTCCAGGTGCCCTGTGCATTGATTATCGGCAGGAGAAAACCTTCAACAGATTTAAAGACCAGCCTGAATGATGCGCTGAGGGAATACGATGTGGCCGTCTGACAGCCAATCGTACCCTGACACACTTTCAAGACAATCATTCGGAGAACTATCTTACAGAAAACATTGAAACACCAAATGGCGCAGCTTCCCGGGCATAACGGCTTATCGGCAGACAAACTTAAAATTCTTGTGATCCAGCAGAAGATGATCGGTGACGTGCTGGCGACGAGCATCATTTGTAACAACCTGAAGCAGCGATATCCTGATGCCCGGGTGGATTACCTCATCTATCCGTTCACGCAGCCGGTCATCCTGAACAACCCGAATATCGACCACGTCGTTTTATTCGATGACCGATACAGGAAAAGCAAAATGGCGCTGCTCGGTTTCGCCCTGAGGCTAAGGAGGCAGCAATACGACATCGTCATCGACGCTTACGGAAAAACCGAAAGCAACCTGATCGTGCTGTTTTCAGGAGCGAAAGTCAAACTGGGCTTTTATAAAAAATACACCCGTTTCCTTTATACGCAGACAGTCAGGGAAATTCCCGCGCCGCTGACCAACGCCGGGACCGCCCTGGAAAACCGCATGAACCTGCTGAATCTCTTAGCGCCTGGCGCGACTGCCGACATCAGGCCGAAAATCTGGTTGACGGAGGCCGAAATCGAAAACGGGAAAAAAATCCTTGAGCGGCATCAGGTTACTTCCGGAAATATTTTCATGATCGGGGTGTTGGGCAGTGGCGACAACAAGACGTATCCATTCCCCTACATGGCGAAGTTGTTGGATTTTATTGTTGCAAGAACGGGCGCCGTGCTGCTTTTTAACTACATGCCTTCACAAAGCGAAGAGGCCAAAACGATTTACAGCCTGTGCCTGCCGCAAACGCAGCGTCAAATCCGCCTGGATGTGGTGCCGGGAAGCATCCGCGAATTCCTCTCAATCACATACCATTGCAGGGCGCTGATCGGCAATGAGGGGGGCGCGGTCAATATGGCGAAGGCTATCGGTGTTCCAACGTTTACGGTGTTTTCAACCTGGATCAAAAAGGAAGCGTGGAGTTCATTTGAAGACGGAACAACAAACGTCTCAGTACATCTCAAAGACTTTAAACCGGAGCTATACGGCGCGAAATCGCCAAAAGAAATGAAAAAACAGGCGAAGGAATTATACCTGGAGTACCAGCCGGAGTTGATTATTCCGGTGCTGGGTGATTATCTCGACCGGTTTTAGCCGTTTCGTTCGCCTTTGATAATTCCGAAAGGCGTCCATGACAACTTTCTGTCCCTCACCTCTTTCCGGATTGCGAGGTTCGCCGCCAGGGATTCCGGCGTTTTATAGCTGCGCGCATGGTCAAGATGCAGGCACACGGCCTTATGGCGGATTTGCATCCCCTTGACACCGAAATTTTCCAGCCTTTCACCGAACTCCCTGTCCGGACCACCATATTTCATCCGCTCGTCATAACCGTTGATTGCAATCATATCCTCGCGGAAGCCGGAAGAATTACAATTATTAAACGACGGATTTGTAGGCGTGACGGTATCGAGAATGTTGCCCAGGAGTCCGTTAGAGGACAGCTTCAGCGTTTGCGAAAAACCCAGTTTGCCTTTCGTCTTCAGCCATTTTACATTGAAACAGCGACCGGAAAGAATGTCGTCGCCGTTGATTTCCTCGCTGACCTTCATATTAAGCTTGCAATAACCGCCGGAAAGAAAACGGCCTTTCTCTGCGTAAGCGGCGTGAACTGCCACAAAATCCTTACGCGGAATGCAATCGCCATCGGTCATGATGATGTATCCGTGCGCAGCTTCCATAATGGCGATGTTCAGGATTTCCTGCCTGCGGTAGCCTTTATCCTCATGCCAGATGTGGCGCAAGGGTACCGGATATGTCAATGCATAACCGTCGATCAGGTTTTTGGTAGATTCCCTCGAACCGTCATCTGCGACAATCACTTCAAAATCGCGGTAAGACTGGTTGCTGTAGCCAATCAGGACTTTCTCAAGCCATTTCTCTGCATTGTAAGTACTTATGACAACAGTTATCTTCATAGGCCGGTCGGGGTTCGGTTTGGTTTTTCAGCAACGAATATACATAAATTCCGTTGGAGCCTGAAAAACCGCGCTATTTTGAGTTTTTTTTGAATTAAACCTTTGCAAAAATAGTAAATAAATTATATTTGTTGAATATTTAATATTGAATGGAATTTAAGCCGCAAACAAACATATCGGTTCTTATCATCACGTTAAATGAAGAGGCACACATGAAGGAATTGTTGAGTGACCTCGACTTCGCAGAAGAAGTCATCGTAGTGGATTCCTATAGTACAGACAATACCAAAGCCATTTCAGCATCTTTCCCGAACGTCCGCTTTATAGAGAATAAATTTGAAAATTTCACCAGCCAGCGCAACTTCGCCATCAGCCAGGCCAAGAATGACTGGATCCTTTTTATCGATGCCGACGAGCGGCTCACGCCGGAACTCAAACAAGAAATCATCGATACGGTAAACCGCAACGACAACGAGATCAGCGCGTATCTTTTTTACCGGAAATTCTTTTTCAAAAACAGGCAGCTCCACTTCAGCGGCTGGCAGACTGATAGGATTTTCAGGTTATTCCGGAAAGATAAGGCGCATTATACGGCCAAGCGCCTGGTGCACGAAAAGCTCGATGTCGATGGGCGCATCGCGGTTTTTAAAAACAAATTGATCCATTACTCCTATTCGGATTATGAATCCTATAAAACCAAAATGATTGCGTACGGCAAGCTCAAGGCGATGGAGAAGTTCCGTTCCGGTTTCAAGCCGACCGTATTTCATTACCTGGGACATTCAGCATACAATTTCCTGTACCAATACCTTGTCAGGCTCGGCATCCTCGACGGCAAGAAGGGCATCATCATCTGTTACCTCAATGCGCTCAGCGTATCGCAGCGCTATAAGGAATTGCGCCGCCTGTACCAGGGGGCTTCAAAATAAACAGCATGATGGATGTTTCGGTAGTCATAATCAATTACAACACCTCGCTTTTAACCTACAATTGCGTCGTTTCTATTATTGAGACCACGCCCGCCGCCATCCGGTACGAAATCATCGTGGTCGACAACGCGTCCAAAAAAGACGACTTTCTCGACCTTGAGCAGAAATTGAATGCGCTGCACAACGACCGCATCAGGTTGATACGCAGCAGGATCAACACCGGGTTTGCATCAGGAAATATGTTCGGCGTACAATTTGCGCAGGGTGATTACCTTGCGTTCATCAACAATGATGTCGAACTGCTGGCCGACTCGTTCACGCCGTTGCTCCAATATTTTGACACCCACCCGGATACCGGCGTGATCGGCATCCAACCGATTTTTTCCGACAAACGGAAACAGGTGGCTTTTGGTCACTTTGACACGTTCAGCACCCGGTTTTTCGGGTATTGGCTTTACGAAAAACTGCATCCGAATAAGGCCAAAAGGCATCAATCGTATACCGCACCCGTCCGGACAGACTATGTCGTCGGCAGTTTCATGCTGTTCAAGGCGGAGCATTTCAACGCAATTGGCGGATTCGATACCAATATTTTTCTCTATTTCGAGGAAATGGACATTTGCAAAAGGCTGCTTAACAATGGCTTGAAGACGATTTTCTTCCCGTCGATTGATTATGTACACATCAACGGGGCAAGCACGAACCTGGGTTATACAAAAAAAATCGAGCTTAAAGTCTCGCACCTTTACATCGTGCGCAAAAACCACGGATTTTTCAGTTATGCGCTGTTGAAAACCTTCTTTGTGTTTGTTTTCCTGCTCAAGGCCATCTTCAATCCCAAACATTTTAAACTGCTGTTTAAGCTCATCACGCTCGGGCCGCCGATGGCCTCGTCAATCAGGCACCAGCAGCGGATACAGTCCTAATTATAGTGGGGATTTACAATTTGTTAAAGGAATTTTTATCGTAAATTCGCAGCTTTACAAATGCATCTTCGTATGGACAAAACCCAGAAATGGCAAAATTTCCTTAAAGAGCTGGGCAACCAGGTGTTCTTTTGGTTTTTCGGAATTGTTTTCTTTACGCTTTTCAGGATTACATTCATTTTTATTTTCAGGAAACAACTGAGTGCTGCCGCAGATGGCGGCGAGATATTCAAGGCGTTGTCGTCCGGTTTCAGTTTTGACTGCACCGTCATGGGCTATTTTCTGATGCTCCCGTTTTTGCTGCTGCTGATTTTCGCACCGTTCGACAAATTCCGCCCCGCAATCATCAGCCGGAAAATTACGCAAATCCTTTTTGTAATCCTTTCCACGATCATCTGCATCATTACGATCGGCTACTTCCAGGAATACCACGACCAGTTCAACAATTTCCTGTTCCTCGCTTTATACGATGACCAGAAGGCAGTGGCCAAAACGCTGATGGCCGATGAGTACCATCCGTTACTGAATATGGCGACCTTTATAATCGTCATCGGTGCAGGCATCGTGATACTGGCCTATTCCGAACGGCGGGATTTTATTTTCCGACGGCTTCGGCAGGTCCGCTTCAAATACAGCCGCCCCATTCTTGTCGTTTTGGTCATCGCGCTTTTCGTGTGCAGCCTGCGCGGGTCGTTTTCATCGGTTCCGGCCATCAGGAAATGGGCAGGGGTTTCCAAAGACGCTTTTTTGAACAAGACGATCGTCAATCCGTTCCGGTCCTTTAAATACGCGCTGGAGGATTTTAATGAGCTTAACCTCCTCGACGGGAAAAACCCGTTTCTAAGCGAGGCGCAATTCAGGATGGATTTTCCGCAGGCTAAAGTTACCGACCTGCTTGAGAAAACCGCACAGGGCCCAACGGTAGAAAAACCGAAACATATTTTCCTCATCGTTATGGAAAGTTATGATTCGTGGCCGTTAATGGACAAATACAAACCGTTTAAATTTTCGGAAAATCTCAGCCGCATCGCCGCTAACGGTACCCAGTTTACCGATTTCCTTCCGGCAGCCAATGCCACTTTTGATTCGTTTGGCGCCATCGTGACCGATGTACCGCACTGCGGGGTGAACATCAGCCAGCTCGGAACGGTCAACGAACCTTTTGAAACCTCGATTTTCAGGCAGTTTAAGAAACTGGGATATGAGACCAATTTATTTTACGGCGGATTCCTGTCATGGGAAAATATCGGTGATTTCTGCAAATATCAGGGTGTAGACCGGATATTTTCAGGTGTGGACGCCGGCGGGAAGTCTGATTCAGGCGATTGGGGTATCGAAGACGAAAAGCTTTTTAACCTGGTGTTGAAAAACACCAATCCTGCCAAAAACTCGCTCAATGTAATCCTGACGTCAAGTTATCATCCGCCTTACGCGATTGATATTTATGGCAAAGGATTCCCGTACCATACGGAAGCGGATTTCCCTGCCAGCGTAAGGAAATATTACGATGGCGGAATGACCATGAAGGAAATGGGCCACCTGTGGTATGGTGACAAAGCGATTGGCGCTTTTGTGGATTCGGCTGAAAAGAAATACGGCGACGGACTGTTTTGCTTTACAGGCGACCATTATGGCAGGCGCTTCATCAACCACAACCCGAACCTCTACGAGAAGTCGTCGGTATCGTTTATCATGTACGGGAAATCCATCCCGAAATCCGTTAACCGCACGCCGGGAAGTCATGTCGACATCATGCCTACATTGATTGAAATGATCGCGCCAAAAGGTTTTAAATATTACAGTTTCGGGACTTCGCTTTACGACAAATCAAAGAACAAGGCTTTCGGACTCGACAAGATGGTCGTGCCGGACGAAATCTATTATTTCCCGAAAGAAGCGAAAATCGAGCGGATCAACCTGCGTACGTTTGGCGAAAGCCGCCTCAATAGCAGTCCGCTTACTGACGACTACAACCGTTACATGGCACTGACCTGGCACTACACGATTAAAGGAAATGACCTCAAGGCGACAAAGAAAAAAACCGCAAAAAAGAACTGATTATGGAAGACATCAACCAGGAAGTACACCATGCATATGAAGTGATCCGTAACGGCGGCATCATCCTCTACCCTACCGATACTGTTTGGGGCATCGGCTGTGATGCAACCGACGAAACGGCTGTCGCCAAAATCTTCGCGCTCAAGAAACGTGCCGAAACCCAAAGCATGATTGTGCTGATGAACGGGGAGAAAATGATGTACAACGTGTTTAAGGAAATTCCGGAAACCGCCTGGCAGATCATCGACCTCAGCGAAAAACCGACAACGCTGATCCTGGACAATCCGCGTAATGTGGCAAAGAACGTAATCAGCGCTGACAACTCGCTTGGCGTGCGTCTCGTGAAGGAACCTTTCTGCTACAAGCTGATGGAACGCATGAAAAAACCATTGGTCTCTACATCGGCTAATATTTCGGGCGAACCTACACCAAAAAGTTTTAAAGAAATCAGTCCGGAGATTATTAAAGGTGTGGACTATGTCGTAAATTTGCATCGTGATAAAACCAACGGAAACCCGTCAGCCATAATCAAACTGACACAGGATTCGCAGGTGAAAATCATCAGGAAATAATTGACAATTGACAATTGACGATTAATAGTTAATAATTAATAGTTGCCGGGCGGTTATTCAGATTTTGGTCAAAACAAACTACAAGGAAGCACTTCAAAACCCGATTTTTAATATTGTCAGTGCCGCTGCACAGGAATTGCAGGTTGACGCCTATGTCATCGGCGGTTTTGTAAGGGACCTGATCCTGGATCGCGGTGCAAAAAAGGACATCGACATCGTGGCTGTGGGCAGTGGCATTGCATTGGCCCAGAAAATATCCGCCATGCTGCCGCGTAAACCCAAAGTACAGGTGTTCAAAAACTATGGTACGGCGATGCTGCGTTATGAAGGCACCGATATTGAATTTGTCGGCGCACGCAGGGAATCCTATCAGGCCGACAGCCGTAATCCGGTAGTCGAGAACGGCACGTTGGAAGACGACCAGAACCGCCGTGACTTTACGATTAACGCATTGGCGCTTTCCCTGAACAAAGACCAATTCGGCGACCTGCTCGATCCGTTCGGGGGCTTGCAGGATTTGAATGATAAAATGATCCGGACGCCGTTAGACCCGGATGTTACGTATTCTGACGATCCACTACGGATGCTGCGGGCCATCCGTTTTGCAACGCAACTGGGTTTCGGGATTGACAAAAAATCATTGGATTCGATTACTGACAATAAGGAGCGCATCAGGATCATTTCCGGTGAGCGGATTGTCGAAGAGCTCCATAAAATACTCGCTTCGGAAAAACCGTCAGAAGGGTTTCTTTTGTTGTACAAAACCGGGCTGCTCGACATCATTTTACCCGAACTGACGGCATTAAACCAGGTGGAGGAAATTGAAGGGCATACGCACAAGAACAATTTCTACCATACGCTCGAAGTCGTTGACAACATCAGCCGGAATACCGATGATGTATGGCTGCGCTGGGCAGCTTTACTGCATGATATAGGGAAAGCGCCTACTAAACGGTTTTCCAAAAAACAAGGCTGGACATTCCACGGGCATGAATTTGTCGGCGGAAAGATGACCAAAAAAATCTTTGAACGGCTGCACATGCCGCTGAACCAAAAAATGAAATTTGTGCAGAAAATGGTGATGATGAGCTCAAGACCAATCGTTTTGTCGCAGGACATCGCCACCGATTCTGCCGTAAGGCGGCTCGTGTTTGACGCGGGTGAGGATGTAGAAAGCCTGATGATCCTGTGCGAAGCTGATATCACTACGAAGAACCCGGTCAAATTTAAGCGCTACCATCAGAATTTTGACCTGGTCCGTAAAAAAATTGTTGAAGTCGAAGCGCGCGACCACGTCCGTAATTTCCAGCCACCCATCACCGGTGAAGAGATTATGGCGATTTACAACCTGAAACCTTCGCGTGAAATCGGGGTTTTAAAGGAAGCCATCAAAGAAGCAATCCTCGAAGGTGACATCCCAAATGACTACGATGCAGCCTACCGCTTCATGGAAGAGCAGGCGGAAAAAATGGGGCTGACGAAGCCGTAAGCGAAATAGGCCCATTCGGGAAATTTATTTAATCTTGATTGTTAAGAATGCTGTAACTATGAAAAAATATTTTCTTCGGTTTGCCAAAATATCGCTGATTCTCATATACATCGTGATCATCGCCGGTGCGCTGGTGCGTATGACCGGCTCCGGCATGGGCTGCCCTGACTGGCCTAAATGCTTCGGTTATTACATCCCGCCTACGGACATCAAAGAATTGACCTGGGCGCCGAACCGCGAATTCGAATCAGGCCAGGTCATCATCAAGGATGAAAAATTGTGGGTGGCTAACGATGACTTTACAACCGGGGCCACCTATGACCCCTCGCATTGGCGACCCTATACAAAACATGATTACGCCGTGTTTAATCCGACGCACACCTGGATTGAATACCTTAACCGTCTGGCGGGCGCGTTGGCGGGGATTGCCGTGTTGCTGATGGCAGTATGCTCATTTGCGTTTTGGAAACAACGCAAAAACATCACGATGCTTGCCTGGCTCACGGTCATCATGATGGGAATTCAGGGATGGCTCGGGGCACGCGTGGTTTATTCCGTTTTAAATCCATTGAAAATCACGTTGCACATGGTCGTCGCGTTACTAATCGTGGCGGTCCTGCTGTATATCATACGCCAAGCGCAGGACAGGCCATCCGGCAACGTATACCATCCGCTGTTCAGCAGACTGATGGTGTTTGCCTTGTTTTTGACCTTGGTCCAGATCGCCATGGGAACACAGGTACGCCAGTTTGTTGATGAGCAGGTGGGGGCGCTGGGACATCAAAATGTGGACGATGCGCTGCTGGATCCACCTGTAATATTCTATATCCATCGCTCGTTTTCGTTTTTGGTTTTAGGCATCAACGTCTGGCTGTTTGCGATTAACCGGCGTAAAAAACTGGGTTTCGGAAAAATGAATATAATTATGGGATTGATCGTTTTTGAAATCCTGTCAGGGGTGGTCATCTACTACCTTGATTTTCCGTTCGGATCTCAGACTATCCATCTCGTGATCGCGGCACTGCTGTTTGGGTTGCAGTTTTACCTAAGTATTTCCGCGGCGGAATCAAAGCGCACAAAAATTATATTGTAACATTCGGGGAAAATTCTGTAACAGGATTCCGGGCAATTAAAGGCAATTTTGTAACTGAAAAAGAAGTTTATTAGTTACTTAAAACCAATTGCTATGCCGAATTCAACTGAAATTAAAGGAAACTGGGAAGAGTTTAAAGGAAAGCTCAAACAGAAATTTGCCGACTTAACCGACGACGATTTGTTGTACGAAGAGGGCAAAGAGCAGGAAATGTGGGGAAAATTGCAACAGAAACTTGGAAAAACCGAAAAAGAAATTAAATCCTTATTCGACTAAGCCGCACACAACAACACGACTTTTAATACTGTTTCGCTTTATATGCTGCCGATCCCGGCGCATTAAGGCGAAACAGTTTTTTTATTCCTACGCATACGGTACCAGAAAACAAAGTTTAACATACGGTATGGATTTTCCGTAACAGCGCTCCGTAAAAATTGATTAGGGCTGCAATCGCCCCTTCCCTGAAGGTAAAATACAAATTCTCCTCAGCATCGAATGGTGCAAATCGCATCGCAATCGTTAAATTTTTGCGATACATTTCGGATCAAAAACGGCTAATTGATCCATGCTTTAAAATCCGATACCTTCTCGCGGCTGACGACCACATCGTCACTCTTGTACGTAGGTAAGATCAGCTTCAGTCTCGAGTTGCTGTACACGACGATTTCACGGATGGACTGCAACGGCACAATAAATTTGCGGCTGATGCGGTAAAATTTATCCGGGTCGAGTTCCTGCTCTAATGTTTCCAGCGAGCTCTCAATGAGGTAGTCCCGGTTGTCGAGCGTGTGGAGGTAGGTGCCTTTATTTTCACTGTAGAAACACTCAATCTCATCAATGCCAATGACTTTAAGGTGCTGGCCGATCTTGACGGTGAACCTGCTTTTATGATTTTTTTCGGACGGATTGGAGAACATCCTGCGGATGGATTCAAAATCAAACGGCTGCTGTGGTATCATGGCACGAAACTTGTGAAGTGCCGCTTCAAGCTCGTCTTCGTCAATGGGCTTCAACAGATAATCAACACTATTGAGCTTGAACGCGCGCAATGCATATTCGTCGTAAGCCGTCGTAAAAATCACGGCGCTGCGTATGTCGACCTTTTCGAAAATTTCGAAAGAGAGTCCGTCGGAAAGCTGGATATCCAGGAAAATCAAATCCGGATGCGGGTTATTCTGAAACCACGCGACCGCATCTTCCACCGAATGGAGCATCGTCGCTGTCTTTAATCCGAATTTTTCGAGTTTACGCTGCAATAGCCTGGCTGCCGGCTTTTCGTCTTCGATAATGATCAGGTTCATATTATTCCCAGTGTTGTGATTTTCGCTCCTTTTCTATGATCTGGCGTATCTTGCGTTCTTCCCATTTTGGTCCGAACAATACATGGGGTCCGAATACGGAAACAGCATGCGCGGCAAGGCCGACGCCCCAAGACAGGAGCATCCAGAAGTTTTTCAGTTTCCAAAAGTCGGATACCGTCTTTACCTCAAAATAAACTGCAATCAATGCGGCCAGGTTGATTACTGCGTAAATGAGCAGGTGCGTATAAAACCCTTTGATGCGCTTGACCCTTTTTTCAGCAAACGCATAATTTTCATTGACCGGGGATTCTTTGTACGTCTTCATATTATTCGCTCTTAAACGATTCGTTGCGTTTCCTTTCTGCTTCCATAAACTGGCGGATTTTGCGTTCCTCCCAGTCCTTACCCATAAATGGCGTGAATCGGAATACTTTCATGGCATGGAACAGCACCCCGATTCCCCAGCCGAACATCGGCCAGAAAAACCATAGCTGTTCCGGCGAAGTCATCAGATTCAGTATCGCCAGTCCGATATTCACCACAATGTAAGATGTCAAATTGCCATAAAATCCCTTGAGTTCCTCGACCCTCTTTTTGGCCTCGCGAAATCGCTCCTCTTGTCGATAATCTGTTTGCATGTTGGTATGTTTTAGTTCCACGTATGGGTATTTTCCCTCTTATTCATGATCTCGCGTATTTTACGGTCCTCCCACTTCGAGCTGTATCCGAAAACCTTGAACGCGTGCATAATCAATCCGAAGCCCCAGCCTGACACCGAAAACCAAAACCAGTGGAAATCAGGCGAATAGCTCAGGTTTACAAAAATAAGCATGGGAATGACGATGCAGTATGACAGCAGGTTTCCATAAAACCCCTTAAGCTCCTCTACCCTGCCCTTCGCACGGAAGTATGCATTGCTTTCATCGTATTGTGGCGGCGCATCCGCGGCGACCTGCCGGGTCAGGATCGGAATTTTAACCGTAAATGAGGCGCCGTTTTCTTCTACAAACACGGGCTTCCTGGTGATGATGCCATAGCGGCTGACGATGTTTTGCAGACCCACGCCGCGCCTGTCCTGCAACACCTTTTTTTTCTGCAGGTTGTTCCGGATATGCAGGTAGTCATCCTTGATAAAAATACTGATATGCAGTGGCTTTCCTTCGCTTACGACATTGTGCTTTACGGTATTTTCGAGCAGTAGCTGGAGCGAGAGCGGGACGACTTTCGCTTCCGTGGGGTAATTATTTTCAGGCAATTCATAAAAAAGGCTGTTTTCGAAACGCATCCTGAGCAGGTTCATATAGGTTTTGGCGAAAGCCAGCTCTTCGTCCAGGTCGACCAGTTCCTTATCTTTCTGCTCGAGCACATAGCGGTAAATTTTGGACAACGAGGTAGTAAATTTCTGCGCGCTGTCCGGATTTTCCTCAATCAGCGAACTCAACACGTTCAGGCTGTTGAAAAGGAAATGCGGATCAATCTGGTTTTTCAGGCTTTCAAACTGCGCTGATGCCGTCCCCGCGATAATCTGCTGTTGCGCAATTTTCTTCTCGTTGACCGCCTTGTAATAATAAACGAGATGGAAAATAAGCGTCACGAAGATCGTAATGATCAGCGGAATGATGTAAAAACGAACCCTTTCCGCATTAACAAATACCGCTGCATCCTGGCCTTCCAACGCTACAAAAATGAAAAAACGGACAAAGAAAACGCCGGCCAGGGTGATGATGACACTACCCGCAGCCCCGATCAGGATACGGTAGCGGCTGTATTTTCCCCAGTCCACTTCTTTATTGATGTAATGGAAATACCAGGAATTGATTGTTGTAAGCGTCACCCCGAATAAGCAATAATAACCGATTTCCCGCAACAATGCCATATCGAACACCAACGCGTCGCCGTAAGCCATTTCAATGCCTTTCAACGCGAAGAAAATAACAAGGCTGACGATAAGGCCCTTGATACTGATTCGGAAAATATTTCGGATTAACATTTGATTGTCTTTAAGTTGATTTGATGATCGGGGCGTCAGCGTGGATTGGCGACACCGCTCCGATTCTGTATTTACTTTTTACAGGCTTCCTGGGTTTGCAACGCCCGGTCAAGCCCCCAGCTTGGCCCGAACTTGGTATCGTCTTTATAAGTAGCGAACAGCCCGATGGCACGGTCAACTTCAGCACACATCGGCTTGGTATCAGTACCCCAGAATTTCGCCCCGCCAATTTCAAATTCCGCCTTGCAGAATACTACCCTTGGATTATTAGGCGCAATCTTGATCGCCTGCTCATAAATCTGCATGGCTTTCGCCCCAAATTTCTGGCCATTGGTCATCGGGTCGTATACGATCCAGGCGGTGTAAATCATGGCTTGCAACACCAGCAACTCTGGATTCTCGGGCGCTTTCGCCAATTCAGCATCGACGGCATCCTGCGCCTTATCGAGCAGTGCGCTCAGTTTTTCCTTGTCCTGGGTTGTGAATGCTGAAGTTACGTTCACCAGCCCCACGTAATAATTTGGCAGCCAATTGTCCTTTTCTGCCGAAGCGATCCTTTCAAACAACGCCGAAGCCTCGGTACTGTTTCCTTCGCCCCAAAGTTTAAACGCTTTGCCCATGCCTTCTTCATATTTTCCCTGCCCGAAAAACAGGCCGGTAACGAGTAGTGTAATGATGGTAAAAAATTTTGTCATGATGTTGATTTTTAAATGGTTGTTATTGTATGATGCAAATGTAAATGCGCAATCGCTGATTTAAAATTAATGGTGACTGAACTGTCGCTTTTTGATGATGAACCGGAAAGTCAGCGTGTGTTGACTACAAATTATCCAACTGATTGCTTTTCTTATCCTTACTGATGGTCCAGAAAAACCCAACGAAAAAGAACTGGTCGGCGGTGGGCGTTATTGCGCGGCTGCGGTACGTTCCGTCAGCATCCGGCGCATTGGCATACTCATACCCGAACACATTGTGCGTGCCCAGCACATTCGATATCGAAAAATACAAAATCTTTTGCTGGCTCAGCAGATAAGCCCAGCTCAGGCTCAGGTTGTTGTATGCCTTGGTTTTCCCCTGCATGAAACCGACGTCATTTGGGTTGTTGTACGGCCTGCCTGAATTGAAGCTGTTCGTAAAGCCCACCTGCGATTTGAGGCTTTGGATCCAATATTTGGTCACCAGTGATGCGGTGTGTTTCGAGACAAAGCTGGGTGTAACTTCGTAAGCAAAATCCCTGTAATCCCGTTGGGTATCAATGTAAGAATAAGAGAACCAGTACTCCAGGTTTTTAATATTCTTATTGTCGCGCCAGAACACGTCAACCCCTTTGGCATAACCAAAACCGCCATTATTATAGGTGGTCGAAGTGAATTTCACCAGGTCGTCATATTTTTTATAATACGTTTCCGCACGGAAAGTCTGCCCGTTTCTCGCATACTGGTAATTCAGTATATAATGCTGGGTTTTTTCGTTTTCAAAGCGGCTGGAATATTTGAGGTATTCCTGTTTTGGCGCCTGCACGAAGTCACCGTAAGCAACGGACAGCGTCCCGAATTTGCTGACTTTATAAGCCAACGATGCGCGGGGCATGATCGCCGATTGATCAAGGTAATCATTATTCGAAGCACGGAAACCAAATTTACCAGCCCATTTTTTGGTGAAAAGTATATCGGCTTCAGCATATCCGGCGGCGATGTTGGCATCGTAACCGGTGCTGTAGCGCACACCGCCGAATGGCTGAAAATGCTCATCGAAAGCAGTAATGAAATAATCTGCCCCGAAATTCAACTTAATGTGTTCCGAAAAAGTCTTTTTCAGTTTCATTTTCAGGTGCGTGGCGTTCTCCACGTTATCTACATCATCCGCATCAATCCGGATGTCGTTGCGCCCGAGGCCGTGGCTCAGTCCGGCCGTCAGCTGCCAATTGTCTCCAAAATAACCTTTGTAAACCGAATTGAAATAAAAATTGTTGTTTTCCAGGCCAAAGCGCACCTTTTCAGGCTTGTTGATGTCGACCTGATTCAAACTGAATCGCGACGCATCGAAGGCACCATATACTTTAAGCAGTCCGTTGTTTTCAAAATGATACCGGTAAACCGCCTCCCCTGACAACGATTGGTATGGCCTGTTCCAATCCACCGCCTGTGGCACGGCTGCCTGGTACGCACTGAGGTCGATGAATGCAACATTCAGGCTAAGCGAACTTTTCTTCCACATTTGTGTATTCCCTACACCCAGCCCAACGGTCATCAGCGAAACATCGGTCTTTTCCTGATCGGGATCATCAGTTGTATTCAACAGCAGCACGCTCGAAAGGGCTTCGCCATATTCTGCCGAATACCCTCCGGTAGAAAATGAAATCCCGCTGAAAAGAAAGGGTGAAAACCGGCCGCGTGTCGGGATATTGTTAGCTGACGCGCCATAAGGCTGTGGCACACGCAAGCCATCAACGAACGTCTGGGTCTCGTCGGACTCGCCGCCGCGCACAAAAAGCCGGCCACTCTCCCCTACCGTCTGCGTGCCGGGCAGGGTTTGCAATGCCGCCACAATGTCGCCGGCTGAACCCGCGGTCGTCACGATGTCGAGTGGCTTGAGGACCGCCACACGGCCTTTGTCCCCGGCTTCAAATGTGCCCGCGTTGATCACGACGGTGTCAAGCGAATTCAGGCTTTCTTTCAGTGAAAATGTCTTTGGGATATAAGTCGTAGCGTCGAAAGTTTCGGAATAAGGCGTAAACGCCAGGTAAGTGATCCTGAGTGTAACCGGTCCGGTTTCAGTGGTCGTAAAATTGAAATTCCCCTCAGTGTCGGTGGTGGCACCGTCGTAAGTACCGTCTAGGAAGACATTGGCGCCATGCAGCGGATTGCCTTTCGGATCCGTGACTTTACCTGAAATTTTCGTTTGCGCAAAACCGCTTCCGGCGAGCAGCAGCAGGAACATGGTAATTATGGTTCTCATAAGTTGTTTTTTGGTACCACAAATGTGCGATGTTATCGCGTGTTATAAAATAATTCCTGACTGAAATGTAGAATTTTGATGACGAACCGTGCTAACTAACTGAAAAAAGTTTTATTTTGACGCTTCCAAAAACAACATGATGAGAAAATATTTACTCTTTTTTGTACTGATTGGTTACCAGGCCATAGCGCAGATCGAGTTTGTTCCGGGATTCTACATTGACAACAATGGGGTCCGAACGAATTGCCTGATCCGTGACGAAGGCTGGCGCAACAATCCCACCAGCTTTCAATACAAGCAAAGTCCGGATCAACAAAGCACTACGGCAACGATCGAACGGGTTTCAAAGTTCGGTGTAGACCAGGGAGACCTCTATGAACGTTTTACGGTAAAAATTGACCAATCTTCTAAAAACATCAACGCCCTGAGCAAGGAAAAGCAGCCCGAATTTAAAGAAATGACGGTGTTTCTTAAATACGTCACTGAGGCCGACATCAGCCTGCTTTCCTACGAGGCAGGCGACCACGTCCGCTTTTTTGTATACAATAAAAACAGTGCGCCGGAACAGCTGATTTTTAAAGATTATTTGCTGGACCCCTCCACTATCGCTCAGAACAACTACTTCAGGCAGCAGCTTTACACTTCATTGAAATCAGCCAGGCTCACGCAGAAGGATTTCGAACACCTGCAATACAAACAACAGGACCTCGTAAGGGTATTCGAAAAATATTATGCCGACAACGGCAGCGCGCACACCGTTACGAAAGAAACGTCAAAGACAGCCATACACCTTGCTGTTACGGGCGGTGTAAATTTTTCCGGTGTCCGGCTTGTCAACGACGCCCAGAATGTCGACATCAGTACAGGAATGCATGCTTCGCCGGGCTTCGGATTCGAAGTTGAATCGATATTGCCTTACAACCATGGTAAGTGGGCCATTTTCGCGAATCCCAACTACCACTATCTCAAATACGAAGAAACGTCGGTCAATCCTTTTATCGTGGATTATAAGGCCGTGAACATCCCGATCGGCGTCCGACACTACATGTTCTTAAAGAACCCTTCACGCCTGTTTCTCACGGGCGGCTACGCACTGGGGTTTTCGTTCTCCTCCGCATTACAATACCGTGGATTTAAATTTGACGTGAGCAAAGGCGGCAATTTATTCTTCGGCGCGGGCTATAATTATGGCAAATACGCTATCGAGGTCAGGTATAACACGATGCAAAGCATGATCGTATATTCCTTTTGGGATGCTGGTTACGGCGCCGTCCAATTGGTCGCATCTTACAAATTATTTTAAAGATCGGAAATGAAAAAATTAATTTTATTGCTCGTCACATGCACCGCATTACAGGCATTTTGCCAGGAATCCAAGCCGGTTTATGACGAAGCGCTTGCGAAAAAACTCAACGCAGACTCGCATGGTATGCGCAAATATGTTTTTTGCCTGCTCAGGACCGGCAGTAATACCTCCGCTTCGCAGCAGGAAATGACAGCACTTTTTGAAGGCCACATGGCCAATATCAACAAGATGGCGGCAGACGGTAAACTTTCGGTGGCGGGGCCATTCGGTAAAAACGATCGCAATTACCGTGGCATCTACATCTTCAATGTCGACTCGATTGAAGAAGCCAAGGCATTAACCGAAAACGACCCTGCAATAAAAGCCAATGTCCTTGAGGCGGAATTCACCTTGTTTTATTGCACTGCAGCGCTGCAGCAAATTCCAGAACTACACGAAAAAATAGCAAAAGAAAAATACTAAAATGACTGTCAGGAAAATCGCTTTTGCCGCCGCCGGACTCTTACTTTGGTCCTGCCATAAGGAAACCGACTTCACTCAAATCGATGCGGCCATCAAAAAATACGACACCGTAGATTTCTCCGCGCTGAAAAATACCTACGTGGGCTACCGTGGAAGGGACGAAACTGCCAATTTGATGCTCATGGTGGCAAAATTCGACCTCTCCTGCCCTGCATACATCGCCACGGTTTACCCAAAGACCAAAGAACTCACCGCCGTTGATGAGCACCTGATCAAAGAATCCGATAAGGACTGCCAGCCTTATTTCACCAAACAACAGATCGCGCAATATTCAAAAGCCTTCCTGAAGTATGACGCTAAAGTCATCGGAGTCGATGCCTCCGGGAATGTCTACATCAATCCGGCAGCACAGGACGCACCAAACCTGCTGAGGAAAGTCGACGGTAGCACGCCAAAAGACCTTGCCGATTTTAAAAAATATAAAGGCAACTGGTACCTGCGTAAAACAGAATAACTTTCCATTTTTTATGGCGCCTCCCGTTACGGCTTCCTCCGTCGCCGTACCGTGACCGCGCACTCCGCAGTGCATGGCACTTTGCTGCGATCGCTGGCGCGGCGCCGCGTTGCCCGCAGGCGCATCCGCCAATTCCCGATTCCCGCCCCGTACCGCATCCACCTTGCCATACACCATAAAAAAACCGGGAACAATGCCCGGTTTTCCTTATCTGTATACTTTTTGATTATTCCTTGACGAATTTCGCCTGGTATTGCCTCTCGCCCGAGGTCGCCCGAAGGATGTATACCCCTGCCGCAAAGCGCGACACGTCGATCACCTCAGTGCCCTTCTGCTCGAGGACCACCCTGCCGGCTGAATCCAGGATCACCACATGCTCGGCCCTGAAGTCGCCATCCGACCTGATGTTGAGTAGCGACGAGGTCGGGTTCGGGAATATCCTGATGCCGTACCCTGCAGCCACCGCCTCCTGAGAGAGCGTTTCCTGCTGTACCATCTCAGGCATCCTGACCATGCACGAGATCAGCGTCACGTTGGCCGCCGCCCGAAGGCTCTCGCAGCCGTTGAGGGTCTGCGATACGTAGTAAGTGCCCGCCGTAAGCTGCGAAGACCCCGCAAGGGAAGTCCCGCCGCTCGCCGAGGCATACCACCTCAGTGCCGTGCCCGTAGCCACAAGGTCGCTTACCAGCTTGCCCTGGCAAAGTGACTGGTCAGATACCGCCGGTGGCGCCGTAGCATTCACGCTCACCGATACCGCGCGGCGCGCACTCGTGCAGCCGTCGATGGTCTGGGAGACGTAATAGGTGCCTGTGGCGAGCTGCGCCGTCGAGGGCAGCGCCGATCCGCCTGTGGCCACCGTATACCATAACAGGTTGGTTCCCGTAGCCGTAAGGGCAGGGCGCTTCACGTTGCAGCTGAAGACCTGCGGCGAGGGCGCATCAGGCATCGCCACGGTGTTGATGGTCACGCTGACCGCCGTACGGTCGCTCTCGCAGCCGCCCACCGACTGTGATACGTAATAGGTCCCGCCTGAAAGTATCGTCCCCGTTGCCAGTGCCGTGCCGCCCGCCTGGGACGTGTACCATTTCAGGGACGTGCCGGCCGCCGCAAGGTTGGCCACCGTAGACCCCGAGCACAATACCTGCGCCGTGGCAGCCGGTGCCGACGGGTTGGTGATGATAACCGATACCGCCCTGCGCCCGCTTACGCAGCCGCTGACGGTCTGGCTCACATAGTAAGTGCCCGTGGACAGCACCGCCGTAGAGGACAGTGCCGTACCGCCGCTCGGTACCGTATACCACGCCAGCCCGCTGCCGGTAGCCGCAAGGCTTGGACGCCTGGTGCCGCAAACGAACGTCTGCGGTGAGGGCGCCTCAGGCATAGGTGCGCCGCCCGTGATCACCTCTACGGCCGTGCGTGCGCTCTCGCACATCATCGAATTGGTCTGTGAGGCGTAATAGGTAGCCGTAACCAAAGGGGTAGTCGATGCCAACGGCGTGGTGTCGGTCTCAGAGGCATACCACTTGATGCCGCTGCCCGTAGCGTAAAGGTTTGCCACCGTAGCCGCCGTGCAGAAGAACTGCGTGGAGGCGGTCGGCGCCGAAGGGTACAGGATCGTCACCGATACTTCCCTCCTCGGGCCTTCACAGCCGTCGATGGTCTGGCTCACATAATAAGGGCCCGTAACGAGCTGCGCTGAGGAGAGCATCGGGGTGCCGCCCATAGGCGACGTGTACCATTTAAGGCCCGTGCCCGTAGCCACCAGGCTTGTCCTCCTGGATCCGCAGTTGTAGGCCTGTGCCTGTGGCGCATCGGGAAGCGCAGGGCCCGAAAGCGTCACAAGGACTGCCGTCCTGGCGCTCTCGCAGCTGCCCGTCTTCTGTGAGGCGTAGTAGGTGCCCGCAGTAAGCTGCGTGCCCGTGGACAGTGCCGTACCGCCTGCGGCGGTGGCATACCACCTGATGTCGGTGCCGCTGGCCGTAAGGTTGGCCACCGTAGCGTTATAGCAATGGGTCTGGTCGTTTGACACCGGTGCGGCGATCGTATTGACGATCACCTCAACGGCCCTTCTCGAGCTCTGGCAGCCGTCGATGGTCTGGGTCACGTAATAGGTGCCGCTGGCCAGAAGGTCTGAGGAGGCCATGGCCGTGCCGCCCGAAGGTGTGGTGTACCACCTCAGCGTGGTGCCCGTGGCCGAGAGGTTCGTCCTCCTGGCCCCGCATACGAAAGTCTGAGGTGAGGCTGCCGATGGCATGCCCACCTGTACCGTCACGCTGACCGCAGTGCGGTCGCTCTCGCAGCCGCCCAGGGTCTGGCTGGCGTAATAGGTTCCCATCTCCAGGGCCGTATCGGCGCCAAGGGCAGTACCTCCTGTCGGGGAAGCGTACCATTTGATGTCGGTGCCCGCTGCCGTAAGGCTCGAGATGCTGCCGCTGCAGAACGACTGCGCCGTGGCCGTCGGGGCCGCGGTGTGGCTCACCGTCAGGTGCAGGGTACCGGTCTCGGTACAGCCCGTGGCATTCGTGCCGCTGTAGGTATAATCGCCGCTGTTGGTGTAGGTCACACCGTGCCACAGGTAGGAGCCGCAGGCTGTTGCCGTCTCATCGGTGGTGGTGCTGCGGTTCACCGTCAGGTGCAGCGTGGAGGTATGCGTACAGCCAAAGGCGTTCACGCCCTCGTAGGTGTAGTCGCCGCTTTCGGTATACTCACGGCCGTTCCACTCGTAGCTGTCGCATGCCGTCGCCGTCTCTTCAGAGGTCGTTGACGGGTTGATGGTGACATTGATTGGGGTCATGTCGCTTTCACAACCATGGGCAGTTTGCGACACATAATATATTCCGGTTTCCAATAAAGCATCAGGTGATGAAAGCAAATGGTCGTTATCATACCATCTTAAATCAGTTCCTGAAGCAATCAAATCGGCTACGATGGCACCGGCACAAAATGCCTGGTCAGCTGCCGATGCCGATGGTGTGCTGTTAACGGTTACAGTCACTGCTGTCTTTTCGCTTTCGCAACCCGCTACACTCTGTGACACATAGTATGTGCCAGTCGACAACATATCGGTTGGTGCCAAAAGAATGTCTTCGGCGTCGTACCACCTGAGACCAGAACCAAGAGCATTCAGATCCGAGACTAAGGCTACTCCGCAGAATGTCTGGCTTTCGGCTGCAGGTGCCGGCGTCTGGTTTACGGTCACGATAACCATAGTGCGGTCACTTTCACAACCGTTTTGGGTTTGCGTCACAAAATAGACACCACTCTGAAGGACATCGGAATCGCTGACAATATGATTTGATCCATCGTACCATCTGATATTGTCTCCGACGGCCGTCAATTCAGATACGGTGGCCGTTCCGCAAAATTCCTGATCTGCCGATATTGGCGCAGCGGTATTGAAAATGGTCACCGGAACTACCGTTTTAGGGCTTTCACAACCGTGTCCCGTTTGGGAAACGTAATACGTCCCGGTGTGGATGCTGTCTGTCAATGCCAGAACATGGTTTTCGCTGTCGAACCATTGTAGATCGGTACCCGTCGCAGCCAAATCGGCCACAGTCGCTTCAAAACAGAACGACTGCGCTGTCGCTGCCGGAGCGGGTGTATCATTAATTATGACCGAAACCGCTGCCTTGGTGCTTTCGCAGCCATGAGCAGTTTGCGTAACAAAATACAATCCGGTTTGCAACATGGTGCCTGAAGTGAGCAGATTGTTTTCGGCGTCATACCATTTGATATTGCTTCCCACAGCATTCAGGTTAGCTACGGTCGCACCCGAACAGAAATATTGCTTCGAGGATTCAGGAGCGGGTGTAAAATGCGCATCTACTGACGCCGTATTAACGATAGTACAGCTTGGCGACACCACGGTGGAAGTATAAACCGTAAAAGTGCTGGGTTTCGCATAGACTACAGCGCGGTTTTCTCCTGCAACGTAAGGGACAGTTGCCGTTGCATCCGTGTACAACCCTTCCACAGGCGACCAGGTCATCATGGTCTCCGGCGCGCTCAGTATCCTGAGATTCGGCCTCACGGCAGGCTCATAAATAGTGGCGCGACTGCAAATGTTAGGCTCGTTGTCCACTTTCACATGCTTGTACAATTTCGTGGCAACCTCGGATGATTCGACATTTAAATTATTGACCGGCGTTCCGCCATTGTTATTGTTGTTGTAGCAGGTTTCAACCAACAGGTTAGAGATCCCGTCCCAGACCAATGGTGTCGAGAGCGTGTAATCTATCTCGCCGTTACCGGTTTGCGGAACATACGAAGCCTGCGTGAAGACCGTGTAATCAGGGCTTTGGATAAAATCTTCGAGCACATTTACCGTAGTGAATCCCGCTTTTATTGTAAAATTGCTGAGTTGGATTGGCGTTCCGGAGGTCACCTTATAACCGATGGAGTTGATTGGGCTGCCTGAATGCAATCCGAGAGCAGACAACTCGCTGGCCGTATACACCGCCTGGCTTCTGGCGCCGCCCCAATATCCCTGATACGGAGTGTAATTGGTGTTGGTGGAAACACCTGACCCCAATTGCCGTACCGGGTTATTGATACTGGCATTTACCGTCAATGCCTGGATTTCGCTGCCGCAGATTTCACTCGACGCAGGCGTAACGGACACCGTGTTCACGGTTACATTAATTTTCTTGCGGGCAAGACTCTCGCTGCCATTAATGGTTTGGGATGCGTA